>CAZFTS010000012.1:0-88570 GCA_964521685.1 uncultured Muribaculaceae bacterium
TCAAAATATTTACATCGCCTTTGGCGACTTATTTAAAAGTCATGGGTGTTTCATAGTAGAAAATCAAACGAGTTTTTAAGGAAGAACGAAGTGTTTTTGTTTTTAAATAAGCCGCATAAAATTATTAAATATTTTTCTTATAAAGCTTATTGTATTACTTTTGAGAACAATTGAGTAAAAAATGACAGATCTTGTTCCTAAAATCAGAGCGGGAGACGAGAAGGCATTTGAACATCTTAAAGATCAGTGGAGCAACAAATTAAAGATCTTTGCCCGCTCTTATGTTCGCAATGAAAATATCTCGGAAGATTTGATACAAGACACATTTATCAAATTATGGGAGGTACGTCATACTCTTGACAAAGAGGAGTATCTGGGCACATATTTATTTACTATAATAAAAAATAAATGTTTAGATTATCTAAAGCATAAAACAATTGAACAGAGATATAATGAGTTACTCTCCGAAGACTACTACTATCTGCTCGCAAACATTTATGCCCTTGAAGATAGCTCCATCGATATTATTTCCGAACATGAACTAAAAAATGCTCTTTTTAATGCGATTAAAAAGATGCCAAACCCCAGAAGAGAGGTATTTATCATGAGCCGGTTCAGAAATATGAAGAACCAGGAAATCGCTGATGAGTTATCGTTGTCCCTGAAAACAGTTGAGTATCACATCTCAAAATCAATCTCTTTTTTAAAGGACGAGTTAAAAAACTACTACATTCTTATCTATTTTCTTTTTTTACGCTAGGGTTTTTAAAGAGTTAGTCGTTTAACAAGAAACGACGTTATTGTGGACGAAACCCTTTTAATCAAATTTATAGCCGGAGATGCCTCATTAGAGGAACAAAAGCTGGTTATATCCTGGATAGAGATGAGCGATGAAAACAAAAAATCATTCGCTCAATTGAAGAATATCACTGTTGCTGCCGATATATTATCTGAAGACTACAACAGGAAACAGACAAAGAAAAAGGCATATATCAAGCGACTTTATTCATGGAGCATACGTGCTGCAGCAATTGTAGTTATTGCTTTTATCTGTTTCTATTTTGGAAAGAATAATGAAAAGAAAATCTGGATTTCAAACTCCAGAGAACAATTTACAGAGATCTGCGTACCTATCGGTGAATCTGTATCTCTTTTATTACCGGACGGATCAAGTGTTAAGCTAAACAGTGGTTCGGTTTTCCGGTATTCAAAATTATATGGATATAAAGAGAGAGATGTCTATTTGAAAGGAGAGGGGTATTTTAATGTAAAGAAAGGAGATAAGAAATTTATAGTTATGACCTCCTTAATTAATGTTGAAGTATTTGGTACAGAGTTTAATGTATCTGCATATGAAGAGGATCGTCTGGTATCAGCTTCGCTTTATACCGGGAAAGTTTTAGTTAATAATCTATCTAATAATGACAAAGTTCTGTTAACTCCAAATAGCAGTTATACATTTGACAAGGTTACCGAGAAATCAAATGTAAAACCATTTAACAAAAAGCATAATTGGACTGATAATTACTTCGTTGCAAATAGTGATGCAATTGAGTTCTTTGTTAAGAAGATTGAGCGGAAGTATAAAGTGCATATTATAATAAATCCAAAACTGATAGGGAAATGTATATACACCGGGACTTTCAAAGGTGAGTCGCTGGAAGATATACTGCATAATATGGCTCTGGCTTCGCCAATAAAATACAAAATAAACGAAAACAATACAGTTACTATAGAACCTAAACACTAATTATTCAATTTAACAATGGAAATAAAACTATTAAAAAAGTACCTGAAAAGAGGTCTGTTGGTTTGCAGTTTCATTTGCTTTATTAACATTCTCTGCTATTCTCAGGATTTTAGTAAGCTCAAAATCACCATTGAAGAGAAAAATGCTTCAATAAAACAAATTCTGGAAAAAGTAGAACAGAATTTCAACATTCGTTTTTTTTATGACGAAAAGGTAATTGATGTAACAACCCGAAAAACTATTTCAGTTAATAACCTGACGATTCAGGATTTTATAACTCAAATTTTCGATGGTTCTGTTTCAAGCAGTATTTCAGGCAATGGTCTGGTTACACTTGTAAAGAAAAACGACTCTGTTACAGGAGCTTCGGATCAAAACAAAACAAATATATCAGGTACAGTAACTGATATATCAGGAAAACCCATAACAGGGGTGTTTGTATATTTAAAGAATACAACCCAGGGCACTTACACCGATAGTAACGGAACGTTCCTTTTAAAGGGCGTTGGTTATTCGTCAACAATTACATTCGATTTCATTGGAATGAAGACAAAAACAGTAGTTGTAACTCAACAGAATGAGAAATTTAACATTGTTCTTGAGGAAGATGCAATTCTGCTCGAAGATGTAATTGTTACGGGATACGGAACACTTAAAAAATCGGCCTATGCAGGATCAGCATCAACCATCAAAACTGAAGGAATTAAAGATGTCCCTAATATGGCAATATCATCAATGCTTGAGGCAAATGCTCCGGGAGTTCAGGTTACAGGAGCATCAGGACAACCGGGTGCCGCCCCTACTGTCAGGATCAGAGGACTTGGATCCTTCAATGCTTCAAACTCTCCTCTTTATGTAATTGACGGTGTTCCCGTAATATCCGGAGACATCAACAACAACGGCAGTGACGCAGGAACTGATATGATGGCAACAATAAATCCAAGTGATATAGAGAATATTACAGTAATTAAAGATGCTGCCGCAGCTTCTCTTTATGGTTCAAGAGCTGCAAATGGTGTAATCTTAATAACCACCAAGTCAGGTAAAAAAGGAGAAGCACAATTTAATTTCAAATCCAATTTTGGAGTTACCGATTTTGCATACAGATTCAGACCATCAATGTTTGGAGATGAAAGAAGAGAGTTCATTTACCAATCAATGATCAGGAGGGCCAAATACCAGGATGGTAAGAGTGATCCGGAAGCTCAGGCATATGCAGATGCAAACATAAATAATGTTGCACCTGTACCGTGGTGTGGATGGGTAGATTGGGAGAAAGTACTACTCCGTAATGGAGCTCACCAGGATTACGAGTTTTCTGTTTCGGGAGGTCTTGATAAATTTACCTATTTCTCTTCAGTTGCCTACACAAAGCAGGAAGGTGTCCAGTACCAGCAAGGTCTTAGCAGAATTAGCGGCAGATTAAATGTCAGATACGATGCAAACAAATGGTTACAATTAGGGGCTAATATTCTTTTTTCCGACATGAATCAGGATGTTGGTTACGATGGTATGGAATATGTGTCACCTCTTTATTCATCAAAACACAAACTATCTCCTTCTGATGCAGTATATAATGAAGATGGAACATATAATGTAAATCTTCTCTCAAATGGAGCAAGAAATCCTAAAGCTGCTTTAGATTATAATTATGACAAACAAAGGGTAACAAGGTCATTCAATACTATTTATGCTACTGTAAAACTGAGTGAATATCTTAAATTAAAATCTACATTTAGTTATGACAATACCGTAACAAAAGCCAGATCCTGGACAGACACAAGAACATCCAGTGGGGCTGCAACAAACGGAAGTGCGAGTAAATCATATTATGATTACAACCAAATGGTGTGGTCAACAAATCTTAACTATATTAAGACAATTGGAGACTACCACCATCTTGACGCCTTAATTGCTTATGAAATATCCGATTACACAAGAGATTATCTCTCCGGCACTCAGGTGAATTTTATTAATCCCGATTACAATTCAATCGGTAACGGAACAACACCAAGTTCAATAGGCGGGTACCCCGTTCAGAACAGACTTGTCTCCTACATTTCAAAAATCAATTATGACTGGAACGGCACATATTATTTAGGTGCTAGTTACCGTCTTGACGGAACATCGAGGCTGCATCCCAATAAAAGATGGGGAAGTTTCTGGTCATTATCAGGAGCGTGGAGATTTTCAAATGAGAAATTTTTCGCGAACTTTAAAGAACTTATTCCCGATGCAAAATTCAGAGTTTCGTACGGAGTAAACGGAACTCTACCCTCATCCTATTATGCATATATGAGTCTGACAAGTCTTGATGCCTCATATAATGGACTCCCGGGTATTGCCGAAGGTAATATAGCCAATGATAATCTCTTATGGGAAAACAATTATACTACAAACTTCGGCCTTGATTTCTCTGTAAAAAACATTCTGGATTTCTCTTTAGAATATTACAGCAGAACTACAAAAAATCTATTAATGGATCTACCATCTTCTCTCACTTCCGGATTCTCCAGTTTCACAACAAATATCGGAAGTGTAAGAAACAGAGGTGTGGAACTTGTTATAAACTCAACAACTGTTAAATCCGGAGATTTCAGCTGGAGTTCAAGCTTTAACCTTGGTCATAATAACAACAAGATACTGGTACTGGATGGAATACAGACAGAGATAATCAGCGGATCTCAAATCCGCAGAGTAGGACTTCCATACTACACATATTATATGATTGAATTTGCAGGAATCAATTCCGAGACCGGCAGACCACAATTCTATACCAATACAAAAGATGAGAACGGAAACTTTGTAAAGACTATTACAGAAAATACTACTCAAGCAAATCCGATAGCGAATAAATCACCATTTCCAAAAGTCTCAATGGGATTAACCAACACACTGAAATATAAAATCTTTGACTTAAGCTTCACACTATCTTCAACATTAGGAGGATGGTCTTATGACAGTGCTGCTCAGAAATCACAAACAAGTGGTTCGGGAGACGGAGCAATAAACCAAATCCCGTTATATTACAGAAACAGTTGGCAAAAACCAGGAGATATAACAGAATATGAGGTGTGGATATACGGTAATAGTTCAAAGATGTCATCTCCGGCAAACAGCAGACGCCTTCACACAACAGATCACTTAAGAATCAAGAATTTAACATTTGGAATAAGCGCTCCTAAATCACTTATCAAAAAAATCGGAATAAGTAAAGCAAGACTCTTCTTCTCTGCCTATAATCTGTTTACAATTGCAGGCTTTAATGAATATGATCCCGAAACACCTATTGATGGCTCAGTAGCATATAACACTCCGCCACTCAGAACTCTGACATTTGGTTTGGATATTAATTTTTAAATAATTAAGAGGATGAAAAAAATATATAATCTATTGATACTATCCATTGTTATTGTTTTGCTTAACTCATGCGGCAATGACTGGTTGAATTTAGAACCTGCAAACAGAATTGAGACTTCAAAATCAATAATTTCTTTAGCAGATGCGCAAGCAGCTATTGTAGGTATTTATGACAGACTTCAAAGTTATGAATACTACGGCGCCCGGATGACATATTATGGCGATGTAACAGGCGATGACATGCAATCAAACGGAGACACAAAGAGATGTGCCAGCTTTTACAGATATGCATATACTGCCGAAAACGCTCCAAGATCATTGTGGGAACAACCATATAAAGTGATAAGACTTGCCAACAATATTCTGGCAGCCATCGATAATATCACAGTTACAGAGAGTCAGAAGGCAACCCTTGACGATATTAAGGGGCAAGCTCTTTTTTTCAGAGCTCTGGCACATTTTGATATAACCCGGGTATATGGTTATCCGTATCTTAAAGATAACGGAGCATCATGGGGAGCTGTTATTATGACCAAAATTACAGGTCCGGAAGAGGAACCTTCAAGAAGTACTGTTGCAGATTGTTATAATAACCTGATAATTCCGGATCTTATTCAGGCATCAAATCTCATGACAGGCACTAAAGCTTCAACAGCAGGAAGGGTAAACAAATGGTGTGCAAAATTACTTTTAAGCAGAGTATATCTTTATAAAGGGGATAATACTAATGCATTAATACAGGCTGAAGAGTGTATTACTGGAGCTCAGTCTTCATCATACAGCCTCTGGACAAACTCCGGTTATTATACTGGCTGGACCACTCCGTTCTCTTCCGAAACACTGTTCGAACTTGTAAACCTTATTACTGACAGGACCGGTAATGAAGGAATAGGATACTTATATTGGGACAAAGGCTATGACGATATAATTCTTACAAAATCATTCTGGGATCAATTGTACTCCGATCCGGCTGATGTACGTATAAGTCTCACCACAAAAGGCACAAAAAAACCAAGTTCAAAAACTTATAATGTATACATACTTAAATATACAAATGATGCCGATATTCAAAATTCTAATGTAATTATATTCAGACTGTCTGAGGCATATCTGAATGCTGCTGAGGCAGCTGTTAAAACCCTGGATAACAATAAGGCATTAACATATCTGAATGCAATTGTAACAAGAGCAAACCCGACAAAATCGGTTACTGGAACAGTTACACTGGACAGAGTATTGCAAGAGAGAAGGCTGGAACTTTTTGGTGAGGGACACAGAGCATTTGACCTGTTAAGGAACAACAAAACGATTGTAAGATCAGGAAACAGCCACAGTCAGGTATTACCTGATTATGCAAAATCACTCGACTGGAATAACTACCGGATTGTTCTTCCGGTTCCGAAATATGAGGTAGATGCAAATCCAAATATTAAAAATCAACAAAATACAGGGTGGTAATCTACGATTTCAGGTTAATAATGATAGAAGCTGTGGCAAAACCGCAGCTTCTATTTAATTTTGCACATATGAAAAAACTGATATTCCTTATAATACTGAGTATAAGCGGAATTTCTTATGCCCAGAATAATACGAAGCTAAGACAAGACGGCCCTTACATTATTTGGTCGAAAGATTCAATCAAAGAGATACGTACCGACTCTGGTGGGAATATCTGTACAAACAATTATTCCAGTGAAAAAAATAGAACAACTGTTGTATTTTCCGATGATGGAAAAACCAGTTTTAAAATTGATCTACACTCATTTACAAGAACAGAAAGCAGGGTTGAATCTCCGGATAAAATATTTGTCATTTCCGATGCTCATGGCGATTTGAACAGCTTAATTCAACTTCTGAAACTTGCAGGAGTCATAAATAATAAACTTGAGTGGAGGTTTAAGAAAAATCACCTTGTAGTTCTGGGTGATATAGCAGACAGAGGCACCGATGTGACTGCCCTCTATTGGTTGATATACAAATTGGAAAATGAAGCTTTGAAGTCTGGAGGAAAGGTTCATTTTCTGATTGGCAATCATGAGAATATGCTTCTCAGAGGTGATTCAAGATATGCAAACAAAAAATACCTGGATATAACTAATGCTCTCTCTTTAAAGTTACATGAGCTTTTCGGAAAAAATTCAGAGATAGGAAAATGGTTGAGGACAAAGAATACAATACAGATAATTGGAAAGACATTATTCGTACATGGTGGTATTAACAAAGCATTTGCAGACAAATATTCCGAACATGACTTCAATAAACTCAACGAAGCTCTATCTGAAAATCTGGATATTCCAAAACAGTCATTAAATACGGAAATCCTCTATCTTTTCGATTCTAATGGCCCTATCTGGTACAGAGGTTTAGTTCTGGACACCGAAAAATACTCCCCTTCGACCGAAGACGATGTAATTACAATGCTCGGTAAATTTAATATCAGCAGAATAGTAGTTGGTCATACAACCATGAAATCCATAACATTCCGGTATAAAAACAAAGTGATAGCCATAGATTGCGAATCTGAGAAAAGAGACCATTTATCGGCAGGAATAATGATTCATGGAGATATTATAACTGAGATAAAAAACCAATAATCTAATATTATCTGTTTTCATATTTATTATTCAGAAACTTTACTGTCTCACCCATAATAACCTTCAGAACATCAACATTAATATCAGAGAGTCTTTTAATATAGATGCAAGCCTTTCCCATTGTGAACTTACCCAGATCTTTAAGCAGATACTCGTGTTCGGGATATCCTGTAAAAACATAAAGTGAGATTGCAGCCTTTCTGGGAGAGAACCCCACCAACGGCCAGTCACCCTCCTGACGGCTTCGCTCCGACTTGTAATGATAACTCCCGAATCCAATCATTGTCGGGCCCCACATCTTAGGTTCAAAACCCGTAAAGTCACTCATCAGCTTCAGTAACTCAAAGCTGTCTCTGCGCTTCTGCTCCGAATCTGCAAACGAATTGATAAAATCGGTCACATTAGCCGAAGTCTCCTGTGTTTTTATAGCCATAGCATTGAAGTTTAGATCCCGGCTATAAATTTAAACAAAAAAATTCGTCTGCCAGAGTTTGGTACAAATGTTTTATTTTAAACATATTACAAAACATAGTTTTCCATATTTGGAAAACTTATGTTTGTATGTATCTGAATATTAGCCTTTTTTATCAAACTCTGGCAGATCGAAACTCAACAATTCTCTTAATTAAATCATAAGGAATTGGCTTATTGAGAGGGAATTGAACAGAACCCTTCCCCTGTTTGTATCCGGCCAGCTCCTTTGCAAACTTCTCATGCCCTGTAGGAGTTGCATAAAAGCCTATATGGTTTTTATATCCGGCAAAGTAGACCAAAGGCCTGCCGTTGAGCCTGTATGCCGGCATTCTGTAGGCAAACTCTTCGGTAACGCCCGGAGCCGCATCCAGAATTATCTCCCTTATCCTGGATAAAATTTCCCGTGTATCTTCCGGGAATTCAGAAATATATAAATCAACTTCGTTCATATTCTCAGCAAACCTCTGAAGCCCCGGCCACCGTAATACGATTGAGCTCCATTATGATATATAAATACCCTCCCGTATCGGCAATCTGCAAACAGAGCCCCACCTAATGCTCTAATCTCAGGGGGAGTTTTAATCCAGCTTGACGTTTTACAGTCGAAACTACCCAGTTTCTGAAGCTCCCGGTATTGATCCTCAGTCAAAATTTCGATTCCCATTGATTCCGCCATATCAATTGCGCTGTTCAGTGGTTTAAACTCCTTTCTTGAATCAAGTGCCTCCCTGTCATAGCAGATGCTTCGACGTCCCGCTGGTGTTTCCGGAGAACAATCCATAAAGATAAACTCTCCTGTTACAGAATCAAAACCCGTCACATCCGGCTCCCCTCCGGTACTCTCCATTTTAAATAAAGAGTTCAATTTATTGATGCGGGATGTTAATTTCGAACAGACCGAATACCACTCGATCCCTATATGTCTTTTACTGTTTTTTTCAAATCTCTCTTCCAAGATTTTTAAAAAAGCCTCTATTTCTTTTTTCATAATAAAAACATTCTCGAGAACAATTAAATATAATAAAAATTTAAAAATTACTACTTAATGATATTTATTTTAGTTTTTTTGTAATAAATCTGATCCTTGATATACTTTATTAAAAAAGAGTAATGGAATCTAAAAAAGAGGAATTTCTTAATTTATTAAAAAATTATCAGGGTATCCTGTATAAGGTTAGCATGATATACTTTAGAAGTAAAGTTGATCAGGAAGATAATGTCCAGGAGATAATATATCAGCTTTGGAAATCATATTCCACTCTTCGAACAAACAGCTTTGGGTCATGGATTTACGCAGTTGCAATTAATACTTCCATATCCAGACTCCGAAAGGTATCACAAGTTGAGTATAGAGAGGATCTTCCTGATTATCCTGATAGCGGTTTTTTTGAAGAAAGTTTCTCCAAAAGCGAAACATTTCAAATGCTCATAAAAGCAATCTTTAAGTTGGATGAGATCAATAAATCTGTAATGCTTCTTTATCTGGATGAGAAAAGTTATGAAGAGATTGCAGAGATAATGGGAATTTCCAAATCCAATGTTGGTGCAAGAATACTAAGAGCAAAAGAATTATTAAAAGAAAATCTAAACATTCAAAATTATGGAAAATAACGATTTGATTAATATTTGGAAGAATACAGATAATAGTATTAAGATAAAATCTGTTCCTGAACTAAGTATTTTACTTGAGAAGAAAATCAAAAGCCGGATTGGTAAATTCCTGTTAATACTGAGCATTGATATTGCAGTATGTTCCGGGTTAATCAGTTTCCTTTTAATTACTGTGCTAACTCGTCAGAATGACTTAATATATATTGCAAACAATACTATCCTTATAATCTTCACCCTGTTTTCACTTATTACATCTATTATCTCAATTAAAAAGTTACAGAATAAAAAAAATGAAGTACCGGTAAAAGATTGGTTAAAGATAAAGATAGAGTCATTATCAAACCGGCTGACAGGTCGATATAGTAAGCTTTACATTATAATAATTCCTATTCTTTTGATAATGATTACATCTTCAATACATATATATTTCGAGAGTAAATCATCAATTGAGGTCCTGAAGGATGAAGAGTCAATAATCGGCCTTATTTTTGGTATTATAGCCGGAATCATCGTTTCATACTATGCTGCAAATAAAATACGCAAGTTCCAGATAAATAATCTAATTCATCTAAAAAAGCTATATATCGAACTTTGTGAAAAACGCGATTAATATTGTAAATTAATTCTCTTTCACAAACAGAAATTGCCCCCCTCCCTGCTTAAGCACCATCTTCTTCTCGGCCGGATTGAACTCCATAACAACCCCGGCCTGTTCGAATTTGAAAACATCTTTTCCGGTTGCCTCAAGCGGAAATGCCGGCTGACCGGTTGCCTGAGCCATCAATGAGAGGTTTGACTTTGTAACTGTAATTTTTAACGGGATTTGTGCAGATGAGTATACACCGGTGTATCTGTCAAGTTCTTCCGAGGTCAGATTGATGTTTATAAATTCAGGTATTTCATATGGTTTGTTAAATATGGCACTTAACACAGATAATGAAATGAGGTTATTGTTAAAATTGGTACCATTCGAGGTAAGTGCATATGAGATATTTCCATCCTGAAAATGAGAAAACACCGATGAGAAGCCATCTATCCCACCTGTATGTCCGTATCCTATTTTGTCAAAGAATGGAATCTTTACCAGCCCTATACCAAAGTTACCGATAACTGTTTTCATCTTCTCGAAACTCTCCGGTTTTAGTAGTTTCCCTCCAAAAAGTGCATCGCTGAACTTTACAAGATCGGAAGGTGTCGAAACAATGCCACCTGCTCCAAGCGGAATAGAGATGTCAGTCTCAGGCATGAGCTCCCACTTACCTGTGAAACGGTAAGAGAGAGACTCTTTTTCCGCACTGTTAATTTTTGCACCCAGATAGGTATTTTTAAGTTCTAATGGCTTGGTTATGTATTTTGTAAGAATATCTGAGTAAGATTTCTTAAAGGCCTTTTCCAGAATGAATGTCAACAGAACAAAATTGGAATTGCTGTAATCTGCTTTAGAATCCGGTTCAAAATCACTTCCCCCTTTTGCGATTATTTCAACCATCTCTTTTTCTGTTTTTGCAACGGTATTCCAGGTTAAGTACTCTCTGTCGTTTGTGAAATTGTGTATCCCGCTTCTGTGGTAAAGCAGATGGGCTATTTTTATCTTTTCGCTGTTCTTAATAGCCGGAAAGAATTTGTTTATAGTCTGTTCCAGATCAATTCTCTTCTCTTCAACTGCCTTCATCACCAAAACAGCGGTAAATGTCTTTGAGATCGAGCCTATTCTGAATTTTGAATCCACCTCTGCTTTGATTTGATTTTCAACATCGGCAAAACCTATTGCCCGCGAGTAGATAATCTCACCATTTTTTGAGAGTGCCACACTCCCCATAAATTTATTATTTGCCTCTAATACATCAAAATAGCTATCCAGTTTAACTTTGTCAAAGTCCTGAGCATTCAGGTACGGAAACATAAGTCCTGAAATAAGTGCGATTAATAATATTTTTCTCATACTTAAAAGTGATTTTTTTATGTAAAGATAAAGAATGTCAATTTATAAATTTACAAATAACCTTTGAAAGTAAAGATCTCCACTACTAATAAATTGCCCTAATAATCATCAAAATTTATTGATTTTGGTAAAGTAAAAAAGAAGATAGCTCCCTTATCTGTTTCCGATTCCGCCCAAATCCTGCCGTTGTGTTTCTGTAAAATTTTCTGAACATTAGCAAGTCCGATACCTGTTCCTTCAAACTCTTTTTGTGAATGAAGACGTTGAAATACTCCAAACAACTTATCAGCATATTTCATATTAAATCCTACGCCGTTATCCCGGACAAAGAATATAAAAGTATCTTTTTCTTCTTTAAATCCAATTTCAATCCGGGCTATCTCCCTATATTTAGTATATTTAATTGCATTCTCCAAAAGATTTATCCAAACCTGTTTTAGTAGAGAATAGTCGCCGGGAATATCGGGCAAATTGTCAATCTTCCACTCTATTACTCTGCCCATGGTATCCGGAATATATTTTTCAATTACCTCGTTAACCAGTGAATTCATACTCAGCACTGACTTATGCAACTCCTTTCGACCTGTTCTTGAAAAATTGAGCAAATCATCAATAAGAGTACCCATCTGCTTGGCAGCATTAATAATAATTTCCATGTAATGCATTGATATTTCATCTGCATTGTTACTTATCTGCTCCTTTAATAAATCTACATAGCCATTAATATGGCGAAGCGGTGCTCTTAAGTCATGGGATACCGAATAACTGAAAGATTCCAGCTCCTTGATAGCCTCTTCAAGCTGGGCTGTTCTTTCAACAACCCGGTGCTCCAATGTTTCATTAAGTTTAACAATCTCCTCTTCAGCTCTTTTCCTAATTGTTATATCCTCAACAATTCCCAGATTATAAAGAAACTCTCCATCACTTCCATAAGTCGATGTCACTGTAAGTGAGCCCCATATAATGCTTCCATCCTTTCTGATATACCGTTTCTCCGCTCTGTATACAGAAATCTCTCTTTTCTGAAGTTTCAGAATGTTTGGTAAATCTTTTTTGAGATCATCCGGGTAGGAGACCTCTTTAAATGTTAAATTCTTAAGCTCATCCTCAGTATATCCCAACATATTGCAAAATACCGGATTTGCCCCTTTGAACCTGAAATCCTTGTCTGCCATAACCATTCCGAATGGACCATTTTCATAAAGTTTACTGAACCGGAACTCACTCTCAAATAACTTTTGCTCCTGTCTTTTTCTTTCAGTAATATCAATTGATAAGATAAAAACACCTTCTGGTACAGGTTGGATACTCAGATCAAAACAGGCCTCATTACCATCAGGATAAACAAACTCATTTTCAATCCGTTTTGCAATCCGCTTATCCATCACCCTCTTTATAACCTTGTATACCTCAGTAGACTCTATTCCAGGCCACATATCTGTGTAAATCTTTCCAATCAGTTCTCTGTTTGCTCTGCGATTATGTATCTCTGCCGTATGATTTAAGTAAACGTAACTCCAGTCAAAACCAATTATCTGACAACCCTCCATCATATGATCTAGAGTACTCCTTGACCTCTCCTCACTTATTCTCAGACTTTCATTCATTCGCAGCAATTCGAGTTTCTGGTAGGTAATTTCGCTTATCAGATTGGTCATATTCAATAAGAAATCCATTGCAGTTTTCACCTTTTCCTTAGAAACTACAGGAACTTTTTTAAGTGCGGCCAGATACTCTTTTTCGTCAAAACCGTACTTTTTGGCCTGGCTTTTGAAAAATTCAAAATCAGGTTCTTCAAAAAAGAATTGTCCGGAAAACAAATTCGCAACATGTTCCCCCTTAATGATAATAGGGACAGCAACATCTATTAATCCGTTATAACACTTATAGAAGTGGTATTCCTCTTCACCTTTTAACCTATTTGCTAGTACTGTGTCACTGATCATGCAATTTCTTGCAGTATCATGATTGACGCGATGAAAATCCGTACAAATTAACCTCCAACCCGATTTTGACAAAATATTCCCATTGAGATCCAAAATGGCAGTTACAAAACCGGTAGACTTGTTAAAACCCTCAAGAAGTTTATTTACCTCCTCAAAATCAATTAGTTCAAACACATTGGTATTCATAATTCCAGTATTAATCTTACCATATTAACGACTCTGCAATGTTATTAACTTGTCATTAATTATTAACCAATTTCCAAGTGAAGTAAATTTAACAATTTATTTTATAAAAGTGAAAAGTATTTTAAATCCAGGGTAATAGTAATTTATTACAATATTCATCCCAATCTTTTCCGAAGATTTTTGAAAGTATCTGCTCCTCCTTCGGCGCAAAAATCCGGATTGCAATGTATAATACCAATCCAAGTACTATTCCAAGCCAACTGTTCAAAAGAAATCCGGCCCATGGAATAATCAAAAAAACAAAACCTACGTAAAGCGGATGTTTTACAACTGCAAACGGGCCTGTCATGATTAACTCCTTACGCGGCACCTTAATCAAAATTAAGATTACCGACCACGCCCAGTTTATAACACCTAAAAGCAAAAAAAAGATTGAGATCCAAAAAAGCGGACCGGAAGAGCCATCTATCCGAAAGATTTGCGGATAAAAATAGTTGATTGTAATACCAATCATAAAGAAAGGGAGGGAGAAAGCACCAATCTTTCTCCCACTACCCATTAATGTAGAAATTTTCATATGTTTGCTGAATTTAAAAAATCATCAAAGGCATCCGGATCGTTAATAGGTTCCATATGTACAAATATATCGGAATATGGGAAAATATTTATGATTTCACTCTCTATCTCCTTAGCAATCTCATGAGCCTTAAATAGTGTAAAATCTCCCGGAAAAAGTAAGTGAAATGATATGAATTTTTTTGATGAAGCTTGTCGTGTATACAATGCATGATAGTGTATGTCTTTATCATAGAATTTATCTAAAATTTGTTTAACTTTTAGTAAATCCTTTTCAGCAAGCTCTTTGTCCATCAACCCATCGACTGAACGTACGATAAGTCTGGCACCTGTGTATAATATACTTCCTGCAACAACGATAGCCATTATCGGATCCAGAATCTGCTAAGATTATACAATTGATTTCATCCCAGGATTGTAAATCGTAGATTAAATCTGCACAGCTTAAAGTGAGACAGAATAGTAGAGAAATAAAAGAAAAATGTTTTGCTCTTATTCGCATCAATTAAAAAATCATGTCGTGAATTTAGAGCAAACTCTTCTCATTACCAAGTTTTGTACCGGTTAAAAAACTGAACAGTCATAGATCCGGAGAAGATGAGTGGTGTTAACTGGTCAAAGAGCTTGCTGCTTCTCAGTTTCTCCCCCACCTCTTTCAATTTTTGAACATTCTCGATATGGTAAATCAGATACCACACACCACCCTCGAACCCTTTTATAAGTTCGGCATCGATAAATCCATCCTGTTTTTCAATGAATTCGTTAATCAGACTTACTTTATCCAAAATCTGAACATTAGTTGTTGTTGGAAGTGCTTCAATTCTAAGAAGCTCGGTAATTACATTTGTTTTCATGACTAAAAAAGATTAAAAATTATGATGCAAAGCTACCGCAGCCAAAAAAGAGAAAATAGTATAGAAACGACAACTATCTGAATTTACCTATTTGAAGAAGACTCTCATCCCTGTTGACGAAGTTTCCCGGAGAATTCCCTGCAAAACGTTTGAAATCTTTAATGAAATGCATCTGATCATAGTATTCATGATCAAAAGCAACATCACTCAGTTTCGAATAATCTCTGTTTAGTACCTGATTGGCACTTCTGTGAAATCTTTGTAAAAGATTGTAGGTATTTGCAGATAACCCCACGTACCTGTTATACATCCTCTCCAGCCTTCTCGGGGTTATCTCTTTATCATTGCAAAATTGGGATATCTGCACAGAGCTTTTGTTTATCAATTCATTAAAAATATTTATAAACTCATCCGGTACATCAAAAGAGCTATCATGTAATAAAAGCAGCTCCTTCTCAAGAAGATCAATTTTGGGCTCTGTATCTGTTATTGTTTTCAGATCCTCAATGATCTTCACAAACTCTTCGCAAACAGCCTCCCCGGAACCAATTATACGGTTACTGAATTCAGATATAGATTTATGAAAAAAGGGGTAAAGACCATAAGGCTCAAAGCAGATCCCAATCACATTGACATCCCCCTCCAACTTTAAACAAGCATTCAGAGATTCACTTTGCAATCCGGTGAAATAGGCTTTTTCGAGCAGATACTCCTTTCCCTCTCTTAACATATAGTGAAGAGTATCACTCAGATTCAGCCTCAGGTTGATATTTCTCTGGGGGATTAACTTATGGTTTAATCTGATAAAATCGATTTTAAGCACCCAGAAGAATTTTATATATCTTCTGAGCTGCTCACTTTTAACCTCATATCTGACTATATCATTAGACATCTAGTCATTATCTTTATAAACTATCTCTACAAATAGTTTTGCAGATAAGGGATTCAATTTTACCTCAAATCTGGTATCTTCTCTCTCACCCCGTTTTACAAAAACAGAATCTTCTTGTGAAAATCCATTTCTCTCAACATAATGGCCAAGACTTATTTTATTCATATCAAGAGTAAACTCGCACCTTTTTATCTTTCCGTCGCTCTTACAATTACTCTCCTTAATATCCGGTATATCAACCCCGGTACGTAGCTCAATATTATCAATATTAAACATTCCGCAATCTGTGCGATTGTAAATATGTCTTATCAGCAGACGAGTTCCTCCCATGAAGAGAAGCATTATAAGAGCAAGTGCTCCCAGTACAATTAAAATTTTCTTAGCCATTTTTTATTAAGTTTGGTTGTAACAACATCGTGTAAGCAGAAACCATATTCTCAAGCACATATGTCTCCTTCTCCTGATTTTTTATATAATCCTTAAATAGTCTCTCTTTATCGGGATACATTTCGATTAACTCCAGACATCTCTTCTTTAAATTGTTAAATATAAAATCATCAACCGCCTGAATCTCTTCCGGTATCACATCCACTTTTTTAATAATTGTAAATCCGGCATCTTTAATCTGTTTCAGAACAACACTTTTATTGAATAAAAGCGGATGAGAAAAGCTACTTTCATCTTCAATATATGCATCATCTGTAATAATCACACCATCCACTTTCAGGCACGGCTTAAGAATAGTTAATGTTTCGTAATAATTCCCGAATACCGGTCCAATAGCACCCAGAATAATTACATCATAGCCCATGAAACTCTTCACCCTTTCACGAATATCACCTGTCTCAAATTTACACAGATGTTCAACTTCAAATTCAACAGCTTTCTCTTTTGCATATTCAACAAACTGAGTAATCGCATCAATCCCGTGACAAAAACAACCTAAAGTTTTTGAAACTTTAATCGATACTGCACCCTTACCACAACCCAGATCAAGAACTTTAAGATGTGCCGGATTATCAAACTGACCTCTTATTAATTCTGTTATAACTTCCGGATTAGCCCCTATCTCCCACATATCCTGCAATATATGTGGCAGATAATTAAACAACTCCTTATCGGAGCCATCCATTGCATTAACAACACTCTCTTCTGTAGTTTTCATATAGTTGAAAAAAATCCGGGGTTATTTATAATATTGTCCAATATACAAAAAATTAAGATACAATACGCTCAACTTTAATCTGTTCAAGAAAGTACTCATCATGTGAGACAACTATCAAGGTCCCTTTGTAATCATTGATTGCAGATATTAGAATTTCAATATTTTGTATATCAAGATTGTTGGTTGGTTCATCAAGTACGATAATATCTGGAGAATTACTGCATGTGGTGAGGCAGCATAACATTAGTCGCATCCTTTCACCACCACTTAAAGTGCTGCATGGTTTATCCCAGTAATCTTTACCAAAAAGGAATCGGATTAACCTGATTTTTACATCGTGCTCCTGTAGCATTTGTGAATTAAACTTCTGCATCTGTTCATAAACACTCAAACTATTTTCAATCAGAGTGTAATCCTGATCTATATAGATTGAAGATTTTATTGCCCGGTATACAGTTCCTCTGATAGGTTCTATATCTCCTAAAATAATTTTTATCAAGGTTGTTTTACCGGAACCATTATCTCCGGCAATAGCAATCCTTTCTCCACTGGTTATAATTAAGTTAATATCTTCATCCCAGAGCAATTGAGATCCATAGCCAAAATTCATTGCCGATGCTTTAAACAGAATTTTGCCTTTGTGAAGAACAGAGTGGTCAAATTGGAATTTAATTTTGTCAATACCAGGTAATTCAGCGCGTAGCTCTCTTAACTTTTCTGAAATATCTCCTATTTTACTTTCATGAACACCTTTTAATTTTGATGTACTTTTTTGGGCATTACTCTTTAAAGTGTTCATCATAATACGCGGAAGTCCGCTTTTAACCTGTTTCATTTTCCCTCTGCTATCCGATCTTTGCTGTCGTTCAAGCACTATCCTCTCCCTCTCCTTCGCTTTACATAGTTCCCCCTCCTTATTTTGAATATCATGATTCAAAGCCTCTTTATCAATTAGTTTCTGCTCCAGATAAAAATTGAAATTTCCACCAAAAACAGTGGTACCGCTCTTTGTGAGTTCACAAACCTTATTTGTCAAATTGAGTAATTTCCTGTCATGACTTACTATCAGAAAACTTTTTCGCGCCGATTCAACAAATTTATACAGGAGCTCTCTCCCTTTTATATCAAGGTGATTACTTGGCTCATCCATAAGAATCAAATTGGGACTGTGTACCATAATTGACGCCAGTAAAATCTTAGTCTTCTCACCACCGCTCAAACTTCCCATTTTGTGTGATAACCCAATACCCATTATCTGCCAGTAATCCATTGCCCCGTTACATCGCTCTTCAATTGACCAGTCGTTATCAAGCAGATTGTAATTCTCTTCAGAGACATTGCCTTTGAGAATCTGATTTAAAGCATTTAGCTTTTCATCTACTTTCAATGCCTGGGCTACTGTGTGATTATTAAATTGTCCAAAGTTCTGAGGAATATAAAAGGGTGTCTCCTCAAAAAAAACCGAACCTGAAGATGGTTGAAGTTCTCCGGCAATAATTCTGAGTAAAGTAGATTTCCCTATGCCGTTATTACCTATTAATGCTGTCTTATCCAAACTATTTAAGATTAGATTAACGTTGGAAAAGAGCAGTTCTCTATTGGGATGTATATATGATATATCTTGTAAATTAAACATAATTTCTCATTTTAAAATCAGACAAAAATTGCAAGCCATTAAATTTTAGCTCACTGTCAGGTATTTAAATAAAGAAATTATAGTTTCATCCCGGTAATTATTTAGAATTTTTCAAGCGCAAATATAAATATTTTGGCTTCTTTATAAAAATTAACCTCTCCCTTTAACATCTTTCTCTTTATAATCTTTCAGAATCTTCCCGAAAATCTTCTCTTTTCGTCGTTTTTCCGATTCGGAGGTTTCAAAAAACTCCCTCTCCTTTTGCATCTTCAGGTAATTTTCATACGCTAACCTATCTATCCTCCCATTTTCAACCGCCTCTATTACAGCGCACCCGCTCTCAGAGATGTGAGTACAATCTTTAAACCGGCAATTTACGGAGAGGTCACTTATAAAATCGAATGTAACCTCCAGGCCACCTCCCTGGTCCACTATCCCCACCTCTCTCATTCCGGGATTATCTATAAGAATTCCACCGCTTTCCAGAACAATCAGCTCCCGGTGGCTGGTAACATGTTTTCCTTTGTTTGTGCTCTCGCTTATCGAGCCGGTTTTCATTACAGGCCTGCCCGACATGTTATTCAAAAGGGTAGATTTCCCTACACCCGAAGAGCCAAGCATGCAAAAAGTCTTGCCGTTTACCAGGATACACTTCAAATTATCGTAGCCTTCATGTGTCTCATTACTTACAGCATAAACCGGAACACCCTTGACACGACTATTTATCTGCATTACAATCTCTTTTACGGAGGCCTCCGGAAGCAGATCGGTTTTTGTCAAAACAATAACCGGTGTAACTTTTGACGAGTGGCAAATTGTCAGATACCTCTCAAGTCTGTTAATGTTAAAATCTCTGTCACAAGCCTGAACAAGAAGGGCATAATCGATGTTTGCCGCTATTATCTGAATATTCCCGAACTGCCCCACGGCCTGCCTGGAAATTGCAGATATTCTGGGTATAATTTTATGTATTATTGCAAGTTCGTTGCCAAAAATCGTAAGGGCAACCCAATCCCCAACAGCCGGAAAATCGGAGCGGCTCCCGGCCGTAAATCGTAAGTTTCCGGTAATTTCCGCTTCAAACTCACCTTTTTCAGTTCTGACAATATACCTCTCTTTGTGTTCAGAAATTACCCTTCCAATCTCAAACTCCCTGAGACTGTTTTCAATCACAAGCTCTTCAATTTTGCTGTTGTATCCTAACTGTTCGAGTGTCATAACTATCTAATATGTAAGACCAAATGCCCAAAGAGGGACAATGTTTCCTGACCCGGTTTCAATATCATCTTTTACAATAAATCCATTTCTGACTCCAGCTATCTGCCTGCCACTCTTTCCCTTGCCACCAACTTCAAATGTTAATCTGCCAATGGAAAAATCTGAAACAGACGAGGAGGTGACATTTTGTGTAACCCTCATAAGAGTGAGAAAAGTTGTCTCCCTTAAATTGCCGATATCGGGTAAAGAGTCCGATATTGCATAAGCAAGATTTGTATTACCCAGGTAAACTTTATCTACCTTACCAAGGAGTTTTACCCCTTTTGTATCTGCTCTGAGTTGGTTTATAACTCCAGCTTTTTCAAGGTAAAACATCAGATCAGGCAAAGAGTTCCTTGTCATCTCCAAATCTCTTGATAATTTTGAAAAATTTGGTTTGAATGGAACACTTTGTGCTATGATATAGAGAAGTTTCTTCAATTTTCGCGACGTTGAAACATTCATCTGTGCAAAAAACGGGATATCATTTTCAAGGGTCTGATTCAGGATACTGTTCAGCCTCATATAATAGCCTCCTTCATTTGAGAATGGGTAGTAACCAAATTGCTGATACTCTTTAAATAATGCCAGTGGCCGCATATTTTCGTAAGGGAACTTAATGTCGTGTTTAAGAATATCTTCCAATGAGTGGACCGGGAGGTCAATAGATTTTGCTATAGCCAGATACTCCCTGAAAGACATTCCTGAAAGATAATATTGCAACTTCCTTCTGCTCAGATCGGCTCCACCTTTCTCAAGATCCAGAATAGATGATCCGGTATAAACAACTTTTAGATCCGGAATAGTATCATAAATATTTTTTATCTCGGTTGACCACCCTTTGTACTTGTGGATTTCGTCGATATAAAGTGATTTCCCTCCACTGTGAAAAAATTTCAATGCCATATCATACAACGTGTTAGAGGTAAAATAGAGATCATCTGCCGTAACAAATAATGATTCATCAATAATACCGTAAAGCTTAATGTGTTGCAGAATTAAAGTTGTCTTTCCCACACCCCTGGTACCCAAAATTGCAATTAAACGATTATCCCACAGAACATTATCGTGCAGATATCGAACAAATCCTGTTGGAACACTATTCAGAATTGATTTAAATTTTGCAAATAATGCCTCCATATCTAGATGTTTTTCAGAATATTTGCACAAATATAAACAATTTGCACTACAAAACAAGCAATTTCGACAATAAATTGCCCTTTTGGCAGTGCACACCTAAGAACCTTGGCAAGGTTACCCAACCTTGCCAAGGTTCTTGGTGAGCTATAAGGTTATAAATTTCGGTTCAAGAATTCTACAATTTTCCTGTTATACAATTTAAAATTCTTTGTCGGCCCATCGGGTCCGCCATGGGTGGCTCCGGGAACTATCCAGGTCTCGCACTTGCCTGGGATTGCTTTCTGTATCTTTTCACTCATCCACACCGGAGTCCTCTCATCATTCTCACCAACAATCAGGAGTGTTGCCTTATGGAAATAAGGAGCTATGTTAATCGGGTTTAATTCAAGCGGATAGTCGGCCGGAACAATTAAATTCCTACCAATATTTTTTGGAATATTTCTGATAATAGGAAGTACCTCTTCGAAGGATGACATAAGAGCCTGACCTATAAAACATTTTACCTCTTTTCTTTTTAAAGCGGCAGCCATTGAGAGATATGCCCCGGTAGACCAACCAATTACAGCCAGCCGACGAGCATCAACCTCAGGTTGTTTAATAACGACATCAATAACCGAGTTATAATCAATAAGCAACTCTGTATAAACCAGATAATCTGTATTCATCTTCCAATCATCGCTCTCCCCGAACCCACGCCAGTCAAAGGTCACAACATTATAACCATTTGCAGTATAATTCATTGCCATATAGTACTGCTGCCACGACATATTTCCGGCATCACCATTGCAGATTATAACGGTTGGCCTCTTCTTGCTATCCAAAGTTTTGTAAGCCCTCTTCTGACCGGAACTCCATGCCTGCTCCAACTCCTTTGCAGACAATGAATCCTGAGCAGGATATAACCAGGTTTTAATCCTTAAACCATCCGGCGTTTTTACCTCCAAATCTCTGTAAATCAAGCCAAGTTTTTCAGGATAGAAGCGGTATTTTCTGTCAGGCATAATGGCCTGCACACTACCCGAAATCAAAATAACCAGCAATAATACCAATCCAATTTTAACTCTCATTTTAATAATATCTTTTCCAACGATTTTCCTTTTGCCAGATCATCCACCAGTTTATCCAGGTAGCGGATCTGTTGCATTAACTTATCCTTAATATCTTCCACCCGGTATCCGCAGATAACACCCTTTATTTTCGAAGCATTGGGATTTATCATAGGGGCATGAGCAAAAAAGGTCTCAAAATCAACTCTTAAAGAGATCTGCTTATCTAAAGAGGCCTGGTCATATCCGGTTAACCAGAAGATAACTGTATCTACCTCTGTTTTGGTACGACCTTTTCTCTCTGCCTTTTGCACATAAAATGGATAGACATCGGCAAAAGCCATCTTAAAAATTCTTGTATTATCCATAGAGTAGTTTTATATGCCAAAGATAATGCTTTGATCTATAAAATTCAGATTTTAACGCCACCCTCTTTTAACCAACAATGCCAATCCCTCTCCAATTCAGAAAGTGTTAAATTATAAACCTTTGCCCATCCTTTTTCCAGATTCCATAAATCAAGAAATTTCCCTAAACCAAAATTTTCTATCAGGAATTCTGTAAAGGAGCCTGACGCATAATAACCCATTCGGGTATATCTCTCATCTGCACCAATCTCTATATCAATTAAACTCTCCAGAGGGAGTAACTCTCCCCGTTGAAGATATAACAGAGTCTTCGCATTGTTATCATTCGAGCCAATTGATCTGTTTTCGGCATACATTGCAATCCCCTCACTCAGAAAAGAGCAGTTACCACCCCAATTTTTATAAAAAAAGGTGTGTGTAAGTTCATGTACAGACAATTCAAAAGCAGGAATACTCTCCTCAAATACAGAAAAGATATCTCCACCATTAGCCAAGCCCTTTCCCCAATGTGATGTGTAAAACAGTTTTTCGTCATAGTCAGAAAAATAGGTAATATTAAAAGTTCTCTTTTCTGGATTTATTGATTTGAAAAGTGTATAGATAAAGTCTAATGCCATGTTATTAATATCAACTACCTTTTTCATCTCTAAAGAATCAATCAGACATTCATTAAACCGGACAGTCAGAAATGGTGACTCATATTTTTTGAAATTACCTTTTATTGAGAATCTTAAAGATGTAATAAGATCAATCGCCTCTTCAAGATTATTACTATTTAAATCCTGGAAGAACTCTTCGGAATCATAACCTGAGGCGATAAGCACAGAATTAAAACCCTTTTTATCAATTGAAATAACCGGAATATCCGAATTAGAAGCTAAATCATCTTTAATTTTAATAAACGGGTAATCATCTTTAATTGAAAACAAAACAATCGCTTTTACCCCGGTACCGGAAAGTTCAGAAATACACTCAGATAATGAGCAACCTGGAGTATCGTTATTGAACTGATCATAATTAAATAACAGAATTTTATCTTTAAAAACATTCAGGAAATTCTTATGGTTATATTTATCCCAGCTCCTCAGACATAAAATCAGTTTTCCATTAACTTCAATATCTTTAGAATAGTTAACTGTACCCAAAGGTCCTCTGAAAGATGCATTGACTGGAAAAAACTTAATATCCCTATATGATCCGCTTTTAAAATAAAGTTGGCCGCCTGCCCATGGTATTATTGTGTTTGATTCTAAAAAATAACTCAACTCCGGACCTTGAGCATTTGCTGAGTATAAGGATATTACAAGAAATAAAAGTATAGAAACAGATCTCTTCATGATTAAATTTTTTAATTAATTGCAGGCATATCTATTTCTGGAAGAAACAGATCTCGCATTCTTAAACCTCCGTTAATTGCAAACAGAATATTCAAAATGGCTAGAATTCCGTCAATTATCCCTGTAAACCAAAAAGTTGACGGGAAATCCCCGACAAAAAACATAAAATAGCATAGGACTATGACATAGAAAAATCTCCCAAAAATCAGGCAACCAACGTTAAACGCATAACGTCTTATATTAAAAGACGAGAGTATCTGCATAAATGCAAAACACAAAAAGAATGATCCCAGAAAGATTGCATAAAAAGGGTCAATAGGAGGATTATCAATAACTCTCCCTGAGCCTATAATAAAGATATAAATAAATCCCGCAATTGTGTCCCACATCCCTCCGATTGCAAAAATTACAGCAAGTGATTTTAGTGATTTTACTTTCATAAACAGATGTTTCGGCAAAAGTATTTCATAATAATCTCCATAATGAATAAAATATTCCAATTGCAGGGATATTACTGATGAGGGAGCTTTATTTTATGATGAAGGTGTTAAATCATTGAGAAGGCAAAACTTCATCTTTGGGTCTTACTTTTTTATAATCTTATCGGCGGCCAACCGCCCGGTAAGTATAGACATCGGGACACCTGCCGGGCTGCAGGCCCATTGCCCTGCCTGATAAATTGTTGCAAATGGTGTGATTACGGAGCGGTCGGAGATCTGAATCTTATTTACAACAGGCATCCTCTTTTTGAATGACCATCCTACAATTGAACCTTCAGAGCTTCCGATTTCTGTCTGTTTCTGTTTACTGCCAGAATATTTGCCCCCATTGAAGCGTACTTCCTTCTGTAAGCCTTGCAGAACCTTGGAATATTATCAAAAATATCACCCCATAAATAGTAATAATCTCTTTGCTCGAAAATTTTCCCCTCGCTATTTATGCTGAATCTGCTTAAAACTTAATGTCATCTCACACTCCAGAAAAACAACATTATCAACCATTAACGCTTAAACAATTTTCATCTTCAAATCTTTCGAGCGCATTGACAATCGTTTGGTCATCTCTGTAAACGGCTCTATACCATGAATTTTCTGAATCGTTTCTTTGAAATAGATATTATCATCATAATATGGAAGAATGTGAGACCAATCAGGATTGCCCTCTCTGTTATATGTCTTTGACCACAATACCTTTACAAGCTCAAGCGTCAATTGAGGCAATTCATTGTTAAGTATATCAATCAATTAAGAAAGTAAAATTCGACAAACAGTGAATTCTGACCTAAAAATAGGTACTAACCGCAAATTCATATTGTTTTATAAAAATCTCTTTAACTGCTGAAATATTATTCTGTTCATAAAATAAAAGCATAGCTTTCTTATAATCAATTGAGTCCACAGTTCTGAAAGACAATGGACAATGACCTTCACTAATAAGAACTGCGTTACTTACAATCCTGGCCGTTCTTTTATTACCATCTACAAATGGCTGGATATAAGAAATTAGTGCCAATGATAACAGCGCTTTTTCAAAAACAGTTTTTTTACAATTTATAATAGAACATGTTTTTTCTAATGCTTCAGCTATTTGGAATTCATTGTCCAAAGGGCGATAATTTGTGCCTGATATCCCTACTCGTCTTTTTCTTAAATTTTTTTCAATATTAAGTTCCTTGACCAAAATGCTGTGTATATCAACTATTTTAGAAACAGAAACATCATTAATATAATCCTGATTATCTAAAATAAAATCCATTGCCTCTTTATGATTTAAAAGCATTATCGCCTCCTCCTTTGTTTTTCCGGCAGCAGTCTCTTTATCTTTCAGAAGTTTTTCCGTTTCTAGTAAGGAGTATGTATTTCCTTCAATCTGTGAGGATTTCCAACTTAAATCAATTGCCAAACGCTCAAATTCATTTTTATACTCATAAGTAGATAACTGGGAAATATTTTTTTTAAACAACTCTTGAAGAGCATTTAGTTTCAACAACTCTTCTTCCTTAAAAAGATCGTTATTTGATAAAACATCATTGATCACCTCAAAATCAAAACTCACCTTGATCTTTCTCTGGTCAATCTCCTCTTTATAATATTTCTCTATATCAACAGGCTTAATTATATTATAAATAGCCGATATTAAATATTTTGTCCCCTTACCCTGTCCTTGAGTTATTATATAATTATTCAATAATAACTTTGCAAGAACCCTCTTAAGTGTTGCATAACTCATTGTTAACCCAGCGCTCTCAAAAATTTCTTTTGAAGAACAAGCTCCTCTTCTTTCAATAAAAGCTATAATACGTTGCTCCCTATTATTTATCATGACATCCCTTTTGGCTCATAAAGATAATAAATATGGCTCAAAAATCAATTTTATTGAGCCATATTCAATTAATAATTGAGCTACAATTAACGATGTTTAATAAAATCGCAAACCTCGAAAAATGCCTGCTTCGCTTCGGGAAACAGTGGTGTCAGAAGCGGAAAAGCGTGAATCATCCCCTCCCATTTGCGAAGAGTTACATCTACACCATGATCCCGGGCAACCTTAGCAACATTTATACAATCTTCCAGATGAATTTCGTGAGTCCCAACGCAGATATACAATGGCGGGATCCCCGCAAAATTCCCGAAGAGTGGTGAAAGCAGTGGATTATTGGTATCATTTCCGGCAATATAGAAATTGGTCCAGACTCTCCAGGAGCCCATTGGAGCAACGTCTTTTTTAGCGTTGTACTCAAACGATTTTGCGCTGCAACTCAAATCGGTAATCGGAGAGATCGAAAAAGCAGCTTTTGGCAGGGCAATCCTCTCATCTTTCAAGGCTAATAATAGAGTAAGAGTCAGGTTAGCTCCGGCAGATTCACCCCCGATAATTATGTTTTCCGGTTTATAGCCCTCTTTAAGTAACCACTTGTAGACCATTACACAATCGTCCAAAGCAGCCGGGAACGGGTGTTCCGGAGCCACTCTGTAATCGAACACAAGCGATCTAATCCTGCACTCAACAGCAAATTTTGCAACATGCATCCTGTGTGTCAGACACGAACCTGATATAAAGCCCCCGCCATGAATATAGAGAAGCACCTTTTCATCCACCGGGTTTTCAGGAATTATCCACTCGGCATTTATCCCCGCTGCCGAAACTTCCTCGACCGAAACTGAACCCGGCAATTTTACCCTTGCCGATACCCGATCTATGTCGTCCCGAAACTTTTTCACCGAAAAGTTCTCATCCACAACCTCCGGTTTAAGTTTGAATTTAAACAGATGCCTGTTCTTAATTAACCATATAAAAAACTTACTTCTTAAACTTTGCATTATATCCGATTTAAAAAACGGTGCAAAACTCACTATTAATCCTAAGATTAAAATTCACCTATGTTAATTTTTTATTTTTTGTGAAATTTTTTCTGATTCTGCTCAAAGACTGGGGAGCAATTCCTAAAAAAGAGGAGAGGTGTTTAAGCGGGATTTTACAAACAAGCTCTTCGGGATACTCTTCCAATATCTTCAAATATCTCTCCTGAGCCGTCATTGTTCTGATTTCAAGGTAAAATGACTCCGAAAACTCCTGGATTTCATTCAAAAGCCTCTTAATAAAGATATTCCACGAATTTAACGACTCCAGTTTTTTGAAGTTTTCTGCAGATATCTGCCAGACTACTGTTCTCTCAAGCGCCTGGATCCCCTCCACAGATGCTGTCTGCTTCCTGAAACTGATCTTCGAGGTAAAACAGTATGGTGCAATGGTAAAAGTCTTGGTAATATCATTACCATCAATATTATTGTAGAATCTGATCAATCCACTCTCCAGAAAGTAGAAATAGCGGCATACACTACCCTCCTGCAGAATGGTCTCATTTTTTTCGAAAACTCTCTCCGTAAAAAGCTCTTCAATAATTTCCCAATCGGAATCGCTTATCTCTGAGTACTTTTCAATAAATTTTCTAAAACTCACTTCAAAAATTATTTCCCGAATATACTAAGTTTATCAAAATTATCGGCGGCAAAAGGTGTAGATGGAGTATTCCCACAACCTCTGCAGGATAAATCGTACCAGCCATTCAGGCAATTACACTTTGAACAGGAGTGTCTTTCGACCGCTTCCACATACCATTTTTCCCAACCCGCCTCCTTAATTCTCTCCAGAGATCTGTACAAATCAACCCTGTGTGGCATTTTTGTCTGAAAATCTCTGAGTTTCTCACAAGGGAACTCGTTGCACTCCGAGCAAAACTCAATTCCACGCTTCACGCTGCACTCTCTGAAATAACAAGATACACAATGTGCCGAAAGCAGATCACCACGGCATCCGCTGCACCGAACCTTATCGAAAGGGATATTAAGCTTTGCAGCAATCCTGTTAAGCACTTCATTATTATTCTGCTCTGTAGCAATATATATCCCGCAGGATTTACATAACAATCCGCAAACCGCTGCACTCTGTTTATCAGGAATTATTCTATTCATCTTAAGCTTCAATATTATGGTGGAAAATAACCTTTGTACTCCCTTTAATCATATACCAAACCGGGCAGATATTCTCAATCATAGTCAGTGTCTTCTCAAACTCCTGTGAAGTAAGGTTTGCCGCTTTAGTTTCAATGTGCAGATGAATCTCCTCAAATGCAGTCGGATGAACCTGACGACGGATGCCCTCCGACTTTATTGAGAATTTCTCAATGGTTTTACCTCCTCTTCTGAGAAGCACCAGAAGCGCAGTCCCAACGCATGACGACAGGCTTAACAACATCAATTCCAAAGATGTATAGCCAAGACCGTCACCAAAAGGCGGTATGTAATCTATTGCAACGGGACTATTTCCCTCAACACTACCCTCGAATAATAAACGATCATTTACAAGGGTTAAAGAGGTTGTCAGCTGTTTACTTTTATCTGCCATAACTTTTAAAATTTAAATTACGGTGCAAATGTATCCCGATTTTTCACAAAAAAAAGTGGCGCTATTGCCAATTTTGTATGTTGATATTGCCATATTTAATATCTACTTTTGTCGAACTTAAATATGAAGATATGACTATCGCATTCCTTGCCTACCCCAAATGTTCCCTCTGGAGCCTCATCGGCTCATACGAAATGTTTCAGAAAACCTGCAGAATTGCCCAGGTTTACCCAGGCAGATTCAAATCAAAACAGACTTGCAATCTAGTCATTGCATCATCTACACATGAGAAATCGATAGAGGGCAGCTACGGAAACCCCTACCAGGCAGAGACTAAAATCTATGATATTGAGAGACCAGACATCCTTGTGATTCCCGGATTTGACAGAGACGTCGCCTCAGTACTATCTAATTCAGAAATGATCTCAAAAATCCGGGAGTTTTACGACTTGGGAACCGATATTGCAACTGTCTGCACCGGTTCATTCATACTTGCAGCTACAGGCCTGCTCGAAAACAAATCTGCAACCACCCACTGGGTCTATGCCCGTGAATTTGAATCAAGATTCCCCAAGACCGAGCTGGTCATTGACCGGATGCTCATAGACCACAATCGAATATGCATGAGCGGAGGAGCATCATCCTTCCAGAATTTAATGATATATCTTATTGAAAAATACATGAGCAAAGAGCTGGCAATCTTCATGTCCAAAATATTGCTCATAGATAATGACAGGTTTTTGCAAAGCCCCTATACCATCTTTAACGGGCAGAAAACCCATGGAGACGATCCGGTGCTTATTGCACAACAGACCATTGAAAAGCGTGTTTCTGAGTTCATTTCAATTGATGAACTCGCAAACACCACAAACATGAGTAAAAGGAATTTTCTTCGCCGCTTTAAGCAGGCCACCGGTGACACACCGTTCGTTTACATGCAAAGGACAAAAATAGAGGCGGCAAAAACCATGATGGAAGACGCGCATAACCAATTAATTGACATCGCTGTAAAGACCGGGTACAGCGACTTTTCATCTTTTCGCAAATCCTTCCGCAAATACACCGGCCTCTCTCCTCAGGATTACAGGAAACGTTATACATACGGAGGTTGTTCCCTCTAATTTTTTTTTGATTTGGCGTAATAATTTCTGAAATTTATGCGCTAAACTTAAAAATCGATGTTTGAGAAATACTCCCGCACAAAATCACTCTCCCAAATAGAATCAGATTCCTCATCTCAGGAAGAGGGTGCACACCTCAAAAAAAATCTAACAGTTCTGGACCTTACAGCCCTTGGCGTTGCAGGGATTGTGGGTGCCGGGATTTTCAGCACAATTGGCAATGCTGCCTACAATGGCGGGCCGGCTGTCTCCCTCCTCTTTATATTCACAGCTATTGCTTGCGGATTCTCGGCGTTGTGTTATGCCGAATTTGCTTCACGCATCCCGGTGAGCGGGAGCGCCTACACATACTCCTATGTTAGTTTTGGAGAGTTGGTTGCGTGGATAATAGGGTGGAGTCTCATAATGGAGTATGCCGTTGGAAACATCGCTGTGGCCATATCCTGGTCAGACTACTTTACCGGAATGATGGACGGATTTGGCCTAACTTTACCACAATACATAACAACCGATTTCTTATCGGCCAGCCGGGGATTTAACGAAGCAGCAGCCCAGATGGCTTCAGGAGCAGAATTCAGCTCCCTGACACACTCATTACAGGAGTCCTATTTAGCATGGACAACTGCACCCCAGTTTTTCGGGATAAGGTTTATTGCAGATATTCCCGCATTTTCAATAGTTGTACTCATTACCGTACTTGTTTACGTAGGTATTACCGAGACCAAAATAGCAAGCAATATAATGGTGGTCATAAAGATGCTCATTTTACTTCTGGTAATTGCTGTCGGATCATTTTATGTTAACCCCGATAACTGGTCCCCTTTTGCCCCAAATGGAGTAGGCGGCGTTCTCAAGGGGGTATCAGCAGTCTTCTTTGCATTCATTGGTTTTGACGCCATCTCCACAACTGCCGAGGAGTGTAAAAACCCGCAACGAGACCTGCCAAAGGCAATTTTCTACAGTCTCATCATCTGCATAGTATTATATGTTGCAATAAGCCTTGTCATTACGGGGATGGTTAGTTACAAGGAACTTGGTGTTGGAGATCCTCTCTATTTCGTATTCCACAAACTTAATCTGGACTGGATTTCTGGGGTTATTGCAGTAAGTGCAATAGTGGCAATGGCAAGCGTTCTTTTGGTTTTCCAGGTTGGACAACCAAGAATCTGGATGAGTATGAGCCGTGACGGGTTGCTCCCACCCCGTTTTTCAAAGGTTCACAAAAGATTTAAAACCCCATCCTTTGCTACTGTCGTTACCGGATTTTTCGTAGCTCTTCCATCTCTCTTCATGAATCTCACAGAGGTAACCGATCTCACAAGTATTGGAACACTCTTCGCCTTCATTGTTGTGTGCGGAGGAATTCTCATAATAAACAAAGACCAGAAAAAAGGCAAAGTAAAGGGGGGCGGATTCCGAGTTCCATACTACAATAGCCGCTATATCCTGCTGCCCGCAACAGTGATTGCAGTGATTCTGCTATTCTATTTTAATGCCCATGGTATAAAAACCTTCCTGACATACGACTCCTGGGAGATCTTCAAGCACAAAATACCAATGTGGGGATTTATAATATCGGCCTCAATAATATTATATTTCGCAGTTAAGAAAGAGCTTTCCCTCATCCCCGTACTTGGACTTCTCACAAATATCTACCTCATAACCGAACTAGGCATTGCAAACTGGGTAAGGTTTATCGTTTGGATGGCAATTGGTCTTGCGCTCTACTTCGCCTACAGCTTCCGTCACAGCCTGCTAAATAAAACCTGATTTCATCACCAAAGAGGAGGATATTTGCCGGTATCGGCAAAAATATCTATTTTTATAGACAATTTTAACAAAATTTTGCCGATAGTCAAGAATATGGAATATACTTCAGTTGTTGAGTTCGCCAAAAAGTTCAATGTTTCTGAACGCACAGTCAGAAACCATTGCTATATGGGAAAAATTGAGGGAGCATTTATTACCGGTAAAACATGGAACATCCCGGCAGATGCCATACTACCTTCACGTACAAAAAAAGCAAATAAGCCAACTCCTTTACTTAAAGCAGTCAGAGAGCAAAAGGAGATGAAATTAAGGGGTGGAATCTACCATAGAATTCAGATAGATCTTACTTACAACTCAAATCATATTGAGGGGAGCAGGCTTACTCAGGAACAGACAAGGTATATTTTTGAGACTAATACTTTAGGAATAAGCAAAGAGAGTGTTAATGTAGATGATATTATTGAGACTATTAATCATTTTCACTGTGTGGATACTATAATAGACAATGCCGAAGAGCTGTTGTCCGAAAGTCTTATAAAATTGTTACACAAAAAGTTAAAAGAGGGAACATCGGATAGCCGCAAAGAGTGGTTTGAAACAGGAGATTACAAGCGCATTCCAAATGAGGTTGGAGGAGAGGAGACCTGCCTGCCGCAGGATGTTCATCGGGAGATGGTAGCATTGCTTAAGCAGTACAACTCGAAACAGAGTAAACAGTTTGAAGATATAATTGATTTTCATTATCGTTTTGAAGCAATCCACCCATTCCAGGATGGCAATGGTCGTGTGGGAAGACTTATCTTATTCAAAGAGTGTCTTGCAAACGGATTTGTTCCATTTATTATCACAGATGAGATGAAGATGTTCTATTACAAAGGCTTGCAACAATGGAAATATCAGAAAGGTTATCTGCTTGACACCTGTCTCTCTGCTCAGGATAATTTTAAAGCTATAATGGACTATTTTAAAATCAGATATTAATGTCAAAAATATCAACCATTATAATTCAGGTGATCTCCCTTTCCTGCAAACTATTTTTGTAAATCTTTGAGAAGGTTTATTCTCTACACTTAATGTCGGTTCACAAATCTCCTCATAATCTATTAAGCCATAAGTACCAAATTCCAAATTAATTGATTCTTTATCATAAAAAAACAGCGTAACCCCTGGCCATGTTTCAAATGTGTCTTTGTAAATCTCTTTCCCCTGACCAAATCTGAAATCATTTTTTGAAATTGATATAAAGACCATCAGACCATCTGGTTTTAGCTGATCATAACAGTCTTTAATAAGCTTCTTCCGTTCTTCTACATTTAGTAAATGAATCAGAGCATAACAGAATATTCCATCATATTTTTCCTGATCAAACGGCATAGATGAAACAGAACCATGATAGACTTTTATACTATCTCCAAATTGCTTTCTTGCTAAATGAATTGCAGTTTCAGATATTTCAATCCCGGTTACTTTGAATCCATTCTCATGAAAAATCCTGGCGTTTCTACCATATCCGAATCCGGGAATGAGAATACTGTTCAAACTATATCTCTTAAATAACTCAACTGTCTGTATTGCTGAATCGGCAGGTTCCCAACCCCACATTTCCTGCTTTTCTCTAAAATTTGTCTCCCAAAATTCTGCCATATTTAAATTCAAATAGTGTATTAATTATATGTCACAGCAATTTTATCATCTCAAATTGCTGGCCCTTTAATTCAATATTTTTTGCATTCAAAAATTCTGTAATTGAATTACATAACACGTCTGTATTTATAACTTTGATTATATTGCTTTTATTGAGTTCAACGGCTTTTTTAATTAATAAGGATCCAATTCCTCTTCTTCTATTTTTTTTATCAACAGCTATTTGAGTAATATCTCCTGAATTGGGTTCAAACACACAATATCCCATTAGTTTATTGTCTGCAAACGCTCCAAAAAAAACAAAATTACTCAAAGATCTTTTGATAGACTCAAAACTATTCTGCCATGAGGGATAAAAATCCCGGAATTCAGTAATTAATTCTATATCACCAATATTAATCTCTTTGACAGAGCAGTTAATATCAGAAGTTTTAATAACATTCTGAATTTTATCTTTGTCCTGAATAAAGTAATTGAATTCACGTGAGACCTCAAATCCCAGATTTTTGTAAACTGAGACAGCCTTTGTGTTGTGTTGCAACACCTCAAGCAGATATTGTTTTATATTATGTTCCTTTAAATATGGAATAGAGTATTCGAAAATCTTTGTTGCCAGACCCATTCCACGATAATCCTTAAGAGTCCCGGTTCCTGTATCATAGGCAGTTGGTACTCCGTTGAAAACTCCAATTCCATTAAATGTAAAGGATACTAAATTATCTCCTTCAAACGCACCAAAAGAAAGATCTGCTGAGAAACCTCTCCTAGTCAACATGGCTTTCAGCTGATTTCCATTTAATTGAATCTCATAATCGGCAAATGCCTGTTCAAATGCTTTATATATAAATTCAAAATCTATATCTATCAAAGATTTAATCTCAAAATTTTTAGAATTCATTTTTCAAATTTTTCTATTACACTTTTAAGTATCACCTCTGCTTTTTCTCTGAAAGTTAATTCACTCTCAAAAACTGTTTTTCCTCCGATATCCTCACCCATACTCACCCAGGTGCCGTTATTGTTATAAAAATACCACATACCGTATCCAAATGAATCAAGATAGGTGTCATTCACAACTCCGGCAAGCATGTTTTTATAAATAATTATCTTACGAACAGATATATTCATAATTCTGTTACGGCCCTTTTCGCTTAACCCGTCTTTGTCAAGTTGCGTTGCCTTAATTTCCGAGAAATAGGCATTAAGAGGCGTAGATCTGTCACTTACATTTGTAAGCTCACCAAGCTTTTTGTTCACCGGGACTGAAGTATAACTCCCCTCAGGAATTGCATTTTTATTAAGTAAATATCTTGATTCAATTTTTACCGATTTCACCTCCCCATTCACCCTGCTTACAAAATATGAGTTGTGCATATCACTCTGACTTACAAAATCGACAGCTTTCCCATTTTTGAAAAGTATACCAGCCAATTCATCAGTAGCATATCCGGCCTGCATCTTTTTCTCCTTGACCATTTTATGATACAAATCCGCCCGTCTGACTTCAGAATAGTGAGGGCAATTGCTATAATCCAAAAAACCAAGCCCGTTAACAACGCTCAGATTCACAGGGCGTGAATCACTTATCCCATTTCTAAACCAGCAAATGGATCCCGCGCTCCCACCGGCCAGAATCATACCCCTCTTCAGAGCCTTTTTCATAACCGTATCTATCCCCTGCGCTTTCCATATGCCAATCATATTCAAAGTATTACCTCCACCTACCACAATAGCATCCGAACTTAGCAACACCTCTTCAAAAGATTTATTCTTTTCAGATGAGCTCACCCAAACTTTCATTATAAGAGACTCAATATTAAGTGCCTTGCAGATATTATTCCAATATTTGATGTTCTCCTCATTATCTCCACTGGCAGTAGGCAGATAGCAAATCCTTGGGCTTTCCTTCCCGGTCAGATCGGCCACATATCCCACAAACTTCCTGTTGATATCCCCACCCCAAATGAAAATCAATTCATTAACCTCCTTAGGTTTTTGAGCTTGTTGGGCGGTAATATTATCACAAGTGATTATAAATAAAGTAGTAATTAAAAAAATGGTTTTTACAGAGTGTTTCATTATTTGAAAATATTAAGCATTATCATACGACTCAACAATCAACGGCAAAACTTGTGTAACTCTATGTCCTGCAGGGGGCAGTCCAATAAGAACTGCATGAATCACCTCCTGTTTTGTTGCTCCGGCACTTTTTGCAGCTCCAACGTGAAAAGGAATCCCGTTTTCCATCCCAAGAGCAGCCAATATCCCTATGTAAATAAGGGCAGTTGTTTTACTGTCAAGAACATTAGCACTTGAAATTGCACCCACCATTTCTGACCACGCCTTTGCATGATCGGGAGCCTCCTGGTTAAAAGTCAAAAAGGCATTACTGATTTTGGTCATTTTCTTAAAATTTAAAAATTATTAATAATATTTCCTGAAAAAATCTAGGCTTTAAATTTATAAAGTATTGTGAATTATCTTGCAAACGCCTGTGTTTCATCAATCAGCCCCTTAGTGAAAGCCTCCTTCACCGATTCCCAATCACCGGAGCGATTCAGGTATAAACTTGCATAATTCCGTTGGATCAACGTTCCGTTAAAGAGAAAGTATCTGATTCTTTCTATCCCCTCAACATTTTTCACATTGCTCAGAGCAAAGTCGACATATCTGGTCATAGCAAAATCGGAATCACCTGAAAGATGACTCATAATAAAATCGACATCTGTAACATCTCCAACAACAGCCCTGTCAATTAACTCCTGCAATATTCCTGAAAACCTGTTCACCATTAAGTGAAAAATGTTTTATCTTTAGACTATTCAAAGATATGAAAAGATTAACAGTATTTTGCGGGTCAAGTTTCGGTACAGACAAAATCCACGATTTACTCGACAAAATGGAGAGCTATGAAGCCCCAAAGATTGAGAAGTGGATTTAACAATAAACTCTAAAAAGATATTTTCACAAAACATTGAATACCGCTTTCGTTATCTTTTAAAATGCTTTCAAGAATGGCTGGATTCAAACACTTTTTCATTCCGGGATCTATCATTTCGATTAACTTGCCAATTGACAAAGAGTTCGTTAGTATAATACCCTTCCCGTCTACAACATCTCTCAGAACAAATGGAGTTTTAAATGATTTTGCAGTTACAGTTGTAGGGTTTATTACCATACAATAAGACTCATTTTTGAAAGAATAAAACAGAAGATTAATATTGGATAATTCAAAATAGCTCAGATATCTATATGTCTTATCAACCTCCGGATTAAAGATTCCTTCAGTTACGATTGTAGTCTTTTTATCATAGTTAAAAGTGTATGCAGGTCTTATCTGCCCATTATTAATATGGTAAACAGTATCTCCAAAATATGAGAAGAAGTATCCGCCTTTGCCATTAACCAAAGTGCGGTAAATCTGTCCCTCCACCCCGAATCCGGGGCCGGTTAGTGGTTTTAATTGCAGACGAGCAGATTTAGTCTTAAAGTTTTTATATGTCAGGCGGATATAATAATCCGATTCCGGATGATCGGACGGAACAACCTTTTCAACTATATAGGAATCCGGGGGTAAATATGTTATCCTATTCGGATTGAAGCTAAGTGAGACCTCCCTGATAAACTCTCCTTCAAGGTTGTACGATTTGATTTTATCCCTGTCAACCACCGAAACGACCCTATTTGGAGAATCATAGAAAAAGTCGGTAATAAAGTTATACTCCTGCGGTCCTCTTCCCTTCTTTGAAATTGAGTTTAAAAATTTTCCTCTCGAATTGAATATCACGATCTTATTCTGCGTCCCATCCATAATTAAAATTAATGAATCGGTGAATATCTCTCTGCACGGATTTTTCACATAGGCCTCAGATTTGGCATCCAATGGCAGAATTTCATAATTCTTAATCAATGCAGATATATCACTCGCCCCGGGAGTGTATTTTACATTTATACTTTTTACCCCACCTGCATTCTGAGAAAAGCTGTAAATTGTAAAAAATGTAAAAAGAGTCAGAAGAGATATAATTTTATTCATATTCGTGATATTATATTCTCAAACCTGGTGTTGCTTATGGGGTGGTGACTTATAACTTTTCCGTTATAGATGATACAAAACGAGCCAAAAGCGCATGGAACAGATTGAACAGCATTATAATCTGCCAAATCAATCAATCGGGTTCTGATCTTCATTTTGTTTGCAGATTCAACAATTGCATTGACATTCTTCTCGGTATAAGGACATTGTGCCGAACGCATAATAGTGAGTCCATCTGCATACTCCTTTAAATGCAAATCCATATCCTGTTTAAAACCCGGATTCGCCGATTTTTCATCAAATTTAAGAACCAGCAAATCAAAATCCGGCCTGGCACTATCTGCAACCGTAAAACCTCTCTTAAAAAATATCTCGTTATGCACCATAAAAGGGCCCCTTCTGGTAACAACAGATACACCCAGCATTTTTGCCGCTTTAGCCTCATTGATACACTCATCCAATAGTGACATTGCAAGCCCCCGGCCCTTGAATTCATTTTTAAAACCCACAAAAAGACAATGAATGAACAGATATCCTTCGGCATCAACCGGACGATGTGCATATTTGCCCGGAATATACTCCAGCATACCCTGGTACCCATCCGTTTTGGAAAATACAATCTTCACCCTGAGCCCTTTAGGATAATACTCTTTATACCAGTCAATCTTCTTTCGCAGCTCGACATGTTTCTTTACATCCTTATACCCGCAAAAGCCGTACTCAGCAATATTATCCGGCGTAAGATCCATGATTTTAATCTCTTCCATATCTTAGTCAAAGTTAAATAAACTCAAGAGTAGTAACTTAATCTTAATCTTCCTCAATCAGATCAATTTTTTACTAAACTCATAAATGTAGTAATTTTTCATTCAATTTACATTTGAAATTTCTGGAAGTGTAATTGTTATTTAAATATTTACTCAAACATTTATCTTACGATAACAGGAATTCTAAATAATAGTAACGTAAGAGGGCAAAGATCAAAAGAAATACAGTATAGAAAAAAACATTATCTTTGATACCACAACTAAATAATTTTAAATCATACTGCTGTTTATCAGCGCTATACACACATTCAGTAGCAAATTTTTGAATTTTAAAGAGCAATTAAGAAGTAACTTATTTATACAATTTTGATTATGAAAAGATTGAATTATGTAATTTTTAGTGTTTTGATTTTGTGCGGTTGTCAGAACCCAGAACAGGATAACAACAATATCAGTATTTTTAATAGAATATCTGATGCAAAAGATTCAATTTACACTCATGTTCCTGTTGTTAGTTCATATTGTCAAAAACTTAACAAGCATCATGAAAAAGTAGATATTGGAGGATGTGAGTTGTATGTTGAAGAAGGTGGTAAGGGAACCCCTCTTGTACTGATACATGGCGGGCCGGGTAGTACTCATCATGGTTTCCATCCGGCATTTGAGAATGCCGAAAAATTTTGTCATGTAATTTATTATGATCAAAGAGGTTGTGGACAATCAGACTATAAGCCCGATGGGGGGTATACAATTCAGCAGGCTGCAGAAGATCTTGATAATCTAAGGAAATCTCTTGGTTATGAAAAGATCGTCGTTTTAGGACATTCGTATGGAGGATTGCTGGCACAATATTATACAATAAAATATCCACAAAATGTATCAGCACTTGTTGTGGTTTGCGGTGAAGCAAATATTGATCCCAGCGGAGGGCAACAAAGCGAATTTATTTTACCAGACGAAGAAATTGCAATACAACACATCAGGAAGGAATTGACAAAGAGAAAAATTGAGGAGAACTGGGATGAAAAAAAATATACTCAATTGCTGGTCTATAATAATTTTATGAATGGTGACTGGAAAAGGCAGTACTATTATAAGCCTTCACCTGATGATATTGTATATAAAGCAACAATGAATTGGGTCCATGATATGGAAACCAATTTCAGAAAGTCTGTTTTCCCTTCAGTTAATGCTGTAAATCTTAAAGGTTGTTTTGATAAATCTCCTATTCCAACCCTTATAGTTGAAAGTGCCTGGGATCTTTCATGGTCTGAAAAAAAGATCACAAGAATGGGTAGGCTCCATCCAAATGCAATAATTAATATTTACACAAAAAGCGGGCACTCTCCATTCATTGACGAACCTGAGAAGTTCTTTAAAGAGCTTAAGCATTTTATAAAAAATATAAAACCCGTATCAGACACTTCTATCCAAAAATACATAGAATATTTGGCGGGCATGTCAATACAGTATCCCGATCCATATTTAAACACAACCATCTCTCCTGATGAATTGAAAGCCGTGGAAGAGTATAATACAATTTTTACAAAAATTAAAACCGGCGGAACTTTTTTCGACCTTTCATCACCTGTGTATAGTTTGCTTAGTAAATACTCTGCTTACATGAATAGAGATATGAAACGTATTTATCAAATTCAGGATAATAAGGTTACTGAAGATAATATAACTGACTGGATTGAATATTTTGAATCAACAGTTCCATGGCGTATCCCTACTGTACCAAAAGATCTGGTAACAGGGCAGATATGGCCTGTTTATATTAAATCTGCCTCAACCGGACAATGGGATAATACACTCCTTTTTGGCTTCCACGACGGGAATTGGTACTGGTGGGGTAATACCGTGCCGCCACGGTATTGGAAAGATAACGAGCAACAAATTCAGATAAAGTTTTTAAAGAACATACTGAATAGATACTCTTTAACAAAAAAATAGTGTTCTAAAGAGTTTGCAATCTATGGCTTGCATAAAATCTCTTAACTCTTCTCAACAGTAGAGAATGTAAAATAGGCTATTTCTAAAAGTAAAATAATTATAAAAAAAACTAGTGAGGTGATCCACAACCTTTTGTTCTTCTTTGCAATTCCTATGAAGAAGGTAACAAGGAGTGTAAGTGGGATCAGGATGGTAATTAATGTGATGGCTATCATGGCTTTATATTTTTGGTTTTCATCTTACAGACTTTTGTACAATGCGCTATAAATGAGGCATAATCGTTTAGCGCTTTTAAAATTTCAAAATAATGGATTTTAACCACCAGATAATTTTTGCTTTCCACAAAAGTCTGTCAGATCACGCACAAGCTCTTCCCTGCTTTTGTTCTCGTTTTCAATCCGGAAGTCGGCCCGGAAGGCACATTCAACCACTTTTTCGTTTATCATATTCACCTGCTGGTCCGAAACATCAATGTGTATGGTAAGGTCTCTGCTCTTCACCCGGGCTAAACAGGTATCTGCCTGCGCATTAATATAAATAGTCTTTACACAGAAATCACTCTGCAAATTTTCGAGCATCCGGTCAAAGTACGGGGTAAGGCCGGTCGATTCAAAAACTATTTCATTGGCACTTTTCAGTGAATCCCTGACTCCTGCCTCAATCGCCTCAAAAACCTGGCTCAGATAGGTATCATCGTCAATCTCGCGCCCCCTCTTTATCTGCCTGGCCCAATCCTCAACACGCAGAAACCTTATCCCGAACTCCTGGTCAAAGATTTTTCCGATAAAGGATTTGCCACTACCTTTTTGCCCTATTAGTAAGTAAATTGTTTTCATATTTTTTCCAAATCCTTCTCAATCATTGCAAAGATAAGGTCATCAACCCATCGGCCATCAATATACAGACTTTCGACAAAGTGGGCCTCTCTCCTGAAACCAAGTCTCTCCAGCAATTTTATTGAGTTTAAATTTGCAGGATCTGTAGAGGCTATAACCCTGTGTTTGTTAAGATCATTGAATAGAAAATTTAAAACACATTTCAGCGATTCGGTTGCATATCCCTGATTTTGAAAATCTTTATCTAAAGTAAATCCGATTTCAACCTGTTTATTATCTTTTTCAAGAAAGTGGACTCCTATATCTCCGATGATTTTTTGAGATTCATTTTCAACAATTACAAACTGAAACCATGTTCCCGGTTGGTTAATCACATTTGATGTTTTACCAATAAAGGTCACAACATCTTCAACCGTTTCGGGAATCCATCCCTGATATTTATTTGTTGTTTTATCGCTGCGATACCGGAAAATCGCCTCTTTGTCATCTGGGTTTATTGGCTTAATATATAGCCGTTTTGTTTCCAGTTTTAAACTCATGATTTTAGACTACTTAATTAATTATTAACTTTCGAAAGCTTATTAAGTCGTGTCAGATAAGACTGAAAATAATTTTTTTTAGTTTTTTCATCCAGAAAGGAAGAGAATGTCAATTTATTAACTAATTCAGTCTTATTAAGCATTATATTTATTATGTCGTTATAAATTTTTTCACTAATTCCTGCTTTCTCAGATAAAATCTTAAACTGTGCAGATATTTTACCTTGTGCCAGGTTTTTTGGTAAAAGTCCATCAACTAAAGCGAAATCTTTATCCTCAACATGTATCCTGCTATTCAATAAATCATAAGCAGGGCTTAATTTAAAATCTCCCATTGACGTTTCAATTAATGAAAAATTCTTATAATGAGCATCCCCATTAGAGAATATATAATTGAATATTAGCAACTTTATAAGCTTTGAGGCTTCTATTTGATATGCGGGAACGAACTTTTTAATTATCCTAAATAAATCAAGATAATTACCTGAATATTTGTAGTGCTCTCCATGGGTTTGGGGTGTTCTTCCTGAGAGCGATGCAAAATCTTCTTGTGCCAATTTCGACCCGTCTTCTTTTAAATCAAATCTTTTTGTGATATATGCCGGAGAACCATTCTTGAAAAATATAAGCGCGTTTTCAGCTGTTTCTATTCCATAAACTTGTTTTGCAATTTGCATCGTTAAATGCTCATTAGCAGGCATGCACTCTGGCTTTTTTCCCACATTCGGAATAGGTTTAAGAATATACTCTCCTTGCTCTCCTTCATTGATGAGTCTTAATTTGTTTTTGTCAAGTAAAACAGAAAATTTTTCCTGCACACCGGAAATTGACATTTGCCTCCTGTTATTATTAAATAGTTCATCAGTTTCGGGATTTGATGCCGGGGAATCATACGGCAATATGTGATTAACCTTTCTTCCTTTAAATACTTTTGACAGACACGCTCTGCTATAAGTTGTATGACCTTCAGCTAATGTACCCGGACAATTTTTAATTTCGTTTAAAATCATAAAATTATTCTATTTTAATAACTTTTATTGCACCAATATTATCGTTAGCAGCTGTAGTGAGAAGTATCCCAAAATAATCGTTAGAGTCCAATCTGTTTAGTTTACAAATAATCTGTTTATTTGACCCCTCCGGAAGCATATTATAAAAAAAGGGGAATAAAAAATCTGAATGATATTCTTGTTGAGATTTTGGCAATGTCAGACTTATAGCTGGTTTGGCTTCATCACCAATCCATAAATTATCATATCTAAAAGTAAAAAAACCACTATCATGTTCAATTAACACGCCTGCTTCCTGGTTCTTATATAATATTTTTGCTCTCCTCATTTGTTATTTTCGTTTTAACCTTTAAACAAATTTCCAAACCTAATGCGTCTGCTATTTTCTTAATAGTCTGCAAAGTAGGGTTCCCATTTCCACTTTCAAATTGCTTTAGTGTTCTCAATCCAACTCCTGAAAGATTTGCTAAAATTTCCTGATTGACTTTGAGGTCTTCTCTGCGTTCTTTTACTGTCTTAATTAATTCTTCGAAGTGCATAATATTGCCCTTTTATTTGTAAAAATATTAAAAAAATTGATTCTAACCAAAAATAGAGCATTTAAATGCACTTCGAGTAGAAATTTAAGTTTGATTGCTAATGTTTTTATGCAAATAGTGCAGCTTATTGCACTTTTAGGGGTTAGTGGAAAATTCTCCATAAGATTATAAATTTATGATAATTATGTGTCTTAGAAAAGAATATTTTTGATCTTTGTAAAGATTTTCAAATATACCGCACATGATAGTTAATTTGTTGGGAATATTGATCTTCGGCTCTCTGACACTACTTGGATTTATTCTGGTTATGAATCCGCTTAATGTCAATAAAAGAGCAAACATCTGGTTCGGACTCTTCTGTTTTATCTGGGCTTCTTTCTGGCTGGAAGAGATTTTACACCTTATGACCGGTCAAAAAATCTATCTGGACTCTGTTATTATACTGAATATTATACAGTTCTCATCACCTATCAATTTTTATATAAGCATCCGATGCTTTGCCAATCCTGAATATAAAATAGGAGTCCGGGGAGTGCTTTTTTTGGTACTTCCGCTTATCTACACCTCTCTTTTGATTCTAGACCTATCCTTCCCGCCGATCTAAATCCGGTTTTATACTTTTTCATGCCACTACACGGACTTGCATATATCATGTTATCACTACTTTCAATAAGAAAACACAAAAAAGATATCCAGCAATTTGCATCAAACACTTCGGGGATAGATCTTGAATGGCTCGAATTTATTGTATGGGCATCTCTTTTCCTTGTCATAGGAATAACAACCTTCAACGTGCTATTTTTTGACGCTCCCCTCAACCTCTATATGAACGCTTTAACCTATTTTGTAATTCTTATTACGGCGTACTACGCTTTAAAACAAAAAGAGATTTTTCCTGAAGATGTTCAGGAGCGTGCAGATGTTTTACTTATTGTTAGCGAACCCGATTCAGAAATTTACCGTAATAAATTGGTTTCGGATGAGAGGATGGTTGAAGTTAAAGCTCAACTAAATAATCTGATTGTAAGCGAAGAGCTCTATCTTGATTTGGAACTGAGTCTTGGAAAGCTTGCAAAAAAACTTGACATAACTCCCCATCAGCTCTCATATGTGATCAATGAAGGGTATAACCAGAATTTTTACAGTCTTATCAATAAATTCAGGATCGAGAAGGCAAAAAAACTGCTTTTGAACAAAGAGCTGGATAAATACTCAATAGTGGGAATAGCCTTTGAGTCCGGATTCAACTCAAAAACAACATTTAACACCCTCTTCAAGAAGATTACCGGAATGACACCATCTGAATACAAAAAAAGTAGTTCGGATTTATCAATCTGAACTTTTTGCCCCATTTACATCTCTACTTTTGCCCTGGATTTCAAATTAAATAAGGAGATAAAAGATGAAAGATCAATTTGCGGTTATTACAGGTGCAAGTCAGGGGTTGGGAAGAGCTTTTGCAATAGAGCTTGCAAAAAGAAAATATAATGTCATACTGGTAAGTTTGCCAGGCCAAAATCTTGGCGATCTGTCCCATTGGATACGGGAAGAGTTTCAGGTTCAATCATTTTATAAAGAGACCGATTTCTCATTTGACAGTAATATAAGGAACCTGGCCTGCTGGATTAACGAGAATTTCAATGTAAGTATCCTCATAAACAATGCAGGAATGGGCGGGACCATGTCATTTGCAGATGCTTCAATTGACTATATAGATTCAATTATTCAGGTGAATGTCAAGGCCACGGCACTGCTTACTCATCAGCTCATAAACAATTTGAAGAGACAACCCCACTCTTATATCCTTAATGTATCGAGTATTGCGGCCTTCTCTCCTGTTGGCTACAAAACAGTCTATCCGGCAACTAAAGCATTTGTGCACTCATTTACTCGCGGGCTTTACGAAGAGCTGAAGGATACCAATGTCTTTGTTAGTGTAATAAACCCCGGTGCAATGGCTACCAACAAAGAGGTTACCTCCAGAATAGAAAAACAGGGACTCCTTGGCAGGCTCACCTTGCTTGACCCCTCAAAAGTTGCCGGATACGCAATCAGAAGGCTGTTAAAGAGAGATACCGTGATTATGGTCAACCCCATTGCATGGCTTATATCATATCTGCTTCCGGTGTGGATAAAATTACCATTAATGACAAATATTGTAAAAAGGGAGGTGATGGCATGAAAACAGTTTTTATAACCGGAGTTAACGGCCTGCTCGGGACAAATCTAGCCCATCTGCTTCTGAAACAGGGGTTTTCCGTTAAGGCACTTGTCCGGGACAGGCGCAGATACAAAGGTGTTCAGGATCATGCATTGCATTTGATTGAAGGTGATCTATTTGATGATTTATCCAAAATCATGTCCGGTGTAGATTATGTTATTCATGCAGCTGCTGTTACAAGTCAGGATCTGCCCGATATAAGTGAATATCTAACAATTAACTGTAATGCAACCATCCAGTTGTTTCATACTGCCGTGAAATGCAAGGTGAAGCGTTTCATTTTTGTAAGCACCGTAAACACTTTGGGAAGCGGATCGTTGGATAATCCAGGGAGTGAAAATACTCCTGTTGCTGAATCCTTTAACTCTCTGTTTTACGCTAAGAGCAAAAAAGCGGCCGAAGATTACTTGTTAAGCTACCAGACTGAGATGGAGACCATCATTATAAACCCTGCTTTTATGCTGGGAGCATTCGACACAAAACCAAGCTCAGGTAAAATTATTCTGATGGGGTGGAGAAAAAGAGTGATCTTCTACCCACCGGGCGGAAAAAACTTTGTACATGCAGAGGATGTTGCTCAGGGAATAATCAATGCATTGGAAAAGGGGAAAAGTGGTGAGAAATATCTTTTGGGGAACGAAAATCTAACCTTCAGGGAGTTCTTTTCAAAACTAAATAAGGTTGCAAATCAAAAGCCTTTAATGATAAAGATTCCAAAACCGGTTCTGATGACTTTAGGCCTGGTTGGAGATCTCCTCCGGTTACTGAAAATAAGAACAAACCTAAGCAGTGTAAACATGAAGATTCTATGTTTAAAAAACTACTACTCAAATACCAAATCGGCAACTGAACTTGGCGTTATATACAAACCGGTAGATAAAGCAATTGCAGATGCAATTAACTATTTCAACAAAATTTAAAAAGTCCGCAAAAAATGCTGGAGTGGAATGAGGGATTGAGGAGCATGAAACTATTGAAACAAGATGGTTCTGTGTGGATTACGCATACCTTATATGATATCCCATACCCCTTTTCACAACAAGATCTGGTTGTAAAAAATATTATAGTACCCGATAAACAAAAGGTTACGATCTTGCTCTCTTCATTACCGGAATTCATAAAACCAATTAAAAACACGACAAGACAGAAATTTTATTTTGGAAAATGGGAACTTACCCCTGTTAATAATGAGACTACAGAGGTTAGATTTTCTGTTTTATCATTTTCCGAATCCAGAATACCTCGTTTGATACGGGATCCGATTATTCATAATAAATTATTCCACTCCTTTCTTAATTTAAAGGAGCAAACAAGAACAGATGTAAAATAAGGACCAACATATTCAAAATGAAAAATCCAATCAAAGTTTTTAAAAATATATTTTCAATCGAGGATGAACCTAAGGTGATTGCCAAAGGTTTCGCAATGGGGTCATTTATAGGAATGTTACCAATTCCGGGATTTCAGATTATGGTTTCATACATCTTTGCAACACTCTTTAAACTAAATAAAAAAGCCGCATGTATTGCTGTATTCAATACAAACTTGGCAACAGGTGCTTTTATATTCACTTTTAATTACTGGCTTGGGAAAAAGATATTAGGAGTTAATCCCTCGTTTCATATTAGAGACAGTATAAATTACAAATTCATATCCATTATTTTAAAGGCAGGATCAGATGTCTTCCTCTCGCTGCTGGTGGGAGGTATAGTTGTTGGATTAGTCACTTCAATACTGACATACTACCTTGTATACAAGATACTAATCACAAGAACTGATAATCCTTTATAAAGAAGTTGTCATATAGTTAACTAAGTCGTTATGTATCAAAGAATGACTAGATGGTATGATAAATAGGATGAGGGAAAATCCGTATTGGTTTTCCCTCTATTTTATATATAAATCGTTACCTCCGTAGCTCATTCTTTCGAAAGATTATTTAGCCAAATTTGATAACATTAAATCTTAAAATTGTCTTCAATTTGTCTGGAGCAACTTTTCTTGCATCACTTAAATAGATCTCCCTATGGGTATTAGATTTTCGCATGTAATTTTGCTGTCTGGCAAAACTCTCCATAAGCTTGAAACTTTCAGGTTCACAATCATAACTTCCCGAATGAAGCATCTGAATACAATCTCCCTCAATCATCTCCTCAAACCGGACCTTCTCCAATAAATCATGAGGCTTCTTCTTTTTCGTCTCATCGAGTATCTTTAACGCAAAATCATGGTCAACAAAATCCGGTTGGCGAATCATAAGTTTAAAAATCAAATCACTCTTATTAATTGTACCGTTATATGATCTCTTTGCATGGTCATTCAAATCCCAGACCCCCTCAAGCGGATAGACTGTGTAATCAAAATATCCATTGGGCTCTGCCCTTTTTTTCGGACTCATTTTGATTCCATATGACAAAGAGTACAGAACGCCAATATATTCTGCAAAAAAATCATCATTCGGGTTACCGGTCCCCTCTATTGTAAAAAATTTAAACCCGGGTATCTTTATCAGTTCTGGCTTGCTCCCTGGCAGATAGAACTGTTTCTCGTTTTTCTTCCATTCGTGTTTCATGATAATGTAAATTAATACAAATTTTCAATTATAACGTTTTTCCCAATCCTTCTCTGTCATTGCAAAGATTAGGTCATCAACCCATCTGCCGTTTAAATAGAGACTCTCGACAAAGTGGGCCTCTTTCCTGAAACCAAGTCTCTCCAGTAATTTTGTTGAATTTAAATTTGCAGGGTCTGTTGAGGCTATAACCCGGTGTTTGTTAAGATCATTAAATAGAAAATTTAAAACAGATATGAGCGATTCGGTTGCATATCCCTTATTTTGAAAATCTTTATCTAAAGTAAATCCGATTTCAACCTGTTTGTTTTCATTATCAAAAAAGTGAGCTCCTATATCTCCGATGATTTTTTGTGACTCTTTTTCAACAATGGCAAACTGAAACCATGTTCCCGGCTCGTTAATCACTGTTGATGTTTTACCAATGAAGGTAACGACATCTTCAACTGTTTCTGGTATCCAGCCCTGATATTTATTTGTAGTTTTATCCCTGCGATATTGGAAAATCGCCTCTTTATCATCAAGGGTTACCGGCTTAATAGAAAGCCGCTTCGTTTCCAGCTTCAAATTCATGATTTTGAACTCCTGACTTACTTATTAACTATTGTATTTGACTCACATTGCCATTGAATGGTATGGTAAAATAGAATGAAGATCCTTTGCCTTCATCGCTATCCACCCTGATTTTTCCGCCAAGCATCTCTGTGTATGACTTTGCGATTGCCAGACCTAGTCCTGCCCCCTGCCTGGCATTCATGTCATCAATATCTGCCTGAATAAAACGTTCAAAAATGGCCTCTTGCCTCAATTTTGGGATTCCTATTCCAGTATCTTTTACATAAAACTCCAGATAATCTGCATATATGGTATAGCCAAACTCAATCGAGCCGTCGTTAGTATATTTTATGGCATTCTTAACCAGATTAGTGAGAATGGCATAGACCTTTTCTTTGTCTGTTATAAGTAACGCATCTTTCGAAGGCAATGAGTTTTTGAAGATGAGTTTTAATCCTTTGGCTTCGGCTTCCGGTTTGAAGAAATTGTAGATATATTCTATCTGCTCATTAAGGTTAAATTCCTGGATTACAACCTTCATCAACCCTGCCTCAATTTTGGAAATATCTACAATATCGTTAATTATTTTGAGCATGTGGATTCCGCTTTTTTCGATAATCCTTATGTAATCCATCTGCTCTTCACCACTTAGTTCCGGATCTTTGAGTAGTTCGGCGAATCCTAAAATACCGTTCATCGGCGTTCTTATTTCATGGCTCATGTTTGCAAGGAATGCCGATTTCAACCTGTCAGACTCTTCTGCCTTCTCCTTTGCAATTGTTAAATCTTTAATAAGTAAAATTCTCTCAGATATTTTCCATACACTATCCATTAGAAGGGTAAGCTGTCTTACATCCGAGTTATCGTAATCACTCTCCTTGTTTGCAACACCTGCAACTGCAACAATTTTATCGCCTGAAAATACCGGTATCGTCAGGAATTTATCAAGCTTTACATGACCCTCCGGAACCCCTTTTTTATAAGGACTATCTGCCTGGTAGTCATTAATTATTATTGGCTTACGCTGCCTTACGGCCTCGCCCCAGCAGCCTGTTTTATCCAATTCATAGATGGTTTGCGGATTCATCACTTTACACTCCTGCATCACATCTTTTGACCAGGTATTTAAAACAAAATGCTTGTCTCCCTCATTGTAGAAATAGATATATCCGATTTTGCTATTGGTCAATATAATTGCTTCGTTAAGAGCAAAATCAAGCAACTCCTGAATCGAATTAGTCTGGTATTGCGAAATCTTAAACAGACTCTCCAGGCGTTGGTTGTTGAATTCAATCTCTTCCGTTTTTTTCAGAATTAATTGTTCTGCCTGTTTGCTTTCAGTGATATCTCTGAACTCAACTGTTCTCACATTTTTGCCTTTGTATGGAATATTTCTGGCCTCCAATCGTAATGGAAATGACTCACCATTTTTACGTAACCCAATGGCTTCGTATGGTTTTTCATATCCCGATATGATATTATTCATAACCAACTCTCTTGATTCGGGTGCTATGAGCAGTAGTCCGACCATATCTATAAGCTCCTTATAGGAGTAACCTGTGATTTCTGATAGTCCCTGATTACATTCAATAATTCTGCCTTTATCGTGAATAGAAATTCCTCCGAATGATGCATTATGTAATGCCCTGAATCGCTCTTCGCTCTCCTTTAGCGCTCTCTCTGATTCGTACTTCGCTGTCACATCAGAGAATACCAGTACAACCCCGGTTATTTCGTTTATCTTATTCTTGATGGGTGCGGCACTGTCCGAAATCTGGTATTCCGATCCATCTTTTGATATTAAAACCGTATGGTTTGCAAGGCCTACTGTCTCTTCATGTTCCAGGACCCTGGTCACTGGGTCTTCAATATATTGCCGGGTATCGGCATTTATAATTTTAAAAACATCGGATAATGGTTTACCCCATGCATCGGTTAATCTCCATCCGCACAGCTTTTCGGCTACCGGATTCATCTGAACAACTAAACCGTTAACATCTGTCGAAATTACCGCATCACCTATAGAGTTGAGTGTTATCGCAAGATTCTCTTCGCTTTTACGCAACCTCTCCTCTGCCTGTTTACGCTCTGTTATATCCTGTAATATACAATGAGTCTGAACGAATTCCCCTTTTAAACCATGCCCTATCTTCCCATCAAATGCTATGAATAAAACCGAGCTGTTTTTATGCATCATTTCAAATTCGCTGTGGATGCTGCCTCTCTCCTTAAAAATCGGAAATCTTTTCCTGAAATTCTCACGATATAACGGAGTTAGAAAATCTCCAAACCATCTGCCAATCACCTCATCCCTCTCATATCCCAATGTGTCGAGTCACTTTTGATTAACCTCAAGGAAATTTCCATCAAAATCCAGAGACTGGTAGCCTAAAGGTGCTTTATTGAATAAAAGCTGAAACCGCTCTTCACTCTCTTTGAGCGCCTTGTTCAACTCCGCTTGCTCTTTTTTCTGATATGCCGTTTCAATTAGCATCTGGGTCATGTTCTGCAAAAACTCCATAATAGCCAGAACATTTTCCCCTGTTTCTATGGGTATTTTCTTAAGGGCATCCAGATACTCTTTTTCATCAAAACCATATTGTTTCGCCTGGTTTCTAAAGAAGTCATAATCGGGCTTTCCAAAAAAAAGCTGTCCGGAAAAGAGGTTTGCAATGTGTTCTCCGTTTATTATGATTGGTACTGCAACTTCTACCAATCCGTTTAAACACTCGTAAAAATGAAATTTTTCGCCATCGCGCATCTTCCCGGCAAGTTCAGTGTCACTTATGGTACATCTTTTTGAAGTCTCCGGATTGACCCTGTGAAAATTTGTACAAATATCCCTCCATCCCGATTTGTACAGGACCTTTCCGTTCAGATCCAATATCGCCGTCACATAGCCTGTCGATTTATTAAAACCTTCAAGCAGGTTATCGACTTTTTTCATGTCGATTAACTCAATAAGGGTATTTTTCATAAGATGAGTTTTTCCGATCCAACCAGCAGTTATCAAATATACGGAAATTTTAGTTTGTTTTTATTGGTTGAGAAAAACTTCAAAGAGTGTGCACTCTTAAGGGCGGTAATTATTCAGCAATTCTTCTTTTTAAATCCATCTGATCATGAAGAATTCTTATAATCAATATTTTATCAATATCAATTTTGCGATAAAAAAATATGCCTTCCAACCCTTATTCCAAGCAAATCTTCAATTATCACTGAATAACTTTTCCCAAAATCAGGGTTATTTGCGATATCAATAATGTTCTTTAAAAGCGCTTTATAGTATTTATCGGCCTGACTTTCCGACCATTTGTGTAATGTGTAATTCCAGATTTTTGATAAATCATCAACAGCTTTATTGGTTAAAATGTATTTAGCCATTCATATATTTATTAGCTTTTAACTTTTCTAAATGAGATTTAGGTTCGAAATTATTATCGATTCCACTGTCCATTCCCTCCTGAATAGCATCTCTTAAAGCAATCGATTTATTTTCCTCATCTTCTAAAAGTCTTAACCCGGCACGTACAACTTCACTTGCATTTTTATATCGGCCATTTGAGATTTTACTTTGAATAAAATCATCAAAATGAGTTCCTAAGGATATAGATGTATTTCTGTTCATAACTCTTAATATTTACCCAAAGACACCAATATTTGGTACATTTGCAATTAGTTGAAGCAATTGTTTATCTCATTTCAGACAGAATTTTCTCTAAGATAAAATTAAATTCTTTTGGTTTTTCTATCATTGGATAATGCCCTGTTTCGGTGATAGTATCCAGTTTAAAGCTTTTTTTACAATGGTTTTTCAGTCCTGATTCGTTTATTTGAAAACTGTCGCCGTTTATTAAATACAACTTATAATTAAGATTTTCCAGTCTTTGCGCATCGTTATAAGCATATTGCATTTGGTTCATAAACGTTCCAAAGCCTGTAACAGAATTGGAATTTGCAAAATCTGCTTTCACCCTATCTTTCACCTCCTTTAAAGTTGTAGGGTGAAAAAGCATTAAATCGGCATACACAGGGGCTGCATTTTTAAAATCCTTTTCAAGCATTGGAAAAAAACCTGTCATCTGATTTATTTGCTCCGGGGTAAACTGTACATCGATGATTTTGAAGTTGTCAACACCCACAATACCTGTTACTTTGGGGTTGTTAGCCAATGCTGTCTGCAACATAATTTCACCTGCCATTGAGTGGCCAATGATTACCACATTTTTCAGGTTCATTGAGTCAATAAATGCAATTACATCTTTGGCATACTCTTCAATTGTCCAATTGTTTCTTTTGGCATTGGATTTGCCAAAACCCGGCAGGTCAATCGCGTAAACATTAAAAATCTTAGAAAAATATTCTAACTGATTTGCCCAATAGGCTCCATTAATACACCAACCATGTAAAAATAGAAGTGTTGTGTCGCCTTGTCCTTGTTGAAAATAATTAATTTCAACCTGTTTGTCTCTGATTGTGATTTGTTTTGCTGTCATCATTTTTTTAATTTGATGCAAAAATATATTGCACCTGTGACAGCCCTATGTCAGGGGTTCAGATAATCTTTTAGAACGCTCATCTAAATAGTTATCAATATTGAATGAGTTATCTGGCTTGAAATGTGTTTGTTCAGATTTGAGCTCCTTTATTCTGTCAAGGCGGAACTCTCTGATTTCTTGTCTTAACTCACAAAAGGCGATTGTTGACCAAACAGTTCCGCTAAAATAAACTGCATATGGTTGGATTACTCGTTCAGTTAGCAGCTCCTCTCCTTTTGTCTGATATTTTATATTCAGCTTTTCGTTTTCTGTAATTGATTGCTGGATTCTATCTAAATACAAACTTGCAGGTGCCCATGGTTTTTGAAATCCGATTCTTGAATTTAAAAGTTCCAGTATGTCTTTGTCCTTAAGGGATAATACTGCTTTAATTTTATATAGTGCAGATTCATAATTTTGTTGAAGTGAATCTTCGGTGTGGTAGTTTAAAATTTTACTTGTTGTTATCAAGGCTCTTGCCTCTTCTATCGTGAACATTACGGGGGGTAACCGATAACCTTCAACCAGAAAATAACCCTTTCCCTCTTCTTCTCCGATTGGAATGCCCGCAAGTCTTAGTGTCTTAATATCTCTGTAAATTGTTCTGATTGTAACCTCAAATCTTTCGGCTATTTCACTCGCGGTTATGAGTCGTTTTGATTGAAGTTGAATGAGTATGCTTGTTAGTCTGTCAAGTCTGTTCATTGCTTTGTTTGTTTTAAGGTTTATGAACATCATCTTTAATGTCCAAAACTTCAATTATAAGTCTACACAATTCCGCATACTCTTTGCCTCCATAATAGTCCGGACAATTTCTGGTTATAAAATGGTATTTCCCCTCTATGAAACCCTCCAGAATCCACTCTTCCCCATCTAGCACCACGTTCGGGTCGTGTGTCTGTATATTCCAAAACTTAATACTTTCAATTTTATGCAAAATTTTATCCCAACTATTTTTTGACAAAATTTTCTTTTTATTGTCAGTAATCTTCCCTATGCTAAAACCACCATGTCCGTCTGTTTTTTTATAGATTCCAACAATTTGACCTCCTTTATTTTCAATTCTGTAAGATACAGGATTTGACCATGAACCTATCAGAGTGAATCTTATAATATCCTTATTTTTATTCTTCATTTTGTAAATTACTGGTTCTTTTAAATTTTTTAACTGTTGGGAAAACCATTGATTTACATAGTCATTGATTGAGTCATTAGGTTCAGGAAAATTTATGGGAAATTCAATTGTAGTTTTACTGTAGTCATCCTTTGCTTTCTTAAAGCTTTCACTTAATGAAGGAAAATAATATTCTTCAGCCGATATTGTCCGGGCTGGCATTTCTGATTTAAACAAATCACAACTTGTCAGTACGAAAATCGGTAAAATGCAAGTGAATAAATGAATTTTCATAAAATTTTGCTTATGTTTTGTACTAAATATCAAGAGGTGTATCCGATTTAAACTCTTTTGTATACCTCATCAAAAGGGACTCTCATTCTATCTCCCCAAACTCCGCGATTGTCTCTTATTCCACAGGAGATTACCATATTGATCTGGGCACCTGCCGGTAGCTTTAATATTCTTTTAACTCTTATGCTGTCAAACCCTTCCATCGGGCAAGTATCGTATTCTTCATTTGCCATTGCCAGCATAAATGTCTGTGCGGCCAACGCACAGGTTTTATGCACTACCACCCTTACATCTGCCTCAGATACCTGATATGTTATTGGTCTGAAAAGTCCGACAATGTATACCAGAATTTTTCTGAAAATTCCAAGTATTCCAAAAAAACGTGAGTATAGAAACGGCATTACAAATCCATAGTATAGTTTCCAGTTTTTGACCCTCTTCTCTTGTTTTTCAATGGGACTGTTTTTCAGAACATTTTGGGATTCGAGCTCAATCAGACTCTTTGCTCTTTTTCGGTATAGATCCTGTCGTGTAACAAACACTACCATCTGTTGTGCCGTTGTGGCTGTCTGTTGGTTCAAGCATGCGACGGATAGTTTTTTTAGAATTACCGGGTCAGTTATGTGATAAAACTCCCAAAGTTGCATATTTGAACTGTTGGGAGATAGCGAAGCGAGCTCGAGGCAATGCTTAACTTTCTCGGTATCAATGGGTGTGTCTTTGTAGTATCTGACTGAGCGCCGGTAGTTTACTATTTCTTCAAAAGTCATTTTGGTAATGTTTTAATCTGTTTGGAAACAATCTTTTGTAAAGTTAGAATTAGTTTGACACTTTGGCGCATTCATCTGCCAGAGTTTGGTATAAACAGCTGAATAACTAACCATTACAAAACGCAGTTTTCCAAATTTGGAAAATTGATGTTTGTATGCTTCTGTAGATTAGTAATTTGTATCAAACTCTGGCAAAGAGCAGCCTCGTTTTGTTTTGACAAGCAGGAAGTTAACGAGAAATTTTCACTCTGACAGTGTTTTTTTAAACGTGCAGATGTTCATGTTATTATAAAGGGTCGCCTATATATTTGATACAGGCAATCCTTTTTAATGTGCTAATAATTAATGGTTTTAAAAAAACACTGTCAGAGTGAAAATTTGTTTGAACCAAGATTACGTCGCTGCGCGACGTGATCATCCCGGCCTACTTCCGGCTGTGTTCCAGGATTACGTCGCTGCGCGTCGTGATCCTGGAATGGTCGGCAAAACAGCCCAAGAGAAGAGCCCCGAATGGCTGCGCCATTTCGGGAGTTTTGTTTTTTGATCCGGCAAGAGCTAGCTCTTGGCCGGGTAAAAAACAAAACCCCTCTTTTGCTTTTGCAAAAGAGGGGCTCTCTTGTAGCGCGACCCAGGATTGAACTGGGGACCTCATGATTATGAATCATGCGCTCTAACCATCTGAGCTATCGCGCCGGAATTGGAGTGCAAAAGTAATACTTTTTTGTAATGTGACAAATAGATTGTCAAATTTGTTTAATTTTGAGTGTGGGGGGCTGTTGGGCGTTTGTTGTCACCGGGTTTTACAATTGTTTAAATTCATTGAATATGTTTGGAATCTCATCATTCAGGAGAGCAGTGCTCGTTTTTTTGGTTTTATTGCCTGTGCACATGTTTGGGCAGGATGATTTTGAGACTGAGGTTAAGTGGGCTGTGCGATGGCAGATGCAGTACTATTCCAAATCGCGGTTGATAGATCTTTACAAAAATTTCTTCCAGGATAAGTTCGGGCCGGGACATATGGTTGCAGATACTGCATCGGCAGGTGCGTATCTGCGTCGTGAGCTGGGAGAGGTGAGAGGTCCGTCACAGGTGCAGACCACCGAGAAGACTGGCTGGGAGGGTCGTTATGTGCGTGTTGATCTGGCTGTTATTAAACAGCGCATTGTGAGTTACCGTGACTTCTTCGATGTTTTTCTGCGAAGCATCGAATCGGCACCCGCTCCCGATATTGAAAACTGGCGCACCGAATGGAAAGAGATTGAGAAGATTATCCACAAGTTATATCCCCGCCTGCTCTACTTCGAAGATGACTCAAAGACCATAGACTCACTGCTAAACGCCGGTAAATATGTTGTCCACCACAGTGAAATTTACACCACCACCTACAAACCCCACTACCGCCTCATCGACGCCTCTCTCCTCCCAGAACTCTTCAAGGTGGAGTAATCTTGTGAAGCAAAACGGTGGCGTAGGCTTCGATCCCCTCTTCGCGACCCACGAAACCGAGCTTTTCGGTGGTGGTGGCTTTGACGGAGATGGCTCCGGTGTCACAGTGCAGAATGGTGGCAAGAGTTGAGCGCATTGTCTCAATATGGGGTGCAATCTTTGGACGTTGGAGCGCGATTGTGATGTCGGCATTTACCAAGCTATAGCCGGCACGGGTAACAAGCTCATAGACATGGGTCAAAAGTATTTTGCTGTCAATTCCTTTAAACTCGGAAGAGGTGTCAGGAAAGTGTTTGCCTATATCGCCAAGTGCAAGTGCTCCCAGCAAGGCATCACAAAGGGCGTGTATGGGAGCATCGCCGTCTGAGTGAGCTATACAACCCTGAGTGTGATCGATTGAGACTCCGCAGATCCACAACGGCAAACCAGGCGCAAGTGCGTGAACATCATACCCATTACCTATCCTGTACATAATTACAGATTTATTAAATTTTCATAACTTCAGCAGCTTCTCGCTGTGACACAATATCTGTCGGAGAAAATTGCCAGGAGCCATTCTATGCAAAGCTACAACAAAAATGCTACAAATATTGTTATCTTTGTGTCAATAAAATCAATGGCCATGGCTTTTAATTTAAGCTTTTTCAAAACACCAAAACACAGAGTCTTCAACTATCAGCCAATCTATTACGATGAACGTAAAGAGAGACTGGAAGAGAGGATTGCCAAAGCCAGGGAAGAGGAGCACGACAGGGCAGCAAACTATGTTCCCGGGAAAAACATCCGCACAAACTTTCGCAAAGCACTCTACGACAACCGGAAGATGCCCGGATCACCTCTGATTATGAGAATAATAATTCTCTTATCGCTACTGGGACTTGTAACAGCCATGTACTTCGTGGCAAGGTCTATTGGCCTCTTTTTTATGTAAATGACAGATGATAAAAGTTCTGCCAGGACACATTTCGAATCTCATTGCAGCCGGCGAGGTGGTGCAACGGCCATCCTCTGTGGTCAAGGAGCTGGTAGAGAATTCGGTAGACGCAGGAGCGCAGAACATTTATGTAATCATTAAAGACTCCGGAAGAACACTCATCCAGGTGATTGACGATGGGTGCGGCTTCTCGCCGGAAGATGCCAAAACAGCATTTCTGCGACATGCAACCTCAAAAATCACCACAGCAGAAGATCTCAATTCAATCCTCACATTCGGGTTCCGCGGTGAGGCCCTTGCATCTATCTGCTCGGTGGCAGAGGTGACCCTCAGGACAAAACGCGAAGAGGATGAAACCGGATACGAAGTGAAATATGCCGAATCGAAACTTGTCTCGGAGAACAGCACATCTACACCCACCGGCTCCAACTTCATAATACGCAACCTCTTCTACAACGTACCCGCCAGAAGAAAATTTCTCAAATCGGATGCTACTGAATTCAGGCAGATACTCACCGAGTTCTCAAGAATTGCAATCACCCGCCCCGGAATAAGTTTCCACCTGACACACAACAACAACGACATTCTCAATCTGCACCCCGCACCACTAAAAAAACGGATACAGGATGTTGCAGGAAGAGAGCTGGGAAGAGAGCTGGTAGATATATCGGTTGAGACAAACATCATAAATATAAAAGGTTACATAGGCAAACCCGAAGATGCGCGCAAGACACCCGGAAACCAATACCTCTTTGTTAACAACCGCTTTTTCCGAAGCAGCTACTTCCAGAAAGCGATACTGAAAGGCTACGAAGGGCTCATCCAGGAGGGGATGCTCCCCTCCTTCTTCATCTTTTTCGAATGTGATCCGCACAAGATAGATGTGAACATCCACCCTTCCAAAACCGAAATAAAATTTGAAGATGATTTTGCAATCTTCGATATGCTTCACTCGGCAACAAGGGAGTCTCTCGGGAAGAACTCCTTTATGCCAAGCATCGACTTCGATATGGAGGGAGCTCCCGAGATCCCCGGAATCAAACGCAACTTCTACGTACCACCGCCAATAATAAATTACGACCCCCTCTTCAACCCATTCCGTCAGCAGGATTTTGAATCGGAGGGTGAGCAGATAGACCGTCGTTACCACAACTATACAAGCAACTACTCACAATCCCCGGACACCGAGAAACTCTTCTCCGATGACGGAGAGAATCAAAAACCGGTATTACAGCTTTCGGGACGGTACCTAATCACCACAATCAAAAGCGGAGTTGTACTTGTAGATGTTAAACGTGCCCGGGAGCGCATTCTCTACGAGCGATACCTTGACACTTTGTCACAAGGAGAGCATCTGCCACTGCAAAGACTCTTTCCGGTGACAATCCCGGCAAGCCACAACACAATCTTAGTGCTGGAAGAGAATGCCCACACCCTCAAAACCATGGGTTTCGACATAACTGCCGAGAAAGAGACGATCACGGTAAACGGTCTGCCCGAAGGTTTCAGTGACGATTTTGACACCCTCACAGAGGCAATTGATAACCTCATAACCGAACTGAGCGAAGATGGCAGGGATTTTGGGAAGAAGACAAAAGAGAGAGTTGCAGCACAACTTGCCAGATCGGGATCGTGGGGAAAGCCGGTACCAATGAACAACCTCGAAGCCCAGACACTAATCGACGCACTTTTTGCATGCAGGGAGCCAAACTACACACCTTCGGGTAGAAGTTGCTTTGTGCTCACCTCAATTAACGATATAGAAAAAAGTTTTAACTGAAAATAGAATAATATGTACGTATACAGAGGACAAGGATTCTGGGGCAGCATGCCTCCCGTAGTGAAGAACCTTGTGATATTAAACTCGATAATGCTCCTGATAACCTTTCTTACGGGAGATTTTATGTATGAGAAGTTTGCCCTCTTCTACTTCGAATCACCACTATTCAAACCATACCAACTGGTAACACACATGTTTATGCACGGTAACTTTGTGCACCTCTTCTTCAACATGTACTCGCTGGTTATCTTCGGGATAGTACTTGAACAAGTTTGGGGAAGCAAAAAATTCTTCATCTACTACATGGTCACAGGACTTGGTGCAGCAGCACTGCACTCGCTGGTACTCTGGCTGGAGGTCTCATCGCTGGAAGGAGCATACCAGGCCGGCAATATGATGGCAGCCACCGGAATCGAGAACCTTATGAGAACCCCGACAGTAGGTGCTTCAGGAGCCGTTTACGGAGTACTGCTTGCATACGGAATGTTATTCCCGAACAACGTTCTCCAGTTGCTATTCCCTCCGGTTGCACTCAAAGCAAAATGGTTTGTACTCATATTCGGAGCAATAGAACTCTTCCTCGGAATATCCAACACAGGCAGCAACATTGCTCACTTTGCACACCTCGGAGGTATGCTGTTCGGATACATCCTCATAGTTTACTGGAAGAAGAAAAACAGAATGTACTTTTAAAAACCGACGATGGGGAAAAAGAGAAAAAGGTTACCATGGCCAATTTTATTTCTGCTCCGCCTGATTGTTGTTCTGGCGGCTTCAGCTCTGTTAATCTCATACCTCTCTGCATATGTCAGCCCCTCAGTATCGTCAATACCACTCTTCTTCGGGCTCTATTTTATCCCGCTGGTATTTCTGAATATATCTATCCTCATAATTGGAGTTATAAGAAAAGCAACAATAACCTGGGTCACATTCATAACCCTGCTCCCATCTATCCTCTTTGCCGAACTTTTTGTCCGCTGGGGGGAGGTAGAAAAGGGTAAAGAGGGGATCGCTCTCAGAATGTGCACCTATAACGTAGGGCACTTTTCACAGGGGAAGGAGAAGAGTTATGACCGCTCAATCTCCGGCGTAAACAGCTTCCTCAATCAAAACAAGGTGCAGATAGCTTGTCTCCAGGAGTTTTTCATAAAAGACACCGCACTTATCCGCACAAATTTTCCGGAATACCCATACTACCATCTGCATCTATTCAAATCCAAACGCGGAGCCGGATTCGGGAACATAACCCTGAGCAAATTCCCAATCAAAGATCAGGGAACAATCACATTCAAAGGGAGCACCAACCTCTGTATCTATACCGATATAGAACACTTTGGCAAAAGTTTGCGCATCTACAACACCCATCTGGAATCACACAGCATCTCATTTACCGCGCTCGTAAAGCGAATCAGGGAGAGTGAAAGTGTTACCGAAGACATATACGACGTACACGACAAACTTGCGGTAACATTCCGCAAAAGGTCGCATCAGGTAGATTCAATCAGAAGGCATGCCGCATCAACCCAAATACCAGCAATTATCTGTGGCGATCTGAACGACACTCCAATGTCATACGCATACAAAAGTTTAACAACCGATAGAAAAGACAGCTTCCGGCAGTCGGGAAGGGGATTCAGCGCCACCTACTCAGTCCTCTGGCCACTGCTAAGAATAGACTACATTCTCTATCCTGAACCATTCTGGAGCTTAAGCCACACAACTCCAAGGATAGGATATTCCGACCACTTTCCGGTAATATCAGAAATTGTTATACCTTAAAAATGTATAGGTTAGCATTTGATGCCAAAAGAGCATTCACCAACTTTACGGGGCTTGGTAACTACAGTCGGTTCACAATATCGACACTTTCAAGGTTGTTCAACTACAATGAGTTCTATCTCTATACGCCTGATTACAAACAACATCCACTTCTCGAATTCTCAAAAAGGAAGAACATAACAGTGAGGACTCCTGCCGGGCAGATAAAAAGATTCCCATCATTATGGCGCTCCTATTTTATGAGCAGTTCCATCAATGCCGATAAACCGGATCTCTATCACGGACTCAGCGGCGAGCTGCCTCTGGACAGATTGGATTGCGCAAAGGTTGTTACTGTTCACGATCTTATCTTTCTTCGTTATCCCAATTTTTTCAAACCTTTGAAACGGTGGATTCTTGGAAAGAAGACTGCCCATGCTCTTAAAAACTGTGACCGGATAATTGCAGTGAGCCGCCAGACTGCCGACGATATTATAAAATTCTATGGTACAGACCCCTCTAAGATTGAGGTGATTTACCAGGGTTGCGATGAGCAGTTCTATTCGCCGGCCCCTCCCGAAAAGATAGAGCGGGCAAAGGAGCTCTACAACCTCCCACCGCGTTTCATCATTGCAATGGGAACAGTCGAGGAGAAGAAAAACCTTGAAAATGTTGTACGTGCCCTTCCTTCGTTGCCAAAAGATGTGAAACTCTTCTGTTTCGGAAAGTGGACTCCGTACGCCCTTAAGGTATGGGGGGTTGCAGATAAACTTGGTGTCAGGGACCGGGTGGTTATGGTTCATGATGCCGATTTTAGCCTGCTTCCGGCGGTCTATTCGCTTGCCGAGTGTCTAGTCTATGTTTCGCATTTCGAGGGTTTCGGGATCCCGGTTCTGGAGGGTATCACATATGGAATCCCGGTTGTAACATCCGGGGTCTCTTCGATGCCGGAAGCGGGTGGCGATGCCCCGCTCTACGTAAACCCCGACACTGTTCCGGAAATTGCGAACGCCATAGAGATGGTACTATCCTCTCCTACGCTTCGAAGAAGCATGGTCGAGCGGGGCCATGCCCATGCAAAAGAGTTCCGGAATGATAAAGTTGCCGAAAAATTGTTTAATCTTTATACAAGTGTAATATTAAATTATCAGAAGAGAAATGGAAATTAAAAATGCAGTTGATCAGGCAGTTAAAGTGCTTCGCGAAGGTGGTATAATTATTTATCCGACCGATACTGTCTGGGGGCTCGGTTGTGATGCCACCAACCCCGCCGCTGTAGAGAAACTCCTCAAAATAAAAAACCCGGCCGGCAACACCGGCATGGTGGTGTTGGTCAACGACTTCAACCTGGTGGGCAAGTATGTGAAAAACATCTCCGAAATGGCCATTGAGATTGCCGAAATGAGCGACACCCCACTGACAATTGTCTACCCCGGAGCCATCAACCTCGCCCCTAAAGTTATGGCCGGAGACGGATCAGCAGCAATCAGGGTTGTAACCCACCCATTCTGCACAATGATGCTTGCCAAATTCGGCAAAGCTGTTGTAGCCACACTACCAATGACATCCGGCAGCAAAACCCCCAAATGCCTCTCCGGAATTGACCCCCGGATCGTAGAGAGCGCAGACTGGGTTGCCAACCCCATATTTGACGAAGGCTCAACCGGAAAACCATCCTCAATCCTCTACATTGGAGATGGCGGGGCCGTAAAAGTTATCCGCAATTAAATTTTAAAAATAATGATCGACTATCTGCTACTAATTGTTGGTTTTGTCCTGCTTATTGCAGGAGCCGACTATCTCGTGAAGGGAGCCTCATCCATTGCCAAAAAACTCAAAATTTCTGATCTCATAATCGGACTCACCATTGTCTCGATCGGAACATCCGCCCCCGAACTCTCTGTTAACGTTGTTGCAAGCATCTCCGGTTCGGCAGGAATGGCTTTCGGTAATGTCGTGGGGAGCAACATCTTCAACTTTTTGGCAATCATAGGAATAACCGCAATGATGAAACCAATCAATCTCAAAACCTCCCTTCTGAAAGTAGAGATTCCCTTCGCAATCCTCGCATCTGCAGCACTGATCTTTGTGGCGGCAGACACAATAATCGACGGAGCACCCGGAGTCATAAACAGAAGTGACGGACTTATTTTACTTTTATTCTTTACAATTTTCCTATACTACATATTCCTGTCTGCCAAAAAAGGAGAGATCAAGGAGGATGATGCCGCCGAGCACGATACAAAAACCTACTCTGTTCTAATATCTCTTTTGATGATAGCCGGCGGTCTTGCCGCTCTGATTTACGGAGGTGATATCCTTGTAGATAGTGCCAGTTCAATTGCCCGTAACTGGGGAATGAGCGAGACACTTATCGGATTGACAATAGTTGCCGTAGGAACATCCCTGCCCGAACTTGCCACCAGCGTAGTAGCCGCCCTGAGAGGCAACAGCGACATAGCCATCGGTAACGTGGTCGGGTCCAACATCTTTAACATCTTTTTTATCCTCGGTATAAGCTCCGTCATCAAACCCCTTCCTGTAGCCGGCGAAAACATCCCGGATGCAGTGATAACAGCACTCACAACAGCACTTGTACTCCTCTTCGCCTACCGCGGCCGCGGCCAACGAATCGACAAAGTCGAAGGACTCATCCTCGCCACCTGCTATGTCGCCTATACCATTTACATTATCTTAAGGTAAGGGGGAATTACTTTGCTAAAGTTCCCCACATCCGGGTAGCAGAATTTCGCTTTGCTAAAGTTCCCCACATCTTGGCAACAGAATTTCGCTTTGCCAGAGTTTGGTATAATAATTTGAATAACTGTATATTACATAATGCAGTTTTCCAATTTTGGAAATTTAATATTTGTATATGTCTGTATAACAGTAGTTTGTATCAAACTCTGGCAAAGCATATCAAACTTGCCGATATTCATGTTATTATAAAGGGTCGCCTATGTTAAATAAATGGCGACCTTTTATAATATGCTATATATTAATGGTTTTGAAAAAACACTGTCAGATGATGTTTTGCCGGATTATCATGATACAAAAAGGTGTAATTTGTAAGGGCCAGACAAATAAGTGATTAACTTACATTCCCACAAAGCACCCCAGGTGGGGAAGTTCAGCAAAGGTAAACCGCTGTTACTGCTGTTAGCGCAGCGGTTTCGGTCCGTAGGCGTGATTCGCCAAGAGAAAATGGTTTGAACCCGCATTTTAGTGCAAGCGCGATCTCCGACACCGAGAAATCTCCCTCCGGACCAATCAAAATAAGCACTTTAAACGGCTCACCGATCGATGATTTTTGTTGATTGACACACTCCCCAAGCAGAGTGGTGATGGGACTCTTCTCGCCGTCACGGCAGTGGCCGATTAGTTTTTGAAAGTCGTCGGAAGTGGAATATTTCTCTATCAAAACAGATACTTTGGTAATTGGATTCAGTATTGGAAGGGTAGTTTTTAAAGACTGCTTCATCGCCGCCAGAATCAGCCTCTTGCCTCTTGCCATATTGAAAGATCTCTTCTGGGAGTGCTCGCCCTCAAGCGGGGTAATCTCGTCAATACCAAGCTCAACCGCCTTCTCAAGAAACCATTCGAACCTATCGGGGTTCTTCGGTGGTGCCACTGCCATATGCAGATAGTATCCCCGTTTCATATAGTTGCTGTTGCGATCAATTATCTGCAAAACAACCTGTTTCCCGAATTTGTCAGCAAGTTTGCCCGTGTTGCCAGCAATCCTGCCGGTGTAGAGAATGCCGCGGCCATCGGTAAAGTGGATTTCGTCGCCAGCGTTGTGGCGCAAAACTCTTGTACAGTGAGTTGACTCCTGCTCATCGAGCCAGGCAGTATCTCCCTGAATATTGGTGGTGAAAAAGAGTTCCATAATGGATACAAATATATTTAAAAAGGTTATTTTTGTCTAAAATCAGAGATAAAATGTCTAAAGAACTTTCACAACGGTACACAGCACTCGATGTGCTAAGGGGGATGACTATTGCTGGTATGATACTGGTAAACAACCCCGGCTCCTGGAAAACCATTTTTCCTCCGCTCAGACATGCCTCATGGCACGGATGCACCCCCACCGACCTTGTCTTTCCATTCTTTCTTTTCATTGTTGGTGCTGCACTCGCGTTTGCTTTTGCAAAATACAATGACACACTTAACTCCACATCGGTAAAGAAAATCCTCAAAAGGACACTATTTATATTCCTTACAGGACTAGCCCTGAATGCATTTCCATTCTATAACACAAGCCCCAATCCGGAACTCACTTTTGGTGAGAACTGGATGGTTTACCTTCAAAACCTTAGAATCCTTGGAGTACTGCAAAGAATAGCACTCTGTTATATGGTTGGGGCGCTCATTGCTCTCTGGCTTCAGAAACCAAAAAAGATAATCATTGCAGGCGTAATACTAATGTTCTTACATTGGCTGATTCTGGTACTGTTCGGAGGTGAAGATCCATTCTCAAAAGAGGGTACAATCTCAGGAAACATTGATGTCGCTCTTATTGGTATATCCCACGTTTACAAAGGATTCGGAATGCCATTTGAACCCGAAGGATTCATTGGTACCCTCTCCGGCTCAGCCACTGTGCTCTTCGGATACCTTATCGGAAGCCATATTCGCAAAAGTAAAGAGAAGATTAATGCCGTAACCGACCTCTACACAGTTGGACTTATCTCTCTTGGAGTAGCTATGGCTCTGAGTATCTTCATCCCGATCAACAAACCGCTCTGGACACCATCTTATGTGTTCTATGCAGGCGGATGGTCGGTAATGATGCTTGCACTTTTCATCTATTTCATTGATATAAAAGGAAAAGAGAAATATTTCTTCCCTTTCAAAGCCCTCGGCCTCAACCCTCTTTTTGCATTTGCAATGTCAGCGGTAATGGCCAGAACGTTTGGTCGGATTATCCGCTGGGAAACAACGGTACTGCAAGACGATGGCACCATGAAGGAGACCACAGTCAGCGCCGCCAACTGGTTTTACCAACATGTTTGTGTCCCGCTTTTAGGAAACAACCAATTTGGCTCACTGCTTTACGCAATCATCTATGTATCGATCTTTACAGCAATGGCCATCTACCTGTACCGCAAAAAAATTGTGATAAAGCTCTGACTCCGTAAAAATATGGCACTGATTGGTTTGTTATCTGACACCCACTGCGTTTTTGACAATAAACTGCAGGAGTTCTTCAAAGATGTAAATGAGATATGGCACGCCGGGGATTTCGGAAATACTGAGGTCTCCGACGCCATCTCGTCAATGAAATCCCTGAAAGGTGTTTACGGAAACTGCGACGGACAGGATATACGCCTAATCCACCCCTATATCCAACTCTTTGAAATGGAAGGACTCCGTTTTCTAATGATGCATATAGGCGGATACCCCGGCAGGTACGACTACCGAGCCCTTCAACTAATTACAGCACACCGCCCCGATGTCTTCATCTGCGGCCACTCCCATATTTTAAAGGTTGTGAACGACAAAAAGAACAACCTCATCTGCATAAATCCGGGAGCCGCAGGGCTTCAGGGATTTCATACCGTAAGAACAGCCATCCGTTTCAGGGTCGAAAACGGCGCACTTCACGACATGGAGGTGGGTGAATGGAAACTGCGTTGAAATTTTTCCATAAATTCCCTTTTATAGTTTTCCGATATCGGAATTGAGATCTTTCCGAATAGAATTGAGTTTCTTTCAACCAGATTAACAAGAGTAATATTTACGATGAACGAACGGTGAACCCTTGTAAAAATAGAATTCGGTAAAGCAGATTCAATATTTTTCAATGTGGAAATTGTACTTATCTTTCCGGAATTCAGAGTGTGAATTACTACATAATCCTTTACGGACTCCAGAAAAATAATCTCTTCATATTTAATCTTATACAACTTATATTCCGATCTTATTACAAGGCTTCCTCTATTATTACTTTCAAGTTCAATTGGAGTTCCCGAAATATAACGATACGCTTTTTCGGCAGCTTTATAAAACTCATCATAACTTACCGGTTTTAGCAGATAGTCAATAGCGTCAACCTTAAACCCTTCAATAGCATAATTATCAAACGCACTAATAAAAATAATTTTTGTTTTAAAGGTATCGATGGCAGATGCAAGCTGTATCCCCGATAGGTTTGGCATTTGAATATCCATAAATATAATCTGAGGAGTAATCTCCTTCATCGCCTGAAGGGCCACTATAGCCGACCCGAAAAAACCCGCAGGTTCAAGAAAAGGCGTTTTTTCTATATACGACTTTATAAGTTCAAGGGCCAACGGTTCATCGTCAACAGCAAAACAACTAATTTTCATGATTTTTTATTGTTTACCGGAATGGTTAACCGAGCTATAAAATCTCCCGCTGTTACTTCTGTCCTAAGCAACTCTTTACCAGGATACAACAATTGCAACCTTTTTCTTAGGTTTTCAAGCCCAATCCCAGATCCGCTTTTATCATCTCTTAGCTTAGGAAAAGAGGCATTCCTTACGTAACATGTTACAGCTTTATCTCTTTCTAATGAAATTTTTATCTCAATCACTGAAGAAGATCCGGGGTTTATTCCATGTTTGAATGAATTCTCAATGAGTGGTATGAAAAGAAGTGGTGGAATTACTATATCACTCTCTTCCGTTGGAAGATCTAAAATTAGTGACACCTCGCTGTTTAGTCTAAGTTTCATCAAATCGCAATACCCTTTTACGAAATCGGTCTCTTTTTTTAACGAAATTCTCTCTTTAGAGGTCTCATAAAGCTGGTAACGTAACATTTCACTCAAACTGTGAACAGCAAATCTGGCTCTATCCTGGTTAATCCCAATCAATGCATATATATTATTAAGCGAATTAAACAGAAAATGGGGATTCAGCTGATTCTTTAACTGAGTGAGCTCTGCCGCAGTATTCTCCCTTTCTAACTGTTGCATTTTAGATTGAAGTTCATAAGAGCGGGATGTCATTCTTATCGCGACACTTACCCCGATAACCATAAAATTTGCAATTATGTTAATTACATAGGGCATAGCACCTCCTGGGTGATCAGGTCGCGGCCCCCTTTCCATGTCCGGTTCAGGTAAAGGCAACAATAATCGTAAATAAAAAATACCAACTCCAATAACTGTTATAGCCAATAAATTAAGCAGGATAAATCCTGAAAATCTTTTATTAAAAAGGTAATGATCGGTAAGAATAAAATAGTTGATATAAAAAACAGCGATAAACCCAAGCGGCATTATCATCATTGCAATGCTTTGACCCAGTTTTACAGATTCCCCTCTTAAAAGGATAAACACGAATGGCATGGAGATTATGCCTCCCCATATTAAGAGATGAATTAAAACATGAACAACTTTATTGGATCTGGGTAACATCTGAACATATTTTCTGTGAATATAAGCAATAAAATACTTCTATTCATACCTGAGAGCATTTATCGGATCAAGTAAAGAGGCTTTCCTTGCAGGATACCATCCAAAAAAAACACCGGTTGCAAAACAAACAACAAAAGCAAGTGTAATAGCTAGTATATTAACCATAAAAGGCCAGTTAAGGATACTCGAAACTACATAGGTAATTCCTATCCCAAAAACTATTCCTATTACACCTCCAATAAGGGAGATTATTATCGATTCTGTAAGAAACTGAATCAGAATATCTTTCTGAAGAGCTCCAATTGACATCCTTAAACCTATCTCACGTGTTCTTTCGGTAACTGTAACATACATTATATTCATAATACCAATTCCCCCCACAATTAAAGATATTGCAGCAATCGCCGCGAGTAGAGTTGTTAACATGCCTGTTACATTTGAGATCATTGAGAGTAACTCTGCCTGACTTCGCACTTCAAAGTCATCTTCATCTTCAGAAGATATCTTATGTGTCTTTCTCAGTATTGCTGTAATCTCATTTTTAGCTCCTTCCGAACTCTCTTCATTTATAGCACTTGCATAAAGTAAATGGTAATGTGTAATTGCAAGAATTCTCTTTTGAACTGTAGTGTATGGCAGATAAACCACATCATCCTGATCCTGCCCCATCGAATTCTGGCCCTTTTCCTCAAGTACACCTATCACTTTTATGGGAATATTGTTAAATCTTACAAACTGACCAATCGGGAATGTTCCGTCAGGAAACAGGTTATCTACAACCGTTTTTCCAATTATACACACCTTGGCTGCGGTTGCCACATCATGCTCAGAAAAGAGAATTCCCCTTTCAAGTTTTATCTCCCGGATATTGAAAAAGGGGATATCGACACCTTGCAGAGAGGTAGGGGTGTTTTCCGATCCGAAAACAAGCTGTCCTGCCGCATTTACTGCAGGTGAAATATCCCTTATAAGAGTTGCCTCCCTTTTAATGGCTTTAGCATCATCTTCGGTAAGTATCTTATTCCCTGATGCAGCAATCCTCACTCCTCCATTTCTTTGAGACGCAGGTGAGATAAAAATCATGTTAGAACCTGTGGATGAAATCTCATTCTTTACATTTTGGGTAGATGCCTGCCCAAGAGCAATCATAGCAATAACCGATGAGATTCCGATTATAACACCAAGCATGGTGAGAAATGCCCTTGTTTTATTCCTTATGAGAGCCCTGTATGCAATTTTTATATATGTCGAAAGATTCATAATTATTTGTTATTCATAAATTTCCTCTGAAATAAGACTCTCCAGGGCACTCTTTGCCGATATGCTCTCAAATTTTATATCTCCAATAATTTTACCATCTTTTAGTTTTACGGAACGTGATGTAAATGAAGCAATATCTGGTTCATGAGTTACAAAAACTATTGATTTTCTGCTTATATTCAGTTTTTGGAAAAGAGTCATTATTTCGTATGAGGTTCTTGTATCAAGGTTTCCGGTAGCCTCATCGGCAAGAATTATAACAGGGTCATTTACCAGTGCCCGGGCTATTGCCACTCTCTGTTGCTGTCCTCCGCTAAGCTGATTTGGATAGTGGTTACACCTGTCTGTAAGATTTACCATTTCCAATGCATTTTTCGCCCTCTCTCTTCTCTCTTTGTGAGTAATCGTCGGGTTGTATAAAAGTGGCAGTTCAACGTTTTCCAGAGCAGATGTCCTTGCCATCAGATTATAAGACTGAAATACAAAACCAATTTTTCTGTTCCTGATAAACGCAAGCTCAGATGAGTTTTTTTCCGAAATATTTACATTATCAATATAATAGTTACCGGAGGTTGGTTTATCCAGACAACCCAGAATATTTAAGAGGGTGCTTTTCCCGGAACCACTTGACCCCATAATAGAGATAAACTCTCCCTCTTCAACCCCGAATGAGATCCCTCTGAGTGCATGAACAGTCTCTGCACCCATATTATACTCTCTTGTAAGTTTTTCTATTTTTAGAATTTCATTTTTCATCTTACAATTAATTATCCTGTATTGACTCTCTGACCTCTATCTACCTGGTGGAGGAGGCATGATGCTGGCACTCTTCTTTGCCTCTTTTTTATTTAATTTTTGAACCCCGGTCACAACTTCCTCACCATCGTTAACGCCTGATAATATTATTGTTGTTACTCCGTCAGAAGCCCCGGTGTTAACCGGAACAGCTTTTATCCCGCGATCTGTTTTTACCCACACTTTATTCCCCTTCTCACCACTTTTTTCAACCATTATTTCTCCCATCTCCTTAGTTGCAGGATCAAAATATAGTGCTTCGGCAGGAACACAGATCCCCTTCGGAGATTGAGTAACAATTGTAATATTGGCAGTCATTCCCGGAAATAATTTTTCCATCGGGTTTGGAGCATTTATTATAACAGTGTATGTAACCACGTTAGAGACTACAGTCGGTTCAAGCCTTATCTGGGAGACCTCTCCCTCAAATTTCTCTCCCGGATATGTATCAACCGTGAAAACCGCTTTTTGCCCTTTTTCAATTCTTCCTATATCGGCCTCATCTACCTTTGCCTCTACCTGCATTTTTGTCAAGTCATTAGCAATCGTAAACAGAGTTGGAGTATTAAATGATGCTGCTACAGTCTGTCCTTCATCAACCGATCTGTTAAGAACTTTTCCTGAAATAGGTGAATATATATCGGCATATGAAAGATTTAACATAGATTGCCTTAAGTCGGCTCTTGAGTTTGAAACAGTATTAATAGCATTATTGAGTCGGTTCAATGCCTCTTCATATGCTTCTTCGGTGGCTGCGCCCTTTTTGAATAAATTATTTATCCTGTTGTAATTCTGGCTTGAAAAAAGAGAGTCGCTTATTGCCTTATTCAGTGTAGCTCTGCTTTGAGAAACCCTCTCCTGTAAAGTAGATTTGTCAAGTTCGGCTAGTAATTCACCTTTTTTAACAACACTATTAAAATCGACATATAACTTTTTGACAATACCTGAAACCTGCGTTCCTACATCAACCTTTAACAAAGGTTGTATGCTGCCAGTTGCTGTAACTGTAAGCTCAAACTCTCCATTATATGCTCTTATTGTTATCAGTCGAATATTTTGTGGACTCTTCCCGGTTAAAAGAGGAAAAAGAATTAACACAACAACAATCAGCGCCAATATTGAAATTATTAGCTTTTTTTTCATCTTAATTTTCTTTTTGTTATAACTTTTATATCTAAAAAATCTGTTAATTCACTCCAGACCCCATGTACACATCCAAAACCTTCCGGTTCAACAGATAGTTATACTTCATCTGAACGTAATTATTAATTGCCGTCTGATAATTACTTTGCTGCTGTAGTAGCTGTGTTGTTGAGGTAAGACCTTCTTTATACTGAATAAGATAGGTTTCAAAATTCTCTTTCTGTGCATTTCTGTTCAGCTTAGAAGATTCAAAATTATTCTTTGAAGCGAGTACATCTAAATATTCTTGTTCCAACTGATTCCTGAAAGTAAGCTCCTTCTCCTGTGACTCTATCTCATATTGCTCCTTTCTGTATCGGGACAGTGCAACATTGGATTTCACACGTCCTTTATCCCATATAGGTATCGAAAGAGAAAGTGAAACCTGCTCTCTGAGATTACTATTAAACATATCCGATGATATAGCACCCCCATTTGATCCAGTTGATAATGATGCCGAAAGAGATAGAGAAGGAACAAGAGCCGACTTTGCAATTTTCATATCAAGATCGGCTAATTCTATATTCTTTTTATAAAGTTCTATATCGGGAAGCCAGGCAAGTGCCGTCTCAATAAAAAATACCTTTTCAGGCAAAGCCAAATTTAAATCTGCAGAGTCAACAGGTGGAATAATCTCTATATTTAAATCACCTATCGATCCAAGAAGATTTTTCAGATTTAACAACATCCGCTCTTTATCAAGTAAGCTGTTCATATATGAGCATGAATCAGCCGAAAACTGTGCATCCAGGAGCAGATAATCACTTCTGAGAATCTTTCCCTCAGCAAATTGAATCTTACCAGTTTCAGATAACTTTCTGCTTATATCCAAAACCTCCAATCTGTATTTTCGTATCTCTTCATTCATTAAAACTGACTGAAACGCTTGTATAACATCTATTGTAAGCTGATTTTTCGCCTGCAAAATTTTGGATTCTGTTATTGAAAACTGAGCTTTGCTTTTTATCTCTGAATTCTTAATTTGCCCTCCATTATATAAAACCATTGAGGAGTTAATATTAAGACTCCCTGATGAGGATGTTCCTCCTGAAACTTTGTTATGGCTGTTTGAAGCCGAATATGAGTAGCTCCCCGATAAATTCGGAAGGGACTCTCTTTTAGATTGATCCACGGTTTCTCCTGAAATTTTTTTCTCTACTTCAAGAGATCTCTGACCATAATTATTTTCTATTGCATATTTGACAGCATCCTCAAGGGTAAGTTTTAACACATTTTGACTATGTGCTTTAATTGAGAAAAGTGTAGTAATTAATAATAATGCCGTTAATCTTTTCATACTTTTTTACTGAATTATATTTTATTACCAGGAGGCCCGTGTTACAGTAAGAGTTCTGGTGTCGCGACTCATCCCGGTAAAGATTCCGTAACCGTTAACCACATTTGCGTTGACCTCACGCATCGAACCCGAGGTTTTATCCAAAGTCCGGCACATGATTATATATTCCGGCTCAACTTTGCTAAGTACAATCCGGTGAGTCCCGTAATATGAAAAACCCCTCTCCTGTATCATCGCAATGGTGTCGTTAGTAGGCTCACTCATAAATGCAATTTCCGGAGCACTATCTGTCTTCCAAATCTGTGAAGGAGACTCCTCAATATTAATGTACGAAACAACGTAGTAACTTTTTTCGGGATTACTCCACTTAAGTTCAACCGGAGTACCTGGTCCCGAAGGTTCGGCTTTTGTCTCTGAACTCTCCTGATATCCTCTTACAGAGATAGTTGTTTTATTAAGTCTCATATCAAGCGGCAAATCCGGAACAGTAGTGGTGGCAGTTACCGGAATATTGTCATAATTGAAATCGAGTCTGTATTCATGTCCCGATTCTGCAACCAAAGATTCATTAATATACTTGCCCTCACCAACCGGAGTTAACGAATAAAACACATTGTCGGTAACGTCGGTAATTGTCACTGAGAGCTTATTTACATCTGCATCAGAAAATAGCGCATCGTCCCGGAAAGGTATAAGTTTAGAAATTGTTACCACAGGTGATTCGCCGGCATAGAGAATAGCGTCAACTACCGGTCTGTCCTTGAATTCTGCCTCCTGAGTCGGCTCGCATGATGTAAGCAGAATGATCAATGGCAAATAGTTAAATATTGAAAACCTTTTCATCTCTAAAATTTGAAAATTAATGAAACATTTGGGGTTATACTCAGATAGTTGATATTACTCTCCAGTATTGTCTCTCCTGCAAGCTGGAACTGTTTTGCACTTACGTTTTTCCTGTTGTATGCATTAAACAGCGAGATACTTACGGCATTCTGCCTTCCTGTGGTTCCAAAGATGTTGAACCTGTATGTGGCAGCCATGTCAAGCCGGTGATAATCTGGTAATCTGAATGTATTCTTGTCACTTACTGCATAGAAAACATCTTTCAGACCATCGGCCTGAGTCACTGTGTAAGCACCCATAGGAGCCGTGTATGGTCTCCCCGATGAGTAGATCCAGGTGGCCGACAGATCTACATTCCCTAGCTTAAGAATCCCCACACACTTTAACTCATGTGTGGCATCCTGACTTGCATAAAAGTATTTTGAAGATTGATCGGGAAAACGATTCTTAACCTGAGCCAGAGTATAGCTTATCCACCCGTTGAAGTTACCCGATTTCTTCTGCGCAAGAAATTCAAGACCTGTAGAGTAGCCATCTCCCGTATAAAACTGTTCCGTCACATTTGCCTCAGAGCCTGGTTGCATAGCTCTCTGGAACCGAAGTGTGTATTCCGAAATATTTCTGTTTCGCTTATAGTAACCCTCAACACTAAAAATGTAATTTTCAAGATCATAATTAATCCCGGCATTTATATGGGCCGAACTGCTCACCGGAATATCTTTATTGTCGGATAGAATCCAGAAATAGGCATTTCCCGACATCACATCCTCCCTGACAACCCTGTTGGCATATTGGTAAAACAATCCGACTGCACCATTAACAGTTAATCTCTTGTTTATAAGATAACTAAATGACAACCTGGGCTCGGTATAAATTTTTCCGGAAGGTGTATAATAACTGAGTCTCAACCCCGGAGTAATGGTTAATTTGTTATTGGCCATCGTAATTTTATCTTGCAGATATACCCCTCCCAGAAATGCCTGCCCCCCCTTTGAAACAATAACCGATGTATCATTCTGAGAATAACTATATTTTATATCATAATAGGTTCCAAACGCACCAACCTCAATCAGATTCTTCTCATTCAGAGAGTATTTCCAATCGCTCTTCAGACTAATGTCCTTCAAATCATTATCTTCAAGAATCCCACTCTTCATACTCTCGCTCTCGCCGTCCCTCGTCACATTTATTGATCGGGTCTGATCCCTTGTACTGTAAAAGTTAGAGTAACTGAGCAGAAAATTAGAAGTGAGTTTCCCGCTGTTTTTTCTGGCCCATCGAAGCGAACCTCCAATATTTCCATACTCGGCAAAATCGGAATTATCCATCTTTATATCACCTCCGCCACCTCCGGGAGGCCCCTGCATATTCCCCGGAAATTTGAATTTCGGAGTGTTATCCAGAAAATCAGTTCCATTGAAAATACTCAATGAGACAATATCCCGTTTAGTAGGGTTATAGGTAATCTTTCCGTTAAAGTCGTAAAAATAGGAACTCTTTTCAGCCATTCTCATACCCGGCATCCCCGCTTGTGGAACAGACTGGGAATCATCACCATCAGATTGTCCGGAAAGCTTATTGTATAAATAGCCCTGATAAGACCTCCTGAAGGCAAACAAAGAGGTGAGTTTCTCTCCCACCGGCACCTCGGCATAAACGTTGGTACTCAGCAAACTCACCTCTCCTCCGGCAGTCGCCTTTCTTGAATTTCCATCCTTAGCAGTTATCTCAGTAACACTCGATAACCGTCCTCCGTACTTCGACTCAAACCCCCCCTTATAAAGCTGCACATCCTTAATCGCATTAGAATTGAAGGCACTGTAAAATCCATGCAGATGGTCTACATAATAAACAGTAAACCCATCATAAAGGATAAGATTCTGATCGGGAGTACCCCCTCTGACATACATCCCGGAACTGCTCTCATTGGAAGCACTCACACCAGGCATCAGCTGAAACCCCCTCATAATATCCTTCTCACCCACATTTGGCAACACCTTCAAAGCAATTGGAGAGATCTTCATCTTGTGTTCGGCAGTAAACTGCTGCAAAGCCTTATCATCTTTTCTTCCGACTATAAATACAGCAGCAATATCCTGAGTCTGAGGCTCCATCTCAATAAACAGAGGCAGATTCTCTTCCGACGGAGTAAGCTCTATATGTCTGGTGCGATAACCCAGATAAGAGAAGACAATTGTTGATGTATCACAAGGTACCTTCTCGAGAGTAAACCTTCCATTAGGGTCGGTAGATACCCCCTTTGTTGTTCCTGCAATATATACAGTAGCATAAGGGATCCGCTCACCATTGGACAGATCAAAAACCTCCCCGGTAAGTGAGAAATCCCTTTTAACCGGATTGAGCCTCTCCCTGGATCTCTGTTTCTCGATTTTTATCTCCTCCTTCTCCACCTTTTTAACATCCATAAGCCTTTCCAGTTGATCCCTATCCTTTGCAATGTATATGTAACCCTGGTCGCTTATGAGCCACACCATCTCCCATGCATGTGTGAACATTTTAAGCATTCCATTTATAGTCTTCTCCTGTACTGGATTGACCGATGTTTTGTAGCGGGAGATATAACTCCTGTCATAAACAAACCTGATATTCATATCCTTCCCAATCCTGTCCAGTATATCGGCAAGATTTCCCCTGTAATCCTTTTCCAGTCTGAGATTACCCACTGTCTGCCCGGCAGCAGGGATGATGAAGGCAATAAACAATAAGAGCAGAAATTTCTTTTTGCAGATTTTCATTCGGTACTTTAGATTATTAAATAAACTCTGAGAAGTTTTATTCAATAGCTCAAAAGTAAATTAAGGAAAAGTATCATGAAACCAACTCACGTCCTACAGGAAAAATTTATCGGCAGAAAGCCATTTTTTACCGACAAAGTCATATTAACACAAAAGTGGTAGTTTGGAGATTACAAATTAATCGTAATTTTGTAGTGGTGTCAACAAAATTTAACCTTGAACTTAAATTCAATTTAAAACAATAATGAAAAAAACAATTTTAGCTCTTTTAATCATTTTCACCGTAGCAATCTGTTTTGCACAACAGACGCCGGTTACCAAGGCAAACTATGAGCTTGCCGCACGATTCTCCCCAAAAAAGGTTAGCAAGTTGGTCTTCTCAACGGCCATTAATCCTAACTGGTTCAAAAACTCCGATAAATTCTGGTATGAATGGCAAACCTCGCAGGGAACTTTCTACTACATTGCCGACCCTGTAACCGGCACTAAAAAGCAAATCTTCGACAACGCAAAACTTGCAGCCGAACTTACTGAGATTGTAAAAGATCCTTTCGATGCTCAGAACATCCCTATTCAGAGGCTTAAACTCGAAGATGATAAAAAATTCACCTTCGAGATAAGAAGCACTGCCGATGTTGAAGAGAAAGATGAGAAGACCGGAAAACCAAAGAAAGTAAAAAAGGTACATGGTTTTGAATATGACATTGCAACGAACAAACTGACAGAGGTAAAAGATTACAAATCCCCAAAACCATACCCGCAATGGGGTAATGTATCTCCCGATAAAAAGTATGTGGTTTTTTCACGCAACTTCAACCTCTACTACATGGATATGGAGAACTTCGAGAAGGCACGGAAAAATGAAGAAGACAGCACCATCGTTGAGCATCAGCTCACAACCGACGGCACACCTGATTTCGGATACGGATCGGGGAACGACGATTTTTACGCTACCGACAAGGAGAAAAAGAAGAGAACAGGCGCCTATGTTGCATGGTCACCTGACTCGAAAAAGTTCGCATTTATAAGAACAAACAATTCTAAAGTTAAAGACCTCTGGGTAATAGATGTCCTGGCTGAGCCAAGACCAAAACTGGAGAGATATAAATATCATATGGCTGGCGAAGCCGAAGCACCTTCAAGACACCTCTGCCTCTTCGATATGGAGACAAAGACCCTTAAAAATATAAGCACATCGGCCTACAAAGATCAGGAACTCAGGATTAACACCGAGCCAACACTCAAGAAGAACATGTCCGATGAGATCCGTCATTATATATGGCAAGGCGATGCAACAAAATTCTATGTGACCCGCACAAGTCGTGATATTAAAAGGGTAGATTTTTGTGTTGCAAAGGTAGATGCCGACTCAATCAAACCACTTGTTAAGGAGAGCCTTAACACATATGTAGAGACAAGACCTGTAAAATTTACTTCTAACGGAAATGAATTTATCTTCTGGTCTGAAAGAAGTGGATGGGCTCATCTCTATCTGTATGATTCTGAAGGAAAACTCAAAAATCAGATAACTTCAGGTGAATATCATGTTGAAGATGTCGTAGCCGTAGATCAAACCCAAAAAGTTATTTACTTTATCGCTAACGCAAAAGAGGCCGGAGAGAATCCATACTACACCCACCTCTACAGAGTAAACTTTGACGGATCCAACCTCAAATTGCTCAATGCTGGAAATTTCAACTTTGAATCTAACATATCTGACAATGGTAAATACTTTGTATCCAACTATTCCCGTGTAAATACCTCTCCTAAAAGTGCAATGTATGACAACACAGGCAAGAAGCTGCTTGACCTGGAAGAGACCGATCTGAGCCAGCTCTTTGCAATAGGATACAAGTTTCCGGAAACATTCACGGTAAAAGCCGGCGATGGCAAAACAGACCTCTATGGAGTTATGTATAAACCTTTCGATTTTGACTCCACAAAACTCTACCCTATTATCGAGTATGTATATCCTGGACCTCAGACAGAAGCAGTAAACGCTTCCTGGACAAGGGGTATGGACAGAATTGACCGTCTTGCTCAAATTGGATTCATAGTGATTACCGTAGGTAACCGTGGCGGACACCCTTCACGCTCAAAATGGTATCACAACTACGGATACGGCAACCTCAGAGACTACGGTCTTGAAGACAAAAAAGTTGTAGTTGAAAAGCTTGCCGCTAAATACAAATTCATCAATCAGGATAAAGTTGGTATCTACGGACATTCAGGTGGAGGTTTCATGTCAACAGCCGCAATGCTTGTCTATCCCGATTTCTTTAAAGTTGCAGTTTCATGCTCCGGTAACCACGAAAACAACATCTACAACCGCGGGTGGAGTGAACAGCACCATGGCGTTCTCGAGGTAGTTTCCGAGAAAAATGATACCACATTCAAATTCAGCATCGACAGAAACTCACAAATAGCTAAAAACCTCAAAGGCAGGCTTCTGCTGGTATCCGGAGATATTGACAACAATGTTCACCCGGGCAACACTATCAGAATGGTAAACGCACTTATTAAAGCAAATAAACGTTTTGATATGCTCATGCTACCGGGACAAAGACACGGATATGGCGATAAGACCGAGTATTTCTTCTGGAAGATGTCTGACTATTTTAGCAGATACCTTATAGGAGACTACAGGGAAGAGGTGGAGATCCCTCAAATGAATAATGATTAGTAATTAAATTATTATACTTATATTTGATAATAGTATAATTTTAACAATTTGATTATTTGATTTTTATTCATTCATGAGTAAGACAGATATATTCTTATCAATAAAATATTAGTTTTGAACAACTAAAATCTAACAAATATGAAACTAAAAAAACTATCTCTACTTCTTTTGGCTAACCTCGTAGGACTTAGTCTTATGGCAGAAGGTTACCAGATAAACTCACAAAGTGCCCGCCAGGTTGGTATGGGACACCTCGGAACTGCTTTAAAGCTTGGTTCTGAGAGCATGCTGTTTAACCCGGCAGGTTTATCGTTTATGCAAGGAAAATATGAAGTTTCACTTGGAGCAACAGCAATATTCTCCAAGGTTAAGTATATGAATGACTCTTACTCTGTTGAGACAGACAATCCCATTGGCACACCACTCTTCGGATATGCCGGTTTTAAAATTACCGATAAGATCTTTGCCGGGATAAGCATCACAAATCCTGTAGGTAACACACTGGTATGGCCCGACAACTGGGTAGGTGCACACCATATCCAGAATATCTCATTGAAAGCCTTCTCAATCCAGCCGACTCTCTCATACAAAATCAATGACAAACTAAGCATTGGTGCAGGTCTTATGGTTGACTTCGGAAGCTTCGCTATTGAGAAAGCCCTCACCAGAATGGGCGCCCTCAATGCACTTGGAGCTCTGAACCCTACATTCAAAGCAGTTATTGATATGTATGCAAACCAGCCATCTGTAACTGCAAAACTGGAAGGAGAGTCAAAGATATCAATGGGATTCAATGCTGGTATTCTCTACACACCAAACGATAGATTGAGCATTGGTGTTTCATACCGCTCAAAAGTTATGATGGAGGTTAACGACGGAATGACAACAGTGAGCTATGCAGGCCCTGAGATGTTGTCCATGATTACCACCGTTAACACAATGATGCCTGGTACAGTTCCAATCCCTCCTATTGATGGAAAGAACTTCACTGCATCACTTCCTATCCCATCGAACCTTAATGTAGGTATAGCTTACAAAACCAGCGAAAAACTTCTGCTTTCGGCCGAGGTTCAGTATGTTGGATGGAAAGCTTACGATAAACTCACAATCGGATATGGCAGCGACGCCGGAAATCTCCAGCTTGTATCAAACAAAAACTTCAAAAACTCAATGATTTACCGTATCGGTGGTGAATTAACCATCTGCGAAAAGATGACCTGGCGTTTCGGAGCAATTTATGATACAACCCCTGTAGATAAAATGCTTTACAGCCCAGAGACTCCTGGTGCAAACAAACTCAGCGCAACCACAGGACTCTCATATACACCAATTGACATGCTTACAATTGATCTGGGATTCCAGGCACTTGTAGGTCAAAAGGTAAGAGGATATGTTCCTGAGACATGGAACCCAACAGTAAACTTTGTAGGTGATTACAGAGCAACCGCTCTTATCCCTTCACTCGGAGTAAAACTCAATTTCTAAAATTTGACTACTTTTGCGTAGGGAAAAGACTATGGCAAAAGAGATACAAATTGAGGAGTTTTTGGAACTATCCGAAAAGTATCCGATAATAGATGTCAGATCCCCGGGAGAGTATGAGCAGGCTCATATCCCCGGGGCTCTTGCTTTACCTCTCTTCTCCAATGAGGAGAGGGCAGAGATTGGCACAATCTACAAACAGAAAGGGCGGGTCAAAGCTGTTCAGCGAGGGCTTGAGATTGTGGGACCCAAACTCTCGCAATTCACAAAATTTGCACTTTCGCTCAAGAGCGACCATCTGCTTGTCCACTGCTGGAGAGGCGGGATGAGAAGCGCATCAATGGTGTGGCTTCTCGAAAATGTGGGGATAAGCTGCTATCTGCTCACCGGCGGATATAAAAGTTACCGGAACAAAGTTCTGGGCGGGTTTAAAAGGCCTCTTAAAATTTTGCTTTTAGGCGGATATACCGGCTCGGGCAAGACAGATCTTATCAAAATTCTCAAAGAGAGAGGTGAACAGGTGCTCGATCTTGAGGGGCTGGCACACCATAAAGGATCGGCATTCGGGGCAATAGGTGAGCTCCCGCAACCCTCTAGCGAATATTTCGAAAATCTGCTTGACAAAGAGATAGATATGCTTGACCCGGAGAGGGTTGTCTGGGTTGAGGATGAGAGTCGCAACGTTGGTAAGGTCTTCGTTCCCGAAGATATGTGGAGGCAGATGCGGCAGGCTCCTCTTGTACGGGTAGATACTCCGTTCGAGAGGCGGGTCGAGAGACTCATGCGGGATTACGGAGGCTATCCGGTAGAGTATCTGACAGCCTCAATTAAAAAGATTGAAAAGCGACTCGGGTACGATAAGTGTAAACTGGCGCTGGAGGCTTGTGAAAGTGGCCGGTTGAAAGAGGCGGCAGAGATCTCCCTACTCTACTACGACAAAGCATACGGGAGCCAGCTCACCACCCGATTCGGAGAGGATCTAAACTCGCTTCCCACAGTTGAATTCCATGGAGAGAGAAGCGACGAAACAGTGGAAAAACTTCTGAAAATATCGGCGAAAATATATCCATTAACATAATAATTTAATGAAAGAGAGAGAGTTCAACAGCAAAATCGCTGTAATGGTAACAAGGGACGGGATGGGAGATGCACCACAGGAGCTGAGCCATACTTTAATAAAGAATTACTTCACGCTTCTTAAGAGCGAAAACCGGATCCCCGCCTACATCTGCTTTTACGGCGATGGCGTAAAACTTGTATGTGAAGGGTCGAATGTAACGGAGGAGATAAAGCAGCTTGAAGAGAGCGGAGCGAAGATTATCATCTGCAAGACATGCCTTGTTTTCAACAATCTTCTCGATAAGGTTGCAACAGGAACAGTAGGGACAATGGCCGATATTATTGATATGCAGCACAATAGCACTAAAGTGATAAATTTATAATAATGAACGATATAAGACTTACACAATTCAGTCCGGGTGCCGGATGCGGATGCAAAATCGCACCTAAGGATCTTGAAGAGATTTTAAAAAACAGCCACTCCCAAAGGGTTTTCGAAGAGCTTCTGGTAGGAAATGACAGTAAGGACGATGCCGCAGTTTTTGACATCGGAGACGGAAAGGCAATCATAAGCACCACCGATTTTTTCACACCCATAGTTGACAACCCGTTCGACTTCGGGAGGGTAGCGGCAACAAATGCAATCTCCGATATTTATGCAATGGGTGGCAAACCAATCATGGCAATTGCAATCCTGGGATGGCCGCTCGAAAAGCTATCCGCCGACATTGCCGGTGAGGTAATTTCCGGCGCCCGCAGCGTTTGCGATTCAGCCAACATCCCCCTGGCCGGAGGGCACAGCATAAGCAGCGCCGATCCCATCTTCGGCCTTGCAGTTACCGGCATTGCACCAGTCTCGCTAATAAAGAAAAACAACTCGGCAACAGAGGGTTGCCTCCTCTTTCTGACAAAACCTCTGGGGATAGGCCTTGTCACAACTGCCGAAAAATTCGGAGTTGCAAACGAAGAGGATAAAGAGGTTGCCCTCCGGCTTATGACTACACTCAATACACCCGGAATGGCACTCGCAACTATGCCCGAAGTGAAATCCATGACAGATGTTACCGGATTCGGACTGCTCGGCCACGCACTCGAGATGGCAGAGGGAAGCGGGCTCAAGGCTGTTATTGATTATGAAAAGGTTCCGCGTATCTCAGGTGCAGATAACTACATAAAGCAGGAGTGCATTCCGGGAGGGACAAACCGGAACTTTCTCAGTTACGGAGCCAAAATCTCACCGCTTACCAAGGAGCAGAAGGCCTTGCTTTGTGACCCGCAGACAAGCGGCGGGCTGCTCATTGCAATAGAACCGGACGGAGTCCAAAAACTGGAAGAGCTGGCAGCAAAGGAGGGTTTCACTGCAACCAAAATAGGCAGGCTGGAGAGAAAGAGCGGAGATTACTATATTGAGGTTATATCTGAAAATTAACATACTAACCAATACACTTTACCATGAAAAAATTGTTATTTCTGGCCCTTATTCTGTCCTTATCACTCCCGGCAGCTGCGCAGGAGTTAAAGACCGGAGCCGAGTCAACCGAAGATTATCTGCCTCTGCTAAAGGGGAAAAAAGTTGCGGTACTCACCAACCAGACCGGAATTATTGGCAAAAGCCATCTGGTTGATTCTCTGGTAAGCCTCAAGGTAAACATTGTGGCTATCCTATCTCCCGAACATGGATTCCGCGGCGATGCCGATGCAGGCGAGCATGTTTCAAGCTCCGTTGATCAGAAAACCGGTATTCCAATCAAGTCGCTTTACGAGGGAAACACCGGCAAACCCTCTTCCGATCTTATGAAGACTATTGACGTTCTTGTCTATGACCTTCAGGATGTAGGGGTGAGATTTTATACATATCTCACTACTATGGCGAGAATGATGGAGGCTTGTGCAGAGAACAAGGTAAAGATGATTGTTCTTGACAGACCAAATCCTATTGGATTCTATGTAGATGGACCCATTCTGGATATGAAATACAAATCAGGTGTCGGCTGGCTCCCTATCCCTACGGTACACGGGATGACCCTGGGAGAACTTGCTATGATGATAAACGGTGAGAAGTGGCTCACCAATGGAATTCAGTGCAATTTAACAGTGGTAAAGTGTAAAAACTACACCCACGCCACCCTCTACAAACTGCCGGTAAAACCATCTCCAAACCTGCCCGATATGCGCTCTATCTATCTCTACCCCTCTACATGCTACTTTGAGGCAACTCCAGTAAGCCTTGGTCGCGGTACCAATGTCCCATTCCAGATTTACGGCCACCCCAATATGAAGGGTTACGATTTTAAATTTACACCACGCAGTATTCCGGGTGCCAAGACCCCTCCGCAACTCAACCGTGAATGTTACGGAGTTGACCTGAGTAAAAAACCTTCGGTAGAGGAGATCAATAAAGCGGGTATAAACCTTGAATATGTTATAGATGCATACAACAACCTGAACCTTGACGACCACTTCTTCCGCTCATTTTTCGAGCTGCTCATTGGTCGCGACTATGTAAGGAAGATGATTAAAGAGGGAAAATCTGCCACCGAAATCAAGGCAATGTGGGCCGACGATGTTGCAAAATTCAAAATCCAACGTAAGCCCTATCTTCTTTATCCGGAAAAATAAGATTTGAATTCTGGAGACATTTCACGCTTAAAATACGATTTCACGCGAACCGTCATCAAGAACAGATATCTGCACTTTGAGTGTATCAAGGGGCAATATCTGTTCTACTTTTTCGGGCCATTCAATAATGCATAGCTCTCCACTGTAGATATACTCCTCAAAACCAATGTCAAAGGCCTCAGATATTTTATCAATTCTGTAGAAATCAAAATGGTAAACCGGCGTTCCATCGGAACACAAATACTCATTAATTATCGAAAAGGTGGGACTGTTTACACCATCTGTAACCCCCATCACCTTGCAAAGCGCTTTGGTAAAGGTGGTCTTCCCCGCCCCCATCGAGCCATAAAGAGCAATAACCTTGTAATTGCCAATCTTATCCAGAAAGCTTGCCGCTGCCCTATCTATCTCTTTCAGATTCTTGAAAACAATCCTGTTTTGCATTCTGTTTTAAATTTTCCAACCATAAAATTTCGCCCCAAAGATAATCAATAATAGAGCCTTAAAACATCTCAAATCGTAAAAATTGACCATGAAACACAAAAACAGCGCTGCATCAAGCGCAACTTTTCGCACAAGCTCAATTTTCAACACCCTGTGCCAGTGAATATTACCAATGCAAAAAGCGCAATGTTGCGCTGCATGAAACGCAAACCTTAGTTTTCCTCAATCCTTAATTTTATATTTGTTATACAAGATGTTGTATATATGAAAATAAAAATTTCAACCCTGATTTTTTTCTGGACTGCACTCCTCCTCATCGGATGCACCACCGAAAAAGCAGTAAAAGACATAAGAGTTATTGATCTGGAAAACAATGTTGGGAAAAGCAAATCTATTAACCTCTCCGAGATTGCAGAGTCGATTGATTACATACCTCTTGAAACTACCGAAGAGTCTATTCTTGGTGTTATTTTAAAATCCAGATTGAAGCTCGAAGATAATATTATTGTAATCCAATGCGTTAAAAGAAATGCCTTAAAAGTTTTTCAGAGAGATGGTAAGTATATTGACTCACTAAATAAAGTTGGTAATGGACCTGATGAAGTAATGACAATCAATGGTTTTGAGATTTCTCCCGAAAAAGAGATATTCTCACTTTACGGTTATCAAGAATTAGTTGAATATGACAAACACGGAAATGTAGTCCGTAAAATTGATCCATCAAAAACAAAAAAATATTGTGAAAATTTGTCCGGGTTTACCAAATTAACAGATAACTACTATGTATTTCAGGCAACTATCCATGATTCGGTAAGAAATTCCTCTTATTCTATATTTGTTTTGGATACATTGTCTGAAATAGTTTTAAAGACTTTATATCCAAAGGAGGAGGTTGATTTTATTAATTCTATTTCAATAACTGACAACTACTCTCCAGGCCCAAATATGTTCAAATACAAAAATAAAGTAAGAGTGATAAATGGATATGATCCATATATTATTAGCATTAACAAAGATCTCACGATAGACACTGCATATGTTATCAACTTTGGTAAATACAGCAGAAAAAAATTTCCGGGTGGAAAATCTAGTGTTAACTTTCCTTGTCTTGAGCTTATCCCTGGAATTTTTGAAAGTTCATCTTTTTTATTTATGTGTTTCAGAACTGGTAGTCTCCCCATTAAAAAATATGAAATCCTTTCAAGAAATGGAGAAAAAAGAGAAATTCCGTTAGCTTACTCAATCTTTGACAAGAGAACCGGACTGTTTACATTTATTGAACCATGTGGGTTAAACGAATTTGGATTGATTGAAGATTTTGAGGGTGGGCCTGCATTCTGGCCACTCTACATTAGCCAGGATGATTATATGGTCAGCATAATTGAAGCTCATAAATTCATCCAATACGCCCAAAATCACAAGGTTTCCGACAAATTCAAAAAGATTGCCGACAGCCTTAAAGAAGATGATAACCCGGTAGTGGTGCTGGTGAAGTTAAAGAAGTAAATATTTAATAACAACATAATTATGAAGGTAAAATCTTCACTCCTGCGTACAACAGTTCAACTGGCAATAGTTATAGCCATAACCCTCTTTGCCCTCAAATTTGTGGGTAAATCATCGACCTTCAATCCGGAATCACTCTGCCCGTTCGGCGGGGTGCAGGCTTTATCGTCATTCATAGTGACTGACACTCTTGCCTGCGATATGACCACGGTACAGATTACCCTCGGAGTGCTGCTGCTTCTGTCGGCTTTTTTAATCGGCAAGTTATTCTGTGCATTCCTCTGCCCGGTAGGCTTTGTAAGCGAACTGCTCGGACGTGGGCGGAAGATATTACGAATCAAAGAGGTGGTCATCCGCGATGGTTCGGTTGCCGATATCCTTCTGAGGTCGGTCAAGTATATCCTGCTGTTCGTTGTTTTCTATTTCTCTGTCACATCGTTGGAGCTCTTTTGCAAGCAGTTTGACCCATATTACTCATCGGTAACAGGGTTTAACGGAGAGATAAATCTTTGGCTGGCACTCGCTGCATTCTATCTGCTCATTTTCGGATCATTTTTCATTCAGATGTTCTGGTGCCGGTACATCTGCCCGCTGGGGGCTTCGCTCAACACCTCAAGATTTCTGCTCTTTGGCGTTGCTCTCACTCTTCTCTATTGGCTTGCCTCAGTTGCGGGGCTCAATCTCGAGTGGTACTATCTGGCCGGAGCTATAATGGTTACAGGTTATCTGCTTGAAGTCTTTTGCCGCAAAGGTTCGCTCTTCCCGCTTCTGAAGATAAAGAGAGAGGAGCGTTTGTGTCCGGAGGGTTGCGAGGTTTGTGCAGATAGATGCCCGTACAACATTCCTGTAAACCGTGTCGAAAGCGTAAAGCATATCGATTGCACACTCTGTTGCGACTGCATATCTGCCTGCCCGAATAATGCCTTGACAATTAACGGCAAACGCGGTGTGTGGATAGCTGTTCCGTTTGTCGCTCTTTTACTTGTGGTTGCCGGAGTGGCCATTGGTAACAGGTGGGAGATGCCTGCTGTCGATCTCAAATGGGGCGCATATGAAAAGTTAAAAACAGAGACGGTGGAGATTGGTGGCCTCAGATCGGTGAAGTGTTATGGCAGCTCGGTCAATTTTGCTAAGCGGATTGAGAGTATTCCCGGGATTTACGGTGTGAAAACCTATGTGAAAGACCACAGAGTGAAGATCTTATTCAATCCGGAAGAGATTTCGGGCGCAGAGGTTGAAGAGTCTATTTATAATCCTGTGAAGTTCAAGATATCCCAACCCGGAAAAGAGGTAGGGCAAATAAAAGTTCTCACCGTCTATACCGAAAACATGACCGATCCGCTAGATGTCAACTATCTGGGCATGCAGTTCCGCAAGATTGGCAAAGGTTACTACGCACTCGAATCGGAATTCTCCAAACCGCTCACCCTCAAATTCTATATGGACATTAACGAAGCAATAGATTATGAGTTCCTTAAAGAGCAGATTGAGAAACGCGAGATGGAGATCATGCTGCACGGCGGGAAGACCAAAGTTGAAAAGGTGAACTTCCGGTTTGTTGCTTTGGGCGATAAAATGGATACCATCTCCCGCAGGCAGATGCTCGAATACTTTTTCCGTCCTTACAAATCTATGTTCCGTGACAGTGTAAACAAAGAAAAGCTAATGGCTTACGATATCTCCTACCCCGATCTCGAAAAACCACTCTACGCCCGCCAGCTCCCACTGCTTGCCGGCTACCTCGCACTCCACGACGGAATACTGGGTCTGGAAACCATCCTCAACAACGAAGATAACCCAACCATCCGCATTTACTACCACAAAGAGAAAACCTCTCAGGAGCTCATCAACACCGCTCTTACCCAACCCAAATGGAAAAAGCGCGAATCCGACGGCACCCTCAAAGAATTTGACCCCCCACTGAGTTTTAAATGATCACCCTCTGTATTGAATTGCTTCGGCAAGATGGGCGGCGGAAATGTGAGGGGTGTTGTCCAGGTCGGCAATTGTTCGGGCGA
>CAZFTS010000013.1:0-87105 GCA_964521685.1 uncultured Muribaculaceae bacterium
TATGCCCTTGTGTTGTGAAGGGATTATTATTTAACAGCCTCGCGGAGAGAATATGCTTTGACCCCGGCAAGTCCAAGCTCAGGTTCATCCCTCAGTGTTTTTTATAAATAATTAATTAACAATACATTAATATGTTAATGGGTGGTAATTAAGATGGGGGATCAAGACATTAAACCTCTGTAATTGTGTTGTTTGCAAAAAACACTGAGGGATCATCTTGTTAATACCTAATTATATTAGGTATTCAATAATTTTTACTACATTTGTTACAGAAATGTAAAAGTAAAATATTTTAAGCTATGTTTTCACAGGAGATTTTAAAAGGTACCATCAAGCCATTGATTATTAAATTAATCAGTGATGGGGGTAAGATGTATGGTTATCAGATTACTCAAAGGGTTAAGGAGTTGAGTTCTCAGAAAATTGTGTTAACGGAGGGGGCGCTCTACCCGGCATTGCACAAGTTGGTAGATGAAGGTATTCTGGTGACTGAAAGTGAATTGGTTGGAAACAGGGAGAGAAAGTATTACATGCTTTCTGAAGCTGGAAAAGCGAAGGCCCCTGCAAAATTGGAAGAGATAAGAGAGTCGGTTTTGATTTTGGTGCAATTGTTTGATTTAAAGCCTTTGGTCTATGATACTAAATGATGCTCAAACTAATAAGCTCAGGCAGATTCTTAAGAGTTCCAATATCGAAAGTAGATTCATCAGGAGAGATCTGCTTGATCACCTCTGCTGTATGGTTGAAGATGAGATGGATATGGGTTGCAGTTTTGAAGAAGCTCTTGAAAGGGTGTTTGTCCAATTCTCTGCCCGGGAGTTAAAGCTGACAGAAATAAATACATTAAAGATTTTGAATATGGAGAAGGTATTTTCAAAAAATGTCTCTATGGTTGCAACTATTCCGTTTGGATTATTTGGATTGTATTGGATGTTTTCAAATTCAGCGCTGAATGTTCCGGTAATCATTCATAACATTCTGCTTCTATCTGCAATAATCTCAATGTTCGTAATGTTGAGTATAGGGTGGATTAGCAGTTTTCCGGCATGGTCATTCCAGGCGATAGGATTTAGTCTGTTGTTTTCAGGTTTTTTTATGAATGTCTCAATACCGGATATCTCTGACGATATTCTTGGATTTTGGGCATGGTTGCCTCTTTTACTGACACTTATAGTATCTCAGATAATAAAACCGGGTACAGGTCCTTTGATAAAGTTATTAAAGAATGCTAAGGAGGAGCCGTCTCTTATTTTGTTCGCACTATACGGATTTTCACCTTTTATTGTTTTAATGCTGAGCGATGAAATCCATGCAAACTGGATGATACCGGTCTCAATCTTTGTGACAGCTATTTTATCGGCAGGAGTTTACCTCTTCCTAAGATGTGAAAAAAGAGTCTTCAGAGTTCTCTCAATTATTGTTGCGGGGATAATTTCTATAGCGGTTACAATATTTGCTGCAAATATTTATTGGGGATAATGGTGGTCTTGATCCTCCATAGTTCCTGGGGTCACGATCGGTGAAAACAAAAATCCGGAGGTTTTTCGATCTCCGGATTTTGCGGTATGGACGGGACTCGAACCCGCGACCCCCTGCGTGACAGGCAGGTATTCTAACCAGCTGAACTACCACACCAGTTTGCCCTTTTGGGACTGCAAATATAGTTACATATTTCTAGTTTGCAAAAAAAATGTTGTCAATTATTCGAATATTAAATTGTATTTTCCGAATATAGAATGGTATTTTCCGAATATCGAAGGCGTCATTGAAATATTGAGAAGTGGACATTCCCATATTTCCTCTCTTTAACAAATCGTGGGTGTTTTTCAAAATTGAAAGATGCCGGATGCTCGAAAATAAAGATACCTCCTTCGTTCAACAATGAGCAGGAGAGAACCTTGTCAGGTATGGTTTCGAGAGAATCAATCTCATAAGGTGGATCTGCAAAAATAATATCGTATTTCAGACGGCAGATATTCAGGAAATCAAATACATTGTGTCTGACCACCCGGATGGTTCCGAATCCGAAAGCAGAGGCAGTGGTTTTGATATAGTTTGCATGGTTGATATTCATCTCAATCGAGGTGATATCTTTGCATCCTCTCGAAGCAAACTCATAGCTGATACTGCCTGTACCGGAAAAGAGATCAAGAACAGATACCTCTTCAAGGTCATAAGTGTTTGTAAGTATATTGAATAACCCCTCTTTTGCAAAGTCAGTTGTGGGTCTTGCAGTAAAATTCTTAGGTGGAGGAATCTGCTTACCTCTGCATTTGCCGCCAATTATTCTCATAGGTCAGGAAAACTAAAGTTCAAACAGAAGAGAGGAGTATTTTAACTCCGAGAACTGATCGGGTAGTGCTATCTCAGGATTTCTGAAATACTTAACCCGCGCGAAATATTTAGCCATATCGTAAATTTCAAGATCTCTCACATTCCCGTTTATATAGACAGTTGTAGTTTCCGGGTTAAACTGAACCTCTTTAAGGGCAAGGAAGAGGAAGTACAGAGCTGAGTTGAAGTGGTATGCCGGGAATGAGTTGCAGTAAACGATTTTATCACCCTCTGCAGCAACTATATGAACTACACCTTTTAAATAATTGAATGACAATTTATTATACTCCTCAAAAAGAGGAAGATAGGTTAGATTCAGAAATATTGAAGGAAATAGGGTGAAACTTGGATGATAACGTTTAATCAGATTCAGGAATGTGCTGTTTACAGCAAAAAGAACTACCATATTCTCTTTGAGCACCCTTATTGTGTCAATCTCATCGAGCTCATCCAGTTTATGAATCTTGCCAAGAACCTTTAACTCATCACCCTTCTTGTGAAGACGTGAGGGGATCGTTGTATATTTTTCCGTATTATAGATAACTGAAACACTGTTATAGCTGCTTCTCAGTATCGGAAGTGATGCAAAGAGTTCAGAACACTTTTTTACAAAAGAATCCATATCCTCGGTATCCATCTGAAAGTCGGAAGAGAAGAGGTAGAGCAGATTTTTCTGCTTCTCGTCTATAACTGAAAAAGAAAATCCATTCAAGTCAGCTTGAATGGATAGTCTGTATTCAGTTGTCTTTCCCAGCTGAGGCTGACTATTGACAATTATTGGCATAGTGTTTATTCCCAGTTACCTGCATTGTTGTTTGGAGCATCAATACTACCTACTTTGAGCCCAGGGAATCTCCCGGTGTCATTACGATCAGCATTGAGGTTGATAATTAGTTGTCTATCAAGCCCTACCAACAAGTCATTAAATGGTGCTGCAGCCTCGAACAGAGGAACATCAACACCCGATACTTTTGAGATAACGGCTTTCATCTGAATCTTCTTGCCACCGCTGAAAGGGATAAATGCAATAGAATCAATTATAAAACCCTGTCTTTTTAATAAAGTGTCCTTTACGAAAATTTTGATACTGTCGCGGTAAACTCTCTTCTGAGCAACAGCAACGGAGTCATCAAGAGAACCAATCTGTTTAACGATGGTTATCTGACCGCCTTTATAAAAGCTGATCAAAGTATCCATGTTGTCGGTAAACTTGCTGTATCTTGATTTATAAGCCACCTGAAGAGTTCTGATATCTTTCAGTCTTTCGATACAAACACCCTCTCTGATTTTTCTCTGTTTTTCAAAAACCACAGGCTGCTGAATACTGTCATATATAAGATAGCCCAGTAATATTATTATTGCAGGCAGCACAACAATTAGTAAGATTTTTTTCATTGTTTGTTATAGAATTTATATTAATCTCTTATCTGAAATCAAAGGTTGGCAAAATTTGTTTCACAAAAGTAAAATAAATATTTAGACCCCGCAATATATTTTTCTATTTTTGTCCCAATTATTTAAATATGAAGGAATACCTAAAAATCGCAGAAGCATCACATTTTCAGGAATTAATAAATTCTGCTCAAAATATTGTAATTATAAGTCATACCAATCCTGACGGCGATGCCATTGGTTCTGTAACCGGAATGAAAAACTTTCTGAGATTGATGGACAAGTCTGTATCTGTAGTTTTGCCCGATATCTTTCCGGATTACCTGTCATTTCTTGATAATGAGAAGAGTATCCTTGTTTATGAACAAAAAACGGAAGAATCGGAAAGTGTAATTCAGAGAGGGGATCTCATTATTGCACTCGATTTTAATCAGTTAAAGAGAGCTGAATCGCTTGAAAAACACATAATTGACTCTAATGCTAAAAAGATATTGATTGATCACCATCCCGATCCCCAAAGAGACATTTTTGACCTGGTAATCTCTGATACATCGGTATCATCAACTTCCGAAATGATTTACCGTCTGGTAAAAACGTTGAACAGAGATGATGAAAAGATTGATCTGAGTGTGGCAGAACCACTTTATGTAGGGATGATGACCGATACAAACAACTTTTCTAATTCGGTTGATGGTGCTACCTTTGCAATGGCATCCGATTTGTTATATGCAGGGGTTGATAAAGAGAGTCTCCAGCATTTGGTTTTTGGCGGATTTTCTGAAAAAAGAATGAGGTTAATGGGCCATATTTTGTTGAATAAGATGGTTGTGTTAGAAAAGTTCAATGCAGGATACATTACCCTGACGCTGGAGGAGCAAAAAGAATTCGACTTCAGCGAGGGTGATGCAGAAGGGTTTGTCAATCTGCCTCTTAATATTAAAGGAGTGAATATATCTGCCCTCTTTACAGAGAAGAGAGAACATGTTAGAGTCTCATTAAGATCGGTTAATGATTTTTCGGTAAACAGACTGGCAAGGCTTCACTTTAACGGAGGCGGGCATGAGAGGGCTTCAGGGGGCAAACTTTTTATGAATATTGCCGATGCAGGAGAGTATTTTAAAAACTCTCTCAGGAAGAGCTATGATGAATGTATCAACCCCGGAAAAATTTGAATAATGTATAAAAGAATTTATCTCCTGATTTTAGTTATTGCTTCATTTTCTTGTACAAAGGAGGAGCTCCTTAATCAAATGACCGAACAGGAGAAGCTTATTGAGAAATATACTTCGACTTTTCAATCGGAAGAGGTAGTGATTAATGACGGGGTCTGGAGGGTTGTTCTGGAGGAGGGTTCCGGCACATATGCCGCTAAAGCCGGTGATTCTGTGATATTCAATTACTCTGCATATATTTTCAGCAATGGTAAAGGGAAAGTATTTGATACCAATATTAAATCTGTAGCCAAAGAGGCCGGACTGGGTATGGATCAGATATTTTTGAAGCCCAGAGCAAAGGTTGTGGGGAGAGGAGAGCTGTTGCCGGGACTTGACAGGGGTTTTATTGGTGTTAAAAAGGGGGAGAAGTGCTACCTTATATTTTCATCAAGGCACGGTTTTGGTAATAAACAAATTGGTATGGTCCCAAAAATGTCCCCCCTTATTTACGAGGTTTCGATAGTTGATGTTAAACAGAACTAATTTTTTCTAACTTTGTACGTTTTTATTGATAAATACTATGAGTTTATATAAATCTCCGGAAAAAACAATCAGGATGAAAATCAAAAAATATTTAGCTCCGGCTATTCTGTTATCAGTTTTTGCAGCTTTTACAATATCATGTGCAAAAGAGGTTACGGAGAGTTCCGACTCCATTGAAAAAAGAGTTCTGGAAGCGCATGTGAAGGTTGTCTACAAAGATACCATATCACCCCTGTCAACGGGAATCTATATGGTTAATGAGCGGAAGGGAACCGGAAAAGTTGTGAGTGATACCAGTGCGGTTTTTGTGAGATATTCTACTCAGGATCTTAGAAACAACTATTTATCGACAACATACGAAAATGTTGCCAAACAGGTAGGTAGTTTTGCTTATTCAAACTACTACGGTCCCATTCTTATGGAGCTTGGTAACTATACCCTCATTAAAGGCCTTGAAGAGGGTCTCCAAAAGATGAAAGAGGGTGGAAAGGCAAAGATAATAATCCCCTCATGGGCATCAACTTTTAACTATCTGAACAGCGATAAATACCATGCAACTACTACCGTATATATTGTTGAGGTTGTTAAGGTTATTGACAACTATCCTGATTATGAGCTTGATACTCTTAGGAAATTCAGTAATATACACTATGATGGGCTGGATACTTTGAAGAAGGGTTTCTATTTTAAATCCCTGGTTGAGGGCACAGGAGACACACTTGCTTCCGGAGGAACAGCAAGAGTAAACTATGTTGGCAGATTGCTTAACGGGTTTGTGTTTGACACAAATATTGAGGACACAGCCCGCAAATATAAAATTTACAGTGCCGATAAAACATACACCCCGCTATCTGTTGAACTGCATGAACCGGGTGAATCTACAGCTTCAGGGACCAGCGGGGTTGTGGATGGTTTTGCCAAGGCTCTTCTTGAGATGAAGTACGGTGGAAAAGCTATCACCTTCTTTGGTTCCGAATGGGGTTACGGTACTCAGACCCAGAGTTTCGGAAAAAGACAACAACTACATTTTTACATAGAGGTTTTAGCAGAGTAAACTGCTAAAACCTGTAGTGAGGGCCAAATCTCTCAAATGCGGCTCTGTCCAGGCTCTCTCTGTGGTCAGGGTGCGATACGCTTATAATAAGTTTTGCTCTCTCCTGAAGTGATTTTCCATAAAGATTTACTGCTCCGAACTCCGTTACAAACCAGTGGATATGGTTTCTGGTGGTTACGACTCCTGCTCCGGGGTTCAGAACCGGGGCAATTTTACTGACACCTTTATTAGTAACTGACGGCATTGCGATTATTGCTTTTCCTCCGCGGGACATAGATGCGCCGTAAATAAAGTCAACCTGTCCGCCAACACCTGAATAGTGCTTAATACCAATAGAGTCGGCACATACCTGCCCGGTGAGATCGACCTGAAGGGCAGAGTTTATAGCTGTTACCCTGGGATTTTTAGCAATGATAAATGGATCGTTTGTATATGCTACATCCTGCATCAGAACCATAGGATTGTCATCTATAAAATCATAAACCTCTTGTGATCCCATCAAAAATGTGGCAACCATCTTTCCTCTGTCAATCACCTTATCGGCACCATTGATAACTCCCTTGCTAACAAGCGGAAGTACCCCGTCGGCAAACATCTCTGTATGGATCCCGAGGTTCTTGTGATTACCCAGCTGAGCCAGTACTGCATTCGGTATTGCTCCGATACCCATCTGCAAAGTTGCTCCATCTTCAATAAGAGAGGCACAGTTCTTTCCGATTGCTGTCTCAATCTCATCAGGTTCGGCAAAGTGCGCAGGTTCAAGCGGAGTGTTGTCCTCAACAAAGAGGTCTATCATATCCAGTTTAATCATAGCATCGCCCCATGCACGAGGAACATTTTTATTTACGACAGCAATAACATATTCGGCTGTCTCAATCGCCGCCAGAGTTGCATCTACGGATGTTCCAAGTGATACAAAACCGTGTCTGTCGGGAGATGATACCTGAATCATCGCAACGTTGCAGGGCAGTGCTCCGCATCTGTACAGCTTCTGGGTTTCGCTTAGGAAGATGGGAATATAATCGGCATACCCCTCCTGAACACTTTTTCTCACATTCCCGCCTACGAAAAATGCCTGGTGCATAAATGTCCCTTCAAACTTTTTATCGGCATATGGTGCTTCACCTTCTGTATGCAGATGGTGTATTTTAACATCTTTTAACTCTCCATTTTCACCCCTTCGTATAAGAGCATCAATCAGAATTTTAGGGGCACTTGCAACACTGCTCAGGTGAATATGGTCACCCGGTTTTACAACTTTGACAGCCTGGTCAGCACTTATGAACTTAAGATTTGAATGATTCATAAATAATTGGTAATTAAGTATATATTATAGTAATAGCCGGTTTGAATTCAAGCGGCAAATGTATTAAAAATTCCTATCTTTGCATAATTAACTTCAAAAGGATGACAATTGTTACCGTTACCAGTGACTGGAAAAACAGCGATTACTACATGGGTGCTCTCAGGGGCTCTCTAATTTCGCTCTCTTCCGGCTTGAATGTAGTGGAGGTAACAAATTCCATACCCGCATTTGATGTTTTGCAGGAGATATTTATTCTTCGCTCCGTTTTCAGACATTTTCCGGATGGCTCAATACATCTTCTGGGCGTGATGAGCGAACCAGCTCCGGGTACTCCAATGGTAATTGTTTACGGCGAGGGGCACTACTTTATCGGGGTCAATGATGGCAGATTCTCGCTATTGTTTGATAATCCCCCTGCAGTCTGTTTTGAAATTCTTAAAGCGGGCGAAATAACCTTCTCAAGCTTTATCTCACTCGAACTCTTCAGAGAGGCTGTCGATATTATATTGACAAACAGTTTTGAGAGAAGAACAAAAATCTGCAATCTGAAAAGGGAGTCATCACCGGGTGTGGTTCACAATCCGAATCTTATAGTAGGAAGGATAGTCTACAGCGATTCGCTAGGGAATGCGATAACCAATATTGAAAAGAGACTATTCGACACAATACATAAAGGGAGGGATTTCACAATTTTTGTGCAGGGCCCCTATACTAAAATCAACAGAATTTCAAGAGGATATAATGACAGTGCCCCGGGAGAGCTAATTGCGCTTTTTAACTCTCTGGGTTTTCTTGAACTGGCAGTCAATCAGGGTAATATTACAGCATTGGAGAATCTGAACCCATCCTCCGAAATCAGAATAAAATTTGCAAATACAATTAAACAGGATATAAATGAGACATGAGAAAGCACTCAGCAGCTTTGAGAGGCTGCTGGATATTATGGATGAACTGAGGGAGAAGTGCCCCTGGGACAGGGAACAGACAATGGAGTCACTCAGGCCATTGACTATTGAAGAGACCTATGAACTGAGCGATGCCATAATGGCAAAAGACAATTTTAACATTGCCAAGGAGCTGGGCGACATTCTTTTACATATTGTTTTTTATGCAAAAATAGGAGAGGAGAACTCTCAGTTTGATATGTCGGGAGTAATTAACTCCCTGTGTGATAAGTTGGTGTATCGCCATCCGCATGTCTTTTCGCAGAGAGAGGTAAGCGGAACACGGGAGGTTATCGAAAACTGGGAACAGCTCAAGGGTAAAGAGAAGGATGGAAACAAGTCTCTGTTGTCGGGTGTGCCGGCCTCATTGCCCTCTTTGGTAAAGGCCTACAGAATTCAGGATAAGGCTCGTGCAGTTGGGTTTGACTGGGAAGAGAGAGAGCAGGTGTGGGGAAAGGTTAAAGAGGAGCTGGATGAGTTTGAGAGCGAACTTAAAGATGAAAGGGAGGGTATCGGTACCAATGCAGAGGGTGGTGACGGACGTAAAGCCGAACAGGAGTTCGGAGATCTGCTCTTCTCAATGGTAAATGCTGCCAGACTCTACAATATAAATCCTGATACTGCTCTGGAGATGACGAACAGAAAATTTATTAAGAGATTTAACTATCTGGAAGAGAAAACTATAAAAGCCGGAAGATCGTTAAAGGAGATGACTCTTCAGGAGATGGATCAAATTTGGGAAGAGGCAAAAACTTTAAAATGAAAGAGATAGCTGAGTGGCAGGTAAGAACCGAGCTTTTGTTGGGCGCAGATGCCCTGATGAGGCTTAAAAAAGCAAAGGTTGCCGTTATCGGATTGGGGGGAGTCGGGGCCTATGCCGCCGAGATGATAACCCGTGCCGGTGTGGGATCTATTGTGATTCTGGACAGTGACGTGGTAAATCAATCCAATAAAAACAGGCAGTTGATTGCTTTGGACAGCACAATGGGTCAATCGAAAGTAGATATTTTAACTGCAAGACTTCACGATGTCAACCCACAGTTAATGATAACCGGAATAAAGGAGTATCTGACAGAGGAGAACGTAGCAGAGCTGCTTAAAGATCAGAATGTCGATTTTATAGTGGATGCAATAGATACCCTATCTCCTAAAATCGCATTGATAACATATGCTGTGAGAAACGCAATTCCACTGGTGAGCTCTATGGGGGCGGGAGCCAAGGTCGATGCAACAAAAATCAGGATAAAGGATATTTCAAAATCATTTAACTGCCCTTTGGCGTACATACTCAGAAAGAAGTTGCGTAAAGTAGGTATAAACAAGGGTTTTAATGTTGTATTCTCGGAAGAGCTTCCCGATAATGAAGCCATTATCCCGGTTGAAGAGCAGAATAAAAAGTCTCAGGTGGGTACAATATCGTATCTGCCTGCGGTCTTCGGATGTGTTGCTGCACAGTGTACTATTTTACATTTGACAAATACTGAACAGGCTCTTTCAATATGACTCTCCCTTTTTTTTTCTACATTTGTACTATAAATGCTAACCTAAACAAACCGGCATGGGATTTACGATAACCGAGGTAGTAACCTCATCTCAGATATGGCAGTTCATTAAATTTCCACATAAACTTTATAAAGGTAATAAACAGTATGTTCCGGTTCTGGATGGGGGTGAATATTCAGTACTTACTAAAAGCCCTTCGCTTGAGTACTGCTCACTGAGAATGTGGATGGCGATTCTGGACGATGGTTCGGTTGCCGGTCGTATTGCCGGGATAATTAATCCAAGATCAAACGAATATCATTTAGAGAAGAGAATCCGGTTCGGATGGTTCGACTTCATTGATAATAAAGAGATAGCAGAGGCTCTTTTAGAAAAGGTGGCATCATGGGGGAGAGAGAAAGGGCTGAATGAGATGCACGGACCGCTCGGCTTTAACACCCTCAACCGGCAGGGAATGTTAATAGAGGGGTTTGAAAATGTACCTCCTATCAACTGCTTGTACAACTACCCTTACTATCCTGCAATAATGGATGAACTCGGTTTCGGCAAACAGATGGACTGGGTGCAGATAAAATTGAGGGCAGATGTTGGTGTTCCCGACAAGATTAAGCGAATTAACCAGATGCTGCTTGAAAAACACAAGCTCAGAATTCTGGATGTTAAAGAGTTAAAGGGAACAGACAAATATGTTAAGAGCTTTCATAAAAGTTATAATGAGGGATTCAAGGATATAGACAATTTTGTGCCGCTTACAGAAAGCGAGGTAGAGATGGTTGCAAAAGAGTATTTCCCTAAGCTAACCAACAGACTCACCTGCGTAATTGTCGATAATGAAGACAACATTGCAGCATTCGGGATCTGCATACCAAACCTCTCCAAATCTTTTCAGAAAGCAAAGGGTAAGATGTTTCCGTTTGGATTTATTCACATATTAAGAGAGTTCAGAAAATATTCAACGATAGATCTTCTTCTGCTTGGAGCATCGGATGAGTGGCAGAATACCGGAATATCCTCGATTTACCACACACATATAGCTACAAACCTGCACCGGGCCGATGTTAAATATGCACTCACCAACCCTCAGGCCGAGAACAACTCTGCCTATAAGGTGTGGGAGAGATATGGTTATGAACCTTATATGAAGAGAAGGTGCTATATTAAAAATATACAGGATGACATTAAGAGAGATTAATACACTTTTAGAGGGAACGTTAGTCAGCGGGGAGAAGAGAATTGACGATAGCGTTGAGTTTGCTTTTGCCTCAGACCTTATGAGTGATGTTCTTACTATTAAGAGAGATCACTTTCTGCTCTTAACGGGGCTGGCAAATATCCAGTCTATCAGGACTGCAGAGATGTCAGACGCCCCGTACATTGTATTATGCCGCAACAAAGAGGTGACCGATGAGATGCTGGTGCTTGCGGTGGAGAACAATATACTAATTATAAAAAGTAAATTTTCAATGTTCAGATGTGCCGGCTTGCTTTATAAAGCCGGAATTAAACCGGTCTATTAAAATGCATTTCGAGTATAAGGTTGAGGGTGGCGATTTTACACAGGCAGGATATGCCTCTTCCCAGGTTAAAAAGAGCCTGAAGCAGTTAGGTGTAGATTCAGCTGTAATCAAAAGAGTTGTGGTGGCGCTTTATGAGGCAGAGGTCAATATTGTTGCCCACGCCTACAGAGGTGTTATTTATGTAGATATCGAAAGCTCCGGAATAGAGCTTAAGCTGGTAGATGAGGGTCCAGGCATTCCTGATGTGACAATGGCAATGACTAAGGGATTTTCTACAGCATCTCCCGCTGTAAGGGAGATGGGATTCGGTGCCGGTATGGGGCTTCCGAATATCAGTGAAAATGCCGATTCACTCTCAATTGAGACAGAGGTGGGTAAAGGTACGACACTCAATATCGGGATAAGATTTAACTGAACCAGCCGATGAAATCACGTCAGATAACATACAACAGAGCTCTTGAGATAATGGAGAACGTTTGCATAGGATGTTCCCACTGTATGAAGGTGTGTCCTACCGAAGCCCTGAGAGTAGTAGGCGGGAAGGCTGGCATTCATGCCGATTGGTGCATTGACTGCGGGGAGTGCTACAGGGTTTGTCCGACACGGGCAATCAGGGTTATGGACGATGATTTTAAACAGATATTCAATTACAAACACAGGGTACTTCTTGTACCTACCGTCTTTTTTGCGCAGTTTAAAGACTCTATTCCAAGAGATGCCATTTACAGCATTATTGGAGAGCTTGGCTTTACCGAAGTTTGCGCGGTTGAGCAGAGTGTAGATACCTTGATAAATGAAATTAATGATTATCTGGAAGATGCTGAAAAGCCTGTAATATCTTCATTCTGTCCGGCAGTTATAAGGCTCATACAGGTAAGATTTCCATCGCTGGTTGACAATATCATGAAACTGCTTCCTCCGATTGAGATCACCGCACAATTTTACAAGAAAAAATATGAGAAAGAGGGTATTCCGGAGAACGAAGCGGGGATATTCTATCTTACTCCTTGTGTGGCAAAAATAGCGGCGGTAAAATCTCCTGTAGGCGGATATACCTCTCCAATCACAGGGGTGATAAATATGGATTTCTTTTTCAATAAGGTGTATCTTGCATATAAACAAAGATTGCCTATTACAACCACAATTAAAGTGAACAGTGAAATCTCTTCAAAAGGGGTACTTTTTCCTACAACGGGGCAGGAGAGCAGGCATATCAAAGGCAAGACACTAGCTATTGATGGTATGAAAAATGTCATAGATTTTCTGGAGATGCTGGAAAACGAAGAGATAGAGGGTGTTGATTTTCTTGAGATAAGGGCTTGTGATGAATCTTGTGCCGGAGGTATTTTATCTCACAGAAACAGATTTCTGGCTGCCGAGAGTCTGAGGAATTATGCTAAGAAGATACCTGACAGTCACTCACTTATAGAAGAGTATAAAGGATCGGTAAGTGCCGTAGTACATATGGACAAGATAGAACCACGCTCCATGGTTAAATATGATAAGGATATTGAGCTTGCAATTAAAAAGATGGAGAGTGCCAGAAAGCTGAAAACTCTTTTACCTGGAATTGATTGCGGTGCCTGCGGAGCACCAAGTTGCGAAGCTTTGGCCGAGGATATAGTAAGAGAGCAGGCAGATATTAACTCATGTATCTTTCTGAGAACCGTATTTGAAAAGAGAGGCGAGATATCTCTCGAAGATACAATTAAGATTATGGAGAGTATCTGGGGGTCGGAAAGATTTAATAAAGAGGATGAAAACTAATATTTAATTATATGAAATTAAGAGAGATCGCAAATAACCTTAACCTGAAGGTTTTTTCATGCGAAGATGCACTGGATAATGATGTTACCGGAGGATACACCTCCGACCTTCTCTCCGATGTCATGGGACATTCAAAGGAGGGTCAGGTTTGGATTACTCTGCAGACCCATAAAAACATAATTGGAGTGGCCTCACTGAGAGACCTTTCGGCAATAATTCTGGTAAAGGGATTCAAACCCGATGAAGATACGGTAAAGCTTTCCGTATCAGAAAATATTCCACTACTTGGAACTGATATGGAGGCATTTGAGCTCTCCGGTGAGTTATATAAACTTGTATAAAGCCGACTTTCATATCCATACCACGCTATCTCCCTGCGGGGATATTGAGATGACTCCGCTGGAAATTGTCTCACGTGCCAGGGCTAAAGGGTTGGATATTATTGGTATAACCGATCATAACTCTACCTTGCAGTCCCGGGAAATTCAAAAAGTGGGTGAGAGAGAGGGTTTGTATGTATTGTGCGGAGCCGAAGTTACAACACGGGAGGAGGTACATGTCGTAGTTTTGGTAGATGGTGATGAGAATCTTAACTCACTTCAAAACTATCTGCAGGAGAATCTTATCAAAGTTCCCAATAATCCGGAGATTTTCGGTTATCAGCTTGTTGTGGACGAATCGGAGAGTGTGTTATACCAGGAGGAGAATCTCCTTATCGGATCAATCGACCGCACCATTGAGGAGTTGGAAGAGTTTGTTCACTCTCTGGGGGGAATCTTCATCCCTGCACATATAGATAAGCAGCAAAACTCTCTTATAAGCCAGCTTGGATTTGTGCCGTTACACCTGGCAGTTGATGCACTTGAACTTTCTTACAGAGTTAACAAAGAGGAGTTTGTAAAAAGCAACCCCTATCTTAAGAACTATACCTTTATAACCTCATCTGACGCTCACTATCCTGAAGAGATAGGGCGTTCATATACCAATCTGGAGATACCTGAAATCTCATTTGAGAATATAAAAAATGCTTTGAAAAGATGAATGACCTTTCACTACATGTTATAGATATAATTCAGAATTCGCTTTCGGCAGGGGCGTCGCTAATAAAGCTTTCTGTGGAGGAGGATCTGAAACGGGATCTGCTTACTATTTCCATTGGCGATAATGGAAGGGGAATGTCACAGGAGCAGGTCTCCAAACTGGAGGATCCCTTTTTTACCTCCAGAACAACCCGGAGGGTGGGGATGGGGATTCCGCTTTTTAAACAATCGGCCGAGCAGAGCGAAGGAGCGCTGTCCGTTAGTTCGGAGGCCGGTAAAGGCACCATTGTTACAGCTTCATTCAGACATAGTCACATTGACCGGCCCCCTCTGGGTGATATAGCAAATGCTCTTATTCTCATGGTTAGTGCAAATCCCGATATTGACTTCTTTTTCAAGTATATATATAACGGCCGGGAGTATGTTTTCGACACTAAGGAGGTTAAGGAGGTACTTGATGGAGTACCTCTGAATGACCCATCCGTTATAAGGATGCTTACAGAGATGGTCAGGTCAAATATCGATGACCTGAAAGTGTTGAATTAAATATTTTTTTATTAAAGATTGTTCTTATATTTGCGCCACTTTTTGGGGAGGATATTTATAAAGAGCTGTATTTAGCTAATTTAATAATCAGAAATGGATCGGGGTAGACTATCAGATAGTAATTTTTTAATAACAATTTATTACTATTTGTAAAATATTTTTTGCAATCTGTAATAAAATGCCTACTTTTAGCGCCTCAAATTGAACTCGCAGGACACAACAAAACCAAATATAAAAAGTATGAATAAAATCAAATCCCTTGACGATTTGCGGAAGATGAAGCAAAGTCTCGAAAACGGAATGAATATCCGTGAGAAGAGCAATTCGCCTGATTCTCTTGTTCAGATCCGTGTGGCTATGGCAACCTGTGGAATAGCGGCCGGTGCCAGAACGGTAATGAATACTCTCATTGAGAAGATAGAGAAGGAAAAGATTCCTGCTGTGGTAACACAGGGTGGGTGTATGGGTTATTGCTACGCAGAGCCGACAATTGAGGTAAAGGTACCCGGCAAAGATCCGGTTGTCTTTGGCAACGTTGACGCTCAGGTAGCTGTTGATATCATAGAGAAGTATGTTCTTAAGGGAGAACTGCTGGATGGTATCATACCAACTAACTATCAAACTATTAATTAGCAAAGGAGTAGTTTATGGCACAGTATAAAATGCATTTGCTGGTTTGTGCTGGTACCGGATGCCGGGCCTCACAAAGTGACGAGATTATCGCTAATCTCAATTCTGAATTGAAAAAACAGGGTCTTGAAAATGATGCACAGGTTGTTGCAACCGGTTGTTTCGGATTCTGCGAGAAGGGTCCGATTGTAAAGGTGATTCCTGACAACACATTCTACACTCAGGTTAAACCTTCGGATTGCGCCGAGATAGTTAGTGAGCACATTCTCAAAGGCCGCAGGGTAAACAGACTTCTTTACGAAGATCCTGAAACCAGACGCCATGTAGAAGACTCAAAACATATGGGCTTCTATCAGAAACAGTTAAGGATTGCACTCAGAAACTGCGGTTTCATAGATCCTGAAAACATTGACGAATACATCGCTCGCGATGGTTATGCAGCTATAGGTAAAATTCTTGCAGAGATGACACAAAGCCAGGCAATAGACGAGATTAAGAAATCTGGTCTCAGAGGTCGCGGCGGTGGCGGATTCCCAACCGGTATCAAATGGGAGATTGCTTCAAAAAATAAATCAGATCAGAAATATGTGGTTTGTAATGCCGATGAGGGTGACCCGGGTGCATTTATGGACAGATCGATTCTGGAAGGTGACCCTCACTCAATTATTGAGGCGATGGCTATCTGCGGTTACTGTATTGGTGCAGCTAACGGTCTGGTTTATATCCGTGCAGAGTATCCGCTTGCAATCAAACGTCTTCAGACAGCTATAAATCAGGCAAGGGAGTACGGTCTTCTTGGTAAAAATATCATGGGAACCGATTTCTCGTTCGATATTGAGCTAAAATATGGTGCCGGGGCTTTTGTTTGCGGTGAAGAGACTGCCTTGATCCACTCTATGGAGGGACACAGGGGCGAACCTACCGTTAAACCACCGTTCCCTGCCGAGAAGGGTTACCTTGGAAAACCGACAAACGTAAATAACGTTGAGACATTTGCAAGTGTTCCTGTTATTTTCCTTAAAGGTGCAAGCTGGTTTGCAAGCATCGGAACAGAGAAGTCAAAAGGTACAAAGGTATTTGCTCTTGCAGGTAAGATCAACAACGTAGGTCTGATAGAGGTTCCAATGGGTATCACTCTCAGAGAGGTTATCTTTGAGATTGGTGGCGGAATCAAAGGGGGCAAGAAGTTTAAGGCTGTTCAGACCGGAGGTCCTTCGGGCGGATGTCTTACTGAAAAACACCTTGATACCCCTATAGATTTTGACAACCTTATTGCTGCAGGTTCTATGATGGGATCGGGCGGTATGATTGTTATGGACGAGGATGACTGTATGGTTTCGGTTGCAAAATTCTACCTTGAATTTACGGTTGAAGAGTCTTGCGGAAAGTGTGCTCCTTGCCGTGTAGGTAATAAGAGATTACATGAGATTCTCGAGAAAATATGTAACGGAAAGGGAACCGAAGATGATCTGAGCTATCTTGAGAACCTGAGTAAGGTTATTAAAGATACTTCACTTTGCGGTCTGGGTCAGACTTCACCAAACCCTGTACTTTCAACTCTGGAACACTTCCACGATGAGTATATTGCTCACGTAAGAGAGAGAGTTTGTACTGCCGGAAGGTGTAAAGCTCTTAAATTATATACAATTGTACCCGATAAATGTACAGGATGTACAGCTTGTGTCAGAGCTTGTCCTGTTAATGCCATTACCGGAGAAAAACGTCAGCCACACGTGATTGATGTTGATAAATGTATCAGATGCGGTGCTTGTTACGACAAGTGTAAGTTTACAGCTATTCATGTTCAATAATCAAACTCTATGGAAGTAGTAAAATTAACTATAGATAAAATCGAGGTAGAAGTTAAAAAAGGTACAACTGTCTACCAGGCAGCAAAGCAGATTGGAATTGATATCCCTGTACTTTGCTATATGAACCTTGAACACCTGAAGATTGAGAATCGTCCCGGTGGATGCCGTGTCTGTGTTGTCGAAATTGAAGGGAGAAAAAATCTCGCTCCATCGTGTTCAACCGAATGTCAGGAGGGAATGGTTGTAAAAACTCACACAGTAAGAGTTCTTAACGCCAGAAAGACTGTTCTCGAACTTATTCTTTCTGACCACCCTGCTGAATGTCTTATCTGCTCATCTTCAGGTAAATGTGACTTGCAATCACTTTCGCAGAAACTTGGAATCAGAGAGATTCACGCAGTAGAGAACGCAGAGGTGTCTTCATACAGAAAAGACTGTTCACCTGCTCTTAACAGAAACATGGATAAATGTATCATGTGCCGCAGATGTGAAACTATATGTAATGATGTACAGACTGTTGGCGCTCTAAGTGCAGTAAACAGAGGGTTTATGTCGGTAGTTGCTCCTGCTTTTGAGCAGGACCTTATTGACTCGCCTTGTACATTCTGCGGACAGTGTGTTGCAGTGTGTCCTACCGGCGCTCTGACTCCGTTTGACGATACATCCAAGATTATCCGTGCTCTTGCCGATCCTAAAAAGACAGTTATCGTACAAACTGCTCCTGCAGTTCGTGCTGCTCTTGGTGAGGAGTTTGGATTACCTGCCGGAACATTGGTTACCGGAAAGATGGTATCTGCACTTCGTACACTTGGATTCGATAAGGTTTTCGATACAGACTTCGCTGCCGACCTCACAATCATGGAGGAGGGTACCGAACTTCTGAACAGAATTACAAAATATCTTGGTGGTGATAAGAGCGTTAAATTGCCTATTCTCACCTCTTGCTGCCCTGCATGGGTTAACTTCTTTGAAGTTTACTTCCCTGATATGTTGGATGTTCCTTCGACTGCTCGCTCTCCGCAACAGATGTTTGGTGCAATTGCAAAAACATATTATGCCGACATTCTTGGTGTAAAGAGAGAGGATCTGGTTGTGGTTTCTATCATGCCATGTCTTGCGAAGAAGTATGAGTGCCAGAGAGAGGAGTTTGCCGTAAACGGAAACCCTGATGTTGACTTCTCAATTTCAACAAGAGAGCTTGCAGGTTTAATCAAATCGGCCAATATTAACTTCAATGCTTTGGAAGAGGATGATTTTGACCTTCCAATGGGAGAGTCAACCGGTGCCGGTGTTATCTTTGGTGTTACCGGTGGTGTGATCGAGGCAGCTGTTCGTACAGCTTATGAACTTCACACCGGAAACAAACTAAACCGGATCAACTTCGAGGAGCTTCGCGGAATGGCCGGAATAAGGACAGCAACAATTTACTTTGGCGACACTCCTATCCACATTGGTATAGCTCACCAGCTTGGTAATGCAAGAAAGCTTCTGAACGGTATCAGGGAGGGTAGATACAACTTCCACGCTATTGAGATCATGGCCTGTCCGGGCGGATGTATCGGTGGTGCCGGTCAACCGCTTCACCATGGTGATTCAAGCGTTATCAGAGCTCGTTACGATGCTATTTACAGGGAGGATGCAGGTAAAACTATCCGTAAATCTCATGAGAATCCTTATATTGTAAAACTTTACAAGGAGTTCCTGGGTCATCCTTTGAGTGAAAAATCTCACCACCTGCTACACACACATTACTTTGACAAACATAAAATTTAATCGCAATGAGTACATTCAAATTACAAGATTGTCATAAAGAAACAATTAAAGGGATTTGCAAATCCTTTGACAACAATCCGGGAGAGTTGATAAGTATTCTGCACAAAACGCAGGGTGAGTTCGGCTACCTTCCCGAGCATGTTCAGCGTGAAATTGCCAAGAACCTTAAGATTTCGGTTGCCAAAGTATATGGAGTTGTCACTTTTTACTCATTTTTCACAATGACACCTAAAGGTAAACACCCAATCTCAGTATGTATGGGTACAGCCTGTTATGTAAGAGGTGCCGAAAAAATTGTGGATGAGCTTAAAGATCAGCTTAAGATAAAAGTTGGCGGAGTAACTCCCGATGGTAAGTTTTCACTCGACTGTCTGAGATGCGTCGGAGCCTGCGGACTTGCACCTGTTGTTATCATAGGTGAAAAGGTTTACGGCAGGGTTGAGGCCGATCAGATTCGTGAAATTCTCGATAGCTACAAAGACGAAGAGTAATAACTCTCAGTATAAATAAAAAATGGCCGTCAGTTTTGACGGCCTTTTTTATTCAAGGTTGGGTAACCTTGCCAAGGTTCTTAGAGAAATGTGTGCCAAGGTTGGGTAACCTTGCCAAGGTTCTTAGAGAAAAGTGTACCGGGGCTTTAACCAAGTTGGTTTTGAAGAGCGCTTTTATTTAAAATCGTAATTTTATTTCTTTCAGACCTTATCATCCCCTCCTGTTGAAATTCCGAGAGAATTCTGGCAAGGGCAGGCCTTGTGACTCCGAAGTACTTAGCCAGCTCTGTCTGGTTCTTATCGGTATAAAATGTATTTATTGACGGGCTTATTGAGTGACATTTCATGAGCTGTTCAAGCAGATAGCCTGCCAGTTTACCTCTTATGGTTCTGATGGTTACCATCTGAAGTTTGTTGGTGAGAAACTGGGTCTTATCGGAGTTGTAAGCTAAATAGCTTTGCAGGAATCTGGGATCTTTCTGAAAAAGCATTATTACATCATCTTTGGAAATTGTCATCACAACCGAATCTTCAAGCGCTATGACATCTACAGGAAAGAGATTTTTTTCGGCAAAGAGAAAGGCCGATGCCAGCGGTTTCACCGCTTTTATCTTCTCAATGGTGAGTAATCCGCCGTTCTCGGTAATCATCTCCGTAGTTACCTCCCCCTTTGCCAGTATATAGAGATGTTTGCAGATATCTCCCTGTCTGGCAATTGTATCACCTTTTTTGTATTCATTGATTCTGAGACGGTTGTTATTAATAATCTCCTCTGCATTCTCTCTGGAAATTGATTTACAAACAGGGCAGTTACTTAAAATCTGTAATTCGGATATATTGCTCATCAAAAATTTTTTTGTTAAATTTATAAAAATTAGCAGAGTGTAACAAATATTACACATTTTGCCTTGGTGACTCTATACTTTTGCATCGGAAATCAAATATTAACCAAAAATAATAGAGAAAATGAGCAACATGTTTTGTTATCAATGTCAGGAGACAGCTAAAAACACAGGCTGTACTATTAAAGGAGTTTGCGGAAAGACCGCAGATGTGGCTAATCTTCAGGACCTGCTGATGTATCTGTGCAAAGGCATCTCACATTATACAGTGCGCCTGAGAGAGATGGGAGTAGAGAATGCAGAGGTAAATAAATTTATTACCGATTCTCTCTTCATGACTATTACAAATGCCAATTTTGACAGGGATCGTTTCATTACAAGAGTAAATCAGGCGATTGATACCAGAGATGCAATGAGGGCACTCTATATCTCAAAGGGTGGCAACATTGACGATGTAACCTTTGAAGGTGCATTCTGGAGTTCAAGAGATGTTTCGGTAATGGAACAAAAGGCTACCGAAGTTGGTGTACTTGCAACCGAAAATGAAGATATCCGCTCACTTCGCGAGCTCACAATCTACGGGTTAAAAGGGATGGCCGCTTATGGTGAGCACGCCTTTAACCTTGGTTTCGAAGATCCTGAAATTTACTCATTTATGCAAAAGGCGCTGGTAGATACAACCAACGACAACCTTAGCGCAGCCGAACTTACCTCCCTGGTTCTTGAGACAGGAGCACACGGGGTAAAAGTTATGGCATTGCTCGATAAAGCTAACACTACAGCTTATGGTAACCCGGAGATTACAAAGGTGAATATTGGAGTGAGAAACAACCCTGCAATTCTTATCTCGGGACACGACCTTAAGGATATGGAGGAGCTGCTTAAGCAGACTGAGGGTACAGGTGTGGATGTTTACACTCACTCAGAGATGCTTCCTGCAAATTACTATCCGGCATTCAAGAAATACAGCCATTTTGTTGGAAACTATGGCAGTTCATGGTGGAGACAGACCCAGGATTTTGAATCTTTCAACGGACCTGTTCTCTTTACAACCAACTGTATTGTACCTCCTAAGAGCACATCTACCTATGCCGGCAGAATTTACACAACAGGTGCATCAGGCTTCCCGGGATTTATTCATATCGGCGACAGAAAAGATGGTAAGACCAAAGATTTCTCGCAGATTATCGAACACGCAAAGAGATGCGCATCACCAACCGAGATCGAAACCGGTGAAATTATTGGCGGATTTGCACATGCCCAGGTTTTTGCACTTGCCGACAAGGTTGTTGAAGCGGTGAAATCGGGAGCCATTCGTAAATTCTTTGTGATGGCTGGTTGCGATGGCAGAATGAAGGACAGAAACTACTATACCGAGTTTGCAGAGGCCCTTCCAAAAGATACAGTTATTCTGACTGCAGGTTGCGCCAAATACCGTTACAACAAACTTCCACTGGGCGATATCGGAGGTATTCCGAGAGTGCTTGATGCAGGCCAGTGCAACGACTCATATTCACTTGCCGTTATCGCTCTTAAACTTAAAGAGATATTTAACGCAAATGACATTAACGAACTCCCGATTGCCTACAACATTGCATGGTATGAGCAAAAGGCTGTAATAGTACTGCTGGCACTTCTTTCACTCGGAGTGAAAAATATCCACCTCGGCCCTACACTGCCAGGATTCCTCTCGGCAAACGTTGCCGATGTACTGGTTAAGAATTTCGGAATTGCCGGTATTAAGAGTGTGGATGAAGATATGAAGTTGTTTCTGGGTTAATATTTGATTTTGGGAGATTCAAAACAACTTTGAGAGGGTGAAAATAAAATTTCACCCTCTTTTTAAATTAACTCTAATGGTTAAGTTTTGTTGCAGATATAAATCTGAAACTATATCTTTGCTATCATATTGTAATTTACTTAGTTCTATTTTAAAAATACCGTGATGAAGAAATTTAATGGATTCAGGGCTCTTTCAATTCTCCTGATTGGCTCAACTATCATTTTTACAAGCAGTTGTAAAGAAGAGTTAAAAGATATAGACGGCAATGTCTATAAAACAGTAAAAATTGGCGACCAGCTCTGGATGGCAGAAAATCTGAGAGTTACTAAATTCAATAATGGTGATCCTATTGAAACCACAAATCCGGCTAAGCTGGACATTTCAGACCTGACTGAGCCTGAATTCCAGTGGGTTGCAGGAGGAAATGACAGTAAACTCGAGCTTTACGGAAGGTTGTATACATGGTATGTTGTTACCGACTCCAGAAAAATATGTCCTGAAGGCTGGCATGTAGTTACTGATACCGAGTGGGGAAATCTCTGCACAATGTTCGGTGGAAAGAGCAAGGCAGGCAGCAGTCTTAAAGCTGTGAAAAACTGGGCATACTCAAATTCACAATCAAACAATCTGAGCGGATTCAGCGCACTGCCTGCAGGTGGTCGTGGTGCAAACGGTGCCTTTGGTGGTATGGAATATTATGGCGGATGGTGGAGTACATCGAGCAAAGACTCTCTTACAGCTCCGTACTGGAACATCTATTATGAAAACGATATCGTAAAAAGAGCTGAATATCATAAGAATGCAGGGTTTTCTGTTCGCTGCATAAAGGATTAACGGAAAATCAGTTTTAATAATCAGGTAGTTTTAACTACTTTTGCACTCAATTTTATAATTTATGAGTGATAATAGCTTATTGTCAAAACTTAGCGGAATGAAGGAGAAGTTTGAGATGCTGTCGCAACAGATCTCAGACCCATCCGTTATGTCCGATATGAAAAGATTTATAGCTCTGAACAAAGAGTACAGAGAGATTGAGCCATTGGTTGAAGCGGGAGAGAAGTATCGTGTTATGGTTGGCAATCTGGAGTCGGCCAAAGATCTGCTTATGGTGGAGAAGGATGAAGAGATGAGAGAGATGGCAAAAGAGGAGATTGCAATGCTTGAAGAGCAGATTCCTCTGCTCGAAGATGAGATAAAACTGCTTTTGATTCCTGCCGATCCTCAGGATTCCAAAAATGCGATACTTGAAATCAGGGCCGGAGCAGGTGGAGATGAGGCCTCGATTTTCGCTGGTGATCTATTCCGGATGTACTCGAAATATGCCGAAAGAAGGGGTTGGAAACTTGAGATTAACAGCCAGAGTGAAGGGACCTCGGGAGGTTTTAAGGAGATTATATGCAAAGTCTCGGGGCAGGGAGTTTACGGAGTTCTCAAATACGAGAGTGGTGTTCACCGGGTTCAGCGGGTTCCTCAAACTGAAACACAGGGGAGGGTTCACACCTCTGCTGCCTCAGTGGCTGTTTTGCCCGAAGCCGATGAGTTCGATATTGAGCTTAATATGAGCGATGTAAGAAAAGATACCTTCTGTTCGTCGGGTCCCGGTGGTCAATCTGTAAACACAACCTACTCAGCAATACGGCTTACTCACGCTCCAACCGGAATTGTGGTGCAGTGTCAGGATGAAAAATCGCAGATTAAGAACTATGAGAAGGCGCTTGCCGAGCTAAGAACACGTATTTACAACCTCGAATACGACAAATATCTGAGTGAAATATCGGCCAAGAGGAAGACAATGGTATCTACCGGAGACCGGTCGGCTAAGATACGCACCTACAACTATCCGCAATCGAGGGTTACAGACCATAGAATAAACTATACGATGTATAATCTGCCTGTATTTATGGATGGAGCTCTTCAGGAGGTTCTCGATCTGTTACAGGTTGCCGAGAATGCCGAAAGATTGAAAGAGAGCGGTCAGTAAAGATATGAATTACAACGAGCTTTATAAAAACATTGTGCGTAAGGGGAGTTTTCTCTGCACCGGTCTGGACAGCGATCCTGCCCTCTTCCCTGACCATATTAAGGTGATGAAAAATCCCCTGTTCGAGTTTAATAAAGCTATAATTGACTCAACAATCGAATATTCGGTAGCATATAAACCAAACCTGGCATTCTATGAAGCAGAGGGTGCATCGGGATGGGAGCAGCTGGAGATGACTGTTGATTATATAAGAAAAAAAGATCCCTCACTTTTTATAATTGCCGATGCAAAGAGGGGCGATATAGGAAACACGGCTCAGAGATATGCTGTTGCATTTTTCGAGAGGATGGATTTTGACGCTGTCACACTCTCTCCTTATATGGGGCGTGATTCGGTTGATCCTTTCCTCAGTTATGAAGGTAAATGGGCTATAGTCCTTGCACTCACCTCGAATGGCTCTGCAGTCGATTTTGAGACTGCCCATTGCGAAGACAAACCACTTTACAGAAGGGTTATTGAACGGGTATCAGGTTGGGGGTCAATTGATAATACGATGTTCGTCGTTGGAGCTACCCGGCCGGAAAAACTTGCAGAGATAAGAGAGTTCTGCCCCGACCATTTCTTCCTCGTACCGGGAGTAGGGGCACAGGGTGGTACAATTGCCGAGGTTGCTAAATATGGGATGAACAGCAAATGCGGTCTCCTTGTAAATATCTCAAGATCTGTCTCATTTGCATGGAGAGAGGATAAAACCGGTATCTATCCCCAAGGCAGGGGTTTTGAAAAAGCATCTGCATTAGCTGCTGAAACGGCAGCTAAAGAGATGAGACAACATCTCCACAGGGAAGTTTAGCGATTATTGTATCGCATCCTTTAACCTTTTGCCCTTTTGTAACCTGTACTCTTGAATCAAGCGGCAGAAAGAGATCGACCCGTGAACCAAATTTAATAAATCCAACCTGTTCACCCTGTTTTACATCTTTTCCTTCTGCAGCATAACAGACAATTCTTCTGGCAAGTAATCCTGCTATCTGCCTGAAAAGAACTCTATTCCCGTTTTTGCTTACTACAACTGTGGTCCTTTCGTTCTTCTCCGATGATTTCGGATGCATTGCAACCAGATAATCGCCCGGGTGGTATTTATAGTACTCCACAATGCCGTTCACGGGAAACCAGTTGATATGTACGTTAAATACTGACATAAAGACCGATACCTGAATGCATTCACATTTAAGATACTCATTCTCGAATACATTTTTCACCTCTACAATTGTCCCGTCGGCAGGTGCAAAGACTGTCCCCTCTTCATCTTTGGGATGTCTGATGGGTGATCTGAAAAATCTCAGCATAAAGATAAAGAGAAGCATTCCGACTGCTGTTGCTATATAACTGACATTCGAAAGCCCTGCAATCAGATAAAAAACTAAAACGATTGTTGCAATTATGAGAAATGAGTTCAGTAGTATTCTGTATCCCTCTTTGTGTATACGCATATTGTAAGGTTATCTTTTAAAAATGGGTGCTAAATTAGTGCAAATAATTTAATATATGCTATTGCTGCCGGGAAAGCAAGCAGGGCACCGTCAAAACGGTCCAGAAGACCGCCGTGTCCCGGCATTATATTCCCCGAGTCTTTAACCCCGAAATTCCTTTTGAAAAGTGATTCCGCAAGGTCGCCAAGTACTCCGAACAGAAACACTATAAGCGAGATAGCTAATATATGTATCAACGGTAGTGCAAACAAACCGGTGTAGAGGAGAACTGCTCCGGCTATAATTGTGGTAAACAGTCCGCCAAAAAATCCCTCCCAGGATTTTTTTGGAGATATTTCGGGATAGAGCTTATGTCCCCTTTTTTGCCCGAATGCCATTCCGAAAACATATGCTCCAACATCGGCACTCCAAAGCAGAATAAATAGTGAAAGAACATAGTATGGATTGTAAACACCGTCCGTACCGTAGAGAATAGTGTTCATCAGCGAAAAGGGAAGTGCAATAGTCGCTACAGACAGAATCAGGAAGCTGCTGCCGGCGTACCCCTCTCCTCTGAGTATACCATTTTTATCTCTCTCGAACAGAGTTGAGATTATAACCCCGGATAATGGTAATACCATGAGCCAGAAAAGTGTATTATCGGCTTTTTGGGCTCCCGTCAGGGCGAATATGAGATAGAGCAAAACTCCCGATATTATTGCAAGAATTTTCCCGGTTTTGTAACTATCGACTGCCGATATTGTCAGATATTCATATATCATAACCAATACCGAAAACATCATTACTAATGCAAAAACGACAGGGCTCAATATAAGAGACCCTGTCATTATTATCAGGAAATAAGTTCCGCTTATTGATCTTTTTATAGTGCTATTCATTCTCTTTCAATTCAGTGGCTACACTCTCTTCTTTATCTGCCGTGATTTCAGGCGGCTGTTTTCCGGCTCTTTTACCAAAGATCTTCTCAAGATCTTCCGAGAAGATCACCTCTTTTTCAAGCAGCTGTTCGGCAAGTTGTGTAAAGCCTGCCATATGCTCGTTCAGAATCCTTTTCGCAGTTACGTAAGATTCATCTACAAGTCTCTTTGCCTCGGCATCTATAAGCTCTGCAGTCTTCTCGCTGTATGGTTTTCCCAGATTGAACCCGGAAGATTCGGTGGAGTCGTAGAATGAAATGTTACCTACTGATGGGCTCATTCCAAGGTAAGAGACCATGGCATATGCCTGTTTTGTAATCTTTTCCAGGTCACTCAGTGCACCTGTGGATATCTTGCCGTTTATAATCTCTTCGGCAGCCCTCCCGCCTAATGTGGCAGCCATCTCATCCATCATCTGCTCGGTAGTTGTAATTTGCCTCTCTTCGGGCAGATACCAGGCAGCACCCAGGGCACGCCCTCTGGGGATAATCGTAACCTTCAGGAGTGGATTCGCATGCGGTAGAATCCAGCTCACCGTAGCGTGTCCTGCTTCATGATAAGCTATAGTACGCTTCTCTTCGGGAGATATAATCTTACTTCTCTTTTCCAGACCACCGATAATCCTGTCAACTGCATCCAGAAAATCCTGTTTATCAATTACCTCCTTGTTTTTTCTTGCAGCAATAAGGGCAGCTTCGTTACAAACGTTTGCAATATCGGCCCCCGAAAATCCCGGAGTCTGTTTTGCAAGAAATTCAATATCAAACCCTTCAATGAGTTTAAGATTTCTTAAATGAACCTTGAATATATCTATTCTCTCTTTTAGTTCAGGAAGGTCAACATGGATCTGCCTGTCAAACCGACCGGCTCTCATCAACGCCTTATCCAGAATATCTGCACGGTTTGTTGCAGCCAGTATTATCACACCAGAGTTTGAGCCGAAGCCGTCCATCTCGGTTAAAAGCTGATTCAGAGTGTTTTCTCTCTCATCATTTGAGGAGAAACCTGCATTTTTGCTTCTTGCACGACCAACTGCATCAATTTCATCGATGAATACGATACATGGGGCCTTCTCCTTTGCCTGGCGGAAGAGGTCTCTCACTCTGGATGCACCGACCCCCACAAACATCTCTACAAAATCCGATCCCGAAATTGAGAAGAATGGCACATTCGCCTCTCCTGCAACTGCTTTTGCAAGCAGAGTCTTTCCTGTTCCCGGAGGGCCTACCAGAAGCGCCCCTTTCGGAATTTTTCCTCCCAGATTGGTATATTTCTTTGGATTCTTGAGAAAATCAACAATCTCCATAACCTCAACTTTTGCCTCTTCCAGGCCTGCAACATCCTTAAATGTAACCTTGGTATTGTTGTCCTTGTCAAACAGTTTGGCCTGGGATTTTCCAACAGAGAAGATGCCGCCTCCACCCTGGCCGCCTCCACCCATTGTCTTATTCATTCTTCTGAACATGAATATGTACAGAACTATGAGCAGGATAGGGAAGAGTAACCACTCCAGCGCTCTGCTCAGATAGTTGGTGCGCTCTTCGGTCTGAAGTGAGAAGCGTTTATCGGCAGGCAACTCCTGCCTTACCATCTCAAACTGCTCTTCCGAATTGAAATTTCCCGATACTACAAAATAAAAATGGGGGCCACCTTTTGGCTCCTTTCCTCCGAATTTCTCTTTGTATTTTGAAAGGGAATCTTTTTTGATATAGACTTCGGCGCTGTTCTCGTTACTTATGAAGATAATCTTCTCCACATCTCCGGTAGGTACAATCTTCTCCTTTACCTCCAACCATTCGGTTTTGACAGGTTCAAAAGTATCATAGGTTCTCCACATGAAGGCTATAATAGCGAGAAGTACAATATATATCCAGATTATATTGAATTTTGGAGGCCAAATTTTAGTCAATGGCTTCTCCGGTTTTTTATTCTCTTTTTGTTCCATTTTTTTAAAAACTATTCGTGGTAAAATGTTTTTCCGGCATCTGCCCACAGATCTTCAATTCTGTAAAACTGGCGGTACTCTGTCTGAAAAACGTGAACCACAATATTTCCGTAATCTATAATTATCCAGAAGGCATTCTCCTTACCCTGCATTCTCAAAACTCTCCTTTTGAATTTCTTTAGCATCATCTCCTCAACATTATCGGCAATAGCCATTACCTGAGGGCGCGAGTCAGCATTACATATTACGAAATGGTCACAAATTGCGGTTCCGATTGATGAGAGATCCAGAGAACATACGAAATTACCTTTCTTATCCAGGATTGCATCTGCGATGCACTGTAATTCTGCCAGATCCTGTTCTCTCTCTTTTGCCTCTTTAGCAGGCTTTATTTCACTTTTCGGTTTAACCTCTTTTTTTGGCTTGACTTCACTTTTAGGTTTTACCTCTTTCTTTGGTTTAACCACCTTCTTTGGTTCAACCTCTTCTGTTGTTATGATTTTTTTTGTTGGCACAATTATTCTCTTTTTTTGTGTATAATCGACAAATTTACTGCAATTTTGCGGCCAATTACAAATTTATTGACATGGGCTCTTTCATTAAATGGTATGATAGTATTGATTCGACTAATAGCGAAGCAATTAGACAGTTTGAACAGTGTGACGATTTTACAGTTTTCGCTGCGAAATTTCAGACAGGCGGCAGAGGCCAAAAAGGGACAAAATGGGAGAGCGAACCGGGTAAAAATCTCACTTTTTCACTGATCATAAAGCCGGCAGATTTAAAGGCGAAGTTTCAATTTGTTATATCACAGATTGTTACCGTAGGATTGAAAAATTATTTAAACACGAGGGGTATTGAGGCGAAAATTAAATGGCCTAATGATATTTATGTTGGAGACAAAAAGATCTGCGGTATTTTAATAGAAAGTTTTCTCTCCGGCGACATATTGTCAGGTTCCGTTATCGGAATCGGATTAAATGTCAACCAGAGTACTTTTCTCTCTGATGCTCCTAATCCGGTATCGATGAGTCTAATTACAGGAAAAGATTACAATCCGGAAGATGAGTTGCAGGAGCTGGCCAGCCATATCAATATCCTCTATCAGAATTACATTAAATCTTTTGCCACAGGAGATAAAGGGCTGGAGAGAGAGTATCTGAACTCTTTGTACAGAAGAGACTCCTGGTTTAATTATGAAGATGTGGCAACCGGAGAGGTATTCAAAGCCAGGATCACCGGAATTGACCAAAGTGCGTGTCTGATTCTGGAGCGGGAGGGTGGAGTTAAAATATCATACTCCTTTAAAGAGGTGAAATATATTCTGTAAAATAATTCTCAGGAATTACCTGATAGATTTCAAATCTTTTATGGCTTTTAATGGGTCTGTAGCAGAGAAGACAGAGTTTCCGGCAACCAGAATACCGGCCCCTTTTTCAACCAGTTTTTTCCCTGTTTCAAAGTTCACTCCGCCATCAACCTCAATCAATGTACCGGGAGATTTTTCAGAGATAAATTTTTTCAGTTTTTCAACTTTTGAGAGGGAATTTTCAATAAATGATTGTCCCCCGTAACCGGGATTGACCGACATAATCAGAATAAAATCGGTATCCTGAATAATATCCTCAAGAACATTAACGGGTGTATGTGGATTTAGTGCAACACCGGCTTTCATTCCCAATGCTTTAATTCTTTGAACTGTCCTGTGGAGATGCGTACAAGCCTCAAAATGTACGCTCAGATACTCAACTCCGTGATCGGCAAATTGTTCCAGATATCTGTCCGGGTCAACAATCATTAAATGCGCATCAAGGGGTTTCTTTGCAGTTTTGGCTATTGACTTTATAACCGGAAAACCGTAAGATATGTTTGGAACAAATACTCCATCCATTATATCGAGATGAAACCAGTCGGCTTCACTACGGTTTACAAGATCGACCTCTTCTTCAAGCTTTCCGAAATTGGCAGAAAGCATCGATGGCGCAATAATTAGTGACATAATTCCGCTTTTATTTCAATCTTTTAAGTATCTCCAGAAGCAATTTCCTGAACTTTTCCACAGTTGCAATCTCAAGCTTTTCACCCGGAGCATGGGCCCCTCTGATTGTAGGACCGAATGAGATCATATCCAGTTTAGGGAATTTATCGAGAAACATCCCGCACTCCAACCCGGCATGGATCGCCCTGACTACCGGTTCATAACCGAAAAGATCCAGGTATGCATTGCGACTCTTCTCCAAAAGAGGGGAGTCAACCCTTGGTTTCCAGCCCGGATACTCACTCTCGTGAGAAACATTTGCTCCGGCAAGTAAAAAGAGTGATTCAACCCTTTTTGATGCGTTGTATCTGGCCGAATTCAGAGAGCTGCGCTGACTTGTACCCACTTTTATCACCCCCGGCTCCTCCATCTTTACCGATGCCAGATTTGTTGAGGTCTCTACCAGGCCCGGAATATCCTGACTCATTGCCAGTACTCCGTGTGGAACTCCGTTAAGTACTTTAATTAAATTTCCTGCAACTCTATCTTCAATACAGGTGTCAACACGTTGGTGTTCTTCAAATTTTCCGTTTAGTTCGGGATCGGAAACCTGATGCTCCTCTCTTACCTCGTTAACCAGTTTTGAGAAGAGTGAACCTGCTAACTCTATATTTTCAGATTTTAATGCGATAACTGCAAACGCCTCTCTTGCAATTGCATTTCTTTTATTACCACCGTCGATTAGTGAGATTGTGAATTTAACTTCAGTTGCAAGCTGGTAGAGATATCTGAACAAAATCTGATTCGCGTTGGCTCTGTTCTTGTGTATATCATCACCGCTGTGGCCGCCTGTAGCGCCATAAATTGTAACTTTATAAAAACTTCTCTCACTATCGCTCTTTTCGATATTGTAATTGAAACGTGCAGTGGTGTCAATACCTCCTGCGCATCCGATAAACAACTCACCCTCATCTTCAGAATCAAGATTGATGAGAATATCTCCGGTAATAAAACCGGGCTGAAGCGATTTAGCTCCCGTGAGACCTGTCTCCTCTTCCGTTGTGAAGAGTGCCTCAACCGGCCCGTGTTCAACGTCGTCCGAATCAAGTATCGCAAGTTGTGCTGCCATACCTATACCGCAATCGGCACCAAGCGTAGTCTCTTTTGCAATTAACCAACCATCCTCTTCGGTATATTTAATTGGTTCATTATCAAAATCGAAACTACTGTCAGAGTTTTTTTCGCACACCATATCGGAATGGCTCTGCAGAACAACCACAGGTGCATTTTCCATCCCATTGGTTGCCGGCTTTTTAATAACAACATTGCCGGCACTGTCTGTTTTATACTCCAGATTTCTCTCTTTTGCAAAATTTATCAGATACTGGATAATCTGCGCCTCTTTACCGCTCTCCCTTGGAATTTTTGTAATCTGGTCAAACAGTGTGAAAATTTTCGAACTCTCCATATGTGAAACTAATTTGAGTGTAGTTGTTTCTCTATCTCCGTCAGATATTTACGGAATGATCTGTCTGTGTCCAGCAGGTCACAAACAGTGTTATAGGCGTGAAGTACGGTAGCATGATCTCTCCCCCCGGTTAGTGTACCAATTGAGGCGAGAGAACTTTTTGTGTGGTTTCTGCTAAGATACATTGAAATCTGCCTTGCCTGCACCAGCTCCCTCTTGCGGGAAGAGCTGAGAAACTGTTCGGCATCGATCTTAAAGTAGTCGCAAACAACCTTTTGGATCTTATCTATTGTAATCTCATGCACATTTCTGGTAACCAGCTTATCAATAAGCTTTTCGGCAAGATCCAGACTTATCTTCTTGTTAGCGAGAGTAGCCTGTGCCAGAAGGGATATTAATGTCCCCTCTATCTCACGAATATTGGTTGATACTCTTGACGCAATGAAAGAGATTACCTCTTCCGGCAACGTAATTCCATCATTGTAGCTCTTTGCCTTCAAAATAGAGACTCTGGTAGAGAAATCAGGAGGAAGCAACTCTGCAAGAAGACCCCATTTGAATCTGGACAGTAGTCGCATCTCCAGATCCTGAAGATCAACCGGAGCTTTATCGGATGTGAGAATAAGCTGTTTCCCAACTGAATGCAGATGGCTGAATATATGGAAGAAGGCATTCTGTGTTCCGGTTTTTCCTGCAAATTCGTGAACATCATCAATAATGAGCACATCTATCATCTGGTAAAAATGGAGAAAATCGGTAAGCTTATTCTTAACAGTTGTAGCATCCATGTACTGAGTCATGAATCTGTTTGCACTTACGTACAGCACAATCTTCTCGGGGAACTGCTTTTTAATTGCAATACCTATTGCCTGAGCAAGGTGTGTCTTGCCCAGACCCGAACCACCGTAAAGAAACAGCGGATTGAATGCACCTTTTCCCGGATTTGCAGCAATATTCAACCCGGCCGACCTCGCAAGTCTGTTGCACTCACCCTCAATAAAGTTCTCAAATGAGTAGTTAGGATTGAGCTGAGGATCGATTTCCAGCTGCTGCAACCCCGGTATTACAAAAGGATTTGTAATATTTGAAGGTTGATTTGGGAAAGGGACCGATTTATTTTTAATCTCCTGAACCGATTGCTGAGGATAGGTAACCACATCTTCTCCCGTTACCACTCTTACATTGTACTCCAGCTTCGCCTCTTTACCGAGCTCCCTTTTCAGGGCTTTACTTATTAAATCTATATAATGCTCCTCTATGTATTCTCTGAAAAAATTTGACGGGACCTCAATGGTCAGTACCGATCCGTTGAGTCTTACAGCCGAAATTGGCTCGAACCATGTTCTGAAACTCTGAGGGCGGATAATATCACGAATTATACGGAGACAGTTATTCCACACAAGAGTATGTTTAGGTTCGGTCATATTAAAAGGATAGGTTTAGATTGGTAGACAAATTTGGGGATAAATTTCTTAAAAAAAAAGGAAAAGAGTATAGGAAAATTCAGATTTATTTCAATCGTCTGTATCTCAGACTGAAAAAATACTAAATTTCTTTTCTCATTTTAAATTCTTTAAAAACAGCTTAATATAAACAAATTATTTGTTAAAAAACAGAAATTTTTATGTACTTTTTAGGATTATCATTTATACTCTTCACCAAAATGTCCAGATCCCGCACCAGAGCTTCAACTGAGGTGTGAACAGTGTCTGTATTCAGCAGCTTTCCGATGGTTCCGTCGGGGTTCTGAATTGAAATAAGAAGCTCCTTCAGGGAGGTTATTGAGCCGGTGATATCGGCTTTTTTCAGCGAATCAGTAATCTGATTGAAGTTGTCAAGCCCGTTATTCATCTTGAATGCCGTCTCGTTTAATGATGACGAAAGTTTATTAAGATTGTTAATAACAGAGGTGATCTCAGGACTGCTCTTATCAAGATTTGCCATTACGTTTTTTGCAGAGTAGAGAGTTTTATTCAGGTTTTTCAATGAACTCTCAATCTCTTTTCTGGCATCCGGATTGAGAACATGGTTTACACTTTCAAAAGTTGTATTTAAAGTCTCGATCAAGTTTGAAAGTTTATCCTTCAAAGGCATAATCTCATTCATAAGGCTCTCAATCATACCAGGGTTTGTTGCAGATTGCATTGTATCTTTGTTCTGCAAATAGTGTTTTTCGTCACCCAGATTAATTCTGAGAGCTTTTGTGCCAAGCACACCTACATCGTAAATCTCTGCTACAGAGTTTGATGGTAACTTATACTCTCCCTGGATTTTTAATTTTACAATAAAATTGTCCTTTAAAGGTGTATACTCAATTGTTTCTATGCTGCCTATTTTTAAACCCCGAAGATAAACAGGTCCGGTGGCAGTCAAACCATCAATATTGTAAAATTGTGTATAGTACGTATTTCTGTTGCTGAAAAGATCTTTTCCTTTTAAGTAGTTAATAACTACATAAATAGAAAAAAGTGTTATAATGGCAAACAATCCTATCTTTTGTTCTCTGTTCAGTCTGATTTTCATAAAATAAATTAATTATCTGTTTACGGGAAATGTCATCCCATCTTTAATTTCCACGACAAAGGCTCCCGGGAAATCCTTAGTGAGCAATTTTTGTGCCTGTGCAGCTTCGTCAGGAGTTTTGTACTCACCGATTGTATATTTGTAGAGTTTACCCACTTTGTACGGAGTCACACCTTTTCTCCCTTTAAATTCGGGAGAATCCGGAGACAGTAGCTTTCCAACAGCCATAATTTGTACGGAAAAGATAGTGCTTTTGGAAACAGAATCGTTGCTTAAAGACTCTTTTATTGTTGTAACCGGATCCTTTACAATTTTTGTTGTATCTTTTGTAATTGAATCTTTTGCTGTTTCCGGAAGAGAATCTCTTTTTTTATCGCTTAACTTATAGTCCTTTTCGTAACGAAGTTTGTACTCAATAAAGGCGTTAAAAATAAGTGATGCAAATCTATCGTGATTAGCGACATTTATAAGAGCTTTCATATCCAGCGGATTGGATATGAATCCAAGCTCAACGAGAACCGATGGCATTCCGGTCTTCCACAATACAAGCAGTGGTGCCTGCTTGATCCCTCTGTTCACCTTAACCGGGCCGTTACTGAAATGTTTCTGGATGAGAGATGCCATCTCAAGACTCTGCTCCAGGTGGGCATTCTGAAGCAACGAAAAGATAATGTATGATTCAGGGTTGTTTGGATCGAAACCCTCATATCTGGTCGCATAATCATCACCCTCCATAAGGACAACGCTATTCTCTAGCATTGTCACCTGGAGATTAGAACTGGTTTTATCGACCCCCATCACAAATGTTTCAGAACCGCTCGCAGCTCTGGTATTCACCGAGTTCACATGGATTGAGATAAAAAGGTCGGCCTTATTACTGTTTGCGATTTCGCTCCTTTTGTCGAGAGGGATGAAGACATCTGTTTTACGCGTGTAAATAACATCAATGTGGGGATATCTTTTCTTAATCAACTCACCGAGTTTAAGCGAAACTGACAGAGTGATGTTCTTCTCCTTTATTTTGCCGTCAGGACTAATCGCTCCCGGATCACCGCCGCCATGCCCGGGATCAATTACAACTCTTCTGATCAAACTCCCTGAGTTTTCCTGTCCCGAAAAAGTGGTTGCCAGGAATAATGAAAAAATCACCAAAAGTACTCGTAAAGGCATAATTGTTGCTAAATATATTTAACTTTGCAGACCACAAATGTAGCACATTTTTTAAACCTTACACCAATTTGCATTTGAGAAAAGAGCTCCTTTTATTTGTCTTTCTAACACTGTTCTCTTTAAATTATAAGGAGGCATGTGCCACTCTCCCATTAAAAGGGAATGGTGTAAAAGCGCAGACTGACACATTGGTAAAGAGAGTCTCCATGACTCCTGAAGATTCCCTGAAAAAGAGGGGAACTCTTCTCTATCCGGCATTCTCAGAAGCAAAAGACTCTGTTAAGGAGGATTTTTCAAACGGAAAGAGAATGGTCTATTACTGGGGTGATGTTAAAGTGAAATACGGAAACCTCGAACTAAAGGCAGCCTATATGGAGTATGACCTTAATTCCAAATCTCTGTTTGCATCGGGCGTAAAAGATACTGCCGGAGTTATTCAGGGTAAACCTGAGATGACCGAGGGTCGTGATAAATATACAATGGATACGGTGAGGTATAACTTCAACACCCGCAAATCTATTATAATAAATATGGTTACCCAGGAGTCAGAGGGTTTTCTTTACGGAGATAAACTAAAGAAGATGCCTGACAACTCTATCAACATCTCCGGTGGTAAGTATACCACATGCGACCATGAGCATCCTCATTTTTACCTTAAACTGACCAATGCCAAGGTAATCAACAAACCGAACAAGGTTACGGTATTTGGCCCGGCATACCTTGTTGTCGAAGATGTTCCCACCCCTTTTGCCCTCCCTTTTGGATTTGTACCTGATCGTGTAACAAGAGCCAGCGGACTTCTCATTCCTACCTTCAATGAAGAGGCGGCAAGAGGATTTGCACTTAAAGGGCTTGGATACTATTTTGTTTTCGGAGACCATCTTGACCTTACACTTACAACAGATATATACTCTCTCGGCTCCTGGAATCTGCTTATGACCTCCAGATATAAAAAGAGGTATAAGTATGATGGCAATTTTAATATTAACTATTCGGTAAACCAGGTAGGGGAGAAGGGATCTCCCGATTTTAACCAATCCAAGGACTTTTCTGTAAGGTGGAGCCACGCAATGGACTCAAAGGCAAGGCCGGGAACCTCTTTCAGGGCCTCTGTTAACTTTGCGACTCCAATGAATGACAGATACAACTCATACGACATTCAGCAAAGTTTGCAAAACCAGATATCATCTTCTATCTCCTACGGTAAAACCTTTTCGATCTTCTCGTTGAGTGCCAATATGCTCCACAGCCAGAACTCACTAGACAGCTCTTACGCCTTTACTGTCCCTAACATCACCCTCTCAATGAACAGTATCTATCCGTTCAGAAAAAAAGAGGCAGCCGGGAAGAAGAGGTTCTACGAAGAGATCTCGTTCAGATTTAACTCAACTCTGGATAATAAAGTGAACTTTAAATCAAAAGATTTCGGGCAGCCCGATTTTCTCTCGAAGTTCAGAAGCGGAATGCAGCATAGTTTTTCAATAGGACTCCCTCCGTTCAACCTCTTAAAATATCTGCAGTTCTCTCCTTCGGTGAGTTATGGAATGAACTGGTTCTTCCAGAAGAATGAAAAAAGTTATAACAGTGAAACCAATGCTGTAGAAAGCAATATAGGGGATATTTTCAGCCATTTTGGTATAACCCAGGATTTTTCGGCTTCACTCTCGGCCAATACAACCATCTACGGGATGTTTAACTTTAGTCCGAGAAGCAAAATACGGGCTATCAGGCACATGGTAAAACCATCTTTCAGTATCAGTTACAGACCCGAGCAGGGAACACCCTCAAACGGTTACAGGGTTCTGAACTATATAGATGCAAACGGAGTTCAGCACCAGACCGAATACAACATATATGACGGAATGCTCTTCGGATACCCATCCAAAGGGAGGTCGGCATCTATGAGCTTCTCAATCGGGAATAATCTGGAAGCTAAGATCGTGAGTGATAAAGATACTACCGACGAAGGGTTGAAAAAAATTAAACTAATTGATAATCTCTCCCTTGGAGGTTCTTATAACTTTCTTGCCGATTCAATGAAGTTATCCAACATTTCGGTAAGTATGAGCACCACAATCTTCGGTTCTCTCGCATTTAATGCCAATGCCAATCTGGATCCGTATGCAATAGATGAAACCGGAAAGAGATATAACAAATTTAACTTCCAGACCGAGGGTTGGAATAAACTTGTAAGATTGACAAATGCCAGTATGTCATTGTCTTATCAGCTTACCGGCACGGGTGAGAGAAAAGGTGCGGGGATGGGTCTGCCGGAAAAGCCGCCCGGAAGAGGGGCGCCTGGTAAAAATGAATCGGAGTATGTAAGAGTTTACAACCATCCTGTTACAGGGGAGTATATCCCCGGCGGCTGGGTCTACTATCTGGATCCGAAGAATCCATGGTCGGTAAACTTCAATTACAACTACTCCTACAGCCAATCCTATCAGTTTGTAGGCGGGAAGCTGAACAAGATAAACAACCATATGCAGACTCTGGGTGTATCTGCGCAGATAAGACTTGGCAAGGATCTGAACGTAAATCTGAACACCGGTATCGATCTTATGAAGATGGCACTAACAACGACCCAGCTGAGTGCTACATACGATCTTCACTGTTTCCTCATGTCTGTTTCGTGGGTTCCAAGCGGGATGTGGGAGAGCTGGAGTTTCAGGATTAATGCTAAAGCCAGTGCTCTTGCCGATCTGCTAAAATTCAAGAAGAGCGCAAGTTACTGGGACAGAGGCGGCGGATTTTAATTTTAAAAACGGAAATTTGAATTTAAACTTAGAAATATGAGTAAAAGAGTGATATCATCGGCCAGGGCGCCCAAGGCGGTTGGCCCGTACAGTCAGGCAGTTGAGTGTAATGGTTTTTTATATGTTTCGGGTCAGATCCCGATTGATGCTTCAACAGGAGAGTTTGTGCCCGGTGGAATAAAGGAGCAGGCAGAGCAGGTTTTCAGGAACATCGGTTACATACTTGAAGAGGCCGGATATGGATTTGAAAATATTATTAAGAGTACTGTTTTCCTTGCAGATATGAAGGATTTTGCTGCTATGAATGAGGTTTATGCAAGCTTTTATAAAGAGCCTTATCCGGCCAGAGCTGCTTTTGGAGTTGTATCTCTTCCTAAAGGGGCACTCATAGAGGTAGAGGTGATAGCATCTGAATAGAAATTTGTTTTTCTAATTAAAAAATGTATTTTTGCATAAGATTTTGTAATCTATTTGGATAAATCACGTCCACACAAAATAAATCAATGTACGATATACTAGGTTTAAGCAGCAAAAGTCAGGAAGAGCTTATTGCTATCGCTAATGGTCTGAAGATCAATAAAGCAAAAAACATGTCACGGGAGGTTCTCATTTATGAGATTCTGGATGAGCAGGCAAAGGTTGGCAGCAACTCGCCTGATCAGGAAAACAGAAGGCCTGTAGTAAGAAGGGAGAGAAAACCAAACCAACCGGGAAAGGGAGCTCCTGAGGCAAGAGCTGATAATCAGCAAAAAAAGCCTCACAATAACCCTAAGCAGCCTCAGAACAACCCTAAGCAGCCTCAGAACAATCCTAAGCAGCCTCAGAACAATCCAAAACAACCTCAGAACAATCAGAAACAGCCTCAGAATAACCTGAAACCGGTAATTGAACCGGTTCCGGTAGTGGAGGAGACTGCTCCTGTTGTTGCAGCAGAATCTGTTCAGCAACCTGCATCGGAAACTGTTTTGCGTTCAAGAAGAGGAAGGAAGAGTAAAGCACAGAAGGAGAGAGAGGCTGCAGCAAATTCAGAACAGCCGAAAGCTGAAAGGGTGGTTGTTGATAATGAAGTTGAGAACCTTCAGCCTGATAGTGTTGAAACTCCGGAAATTGTGACAACTGATGAGGCAAAAGTTACAAATGTGAAAGAGAACTTCCGCAGAAACAACGGAGAGAGCAATCAGCCAAACAGAGAGCAACAGCAAAAACATAAATTTGAATTTGAAGGGGTTGTAGATGCTACCGGATGTCTTGAGATTATGCCTGACGGTTATGGCTTTCTGAGATCTTCCGATTACAACTATCTTAACTCTCCGGATGATATTTATGTATCGCAGTCTCAGATAAAACTATACGGTTTAAAAACAGGCGATACTCTCATCGGTGAGATTAAGCCGCCAAAAGAGGGGGATAAATATTTCCCGCTTGTTAAGGTGAAACAAATTAACGGAAGAAGCCCTGAATTTATCAGAGACAGGGTACCTTTCGATTTCCTTACTCCGCTATTCCCTAACGAAAAATTCAATATCACTTCTAATGGTCATAATAATCTGTCTACAAGAGTTGTAGACCTCTTCGCCCCAATCGGGAAAGGGCAGAGGGGTTTGATTGTGGCACAACCTAAAACAGGTAAAACAGTTCTTCTTAAGGATATTGCAAATGCAATTGCGGATAACCATCCTGAGGTTTATATGATTGTTCTGCTGATAGATGAAAGACCTGAAGAGGTGACAGATATGGCAAGAAGTGTAAAGGCGGAGGTTATTGCATCTACTTTTGATGAACCTGCCGACAGACACGTTAAGGTTGCAAATATTGTTCTGGAGAAGGCAAAACGTTTGGTAGAGTGTGGTCACGATGTTGTGATTCTGCTTGACTCAATTACAAGACTGGCAAGAGCATTCAATACTGTTCAGCCTGCTTCCGGAAAGGTCCTCAGCGGTGGTGTTGATGCAAATGCTCTTCACAAACCTAAGAGATTCTTCGGAGCTGCGAGAAATATTGAAAACGGAGGTTCCCTTACTATTCTTGCAACAGCGCTTACAGATACTGGTTCAAAAATGGATGAGGTTATCTTCGAGGAGTTCAAAGGAACAGGTAACATGGAGCTGCAGCTTGACAGGAAACTTACCAACAAGCGTATTTTCCCATCGGTGGATGTTACATTAAGCAGTACAAGAAGAGAGGATCTGCTCTTTGATAAAGAGACACTTAACAGAATCTGGATATTGAGAAACTATCTGGCCGACATGAACTCGGTGGAGGCTATGGAGTTCATGAAGAGCCGTCTGCTCAGAACAGATAACAACATGGAGTTTCTAATCTCCATGAACGGAGAGTAAAGGCTTAAAAACCTGCAAGGTGAAGCAATAAACCAATCGTTAATCCAATGATAAGGTTTATTGCTTTTGCTTTGAAAAAGCTTCTCTTGCTTTCTGCAAGAAGTGGAAGGGCAGTGTGTCCATCCTGAACAATCGAACTGGCAAGGAGAACACTGAACGGGATCAATCCACCTGCAAAGAGGGTGATGAATATCATATGTGGTCCCGATTCCGGGATAAGCCCTATTGCAACGGCAATTAAAATCATCAGCACAATGTTATCGGCAATCCAATCTTCGATATGGAGAAACTGCATTCCGAAATGGATAACCAGCAGAGCTCCGAATGTCCAGAGAAATATCGATTTAAGGTGTTTTCTTACAACGTGATTCCACAAATGCTCCTTAATGAAGTGCTCGTTTGCTTTTGCTGTGAGAATGAGGGTAAGCAGACTTATTCCTGCAAAAATGAGATTTATCCACCTTTCACTGAAAATATCAAAGTTTGAATGGTTGTGACTATCCTCCTCCATTACAACAGTTTTTTCGTCATGTATGCACTCTTTTGAATGGATGTGATCGCTCTCACTTGCTGCTACAACCGCATGATCATGACCGCTTTCAGCCACACTGTGTGCTGCGTGATCGTGTTCCAGAAGTCCCATAACCACAGCGATGATGAATATTGCAATTCCACCCATAATTAAGAGTCGTTCCCTTGAGATCTTTTTTAAGTTCCCTTTTAATGTCCCTCCGAAGACCTTGTGCCCGCTCTCTTTTTCATTACCGCAACAGTTCTCGTGCAGTTCATAGTGCTCAGGGTCAAATGGGGCCTCCTCTTTTTTGTGAAACTTATCCACTACGATCCCGGCAACAATCCCTATAACAAACAGAGTGATAAAGAGAATTATAGCTGTCTTTGGAATGAGCGCCATAAGTATAAATGCCTCATCTCCGGAAGATGCAATCATCATTGCTATAAGAGATCCGAAACTTAAAAGTTTATGGGTAAAGAGTGAGACAACTGCAAATCCTCCGACACAACCGGGTACAAGGCCCAGAAGTGCAGCGAGAACCACCTGTCTGACAGGAGAGCTCTTCAGTTTTCGAAAACTTTTACCGTGTGAATGGATATTAATATATTCTATCAACAGCATCATGATCATTACCAGACCGGTGATTAGAACGCTGTTTTTCAGGGCTTCTATAAAGGTTGTCATATTTTATTGTATAGTTTTATCAGTTCAGATGCGGCAACAAATGAGGTAATCTCCCCTCTCAGAACAAGATTCTCATAGTGTTTTATATTCTTTTCGATAGCAGGATTTTCGAAAAAGCGGTTTTTCAACTCCTCCTGGATTGCCTCGTACATCCAGTACTTCGCCTGTTCCATGCGGTTTTGCAGATAGTATCCGCTTTTTTCGGTCAGATCAAAATATTCATTAATCTTTTGCAGAACATTATCCAGCCCCTCTTTTGTGATTGCCGATGTTGTAACTGCAGTTGGCTCCCAGCCCGATTTTGCAGGGGGGAAAAGAGCAAGCGCGTTTGTGTAAAGGGCTCTTGCCAAAGTGGCCTTATTGATATTACTGCCATCAGATTTGGTTATGGCAATCAGATCACTCATCTCCATAATTCCTCGTTTTATCCCCTGCAGTTCATCTCCGGCACCGGCGAGCATAAGCAGAAGGAAGAAATCGCTCATGGAGTGGACAGCTGTTTCAGATTGCCCTACACCTACAGTTTCAATGAATATAATATCATATCCGGCTGCTTCACATAGAATAATACTCTCCCTGGTCTTCCGGGCAACTCCACCAAGAGAGCCGCCGCTTGGCGATGGTCTGATAAAAGCGTTTTTATCATTACAAAGAGTCTCCATCCTGGTTTTATCGCCCAGTATACTTCCTTTACTCTTCTCGCTGCTTGGGTCAATTGCAAGTACGGCAAGCTTATGGCCTTGTGATGTTAGCATGCTTCCAAAAGCCTCAATGAATGTGCTTTTCCCGGCTCCGGGAACACCGGTTATGCCAATTCTTTTTGATTTTACAGAGTGGGGCAGAGAACGGGCTACCACCCTTTGGGCCAGAGCTCTGTGTTCGGGTTTTGAGCTCTCTACCAATGTTATTGCCTGACTCAGAATTGTGGTATTTCCATCGAGGATACCTTTTAAGTATTCATCTTCCGTCAGAATCTGCGCTCTCCTCTTTTTGTAGAAGTTTCCCAGATATGGATTGACTATCGGGGGCTGTTCAACCCCCTTATTTACTTTTAATGCACTGTTTTTATTCCTTTCCTGCATAATGTGGCTCTCTTTTCTTTAATCTATTTTATTACATTACCTGTAATAACCAGATTTATAATTGGTCTGGAAGGAGAGTTTGTGATAACCGCCAGTATGTAACCCTTCTCTCCAAATTCATCGGCGGTATTGATCTTTACCTCTATGGTTGCTGCTTCACCCGAAGCGATTTTCTTTACATGCTTTGCAGTAACCTTTTTATCACCTGTATCTATTTTATGGATCAAAAGATCTCTTTTGCCAAGGTTTCTTATTTTGAATGAGGTAGTCACCTCTGTACCTGCCTTGACTTTTCCAAAATCGAAAGAGCTTGTATTGGCCATTGGCAGGGGAGCGTTTTCAATATCCTCCCTGGTCATATCTGCAAAGTTATCCCGAATATTTACGAAGACCCTCAGGAGTTTCCCGGTAACCTCCTTTCCGTTTATAAGAACCTTTGCATTGTATTCACTATCACCCCAGTTGATCTCCTCTTTTGTATTGAGGGTAATCTGCACCTGTGATTTAGCTCCGGGTTCTATTTTTGAAGGATTTATTGCAAGGTTAAGCCCCCTGGAAACAGGAGTGAAACCCACCTCGATAGTTTTTTGCGATAAGTTTGCAACCTCTATGATTTCAGTTCGGGTTTCGCCCTGTGCAATGTTGTCAAGATCAATGACCGAACTTCTGAAACCGGCCTCTGCAAACCTGTCAGGGAACAGCTCTTTGAGAGTTTTAGGCTTGCTGTGAACTACCCCTTTTATTCTTAGTATAATTGGTCTGGCTGCACCTGTTACAAAAACTGTTACGGATTTGTCAAAAGGATAGGGGCCCTGGTCATTCAGAAATGTGACTTTTATTTTACCTGAGCTTCCCGGCATTACCGGGCTTTTGGTCCATTCCGGCTGTGTACAACCGCATGAAGATATGACTGTCTGGATAACAACAGGTTGTTTACCTATGTTTTTAAAGTTGAATGTATGTGAGTGCTTACCCGATTTAAGCATAATATCGCCGAAATCGTGTACCATTTTATCAAATTCAACCACAGGAACCTGTGAATAGGCATCAGTTGTAAATATAACAAAGAAAAGAGCAGATAGACTCATTGCCAATATACAGCGTCTCATATTCAGAACAATATTATTTTATTACCAATACAAAGATACAATTTGTATTTGTTCTATTAAACCAAATTTCTATCTTTGCAACAATCAAACCAATTTAAAAATAAGTAATAATGGCTTACAAAATTTCTGATGACTGCACTGCTTGCGGAACATGCATTGATGAGTGCCCTGTAGAGGCAATCTCTCCCGGCGATATCTATGTAATTGACCCTAATATTTGTACTGATTGCGGTACTTGTGCTGATGTTTGCCCGGTTAGTGCTATTAGTCCGGAGTAAATCATTTATAAAGGCAAGCTAAAATAGGGGCTGAATATTTATTCAGTCTCTATTTTTTTATCCGGATTTCTGCAACTATGACATCTCCGGAGACAATTTATTGTAAATTTATAGAGCCGTATAAATAAGATATATTGCTGTAAAAAATTCTTATACAGACTATTGAATAAAAACTTATAATAACTTAACCTTAAAATGGAATCAGACCTATTCTTATCTCTCTTCGGAGCTCTCACCCTTTTTACCTGGAAACAGGTTGTAATGATTGCAATAGGAGCAATATTAATCTATCTGGCTATCTCCAAAAAGTATGAACCGGCGCTGTTGTTACCAATGGGTTTTGGAACACTCATGGCAAACATACCGCTATCTTCGGCAATTGGGCCCGACGGGGCTCTGACTGTTTTCTTCCAGGCAGGCATAAAAACCGAGATCTTTCCACTGCTCATCTTTATTGCAATCGGAGCAATGATAGATTTCAGTGCACTCTTCAGGAATCCATCGCTGCTTCTGTTCGGAGCCGCTGCCCAGTTCGGGATATTTTTTACAATATCCCTTGCGGCATTAATTGGTTTTGATCTAAAGGAGGCCGCCTCAATTGGAATTATCGGAGCTGCCGACGGCCCGACATCTATCTATGTAGCATCCAAATTTGCAGTAGAGTTGCTGGGGCCTATATCCGTTGCAGCATACTCCTATATGGCGTTGGTCCCAATTATACAACCTCCTGTTATTAAAGCTTTGACAACCAAAAAGGAGAGATTGATAAGAATGAAGGGAAATCAGGCACCGGTTTCCAAAACTACTCTTATTTTATTCCCGATTATAATAACAGTTTTAGCAGGTATAATCGCACCAACTTCAATATCTCTGATTGGTTTTCTGATGTTCGGGAACCTTATCAGGGAGTGCGGAGTTTTGCAAAAGCTTTCGCTGTCGGCACAAAATGAACTTGCAAGCCTTGTTACGATACTGCTTGGTATCACTATTGCCTCAACAATGACCGGAGAGCAGTTTATCAACCTCAGAACATTGTATATAATAGGTCTCGGTCTCATCGCATTCATAATGGATACGGCAGGGGGGGTCATCTTTGCAAAGATTCTGAATATCTTTCTCCCCGAGCACTCAAAGATAAACCCGATGGTGGGAGCAGCCGGTATCTCAGCTTTCCCAATGTCGGCCAGAGTTATACATAAAATGGGGCAGGATGAAGATAAAACAAACTATCTGCTCATGCCTGCGGTAAGCGCAAATGTTGCCGGCCAGATAGGCTCTGTTATAGCCGGCGGTCTTATACTCTCTTTGGTTCCATACTTTGTTTAATCAATTCATAATATGAGCGAAACATTTTTAAATACATTAAAAATAATGGGTATCGGAATGGCCGGCATATTTGTTTTCATGCTACTGTTCTGGATTATAATTACATCTCTCCACAAAAAGTTTCCGGGAAGCAGGGAAGAGCAGGGAGAGAAGCTATAAAACCAACATTTTACCCCCGGTACTGTGAAGTGAGTGGCTCTTCAATCTGGTAAGACCTCTCTCATCCCTGACATACAACGTAAAACTGTACTCTCCGGGTTCGGCAGTAAAACCGAAACTGAAATCTTTTATTGGAATTTGCGGCTCTTCTCCTTTAACTGATTGAGGGAGAAGATTCTCTTCATAGTATTTTGCCCCATCTTTAGTCACCTCTATCAGGATCTCACAATCCGGCCAGTTGTGTCCGATAAATACATAAGTGAACCCGTTTAATTTGAAAATACCTGAATCGTAACTTATAACCCCTCTGTTTATCAACGATGGAAATGTGAGATTTATATAGGGGAGGTTCATGTAATCTTCAAATTTTGAAGAGTCCGACTCAGTGAACGAGATGGCATTCCATCCATTGTTTGAAATTTGCGGCTCCTTACTGCATGAAAACAGGGTTGAGAATGCTAAAATGGTCAATAGGATTGTTTTTTTCATTTTATTTTGGTTTAAGGTTAAAAATTTATGGATTATGCTAAAATTCAATTAAATGTTCTACCATTTCACATGAAACGATCCCGTATATCTCTCCGATGGAGTAACCGAAAATGTAAAAGAGTCAATAGTTTCAACTATCTCTTCATGAGTTGCAGGTGATGTGAATGTGAATATCTCTGAGATACCCTCCACACCGTTCCATGGATAGTCATTATTATTGACGGTATTAAGGCATAGAGTGGTGCTTCCGTACTTAACAATGCCTTTGTCTTTGTAGGAGTAATTTACAATAACTGAAATTGAGGACGATACAGCATTTACAATAGTCATATCTGATGGTGTATCAAGAGCCAATCTGCAGTATAAGATAAGTACACAATTTGTAATGTTTCCGGTTATTTGGTCATATTCAAGAATTTCGTGAGTTTTAACCTCTATGCTCAATGGGTAAAACACCTCTGCAGTATAGGATGAAGTATATCCACCATCTTCACTCCTGGCAGTTATAACGCAGCTCCCGCACCCTTTTGCCAGAATTTTACCGGAATCAGAGTTTACTGAAGCGACGCTCTCATCTGAACTGCTCCATATAACTCTCTTGTTTGTAGCGTTTTCAGGAGTGATCACTGCCTGTGCGGTGTAGTTCTCACCCGAATCAAGTTTTACAGATGAAACATTCAGCGAGATTCCGGTCACTCCTACCACCTGTACATCCTCTTCAAAATTTGCTGTATAACTCATATTTGAAACCACCGGCGCAATCCCGGGAGACCATCCTGCGAATCTGAATCCGGCAGATGGTGAGGCATTTAATGATGGAATTGTGCCATAATTGTAATATCCTCCACCTGTTACAGAGCCTCCCTCGGGAGGGTTTGGTAAAACAGTGATAAGATATTTAACATCTGTGAGTTCACTCAAATCTACCCTCCACGATATCTCTGAGATTGCACTTCCGGAAAACCGGACACTCTCCCGGTAGTGAGTCTCTCTGAAGATATTGAAATCGTTGACAGGGTTTTCACCGAGATACAACCTGTATTTTACCTTTCCCGATTTATGAGGACTGGTATAATCTGCCCAAATCTGAACATAGGTGCAGGACTCACCATTTACCGTCGGTATCTTCGCCGATGCTCCCTGGTTATTTTCCGAAACCCCCTGCAGGTTTTCAAACATATAGAGTGGAGAAGCACTCTCGTGTGAAGCTGGCTCCAGATTGTCTGTAATCAAATCTCCGACAGGGTTGATAGCCGAAGAACCGGGTCTGTTATCACTGAACAGTTTAACTGATGAAGGAACATTTATAAGTTCTATCTTTCTTATATTCAGATTAGTGTCAGGATTCAGGCCACTCTTGTCAAAAACAAAAGTGACCTTTGCAATAACTCTTTTCAAGGTGATGTTCAACTCAACCTCAGATGAGTTTAATAAAATATCTCCGGTACCCGTATAGACCATTTTGCCCCCACTGAACACCTCGTTACCAGCCTCACTATTGCTCAGATTTTCCAATGTTGCGAATTTTGAGATATCTGATACAGAGTAATTTGCCAGCAGAGCAACTTTGTATGCCCCCTTTGGAAGTGTAACGGATATTGTGGCAGATGGTAAATAACTCCGGGAAAAAACCAGTTCACTTGCCGAATTGTAAATAAGCAAAAAGAGGCTGGAGATGTTATCATCCGGAGTGTTCGATTTGGTTGCCATCGACAATGCTGTCACTATTTTCAGAATAATTTTTCCATCTACGGCAAAATTGTACTCCGGATTTAACCCCGAACTCTCTCGCTCTCCTAGACAACCTGTGAGAATTGAGAGGGATAAAATTATAAAAACAGTATATATTTTAAGATTCATACTTAAATTTATTCAAGTTGTACATTTTCAAGATTATACTTTCTGATGAGGGATGAGATCTCGGGATCAAGCAAACCTCTGTAAAATATTGATGGATTCAGTTCAACAGCTCTTATAAAGAGAGAGGCAGCCTCCTTCTCTTCGCCTGCTCTGGAGCGGATAATTGATGTGAGATACAGGGTTTTATCACTCTCCTTCATGCCATTAAGAGTCAGAAGTGCCGTCTGTTCCATTCCCAGAGAGATCATAGCCACCACACAGTTTATATCCCTGTACACTTTAAGAATTTCATGAGCTCCACTGTAGTCACGATTCATAAGCAAATCAATGCCTTTCATGTAAAGTGAATCAACCACTGTTGTGTGAATTGTATCCTTTAACATATCATCTCTGGATAGAAAAAATCTGTAAGATACGCGTCTGAGTTTCGGATATATAGTCTTCCTGAGATAATTATAGTCGGTTCTGAATCGGGATATCTCTTTTTCTCTTATATCGGGATCGGTAATTGATATTTTTTTAATTATTTCATCTTTTGAAATTAACGAATCACATTTCCGAATATAATCTGTGAACCCTGCCCAATCTTCACCTGCATCTCTTACAACTGTTTTTACGGAGTGAGTTCCAAAAAAGCGGATTACCGATTCACCCCTGGCTGCTGCAAGTTTTTGATTATCCAGGAACGGCCCTTCGGGAGAGCAGTAGGAGGTTACATAAACAGAGTCGAGAGTAAGCTCTTTATTCGAGGTAAAACTCTCCAGAATTTTTCTGAATCTTTGAATCTCAGCCTGGTTATTACCCAACTCTTCAGTAACTCTATAGCTTCCCGATTGGAACGAAATTCCTATTCCGGCATCTTGCGTTAACCTTCTCTCCCGGATTATTCTCTTATATTTTACAGTTGTATCAGCAAAATTCAAAAGCGAAGATATATAGTAGGTAAGAGTATCGGATGGGGAAAGAATCAGAGCCCCTCCATTTACATCTCTCACCTGGGCCGTGAGATTCAGAAAAAGTTTTTTAAAACGCTCTTTTATGCTGAAATCCTGAGTGTAATGGTATAAGAAATCACCGTTAGATCCCTTAATTACCGAATCAAGACGCACATTATTAAGAAGCGGAGTCTTTACCAGTTTTTCATAAATCTCACCTTTGGTTGCCTTTTTTCGGTTGTTTTTCTCTATAAGCCATTGTTTTAAAAAATGGATAAATATCTCCCGCTCTCTCACTCCGGTTTCGGTTTTGAGTGTGTCGTTCTCAATTCCGGATAGTATCATTGAATGAGGCAGATGCCTCTCCAGGAATATCGAAAGGTCTGTGAGATAGGTAAAAACTTCAAGAGTATCGGCACCGTCCGGAATTATAGACTTAATAAACTGCTCATACCGTTTATAACCCTTAAGCTGGGATCTTCTGAAATAGTCTCCCGACAGAACGATTGGTTCAAGAACTATCTGGTGTGAGAACGTGTCACATGAGTTCTCTTCAACCCCCTTTGATACAACAGGTTTGAGTATCAGTTGAAGGTCACTCTTAATTATGGATGAAGGTACTTTTACTATAAAACTAAGAGGTACAACACCGCCCCTTTCACTTACATTCCGGGATTTAGCGATTATGCAGACTTCGTTCAAATGTCTCATATTCAATATTTCGCCACTCTCCTCATCTTTTATTGTCTCATTTATGACAAACTCTCTTCCCGATCTGTCGGTGAATACAAAAGATTTAACCGAAGTATCACCTCTGTTTTCAATGCCGTAACTTTTATGTTTCTCTCTCTCCGGATGCAAAACCAGAGGAGAGACTCCGCTATCTCTGACTTTATTCAGAGAGCCCGAACACGAACATAAAGTAATATACAATAACAATATGTATATAATTCTGATTATCATCACGTCTCTTATAAAAGATATACCAGGTTTACTGATAGCCTGCAGGGCAGCAGTTTCAATTTATCTTCGGTGCGGAGATATTCACCGCACAACTCATTTTCAAAACAATCATGCATTATTCTGAAGATTCCTGCGCCAATTTCAAAATCGAGATTCCACCTTTTTGATACCATTTTTGAGTAACCAGCCGAGAGGGAGATCCCGTAACTCTTTCCATCGTAACGTAAATTGTTCAACCCGTAGTTATATCTGATATAACCAATCTGAGCACCGGTGAAAAACCCGGAGTATGAGTGCCATGACCAGAATCTTAATCCCGGCTGGATTGCCGCATGTTTAATTTTTTGGTTATCACTGAACCTGAAAGGATTCCAGCTCAAAGGCAGATGAAGGGATAACTTACGGTTTAAAGTGGCAGAGAGTTCAAAATTCAGAGAGCCCGTAACCATTCCAATAAGATTAGTCCCCGCCGAATAACTCTGACATTGAGAGTATCTGGCAAAAGTTAATAACAATATAAGTGTAATAAACCCCTTCATATTAATCGGTCAGATTTATATTAACAGGGGTTTCACTATTCCAGTCAAGAACTACAGCCTCTCCCAAATCCAAACCATGAGCATAAACTTTTGCAATAAAGTTATAGGAGGAACCACCTCTGAACCCCTCTGCAGGTGAAGGTATAACTACCTTACATTTACGATATTCAGGATTTATTCCGTCAAATTTTGCCCGCAATTCTACCTCAACTGGTATCTTTATGCCGGAATTAAGCGGTAACATTGTGAACTGAGCAGATAATCCGCTCAACAGCATCTCTTGTGACACATCTTCCAATCTATCTGCACTACTTATAGTCCCCGAAGAGAGTATCATCCTGCCACCTTTAGCAGGAGGGGCAAGTGAGACCCTTTCTATCTGAAGATCCCTTACACCCTCTCCCCCGGTAAAATCTATTTTTAATCTGGCAGAGCAGTGGCGGAATTTAAAACAAATATTTGTGTTAACTGCTATATAACTATCTTTGAATGAGGCCCAGAGATAGTCCATCCCATTTTCCAGCGTGGATGATACTCCGGAGGCAACTTTAATATCTAACTCGCTCTTACTGTTTTCGGAGATGGAGTAGAAATCGTAATATCCTTCAGGGACAAAGAGATACTCCCCCTTTTTCAGACTGAGATTGCCAAAATTGTCCGATATGGTCAACACCGGGGTACCCGGAAATGATGGGTAACGCTCGGGATTATCTCCGCAGGAGAAGGCAAAAACTGATGCCCTTACACCTTCGCCTATAGTTCCGGTACTTTTAGTGAGACCCGATCCGTATTCATAGTTGCATGAAAATGACACCATAAAAATTGTAGAATCGGATTGCGGATCAGATCCGCATCCAACGCATCTCTCCTTTATACAGGAGGTGACTATTGTCAGGACACCAACAGTAAACACCTTCATGATCTTAGCAACCCTTTTCATTATCAGACTTCTGTTAATGTTACTCCCGAAATAGTCTGGGTAGTCCAGTCATCAACCGTAGAGCCTGAAAAGGTCATGGATGAAGCCGATACCGTGAGGTTCAGTGTGTAATAATTCCCGGATATGTATGACATTGAAGGGACTGTTGCACTGTATACCTTTCCGGTGAGCGATACCCCTCCGATAACAGCATTTACAGTAACCTCAACATCCAGTTGCTGAGACGACAAAGGCAGCATGATATATCTCCCCCGTAGTGATACGAGATTCATTGATGTCAGACTCTCCTTAGTTGATGATGAGCCTATTGCTCCTGTTGAGAGAGCCATCTTAGATGAGCTTTCGGCTTTTGCAGGTGTAAATCTGATAGAACTGACGGTAAGTGAACTGACACCGGAACCGGCAGCGATATTTATCTCAATACCCACTGCTTTATGCGTGTAGGACAAAACTACAGTACCCCCCTGTGCGATACTGGCCTGTTTAGCCCACAAATAATCTTTACCGTTGGTTAACTGAGCAGATAATCCGGTTGTAAATGTAATACCGGGTGCTGAGGCCTCATTTACCGATACCGAGTAAAAATCGTAACTCCCTTTTGGCAGATAAAGCGGAGCAGCCGGATTCAGCACCCCTCCGGCACCGCCGGTCAACTCTAACGGAGTACCGGCAATTGGGGTAGCGGCAGAAACATCCGCACCTGCATTAAACCCGATTACGGTAGCTTTGTTCCCGGTACCAAACGGGGTGGGCGCTTTTGTGCTAACCTCATTTTGATAAGATGCCCTGAACTTAATTTCGGACTCACTTTTTAGATCTCCTCTCTCTTCGGTACAAGCAACCGCTAAGGATAGTGACAGGGTTAACATTGCAATAATCTCTCTCTTCATGATAAAAAGTTTAAATTGTTTGTAATTATTTATATAACAGGTATTTCACCTTCTGTTTGATAGTCAGTCCAATCGGTGACCGTAGTTGATTTGCAGTTTATCTCCAGAGCAGATACCTCAAATGTGAATTTATAGACCTTCCCCTGTTCAATATCCGACTTTAAAAAGAGGTGGTTCAACAGTATCAGTATTTTATCCTTCTCTTCAACAGTGTTTGGTGTTTTAAGGGACAGCGTTATTCTGAAGTTCAGATAGCATCCGCCTCTGAACGGAACGCAATAGTATCTGAAAAGTGTACCATCAATGCTGAGCCTGAAGTGGTCAAAATAGTCTGTAATTGATCCGGAGCCGGAGACTAAACCATTTGTATGATTTATCCGCACATTGGTATCATCTGGAGCAGAGATAGCGAAATCCCTGATCTCATAATATTTAGCAAGTTCATTGTCAAGAATGCATTGTGCCAGAATAAGCGAATTGACCGGAGAGTAATTAAGTTTTACACTGTTTTCGTACCTCTTAACCACTCTCCCGACTGAATCTGAGAAGAGGTATAACTCGCCGTTATACATTTTAGACATACCATTTTCAACAATTAATGGGGAGCTGCATGAGAGCGAACTGAACCTGAATTCTCCCGGCGGAAGCTTCAGAATTTTCTCTGAAGTAAAGCAAGATTTATCTGCTTCTTTGACATACTGACCCGATCCCTGCAGACTCATGTCATTGCTCTGCTCTTTGTAAATAAGTGACATATACATTTTTTCAGGGAATTTCAATGAATCGCCGGAGCTGAAGGTTACCCTGTATTTTCCAAAATCGGGACAACTCAGGTAATCTTCACTAACGCACGAAGCTATCTGAAAACATAGGAGTATTATCCCGACAAGTGCAACGGATATCTTCATAAATTATTCTCCCTGTTAAGATTAAATATATTTTCATTTAGTATTAACCTCCAGGGAGAGAGTTGTACCTTTACATTAATTGCAGGGTTACTCTCAATCTCAAGGTCAATCAGGTAGTAAACACCGGGTAAAAAATCACTATTCAGTTGAGTGGTAAACCTTTTCGAAGTGACTGCGCCTCCGTTGATCTCACCATCTATCTCGACCGCAACCTCGGTTGTCCCTGTTTTGGGAAGCATTGTATAGAGTCTGCCGGTGCCACTCCCTCCAATCACGGTAAGAACACCCGCTCCCGAGCTGAATTGAATATTGCCGGAGATGAGGTCCAGAGCATAACCTGCTGCATCCGGTAATGCAAATTCGATCTTTTTAACCACCATATTCTTAATGGAGGCCGAACTTTTTACATTCAGCTCTATCCTGCAGCAAAGCCTTTTAAAGTTGAATGAGAGAGTTCTGTCACCGGCAATGGTCACCCCCTTTATTCCGGACCATAAGTAGTCTAATCCATTACTCAGGTTTACAGCATAACCGTTACTGAAGGTTAATTGTGGTAACTGGCTGTCGTTAACAGAAAGCAGATAGAAATCATATAAACCCCTCTCAAGATATACCGGATTAACTGGATTTATGTATCCGTAATTATCGGATTGCCCATTCAACGGGGATCCTCCTGCATAATATATTCTTGTACCTGAGTGTATTATATGAATGTTACATAAATTGCCCGATTGAAAAATCGCTTTCGTTGGGATCAACGGCAGATTATCACTTTTGAACTTTATTCTGTTAGCATTGGGTTCGGGCTCTTCACAGCTCAGGATTGAGAGAGTACAAAAGATGTAAATCAGGTGTGATCTGTTAAATATTGATCTCATTTTCATTTTGCGGATATCTGTTACGGTTGCAAATGTAAATGGAGATTTATTGTTTCAAAAGGCTGTTTCTCTGAAATATAGGAATCTAAAAAATATTTATCCGATTCTATATTTTTTCTTAACTTTGAGGCCTAATTTTCACAATTTTTTTACGATGTTAAATATTAAATTGCTAAGGGAGAATCCCTCATTTGTTATTGAAAGGCTTGCAGTAAAGAATTTTGACGCAGCAGAAATCCTGAACAGAATTTCAGACTTGGATGTTAAAAGAAGAAATACACAAACTGAGGCAGACTCCATTCTGGCATCGCAAAACTCCATAGCAAAGGAGATTGGACAATTGATGAAAGAGGGTAAGAGAGAAGAGGCAGAGTCAGCAAAAGGAAGAGTTGCTGAATTAAAAGAGAGTTCAAAAGCACTTGAAGCAAAAATGGAGGAGTATTCAAAAGAGTTGAATGAACTTCTGGTGCTGCTTCCAAATTTACCTCACTCATCCGTACCTGTTGGAAAAATGGCCGAAGATAACGAAATAGTGAGAGAGGGAGGTGTAAAACCTGTACTTAAAAATGGTATTCCTCATTGGGAACTTGCTAAAAAATATGATATTATAGATTTTGATCTGGGTGTAAAACTTACTGGAGCCGGTTTTCCTGTCTATAAAGGAAAGGGTGCCAGAATTCAAAGGGCACTTATCTCATATTTTCTGGATAAGAATATTGAAGCCGGATATACAGAGGTGATGCCACCGCTAATGGTTAACGAGGCATCGGGATACGGTACAGGCCAGCTTCCTGATAAGGGTGAGCAGATGTACCACGTTGGTCTGGACAACTTTTACCTCATTCCTACTGCAGAGGTTCCGGTTACAAACATCTACAGAGATGTCATACTCTCTCAGAACGACCTTCCGGTTAAGGTAACTGCCTATACACCATGTTTCAGAAGAGAGGCCGGCTCGTACGGTAAGGATGTGAGAGGGCTTAACAGACTTCATCAGTTCGACAAGGTGGAGATAGTACAGGTTGCACATCCGGACAAATCGTATGACTCTTTGGAAGAGATGGTTAACCATGTTGAGATGCTGGTAAAATCTTTGGGTTTACCATACAGAATCCTGCGTCTTTGCGGTGGTGACATGAGCTTTACATCGGCACTTACTTACGACTTTGAGGTCTATTCAGCTGCACAGGAGAGGTGGCTTGAGGTAAGTTCGGTTTCAAACTTTGAGACATTCCAGGCAAACAGGCTAAAGCTAAGATACAAAGACGAAAACGGGAAACCTCAGCTTGCCCACACACTCAACGGAAGTTCGCTGGCTCTGCCTCGGATTCTGGCTGCACTGCTGGAAAATAACCAGATTGATGGAAAAATATCGGTACCGGAGGTTCTCCGACCATATACCGGTTTTGATTTTATTGATTAATCTGCAATTTTCTGTATTAATTCAATAATGGTTCCTGATAAAACCATACTTGGAATTGACCCGGGAACCCAGATTTTCGGATGGGGTGTTATATCTGTCGTAAAAGGGAGAGCTTCATTTGTTTCGATGGGTATAACCAACCTAAAGAAGGAGAGCGACCATTTTGCAAAACTTGCAGTTATTTTCAGAGAGGTAACCAATCTGATCGAGAAATATTCTCCAGATGAACTGGCTATTGAGGCCCCCTTTTACGGAAAGAATATCCAGTCAATGCTTAAGCTTGGCCGGGCTCAGGGTGCGGCAATTTCTGCAGCACTCGAAAAGGGGATGAGCGTAAACGAATATGCCCCCAGAAAAGTGAAGCTCTCTATCACAGGAAAGGGGGCTGCATCAAAGGAGCAGGTCGCTACAGTCATAACAAAAATTCTTCAGGTAAAGGAGCTTCCGGATTCGTTAGATGCTACTGACGGTCTTGCAGTTGCCCTTTGTCATTTTCTGAGTAGCTCTCTTCCGGGATCACTTTCGGCAAGGGGAGGCGAGAAAGGAAAGAGCGATAGCTGGAGTGCCTTCCTGAAAAATAATCCATCCAGGATAAAATAATCCACTTTTTTTTATTTGGCAATGTAACCTTTGGCATAATTTTTAGTCAAAGTGTTGTTCGTGGCAATTATATAAACTAAAGAAATTTATTTTTAAACAATGAAATATATAAAATACCTCCTCATCACTTTTGTGATAATATCATTTTCAAATAATTACAACTACGCTCAGACTAGGGATTACAAGATTAAAGGAACCCTTATAGACAGCATCAGAAACGCATTTGTTGAGTTTGCTACTGCAGCTATCATTCCGAAGGGATCCGAGACACCTTCAAAATATGCACTCTCCGACTCTAAAGGAAAATTTGAGGTTGCAGCACCTGCACCCGGTGAGTACACACTCCGGATTGAATACATGGGATATAAGCCGGTTGTAAAAAATATAACAATTGGTACTCAGCGGATGACTGATATCGGCAATATAGGTATGATTGAGCAGATTAACACACTTGAAAGTGCTGTTGTGAGTGCTCTCGGAAACCCTATCATTGTCAAAAAAGATACAATTGAGTACAATGCATCCTCTTTTAAAACAACCGATACCGATATGCTGGAGGAGCTATTGAAAAAGCTTCCGGGAGTTGAGCTTGATGCAGATGGCAAAATAACTGCAAACGGTAAGGCAATCAATAAAATAATGATTGACGGCAAACAGTTTTTCCTTAACGACCCCTCAATCGCAACCAAAAATCTGCCTGCCAATATAATAGACAAAGTAAAGGTGGTTGAAAGGAAATCGGACCAGTCGCGCTTTACAGGAATTGACGATGGTAACGAAGAGACTGTGATAGACCTCTCTATCAAACCTGGAATGATGAACGGTTGGTTTGGTAATGCTACTGCCGGTTATGGATCCGAAGATAGATACCAGGCGGCGGGAATGATAAGTAATTTCAAGAAAACCAGCCAACTGAGTTTGATTATCAATGGTAACAACACAAATAACAGAGCCTTCACGGATATGGCGGGAGATATGATGAGAGGAATGAGAGGCGGTGGCGGAAACTTTGGCGGTGGCCGTATCAGAGTAGGTGGCAGCACCATCAACTTCGGAGGCAGTGGAATCACAACCTCATGGATGGGCGGAATTACAGCCAATAAGGAGTTCCTCGATGGTAAGCTTAAAGTTGGTTCAAACTATTTTTACGGCAATACCGATAACGTATCGGAGGGAACCAGAGTGAGACAGAATTTCCTTCCTGGAGGCAGCTTCTTCAACAGAGATTCATCACACACTCAGAATACATCAGGAAACCACAGGGTTGCACTCGAAATCGAATGGGCACCTTCTGAAACTACATCCTTTATCTTCCGTCCTAATGTAAGCTTAGGCACCGGATCTTTTGATGATAAAAAATACTTCCTTACCGACAGCTTAAGCGGTGCTAAGATAAATGATGGTTACAGCCGCTCTTCAGGAGAGAATAGCTCTCAAAGTACTGAAGGTGAACTTCTCTATCGTCAGAGACTTGGTAAACCGGGCAGAACCTTCTCAATTAACTTTAACTACTCCTACTCAAATAATGAGATAGATGGATTAAATGAGTCTGAGACTAACATTTACGGCAACAATCCATCTGTAGAAATTGTAAAGCAACAGTACGATCAGACCAACCTCGCTTACTCTCTGGGAGCAAGAGCATCTTATACCGAACCATTGGGAAAAAACTTCTATATGGAGCTGGCATACAGATATACCTATAGAATTAACAACTCCGAAAAGAATGCCTATAATTTCAATAATGCAACCGGGAAGTTTGACCTTAGAGACGATGAGTATTCAAACAACTTTGAAAACACATTTATCAATCAGCAGGCAGAGATTAATGTAAGAAAGCAGGAGGATAAATACAGCTACACTTTTGGATTTAACGCTCAGCCATCTTACACCGAGAGCATAGGAGGCGAGAGAGATATTAAAAGAACTATAGTAAACTATTCACCATCGGCATCTTATGAGTATAAGATAAGTGAGATGAGCAACCTTAGGATTCGTTACAGAGGAAATACAAACCAACCATCAATTAATCAGCTTCAGCCGGTTCTGGATAACTCAAATCCACTCTACATACCTGTTGGTAATCCCGATCTGTTACCTGAATTTAACCACAGATTATCTCTTGAGTACGGCAATACCAAACGTGAGACCTTCCGTTCCGTAAGATTATGGCTGGAAGGAAACTATACAATGGATAAGATTGTGAACAAGACTTGGTACGAGAATGGCGGAATTCAGAAGAGCATGCCTGTTAACGAAAACGGGGTCTGGTCAATTTCGAACAACGTTATGTACAACACCCCAATTAAAAAATCGAAGTTCTCTGTTTCGAACAACACCAGAATCTCACTGAACAAAGGGATCAACTACTCAAATGCAGTAAGAAACCTCACAACCAGCCTCTCATTGAGTGAGATGTTAAGATTGACCTACAGGGATGAGAAACTTGAGGTAGGCGTTGGTGGAAGAGCTTCATACTCATATGCATGGTACACAATTGAGGCAAACATGAAGCCAGCAACCTGGACAAACTCGGTTAATGCAAATATCAACTGGAACCTCCCTTGGAGTCTGATCCTTGCAAGTGATTACAACTATATGTTTTACATAGGATTCGGTGAGGGTTACAACAAACCGTCGCACGTCTGGAATGCAGAGTTGTCAAAGCAGATGTTGAAAAAGATGGCTACACTTAAGATTAAGATATTTGACATCCTCAACCAATCAAGAAATACATACAGGACAACAAACGACAACTACATAGAAGATATCAGGAATAACACCCTGCAGCAGTACTTCATGGTTAGCTTCACCATCAGATTCGGATCTTTTGGAAACAATAACCGTGGAGGACAGGATGGACACCGAATGGGATTCCCTGGCGGTGGCGGCTTCCCCGGCGGCTTCGGCGGAAGAAGGTTCTAAAAAAAGGTAATTAACAACGAAAAGAGGGAGACTAAAAAGAGATTTTTGGGTTCCCTCTTTTTTCATTCTTTCCCTTATAAAATGTTCTTAATAATCAAAACATTTTGACTTTACGGAACATATTGGTATTTCAGTATAAAATTCCAATGACAGAAATGTTCGTAAAATTATCCATAATATTTAGCTTTGCCAGAGTTTGGTATAATTATTTAAATAACTGCATATTACAAATCACAGTTTTCCAATTTTGGAAATTTGATATTTGTATATCTCTGTAATTTAGCAATTTGTATCAAACTCTGGCAAAGCGTAGCCTCGTTTTGTTTTGACAAGCAGGCAATTAAAGTTATTCTTATTGGTTGGATAGGAGTGCAGTGCAGTATACTGCTCGAACTTCTGGGTAGCAGAATATTGGTAAAATCGATTCCCGAACGGTAAAAGTTATCTTTGATGAGATAGATTATAAAAAATTGCATTGAATAACTCGTTAGCAGCTGCTAGTGTGGATGTTAAGCAGGTGGGGAACTTTAGTCAGAGTTCAGACGCTCCTGGTAGCGAAAAGTGCCCGCCATTTGTCGATTACGTTTGTGAAATCTTCGGGGATTTCATTTTCGAAGAACATCTCTTTGCGGGTGCGCGGGTGGATAAATCCGAGGGTTCTGGCATGCAGGGCATGACGGGGCATTAGGTCAAAGCAGTTCTCCACAAACTTTTTATACTTGTTGTAGACTGTTCCTCTGAGAATTTTGTCTCCGCCGTATCTGTCATCATTGAAGAGGGGATGCCCTATGTAATCCATGTGTACCCTTATCTGGTGGGTTCTTCCGGTCTCCAGAATACACTTAACCAGGGTTGTATAGCCAAACCTCTCAATCACCTGATAGTGGGTTACCGCATGTTTGCCTATAGAGCCATCCGGGAACACCCTGAACCTCATTCTGTCATTGGGGTCACGCCCGATATGGCCGGTGATTGTACCGGAATCCTCCTTCATGTTTCCCCAAACCAGCGCAACGTACTCCCGCTGGATAGAGTGGTCGAAAAACTGTTTTGCAAGTGCAAGCTGTGCCTCGTCGTTTTTGGCAACAAGCAGCAATCCGGACGTGTTTTTATCTATTCTGTGAACCAGAATGCCCATTCTCTCATCTTCGGCATCAACCGGTTGAGTAATACCAAGGTGATAGGCCAGTGCATTAATAAGAGTTCCCGAAAAGTGGCCGTGACCCGGGTGCACCACAAGACCGGCAGGTTTGTTAACCAGCAAGAGGTCATCATCTTCATAAGGTATATCCAGAGGAATATTCTCAGGCTTTAGTTCAAACCCCCGTCTCTGATATGGCAGAACCAGTGAGACTGTATCAAGCGGCTTAACTATGTGGTTGGCCTTAACCTGCTTCCCGTTTACCAGAACATAACCGGCACCAATGGCAAGCTGCACACGATGCCTGGATGTCTTCTCCATCCTGTTGGTTATGAACTTATCTACCCTTAAAGGAGATTGTCCCTTATCCGAAACAAAACGGTAGTGTTCAAAGGAGGCTTCACCCTCATCTTCGGTCAAACCACTCTCTTCCGCTTCGTTATCAATGTCATAATCTTCATCATCGGAATAACGGACCATTGGTTTAAGCGGTCTGTTGGTGTCGGAGGGTCTTTTTCGCGCCATTATTAAAGTTATAAGCTCTTATTTTTTGTCTCGATTTTTGATTTATCTGTGCTCAAAACAAGATCGACCCTGCTACCCAGAATATATGTGAGAGATTCGGTAGGTACAGGAAACTGCCTGATAACAAAGCTTGAGATTGTATCTGCATAATTTTTAACCGTCTCGTCAAAGGTTAATTTTCCTATATTCAAAGAGTTATCAATTATAATATCTTTAGCGGTCACAAGTGAGAAACCCACAAGTGACGGAATGGAGGTCATGCTGTTATCGGGACTCATACCAAGCTCCAGATCGATCTCACTTTCAGTCTCTATCAAAGTTCCAGTAGGGATAAAACGCCCGTCAAATCTCTGAGAAAGGACATTATTGGTAGCCATATCGTTTACATATATGAGCCTGCCTACATTGAGCTGTTTAGCAGCCAGTTCAGCCTTTGCCTGCCTGAGCGAAAACCCTATTATCGAAGGCATTGAAACCTTCTTAGGTTGTATTGAGTTAATTGTGAGCAGTACCCGTCTGTTTTTCTTAACCATACTGCCGGCAATCGGATTCTGACGGAAGATAATTCCCCGACCCATCCTTGGAAGGAAAACCGAGTCGGTCACCTCCAGCCTCAGATCACTCTCTTCTGCAACCTTAAATGCATCCGAAATAGTCATTCCGGAGAGGTCCGGAACCTCCAGCTCCTGATTGTGGCGGGTAATAATTTTAAGAAAAACTATTGTCAATATGAGAATTACAACACCGGTTGCCACTGCTGCAATCAAATTTCTTACTATCCAGTTATCCTTTTTCATTATAGTCGGGTTTAATGCAAAAGTAGTACAATTTTTTATACTTCATTGTAAAAGCTATCCCTCTCAAAGGCCTCAAAACCGCATCCTGAAGCCAGTTTACGAAGCTCCTCAACCGTCATTACCGGGTTGGCCTCATTTGACCCGGCCATACTGTAAATTTTAGTGCTGTCATTCACGGTACCGTCAATATCGTCGGCCCCGTAAAGCAGGGTAAGCTGGCAAAGATCCCTGCCGAGCATTGGCCAGTATGACTTTATATGAGGAATGTTATCCAGCACAATCCTGGAGATTGCAAAAGTTTTAAGAATCTCTATACTCTCAATTTCACCAATATAGGACATTGGATTATTGGCCGATTTATATAACAGCGGAATAAATGCATCGAACCCGCCCGTCTCATCCTGCAACTCTCTCAGTGCAAGCAGATGGTCAATCCGGTTCTCCCTGCTCTCGATATGTCCGAAAAGCATTGTGCAGTTTGACCTTAACCCAGCCTTATGTGCCGTTTTATGTATCTCCAGCCACCGTTCAGAGCCGGCTTTGTCGGGACAAATAGCCCTTCTCACATCATTGTCGAATATCTCTGCCCCGCCACCCGGGATTGCAGATACACCTCTTCTCTTAAGCTCATCAATCACCTCTGCGGCCGGTTTGCCCGAATTGGAAGCCATGTCGTCAATCTCTACCGCCGAATAGGCCTTGATTGTAACCTCCGGGGGCATCTCTTCCCGGATAATATCTACGATTCCAAGATAGTAGGAGATATCCTTCGAAGGGTGTACGCTCCCTACCACATGAACCTCAGTCATACCCTTCTCATATTTCTTCCTGCAGTACTCCCTTATCTGATCAAAATCCATTGTCCATGCCCCCGGCTCCAGATCATTTTCACGTCTGTAGGAGCAAAAACTGCAACGGTGAATGCAAACATTGCTGGGTTCAAGATGGAAATTGCGGTTATACCAGACCCGGTTGCCGTTAATTTCACGACGGATATCGGTTGCCATTTTTGACAGGATATTCATATCCTGTTCGTTATATAAAGAAAGTGCCTCCTCGCGGCCAATTCGTCTTCTCATTTTTTTCTTCAAATATAACATTTATGAATACAAAAAAAGACGCTCACGGCGCCTTTATCTGCTGAATATTTACTATTTCTTTTTAGAAACGATCTTCAGATGATACAGTAAGTTTCTTACGTCCGCGGCGGCGGCGTGCAGCAAGTACTCTGCGACCGTTAGGTGTAGACATACGCTCACGGAAGCCGTGTTTGTTGCGACGCTTGCGTTGTGATGGTTGGAAAGTGCGTTTCATAATATATGCTCTGAATTTATTATAACTCTTAAAAGGGAGTGCAAAGGTAAATAAAATGTTATAAAATGCAAATATTTATCTTAACGTTTGATAAAAATCACACTTTTTTCTTCAAACCAGGGCTCTTCAAACCAGTTTGATATCTCCGTTTTTGAAAAACAATCCATTTTGAGTCTCAAATTCTTTGCCGCCTCCGCCATCTCATCATTAACCGACCCACCCTTAAGGTAGAGAACCCCTCTCTCCTGATTCTCAATTTTTCCCGGCTTTATCTTCTTCCACACCCAGGGCAGAAATTGAGAGAGATCGGTCACAGCCCTCGATACCACAAAGTCAAAACTCTCATCAATCTCCTCGGCCCGCACCTTTTGCGCTCTCACATTTTTAAGAGAGAGAGCATCGGCAACAGCCTGAACCACCAAAATCTTCTTCCCGATTGAGTCACACAAGTAGAAACGAGACTCCGGATATAGAATTGCAAGCGGAATACCCGGAAAGCCGCCACCCGTACCAACATCCAGAATATGAGAATTTTGCGGAAATGTGCATCTTTTAGCAATTGCCAGTGAATGAAGAACATGGTGCAAATAAAGATTTTCAATATCCTTTCTCGAGATTAAATTGATCTTTTGATTCCACTCTCTGTACAGGGGCAAAAGCATCGAAAACTGTCGCTTCTGTTCCGGAGTCAGCTCCGGGAAATATTTGTATATTAACTCTTCCATATATCGTTCAATATCTTTTTAGACCTGCTCACACGGGTCTTTACGGTGTTCAACGGTAAATTCAACTCCTTGGAGATCTCCTCCAGCGGATACTCATGAATAAACCTCAGCTCAGCAATCTTTCTGTAGATGCCGGGCAGATTCTGAATTGACTTTATGAGATTCTCTATTGCCTGCTCATTTATAAGACTCTCCTCCGGGCTCGGAACTGTGCTTGCCGCACTCCTGTGGGAGTCCTCCCTGTTTATATCGCTCAAAGGAGCCGATGTGATCCTTTTTTTGCGGATAAAATCGAGCGCTGTATTTTGTGCTATTGTGTAGAGCCAGGTAGAGAAGGCATAATGGAAATTGTATGCAGGCAGATACCTGAAACACTTCTGAAACGTCTCCTGACAGAGATCCTCGGCATCTTCGGGACAAGGAACAATAGTGGAAATATATGAGATAACAGAGCTCCTGTAGTAGGAGACAATTGCAGTACAAGCCTGCGAATCACCCTTTAAGGCCTTCGGTATTAACTCTGACTCATCAAATTCCCTTTTGTTCATATCTAATGCGCTTCAAGCCAGTTTGTCCCGCTTTGACACTCAATTGTAAGCGGCACGCTAAGTTTGATCACTCCCTCCATCTCTCTCCTGATTATCCCCTGCAGAACTAAAACCTCATCTCTGAAAGCATCAAAAACAAGCTCGTCATGAACCTGCAAAACCATCCGGCTCCTGAGACCCAACTCTTTAATCTTCTCATCTACCCGAATCATCGCAACCTTAATAATATCGGCAGCACTCCCCTGAATAGGAGCATTTATCGCATTCCGCTCGGCCAGCCCCCTCACGACAGGGTTCTTCGAATTGATATCGGGCAGATACCTTTTTCTTCCGTAAAGAGTCGTAACATAGCCATCAACCCTCGCCCTCTCTATCATCTGCTTCATATAGCTCTCTACCTGCGGATAGGCAGCAAAATAGTCCTCTATCAACTTCTTTGACTCACCCCTCGGAATTGCCAGCCTCTGCGAAAGTCCAAATGCCGATATACCGTAAATGATTCCGAAGTTGGCCACCTTAGCCCTGTTACGCTGCTCCTTGGTAAGCTCCCCCTCCGGAACCCCGAAGATCTTGGATGCAGTTGCAGCATGGATATCCTTCCCCTCCCGGAAAGCCTCTATAAAGAGCTCATCGCCACTCATGTGAGCCATCAGACGCAACTCAATCTGAGAGTAGTCGGCCGACACTATAATACCATCCTTATGAGAGGGGATAAAGGCCTTCCTTATCTCCCTTCCACGCTCCGTTCTCACCGGAATGTTCTGGAGGTTAGGCTTTACCGAACTAAGCCGCCCAGTTGCCGTAAGAGACTGTTTGTATGTTGTATGAATCTTTCCCGAAACAGGCGAAATAAGCGATGGCAGCGGGTCGATATATGTAGATAAAAGTTTTTTGACATTCCTGTATTCCAGTATCCTGGAAATAATAGGGTGGGAGCCCGAAAGCTCGGCCAGAGTCTCCTCATCGGTTGAGTAACTCTTACCCTTGGTCAGTTTGGCGTTTTTAACAAGCTTAAGTTTCTCATAGATAACAACCCCAAGCTGTTTCGGCGATGAGATGTTGAGCCCCGGCTCCTGTGCAAGCTCCCTCACCTCACGTTCGATTACAGCCAGCTCCTCCGTTAGCTGGGTGCTGTACTCACCAAGCATCGCAGTGTCAATCTTAACCCCCTCACGCTCCATTCCGGCAAGAACCCTCAGAAGCGGCATCTCCATATTGTCATAGAGCTTCTCAATCCCCTCGTTTACCAACTCCTCTTTAAGCTTTTCGTACAGCGGATAGAGCACGGCCACCTCCCTGAGTGACTGCTCATCCCCGTTACCCTGGTTTGAATCCTGACTGCTGAAAAGATCTTTCGGTGAATCATCTACCACCCCTGTGATACTGGCATTAAGGTAGCTTCCCGCCAGAATTTCAACCTTATGAGACCTCTCGGGAGATATCAGATAGTGCATCAGCTCAATATCGGCCAGATAACCATTCAATTCAATATCTGCCCGCTTAAGCAGATTAATCAGATTTTTAAGATCGTATCCGCACTTGATAAGAGAGTGATCCTCAAAAAGTGCCCTCACGCTACTCAGTTCACTTGAGTCAGGATTTATGAAGAGGCTCCTTCCACCGCTTGATACCAGCAACCTCTCAGTGCAGATTTTTACTGAAATATAGCCATTTACACCGGCAATCTCCACCATTTGGGATGGAGTGGCAGGGGTAGTCTCATAGCTGTTTGTAACAATTACAGCTGGTGCCACACTCATCTCCTCCCCGGAACCGCCACCGGTAAAGCTGAAAAACTGCTCCAGTTGAGGCAACATTCTGGAAAGAGATGTAAGCTCATAGTTTGCAAAAAGCTCCCTGATCTTTGTAAAGTGCGGGGTCTCGAGTTTTAAAGCATCTTCATCCCACTCAATATCTACATTAGTATCAATGGTAACCAGCGTTTGGCTCAAACCTATATGTGCAGATGCCTCGAGGAACGCCTCCTTCTGCTTTAGAGGCAGCTCATCGAGTGAATCGTATATATTCTTTACGGATTTGTATTTTGCAACAAGCTTCTTCGAACCAACCTCTCCTATACCTTTCACTCCCGGAATATTATCGGAGCTGTCCCCCCAGATTGTGAGGATGTCAATCACCTGAGCGGGAGTATCTATCCCGTAATAACCACACACCTCATCCCTGCCGATTATCTCATTTTCGTTTCCGTTTTTAGCAGGTTTGTACTGGTAGATATTCTCATCAATAAGCTGTCCGAAATCCTTGTCAGGGGTAACCATATATACTGTGAATCCGTCAGATGCAGCCCTTTTCGCCAAAGTACCTATCACATCGTCGGCCTCAAACCCCGGTTTCATAACCACAGGGACCGAAATAGCATCCAGTAACTCTGTAAGCGGCTCAAGAGCCCCCTTTATCAACTCCGGAGTTTCACTTCGGTTGGCCTTATAATCCGGGAAGAGTTCGTGTCTGAAGGTCATTGCCGGAGGGTCGAAAGCAACAGCAAAATGGGTTGGCTTCTCTTTGATAATTAACTCTATGAGTGTTTTGGTAAAGCCGTATAGAATAGATGTGTCAACACCCTTGGAGTTAACCATTGGCCTCCTGAGAAATGCGTAGTATGAACGAAAGATGAGGGCATGCCCATCTATCAGCATAAGTTTTTTAGTCATAATCTATAGGTTATCTCCGGCAACCCACTCAACATAAGATGAAGGGGTTTCGTAAAGTTTTATACTGTGAAGCGAAAGATGGTCCGGTAAACGGTCTGTTAAGAGTTGCGCAAAGTGTTGGGCAAGATTCTCGCAGGTGGGCTGGAAATCTGTGATTATGACATTGCAGTAGCTCTCTTTTATCTCATTGGCAAGAGCGGCATCGCTCCTTAAAATAAGGGCATGGTCAAAGGGCTCTACTATCAATTCATTTACCAGTTTTTTCAAATCGGAGAAGTCGACCACCATTCCCGATTTCGGATGATCCTGCACCTGTTTTATATCTCCCTTAAGAGTTACAAAAAGGCGGTATGAGTGGCCGTGAATGTGACGGCACTTTCCGTCGTACCCGGTTAATGCGTGTGCCCCTTCGAAACGGAACTCTTTGGTTACTCTTATTACTGACATTCTTTTTTTGCAAAAGTATGATTTTTTTTGTAAATCTGCCGGAAATAGATATTACTAATTTCAATTTTTAGTTAAGTAATTCAACATTATATTTAGAATTTGTAATTGAAAATGTTAAAATATTAAATTAAAATTTGATTTTAAATTACAATTCAGTATTTTTGTCGAAAATATACTTGGAAATGGCAATTAACATTCAAAACATTCTATCAGATAACGCAAAGAATATGAGAAGGTCAGCAATCCGTGATCTTCTAAGCGTTGCCAACAGGCCGGAGGTTATCTCATTTGCAGGAGGGTTTCCCAATCCATCTACCTTCCCGGTTGAAGATCTTAAAGTGATTATGCAGGAAGTTCTGGAGATTGAGAGCACATCTGCTCTCCAGTACGGACCTACAGAGGGTAACGAAAAGCTCAGAAAAATCCTTGCCGGGAGGTACAGACAACAGGGTCTCGATATCACCAAAGATAATATTCTTATCACCACCTCTTCACAGCAGGCAATAGACCTTACTTCAAGGATATTTATCAACCCCGGCGATACAATCGTTTGCGGATTGCCATCTTACCTGGGAGCGCTTCAGGCATTCTGGTCATACCAGGCTCAGCCGATCGGGGTTCCGAAGGATGAGGAGCTGGAGGTTGTTATCAAAACACTTATTTCAAGCGGAAGAAGACCTAAATTTATATACACCATTCCTGATTTCCAGAATCCTTCGGGTGTTACAATGAATCTGGAACAGAGAAAGATGGTACTGGAGATTGCTAAAAAATATGATCTGCTCATTATCGAGGACAGCCCGTACAGAGAGGTGCGATTTGAAGGTGAGGCACAACCATTGATGTACTCAATGGATAATGAAAGGGTAATGTTATTTGGTACACTTTCAAAAACTATGCTTCCGGGCTTCAGAATCGGCTGGATAATTGCTCCGGTAGATATTATTGACAGACTAGTAGTTGCAAAACAATCTGCCGACCTCTGCACTCCTGTTTTTGATCAGGCTGTTGTAGTGAGATATTTTGAGAAGGGGCTTTTCGAGAAGAATCTTTCCGGGACAATTGCGCTGTATAAAGAGAAGAGAGATCATATGCTCAGATGCTTCGATAAATATATGCCAAAGGGTGTAACCTGGACAAGACCTGAGGGTGGTCTGTTCCTGTTTGTTGCTCTTCCTGAGGGTTATGACACAAGGGAGCTGTTTGATGTTGCAATTAAAGAGAATGTGGCATTCGTAATTGGCGAGGCATTCCACTGCGACGGTTCGGGTAAAAATACAATGAGGATAAACTTCTCATTCATGGATGCCGAAAAGACCGAGGAGGGTGTGAAAAGACTTGCCAAGGCAATCGAGAGAATGTTTCAGAGTAAACCGGCTGTATAGTCGCTGAATTTAAAAGAGGGGTCTTTGAACATCTGGTCAAAGGCTCCTTTTTCTATTAATGACTGAGGATCTCCCTCAAAAAAGCTCTTCTGTCCAAGAATCCATATTTTGTCGCAAAGTTTAATTGCCTGTATAAGGTCGTGAGTGGAGTAGATCACACTCTTATTCTCCTTTAAAGCTATCTCTTTCAGAAGCTTCGTTATAATAACCTTGTTTTCGATATCCAGAAATGCAGTCGGCTCATCGAGTAGTATAATGTCGCTGTTCTGCACAAGGCTTCTTGCAATGGCTGCCCTCTGAAACTCTCCGTCGCTCAGACTTGCAGAGTCCCTATCCTCAAAACCTTCCAGCCCAACCAGCTTAATAGTATTGACCACTCTAACCCTCTCTTGAGGTGTGATCTTTCCCAGCCAGTCCGAACTGCCATAACAACCGGTTGCAACCATATCGGTAAGAGATAGATTTCTGGTTTTAAGGCTCTGTGACGGTACAAAAGAGACATGGCGTGCAAGTTTTGCCGGAGAGTAGCTCTCAACCAACCTCTCCAGAATAGTAATCTGCCCGCCCATATAACCCAGAATTCCGGAGACAGCTCTAAGCAGTGTGCTCTTTCCCATGCCATTGGCACCCACAACGGCAATCATCTCCCCGGCAGATGCCGAGGCATCTATCTTCTCATATATCACTTTGTCGTAACCGAGCGATACATTGTCGAGCCTGAGCAGTATATCACCCTTCATGACCATCTGGTACTTTTTAAAATTATATAGAGGATAACCGGAACACCTATAAGGGCACTCACGGTATTTATCGGAATCACACCCGATTGACCCGGCAGCTGCGCAACCGTATCGGCAAAGACCATAATGACCGAACCAATAAGAGCGGTGGCCGGCACAAGAACCCTGTGGTTGGCATCTCTGAAAACCAGTCTGGCAATGTGCGGAACAGCAATTCCGATAAAACCGATAGGGCCGCAGAATGCTGTAACGCTTCCGGCAAGAAGGGTTGTAGCCACCAGAATCCGCTTTCTGGTTCTCTCCAGATTTACCCCAAGGCTTTTAGCATAAGTTTCGCCTGCAAGCAGAGCATTCAGATCCTTTATATTTCTTACCGATATCGCAAAACCTGCCAGTACAAGCACAAACATTATCCACAACTGCAGCGGATTAAGTCCGGCGAAACTGCCCATTGTCCACAGAATGAAAACCTTAAGGGCCGAAGATGCCGAAAAGTACTGCAACAGCGAGATTATTGCCGATACTACACTCCCCAGCATAATTCCGAAGATTAGCAGCGAGACATTGTCTTTAAGTCTTGATGAGACCAGCAACAACAAAAGCGTAACACCGAAAGCACCCACCCATGCCGATGCGGCAATTCCTAGGTTTGAAAAAAGTCCCTGGGAGATATTGATCCCGAAAGCAGAAAAACCCATCACGAAAATTGCCACTCCTAACCCTGCTCCTGAACTGATTCCCAGGATATAGGGGTCGGCAAGCGGATTTCTGAAGAGGGTCTGCATCTGAAGCCCGCAGACCGAAAGCGCTGCCCCGGCAAGAAGGGCTGTTAAAAGTTTGGGCAATCTGTAAGTGAAAATGATATCCTCAACAAAACCGGGGGCATCCCCACCGCTGAGGGCACTCAGAATATCTTTAAAAGGGAGAATAACCGAACCCAGAATAAGGTTGAGGAGAATAAATACCATCAACAATATAAGGATCAGGATATAAAACAGTTTGTATGACCTTTTCTGTATCAACGCACCTAAGGATTGAGAGTGCTAAGATAGTTCAAAAAATAAGAAATTTAGTAATTTTGCCGCGAACAAGAACTTAACCAATTAACCATATATATAAAATGAGAAGAAGAATTGTTGCCGGAAACTGGAAGATGAACACAACTGTAAATGAAGGGATTCAACTTGTAAGTGAGGTAAACTACCTCTTAAAGGAGAGCGTGACCGACACAGAGGTTGTTGTTGCACCGCCATTTACGCACCTTGCCGCCATTGCAGGGGTGATTGCCGGTACAGAGAGCAGGATCGCACTCTCGGCTCAGAACTGCGCAGCCTACGAATCAGGCGCATATACAGGAGAGGTATCTGCAAAAATGTTGGCCTTTTTAGGATGCAAATATGTGATAATAGGCCACTCGGAGCGGAGAGAGTACTTTCTGGAGAGCAATCAGGTATTGCTTGCAAAAATCAAATTAGTGTTATCAAACGGAATGAGCCCCATTTTCTGTATCGGAGAGAGACTGGAAGAGCGTGAGAGCAACAGCCATTTTGATGTGGTAGCCGGGCAGATAAAGGAGGTTCTCTTCAACCTGAATGAGAGCGATGTTAAAAATATAGTTCTGGCATACGAGCCGGTATGGGCAATCGGAACCGGAAAGACTGCAACATCGGAGCAGGCAGAGGAGATGCACGCATTTATCAGAGAGATAATCAAACAAAAGTTCCCGGAGACTGCACCTTCGCTTCCAATACTTTACGGAGGGAGCTGCAAACCATCCAATGCGGCCGAGATTTTTGCAAAAGAGAATGTAGATGGCGGGCTTATTGGCGGGGCTTCTCTTGTTGCCGGTGACTTTATTTCAATCGTAAAATCATTTTAATGAATTATATAGAGGTCTGTATAGAGATAAATCCCTTTAGCGAGGATACTGCCGAGCAGATTATTGCGGTAATTGAGGATCTCCCTTTTGAGAGTTTCGTGACCGAAGAGCCCTTCCTAAAGGGCTATATCCCTCAGGAGCGACACTCGGTTTCGGATTTTAAGACGCTCCTCTCCGTTTTTGGTAACAGAGAGGATTTCACCCTTACCATCACAAATAACTTTATCGGGCACGAAAACTGGAATGCCGTGTGGGAGAGCAACTATCCGCCCATAATTATCGGAAACCGCTGTACCGTAAAAGCGGGATTTCACAAAGGTCTTCCCCGAACCCGTTACACAATAAAGATAGATCCGAAGATGGCATTCGGGACCGGCCACCACAACACCACCCATCTGATGGTAGAGGCCATGCTCGACATGCGGTTTAAAGGTAAAAAGGTGCTCGATATGGGCTGCGGAACCGGAATCCTGGCCATTCTTGCTGCAAAGATGGGGGCCGAAGTACCAGTGCATGCAATTGATATAGACCCGGTAGCAGTTCAGTCGGCAATAGAGAACAGCAAAAAGAACAGGGCAGGAGAGAAGATAAAATCGCTCACGGGAGATGCATCTCTCATACAAAGATCGAGATACGACATAATCCTGGCCAACATAAACAGAAATATCATACTCTCCGATCTCAATACATATTCAGAGGCGTTATTGCCGGGCGGAACTATTTTATTGAGTGGTTTTTATAAAAGCGATGCCGCAATGATAGAGCAGGAGGCCCAAAAATACGGGCTAAAGAGAACCCTCATCAGGGAGATGGAGAACTGGTCTCTGCTAAAACTTGAAAAAAGTTAATTTTTTTTCAGGTAAGGGGTTGCAAAAATAAATAATTGTCTTACCTTTGCACTCCTCAAAGAAAAGCGGGCATGGCGTAATTGGTAGCCGCGCCAGACTTAGGATCTGGTGCCGTAAGGCGTGGGGGTTCGAGTCCCTTTGCCCGCACAAAAAAAGGCAGATACCCTTGGGGATATCTGCTTTTTACTTATTGAATTGAATTAGAATTAATTATACTTATATGAAGATCACACAAAAGAGTGCAGACGACTTGACGCTTATAGTCACACTTAGCATTGAAAAAGAGGACTACACAGAGAAAAGAAAGAAGATTCTTATCGACTACCGCCGTAAAGCTGAGATAAAAGGCTTCCGCAAAGGAATGGCACCTATGAGTTTCATAGAGAAAATTCACGGAAAGGCTGCACAGCTTGACGCCGTAAACAACGTTATTTCGGAAGGTCTCAACAACTATATCAACGATAATAAGATCAACATTATCGGAGAACCGCTTCCAAACGAAACCGAACAGAAACCAATTGACTGGGAGAACGACGAGCAGTTCGATGTATCGTTCGACCTCGCTTTAGCCCCTAAGGTTGAGCTTGCACTCACAGCCAAAGATAAGATCACCTACTACGAGGTAGATATCAACGCAGAGGAGATTCAGAAGCAAAAAGCAAATCTGCTTAAACAGTACGGAACATTGCAAAACACAGACTCTATTGAAGAGGATGACTTTATCATTGCCGATCTTAACCAGGAGCAGATGCAAATCGAAGGAACTTACATTGCAGTAAAATCGGTTACAGATAAGAAGATTAAGAAGAGCCTAATTGGTAAAAAGGCAGGAGATGAGTTGGTTATAGATGTAAACAAAGCCTTTGAGAACGAAACCGACAGAGCAGCAATGCTAAAAGTTAAGAAAGAGGAGCTTGCCGGAATAAACCCTGAGTTCACTTTAGTTGTTAAAGAGGTTAAAAGATTTAAAGAGGCCGAATTGGGAGAGGAGCTTTATGACCGTATATTCGGTAAGGGAGTTGTTTCAACCGAAGAGGAGTTTGACGCTAAAATTAAAGAGAGACTGCAAATGGAGTACTCACAGGAGAGTGACTACAGATTTATGCTCGATGCAAGAGATGCTCTTATCGAGAAGGCAGCTATTGCTCTTCCGGAAGATTTTCTGAAGAGATGGCTCTTCTCGGCAAACGAGGGTAAATTTACAATGGAGGAGATTGAGAAGGACTTCCCGCTCTTCCTGAAGGATTTCCGTTGGCAGCTTATCAGACAGTATATTACTAAGGAACAGGATATAAAGGTAACCAGAGAGAATCTGCTTGACCATGCAAGAAAAGTTGCAGCATACCAGTTTGCAGTGTACGGACTTAACAATGCACCTGCCGAACAGATAAACCACTACGCCGAATCACTTCTTTCAAACGAGAAAGAGGGCAAGAGAATCTATGAAAAGGTAGAGGATGATATGGTTATAGAGTACGTTCGCTCAGTAGTTTCACTTGACAAAAAAGCGATCTCTGTAGAAAAACTTCACGAGCTAACTAAATAATTAAAAACTAAAAAATTGGGTTATGGCTACTGATTTTGAAAAATATGCAATAAAACATAAAGGTATTAGCAGTCTCACTCTGCACAGGGTAAACTCGCTGTACAGTGCGTACATTAACCCTACCATTATTGAGGAGAGACAGCTAAACGTCGCGGCAATGGATGTCTTTTCAAGACTTATGATGGACAGAATCATCTTTCTGGGAGTTCCTATCAACGATGATGTTGCAAATATCATTCAGGCACAGCTGCTCTATCTGGACTCTACTGAGTCAAAATCGGATATTCAGCTCTATATCAACTCTCCCGGAGGCAGTGTATATGCAGGACTCGGAATCTACGACACAATGCAGTTGGTCTCTTCTGAGGTGGCTACAATTTGTACCGGAATGGCCGCATCAATGTCGGCAATTCTCCTTACCGCAGGTGCAAAGGGAAAACGCTCAGTTCTGCCTCACTCAAGAGTGATGATTCACCAGCCTATGGGCGGTGCCGAAGGTCAGGCAAGTGATATTGAAATCACTGCAAGACAAATTGTTACTCTTAAGAGAGAGCTCTACGAGATAATTTCGCACCATACAGGTAAAGCTGTTGAACTCATTGAGAAAGATGCCGACAGGGACTACTGGATGAGGGCAACCGAAGCCAAAGAGTACGGGATGATTGACGAGATTCTTACCAATCCGAATAAAAAATAGCAAGATGTCTGCCGGCTATAACGATTACTGCTCCTTCTGCGGAAGGGGAAAAGATGAGGTAGATGTCCTTATTGCGGGAGATATCTCTGCAATTTGCAACGAGTGCGCACAACAGGCTGTAGATTACGCCAAAGAGGCTCTTGCTGCCAAGAGGGCGAAGGGAAAAGGTAAAAAGAGCTCCAAGCTTCTTAAACCAAAAGAGATTACCCAATTTCTTGACCAGTATGTAATTGGTCAGGATGAGGCAAAACGGTATCTCTCGGTTGCCGTTTACAACCACTACAAAAGGATAAACTCCCTTTCGGACGATGATCTCGATCTGGAGAAATCCAACATTCTGCTGGTTGGTCAGACTGGAACCGGTAAAACTCTGCTTGCCAGAACAATTGCCAGGATGCTGGATGTACCGTTCACCATTGTTGATGCAACTGTTCTTACAGAAGCGGGTTATGTTGGTGAAGATGTTGAGAGCATTCTTACCAGACTGCTTCAGGAGTCGGACTACGATGTGGAGAGGGCAGAGAGAGGGATCGTCTTTATAGATGAGATAGACAAGATTGCAAGAAAGAGCGACAACCCGTCAATCACAAGGGATGTTTCGGGAGAGGGGGTTCAGCAGGCAATGCTTAAACTTCTTGAGGGTAGTGTCGTAAACGTTCCGCCTCAAGGTGGTCGTAAACACCCTGAACAGAGGATGATTGCGGTAAACACCAAGAACATTCTCTTTATCTGCGGAGGAGCGTTTGAGGGGATTGACAGGAAGATTTCGCAAAGGCTCAACACACAGGTTGTGGGTTATGGTACAATGAACAAGAAGGAGATGATTGACAGAAATAATCTCATTAAATACATTGCACCTCAGGATCTTCGCTCATACGGACTCATTCCCGAAATCATAGGTCGTCTTCCGGTTCTCACATATCTTGAACCACTGGATAAAGAGGCATTGAGGAGGATTCTTACCGAGCCCAAGAATGCACTTGTAAAACAGTACATCAAACTATTTGAGCTGGATAAGGTAAAGCTTAAAATTGAAGATAGCGTTCTGGACTTCATAGTTGAGACAGCAGTTGAATATAAACTTGGAGCAAGAGGATTGAGGTCTATCTGCGAGGCAATCATGGTAGATGCCATGTACAACACCCCGTCGGAAGAGAAGAAGTCATTGACAATCAAACTCCCGTATGCGCGAAAGATGGTGGAGAAGTTTACCGGATCACTACAGATGTTAAAAGAGGCCTGAGGCCTCTTTTTTTTGTATATTTGTTCAAAACAAACCGGTTATGAAAAATATCAGGATTTCTACAGCACAATTCGAATCCAGATCGGCCGACAAAGGTTACAATCTGGCAATTATAGAGCGTCTTGCTGCCGAGGCTGCAGCAGAAGGGTCCAACGTTATTGCTTTTCACGAGTGTTCGCTCACCGGGTACACATTTGCAAAAGATCTCAAAAGAGATGAGCTACTCTCGATAGCCGAATATATTCCAGGTGGAGAGTGCGTTAAAAATCTGACAGAGATAGCATCGGAATACAACATAGCTATTCTGGCCGGCCTTTTTGAGAAGGATAAAAAGGGAAATATCTACAAAGCACACGTTTGCGTAACATCGGAGGGGGTGGTTGCCAAACACAGGAAGCTTCACCCATTCATCAATAAGAACATATTACCGGGGGATAGTTACACCGTCTTTGACCTCTACGGATGGAGATGCGGGATACTTATCTGCTACGATAATAATGTAATAGAGAATGTACGTGCTACAAAACTGCTGGGGGCAGATATCATCTTCATGCCGCATGTAACTATGTGCACACCATCTTCAAGGCCGGGCTCCGGATTTGTTGACCCTCTTTTGTGGACAAAGAGGGAGGAAGATCCAACATCTTTAAGGCAGGAGTTTGACGGCCCAAAAGGGCGGGAGTGGCTTATGAGATGGTTGCCATCAAGAGCTCACGATAACGGAATCTACGCCGTCTTCTCAAACCCGATAGGCATGGATCATAACCAGCTCAAGAATGGCTGTTCAATGATTATTGACCCATACGGTGATATTATTGCCGAATGCCGCAAACTTGGAGATGACTTTAGCACTGCACTTATCACCCCCGAAAAGCTCACCAATTCGGGCGGATGCCGTTATACAAACGCCAGAAGGCCCGAGCTTTACGATAAGATCATAGGCCAGGAGCACAAACCTGTGCAAAAGGTTGCCTGGATGGAAGATTGACCTGTGTCATCTCACTAATCGGCCCGCTTTCCCTGACGGTACTCTCCAATGATCTTCAGATTCTCCGTAATTGGTGTTATGGCATCCAACGCCTGCCTGTAACGGGTATAATCATCAAAAACCAGATCGGCATAAAAGAGGTACTCCCACTCCCGCCCGACAATTGGCAACGACTGTATCTTGGTGAGATTCATATCGTAAATTGAGAGAACCGAGAGCACATGGGAGAGCTTCCCCTTCATGTGAGGCAGTGAGAAGCAGACAGATGCCTTATTGATGGATCTCTCGTCGAGATTGAGCAATCGCTTCACCTTCCCGTTTGTGGAGATGATAATAAATCGGGTGTAGTTTCGTTTATTGCTCTCCACACCCTGTTTAAGAATCTCAAGATTGTACATACCTGCAGCCAGTTTGCTGGCAAGAGCGCCTGTGCCACGGAGGTTCTCATCCCTTATTTTTTTTGCACTCAGGGCAGTGTCAACCGAGTCGATAATCTTCACACCCTTTTTACGAAGTTCGTTCAAAAAGAGGTGGCACTGCATAATGGCAACGGGGTGGGAGTGTATCTCGCGGATATCTTCCAGCCTCTCTCCGGGAAGAGCTATGAGGTTCTGTACCACTCTTATGTATTGCTCACCCACAATAGGTAAGTTACTCTCGTGAATGAGTGAGTGGTTCTGCAGAAGCGAACCTGCAACCGAATTCTCTACGGCAACTATTCCGCAATCGGGACTTTTAGCCTTTAACTCATCAAACAGATCGGAGAATGTATCGCAAGGTACAATCTTCACATTCAGCCCTTTGAAAAACTCCTTTGCCGCAATCTCGTGAAACGCACCGAATCCCCCCTGGATTGCAACGCTAACCTCTTCTTTCTTAGTCATTTGTTTTAATTTTCTTTTAGTTTATAAAACCGGTTATAAATAAAAAAAGGCCCCGTAAAACGGGACCTTATACTATTGTTTCAATTATCAATCAATAACATACAAGCCCCGACCTCTCTTTAAAAAAGAAGCAGAAAAACGGGGTAAAGAAAAAGTATGTCTCAAATGTTTTCATCGGCAACAAAGTTATACAAATATCTGAACCGCAAAATCTATTCAGTATAATATTTGTAAAACAGTGCTATTGACTCAATCCCTTTATAGAATTGCGAAAGAAGGTAACTCTCGTTTGGCGAGTGGATTACATCTCTTTCAAGACCAAATCCCATTAGTAGCGGATTTGAGTTGAGAATGGTCTGTAAATCGGCAAGTACCGGGATACTTCCGCCACCGCGGCTTGGAACAGGCTCTATCCCATAAACTTCACCAATTGCTCTGTGGGCCGATTTGTAAACTTTTGAAGAGATTGGGCACAAAAAGCCCTGACCGCCATGGTGAGGGGTAACCTTTACCTTAACACCCTTAGGGGCCAGTGAAAGGAAGTGCTCCTCAAACAGTTTAGAAATCTTTTTGTTATCCTGGTTTGGAACCAACCTCATAGAGATCTTTGCAAAGGCCTTTGAAGGGATAACGGTTTTGGCACCCTCTCCGGTGTAGCCGCCCCAGATACCGTTCACATCCAGACATGGTCTGATTCCGGTACGCTCCATTGTAGTGTAGCCCACTTCTCCTGTTACAGCGTCTATATCAAGGAAATGCATATACTCCTTCTCATCAAAAGGTGCTCTGCCCAACATCTCACGCTCCTGAGGAGTGAGCTCCACAACATCGTCGTAGAAACCTTTGACAGTAACCCTTCCTTTATGGTCTATTAGTTTGTCAATCATTCCTGCCAGCACATTGATAGGGTTGGCAATGGCACCACCGTAGTGGCCTGAGTGCAAATCCTTATTCGGGCCGGTTACCTCTACCTCAACATATGCCAGACCTCTCATCCCCACATTTAGTGAAGGGATCTTCTCGTCAATCATTGTGGTGTCCGATACCAGAATATCGTCACAGGCAAGCAGTTCCTTGTTGGTAACAGCCCACTCAGGGAGGCTTGGAGACCCAATCTCCTCCTCTCCGTCAATGATGAACTTCACATTGCAATTGAGCAGATTGTTTTTCACCAGATATTCAAATGCTTTTATGTGCATGAATCCCTGGCCTTTATCATCATTGGCACCTCTGGCGTAAATAGCTCCGTCTCTTATTTCGGGCTCAAACGGCGGAGTTGTCCATAGATTGAGGGGATCGGCAGGCTGAACATCGTAGTGTGCATAAACCAGTATCGTAGGCTTGCTTTTATCAATGATCTTTTGTGCAAAAACAACAGGGTGTCCCTTAGTAGGGTAAACCGCTGCCTGGTCGCATCCTGCCTTCAGAAGGAATTCAACATACTTTTCGGCTGCCCTTTGCATATCCTCTTTGTGGGCGCCCATTGAGCTGATAGATGGGATTCTGAGCAGTTCAAACAGCTCCGACAGAAATCTCTCTTTGTTCTCCTGAATGTAGTTTTTAATCATATTCGAATGTATTAGATGTTATAATAATTTCATTGTTGTTAAAGTATAAACCTTAAAGTGACCCCAAAGTTCTCTGCCCTGAAACCTGCATTTTTAATCATCTGAATCTTAGGGTTCCAGTCAATTGAGATAACAGTGGGTGACTGTTGAAACTTGTACTCTATCCCCACCATTCCGTCGAGCGACATCATAAATCCGCTTGAATCCCCGAGGTAGATGCCGGCAGATACTCCGGGACCGGCAAAAGCGGTGAGACCATCTACATTTGCCTTAAAATGAAAGAGGTAGAGCCCGGTTGTCTTGAATTTCATACGATCTTTGTAGAGTATGTCCAGATCAAGTATCCCCTCAACTGCCTGCTCGGGCTTAAGGAACGTTTTGTAGCTAACCCCAACCGCAGAGCCGATTCTGATACCCAATGCCCTGTTGTAATCCTGTGAAAACGCCTGTAATGCAATAAAAAATGTTGCTATAAGAATAAGTGCTCTTTTCATTCCGCTCTGTTTAAAAGTATGAGATCTCTTTTGACTCCAGCTCCGAGAGTATATTGTTAGCCAAGCGGCTTGCACCAATCCTGAAGAGTTTGCTGTTGAGCCACTCTTCACCGAGAATTGACTCCACAATCTTGTAATATTGAATGGCATCTGCGGTGGTTACAATCCCTCCGGCGGGCTTGAATCCAACTCTCTTTCCGGTAGCGTTGTAAAAATCTTTGATAGCCCTGCACATTGCCTCTGCTGCTTCCGGAGTGGCTGCCGGCTCCAGTTTGCCGGTAGATGTTTTGATAAAATCGGCCCCTGCTCTCATTGCCAGCATGGATGCCTCATAAATCTTATCGCTAACCTTAATTGCTCCGGTCTCGAGAATTACCTTCAGGTGTGCATCTCCGATTGCCTCTTTTATTTGTGTAATCTCATTGGCCGCCTTTTCGTAATCACCTCCAAGAAAGTAATTTAACGATAGTACTATGTCAATTTCATTGGCTCCGGCCTGAGATGCCATATGGCACTCCATCACCTTTACCTCGGTGAAACTCTGAGAGTTCGGGAAGACGCCACCCACAACGGCTATCTGCACATCGGGCCTGGTAAGGCTCTTTTTCACTGCAGATGCAAAGTTGGGGTAGACGCAGATTGCTGCAACATCGGGATAGCCGGGAAAGTTTTGGCCGAAATTGTTCACCTTTTGGACAAGCGACTCAACTTTGTTATAAGTATCTGTGGTGTTGAGGGTTGTCAGGTCAATCATCCCCAGACACTCCTTTAGAATTTTTTGGCTCATAGTAAACTGTTTAATCTTTTATTCTGTTTCTAATAGTCGGTGTTCTTTGAATCGAGCCAGATTGTGACCGGCCCGTTGTTCACAAGCGAGACCCTCATATCTGCACCAAATATCCCGCATTCGATTTTCCGGTCGGCCGCTTGGGTCAATAAAGATATAAATTTTTCGTATAATGGTATAGCTGTTTCAGGTTTCGCAGCTCTTATATAGGAGGGGCGGTTTCCCTTTTTTGTGAGTGCATGCAGAGTGAACTGGCTCACCAGAAGAATCTCGCCCTTAACATCGGCCAGAGAGAGGTTCATCACCCCGTTTTCATCGTCAAAGATGCGCAGATTGACAACCTTTCTCACAATGTAGGTCAGATCATCTTCGTTGTCGCTCTCCTCAAATCCTGCCAGAAGAACTATGCCCTCTTTGATTGACCCGGTAAGTGTGCCGTTTGAGACAACCGATGCCTCCGTGACTCTTTGAACCAGCGCTCTCATACTCTTATAAACTTATAGTTACTTTATAACCTTTCTCTCTCAACGGTGCTGCTATGGCCTCCATAATCTCCTTGTCGGCTTTTTCGAGGTTCTTTGCAGGGGTCTCTCTGTCAATTGTGTATATCATTATCTCACGCGGTTGTGTGCGTTCGACAACCCTGTACCACAACTCAACCTCTTCACCGATAGTGTTATTGATATTCACCCCCTCAAATTCACCTTTCAGAAACATTGTCTGGAGAACAAACCGCCCTTTGAAGGGGGCCAGCCCCTCAATTATCTTCTCAAGGGAGTAGTTGAACTGCGGCCTGTCTAAGAGTCTGATGGTCTCCTCTCTGGCCGAATCTATCTTAACAATGGCGTTATCCACCTTCATCAACCCTTCGGCAACCTCCTTTATATGAGCCCGTGAGCCGTTTGTAAGCACCGATACCTTTGCCTCTTTTGCATATCTGTTGCGCAGATCAATTGCAATATCCATTATTTTAGAGAATTCGGGGTGCATTGTAGGCTCTCCGTTGCCCGAAAAGGTGATTGTGTCAATTGGCCCAATGGTTTTGTCGTGGTTTACAAGTTTCTCTCTGAGAGCCTCTTCGACCTCCTCCACGGTTGGCAGGGTAATATCCCCCTTGCCATCTTTGTTGAAACCGCATTCGCAGTAGATGCAGTCAAAGTTGCACCATTTTCCGAACCTCGGGAGCAGATTCACCCCGAGCGATACGCCCAGCCGTCTGCTTTTTACAGGTCCGAAGACTATTTCGTTGAAAAGTATTGTTGACATATTCTTCCTTTTTTAAGCTAATCTTATCGATTTTACGCTAATCTTAACGAGTTGCTCTCTTTCGTGAGCCGCATATTTTCAAAATCTATATTATCTATCAAAACAACACCCGGACGTTTCCCAACCTCGAATGAGCCAAGCTCATGCTCTTTTCCGAGAAACTTTGCTCCGTTATATGAGCTCCACTCCAGCATCTCCGGCAGAGGTATGCCCGGGAAATATTCCGAGATGCATTTCATCTCTTCTGTGATTGAGAGTGTTGAGTTGCTCGAGAGGGAGTCTGTCCCGATGGTTATTGTTACCCCTTTTCTCCTGAGCATCTCAAGTGGCGGGAGTGCGTTGTGTATGAAGATGTTGGATAGAGGGCATATTGCCCAGTATAGGTTTTTTACCATCTCTGTTGCAGCATCCACACACTCTGCTGTGGTAAATGTGTTGTGAACCAGCAGAATTCTCTCGTCGCCTTTGAACCCTGCCTTTTCTAGTTTAGAGAGAAAATAGAGCAACGATGTTTTTCCGAATGGGGGCGGGGTGCTCAGACCTCTCTCCCGGTACTGGTTTACAAGCGGTCCTGTGCCATTTTGGATGAGCTGCTCCTCCTCCCAACTCTCCTGGTTGTGGTAGGAGATCCATCCGCTCCCGAGTGCCTCTTTGAGAATCTTTTCCAGAAGGATGGGGCTCATTGAGTAGCAGGAGTGGGGGGTGATTCCGCCGTCCAGTCCACTCTTTTGTAATTCATTTTCAAGTGATTTGGCCACAGTCACAATCCCGTCGGCTCTTTCAGGTTCTGTTCCGAAGAACTCCAGAAATGTTCTGGTATATATTGGTGATGAGCGCTTTGGATTAAAACTTTCGGTTGAGTTGCTTATATCGGCCATTGCCGAGACACCGCTGCGGTACATCAGATCCATCTCCATGGTCATTGCGGCCTCCCTTTTTGCCGGATCGACACTTTCGCGCAGAGCAACTATCTGCTTAATGAAGCCGGACATTCCCGTACCCTTTTTGAACTCATCTTTAAGGTGCGATAACTCTATGTGGCAGTGGCTGTTTACAAAACCGGGCACAAGAACTCCGTTGTAGAATTCGGTGCTGGCGCTCTCGTGGGTGAGCTGGCCTATCTCAAGAATTGTCCCATTGTCATCTAACGTAAGAACCCCTTTCGATATCGGCGATTTCGAGTTCAGAGGGTAGATGTATTGGGCGGCGATTTTTCTCATCTCTTCGGGTTATTGGATATGTCAGAGTATCTTTTTTGTAATTCTCAATCCACCATCCTGACATCTGCGGTGTTTCGTAAAGTCTTCTCAGAGAGTCTCCTGTAGCGAATCTTATCTCTGGATATTTTTCGGGAGCCAGAATCCACCTAACAGCTCTCTCATCTGCCTTCAATCTGACAATCTTTCCCGATTCATCAATCAGCTTTTTATAAGAGGCAGATAGAGAATCCTCCCTCTCTTGTTTATAGAGAATATCTGCAACCATTGACTGCTCCTTTTCCAGGATTGCTTTGGCCTCTGTGTAAAAGCTCTTTAGCTTAACTGGTCTTGTGAGGTAGTAATCTACTGTTTTGATATAATCTTCGGTGGTGTATCCATATTTGTTGAAGATTGCCTCGTAGTAACGGGTTGTGTCTGACCTCAGAACCAGGTTGTAACGGGAGTTTATGTATCTGTCTGCTTTATAAATCTCGGCAATAATCCCGGGCATCTTCTTTTGCGGAATATAATCGCCCGAGCAGGATGCCAGGATCAGGGATACAAATATTAGTATGGTTGTAATATGCCTCATTGTTATTAAAAAGTAGCTCACAAAGTTAATTTATTATTGTTATTTTTGCCCAAAAAAAAGATGAGAGTACTTATTATCGGGTCAGGGGGAAGAGAGCATGCTATTGCATGGAAATTGTCGCAGAGCAGTAAACTGGAGAGACTTTTTTGTGCTCCGGGTAATCCGGGTACAGCTCTTCTGGCTCAAAACCTGAACATTGATATTAAGAACTTTGATTTGATTGCCACCGCGGTCAAGGAGCATGGAATCTCGATGGTTGTTGTGGGTCCCGAGGAGCCGCTGGTTAAGGGGCTAAGGGACTATTTCGAGAGTGATCCTTCTCTTAAAGATGTGATTTTCATCGGGCCTGATTCGCATGGTGCCCGTCTGGAGGGGAGCAAGGATTTTGCCAAATATTTCATGGAGAAGTACGATATTCCTACTGCCCGTTACAGGAGTTTTGATGCCGGTTCGGTTGCAGATGCCGACTCTTTTCTTGAGGGGCTTGCTGCTCCCTATGTATTAAAGGCGGATGGTCTTGCTGCCGGGAAGGGTGTGTTGATTGAGAGTGATCTTGCCGTGGCAAAGAGTGAGTTGCGGGAGATGCTTTCGGGTAAGTTTGGCGAGGCTGGTAAAAGGGTTGTGATTGAGGAGTTTCTTCATGGGATTGAGCTCTCTCTCTTTGTGCTTACCGATGGCAATAGCTATATGATTTTGCCTGAGGCCAAAGATTACAAACGAATCGGCGATGGTGATACGGGTCTCAACACCGGCGGTATGGGGGCTGTCTCTCCGGTTCCGTTTGCGGGATCCGAATTTATGAAAAGGGTAGAGGAGCGGGTCGTTAAACCTACAATTGAGGGTTTGAAGGCCGAGAATATAGATTATAAAGGTTTCATATTTATAGGGTTGATGAATTGCGGCGGTGATCCTTATGTCATTGAGTATAACGTTCGGATGGGCGATCCCGAGACTGAGGCAGTGATGCCTCGTATCGAGAGTGACCTTCTGGAACATTTTGTTGCGCTTGGCAGAGGTTCTCTGGGGAGCGAGGTTATTAAGATCGGAGATAAAACCGCAATGACTCTGGTTATGGTTTCGGGCGGTTACCCCGGCAGTTTTGAAAAGGGTCTTGAGATATCCATCGATGACTCCCTTAACAGCTCAATGCTTTTCCACTCCGGCACAACTATTTCTGATGGGAAACCTGGAGCCAACGATGGGAAGCTTGTTACCAATGGCGGAAGGGTTTTTGCCCTAACTGTGCTGGGTGATAGCATAGATAATTGCCGTTCAAAGCTTTACGCCCTTGCCGGCGGAGTAACTTACAGCGGAAAGTATCACAGAAGTGATATAGGATTGGATCTGCTGCAATATATGGGTAAAGAATAAACGAGGTTTAAACGAATATAAAGGTTGCAAATGGGAAGCGAAAACAGATATAGGTTTGTATCATCACCCTTTTTTCTGGGGCTGCTTTTACTCTTTATGCTTGTTACCTCCCTTATTTTATCTGACAGCCTCTTCAGCTTTTCAAACAACAGATGGATCCCCCTCCTTTCGGGAATAGTTGACACTTCGGGATTCTCGGCAACATTGTCGGTCCTGCTCTCATTGGCTACCTTGTCTGTCACATCATTTTCAATATACTATGTAAACGAGAGACTCTTCTCCTGCGGAAAAAGCTCGACAGCCATAACCATATTTTACCTGATTCTGGTCTTTTCCAATCCGGAATCCATATTTTTTAACGGCTCTTCCATAGCCGCACCGCTACTTCTCTGGTCAATCTACTATACCATGTTCACCAAAGATGGCGAAAAACAGCTCTTTACGGCAATGTTCCTGATCTCCTGCGCCACCCTTTTTGACTACCACCTGATATTTGTCATCCCCCTCATATTCTACTACTCACTTGTAACATCATCATTTGCAGTCAGAAGTATATTTGTCGCACTTACCTCCCTGGTCATACCATATATACTGGTACTCTCATTCCGTTACCTCTTTTTTGGCGACGTATCCGAATTCCTCGCACTTATGGTTGACGACATTGTCAATATAAACTCTCCGTACCTGGAGATGAAGAGCGTAGCCGGAGTAATGCTCATTCTCACGGTAATCCTTGTCATTTACCGTGCCGTAGTATCGGAGCTGGGAGTTATAAACCGTTACAAAGTTGTAAAATCGATAGGACTCGTCAGGCAGATAGCTGTGATGGTCATCCTCTTCGCAATCATTGTCTTATACAAAGAGGTCCAAAACACCTACATCATCCTGGTTGCAATCCCCCTCTCATTCATTATAATGGAGTACCTCTCCCTAAAAACCACCGGCCGCAACCGCCGTGTAGAATTTCTGGTGATGCTCATCCTGCTTGCCCTCAACCGAATCGCCGATTTCCTGTAACCTTGCCAAGGTTCTTGTGGCACACTGCTACTGCTGAGCGAATACGTCAAGGCTATTGCTGTCTTGTTTTTCATGAAAAATGCTGACTCGTTTTGGGTTTATAAACCCCTTCATTGTCAGAAAAATTTAATAAAATTACTCTTAGCCTAAGACCATTTACCGCAGGCCGAATACGAAAATGCTATTGCTGTCTTGTCTTTTCATGTAAAATGCTGACTCGCCCTTCGGGCTCAGACAGACGCATTTTACTATTAAAATCCTGCGACGCAATTGATCGCATTTTCTAAAGCCCTGCGGTAAATGGTCTTAGGCTAATGTAATTTAATATTCATAAATTATTAGTTTGTTATGAAGGGGTTTATAAACTGTGTTAGGTTGGAGAAACAGTGACGCAATTGATCGCCTTGCCTAAAGCTCAGCAGTAGCTGTGTGCCCATCTGACAGAATTTGGTATATGTTGCTAATATATAGGTATATACAAAATGCAGTTTTCCAAATTTGGAAAATTGCGTTTTGTAATGTGCTATAATATAAATACTTGTACCAAATTCTGTCAGATGAAAATTTTTCACCAAATTTGTAGAAATTCAAAGGTATGATACGGAGATTCGAGCCTGGTGAAGAACAGGCTGTATATGAGCTTATTAAGCAGGTGTACGACGAGTTCGTTGCCGGTAACTACAGCGAGGCCGGAAATAACTTCTTCTATGACTGGATTGAACCATCCAAAATTGCCGCAAGACAGGCAGATGGTCGCAATATGTGGGTGGCCTGTGAAGATTCGAAACTTGTAGGTGTGGTTGAGACAAGAGATAATAAATTTATCTCCCTGCTTTTTGTTGAGAAGATCTATCAGGGTCTCGGAATAGCCAAAGCGCTTTTTAAAGTGGCTTTAAATGAGATGGTTGAAAGAGTGCCAAACACAGAATG
>CAZFTS010000014.1:0-84408 GCA_964521685.1 uncultured Muribaculaceae bacterium
CGATACATATGTAAACTATATAAGTTATATTTGTGAATTACATCTGTAAACATTTTTCTAAATATAGATTATTTTATTCTTTAGGTATATTTATATAGTTTTGCCTAAAATAATCGATTGTGGAGCCTAAAATTAAGATTGAAGATTTTACATATAATCTTCCTGATGAAAAAATTGCAAAATTTCCTCTTCCAGAGAGAGACTCTTCAAGAATTTTAATCTGCAGAGATGGTAAGATATCAGATAATAGGTTTTCAAATCTGGTTGAAATACTTCCAATGGATTCACTTATTGTCTTTAATAATACAAAAGTTGTACCTGCAAGACTTATATTCAGAAAAGAATCAGGAGCAAAAATTGAAATATTCTGCCTTGAACCTTTTAAACCAGCTGAGTATGTTAACTCTTTTTCAACTCTGAGCGAGTGCAGCTGGATTGCAGTTGTAGGAAATGCAAAAAGATGGAAGTCCGGCACTATCTATTTTAACAATTTTAATTGTAAAAAAGCAGAAAAGTTAAACCTTAAAGCGGAATGTACCGGTAAAACAGATAATAGTTATATAATTAATTTTAAATGGGATGGAGGAGTATCATTTTCTGAAGTGCTCGAAATTTGCGGAAAGGTACCTATTCCACCCTATCTAAACAGAGATTCTCAAGAGTGTGATAAAGAGAGGTACCAAACTTTATATGCAAAAGAGAGGGGTTCGGTAGCAGCTCCCACTGCTGGGTTACATTTTACAAATGACGTACTTACAAAAATAAAACTATCTAACATGAGTATAGAAGAGATATGCCTCCATGTTGGTGCGGGTACATTTATTCCTGTGAAGTCGAATGATATCTCAGAACATAAAATGCATTCTGAACCCTTCTCTGTATCTTTAAATTTCTTAAAAAATTTGTATAGAAATCATATTGACAAAAAGCCAATTGTGGCTGTTGGCACGACATCGGTTAGAAGTATTGAATCACTCTATTATCTTGGATTACAAACAATAATGAATGGTGCTCCAAAGGATGTATCACAGTGGGAGCCCTATAATGTAACTGAAAATTACTCTGCTGCTGATGCATTAAAGGCATTAATTGAATGGATGGAATCTAATAACATTCAATATCTTGAGAGGAGAACTGAGATTATTATAGTGCCAGGATACAATTTTAAATTTATAAATGTACTGATTACAAATTTCCATCAACCTCAAAGTACACTTTTATTACTGATATCTGCCTTTATTGGTGACAAATGGAGAGATATTTACAACTATGCTATAGAGAATAATTTCAGGTTTCTCAGTTATGGCGATAGTTCAATTCTATTCAGGTAATTAGTTAAAATCTAAACTTATATACTTTAGGATTTTGTGTGCCCAACTTGATAACATAGGACCGGAGTTCAGAATGTTGGGCGCTATATTGTAGAGTTGTTGTCTGGCAATATCAAGGTACTTCCTGTCATATGTAAACTCATATAAAGTTATCAGATTTCCTGCCATTACTGAATTTGCCGATGGTCTTATTAAGTCGATATTTGACTCTCTTTTAAATGGTACTGTATCAGATATATAGCTTTTTTCTGATTTGCTGAACATACCATTTTCCGGCTTATAAAACTTCTCTATAACAAGATCGGTGTACCTTTTGGCTACATGAAGATATTCACTCTCTCCCTTTATTCTGTATAGTTCAAGCGATGCTTCAATAAAGTGAGCGTAATCTGACAAATAACCAATAAGATAACTATCAGAGCAACATGTATACCGGTACAATCTTCCGTCAGATTTATCTATGTTATTATAAACAGTAAATTCAAAAACCTCTATTGCCTTTAAATACAATCCGGAATCTCCGAGAAGTCGTGAAGCTTGACAAAGTGAAGAAACTGCTACGGAATTTGACGATGAAATAGATCTTGTGTCTTTATAATGTCCTCTGTGTTCTCCTCTTCGTTCTCTAAGAAGATTAAGATCATCCAGTGAAAGATAAATATATGTATCGGCTCCTCTGAGAGGAAACTGCTTGATCATTTTATCTTCGGTGAGATCAATTCCCAGGGCTATTGCAACTTCGGAATATTTGTCCGGAAAGATAAGTGAGAGTTCATTTATTGAATATGAGTAGTAAACAGAATTTTCGACTTTACCTATTAATGTTGTGCTATTTATGAATCCGCCTTTTTCGTTAGTCAGTTCATTTACTAAATACCTATATGTCATACGGGCAGTCTCTCTGTATGACTCTTTCCCAAAGAGGCTATAAGCAGATGCATAAAGCAGCAGAAACTGACTGTTCTCTTCTAAAGTTTTTTCATACAATGACTTAGTACAGGAGTAGTCGGTTGTTTGCCTGAAAAATCCACCTTCAATAACATCAAAAATTGCAGAATATTGTAAGTGATCCAGAAGATCCTCGATTCTGGAGGAAATCTTTGCATCTGGAAAAAGCTTCAGGTATTCAATAACAGTAATAAGACTTGATGGATTGGGAGTAAACGGCTTTAACCGGTACATAAAGTCTGATTCAAACATTTTCTTAAACCAGATTTTCAAGTATTCCTGAAGTAAGTGAACATTAAGGCCTTCCCCTTTTTTTACATTGGTTATTATTCCGGTATTTGCTGCCCTTTTTGAAAGCTCTTCTGAAAGTTCTTTTAATTTTTCCCTCTTCTCCTTTTTTGCCAGCAAGATTGAATTGGCTATTTCAATAAAATTGTCCGGATTACAATCGGAAAAAGCAATTATTGGTTTTCTATTGGGCATAATGAACATATTCATAGGCCCGTATGAAAAATCCTGATTAAGAAAGAGCAGGTCAAGTGCAAGTAGATAAGATTCAGGCTTATCGTCTTTATCTTCAAGAATAGAGATAAAATTATTGTTCAATACAGAGATAACTTCTTCGTTACTGAAAAGATCCAATGATGATTCCCTTATAGTTATGTTGCTGATATACCCTATATGTAAGAAAATTAATTTATCCTCCTCCTGAGCTTCGTTGAGAAGTTCATTGTCCAGTGTATGGTGCCATTTTACCCCTTTTTCAGAGAACAATTTTAAGTATGGAGAACAACTTTTGAACATTTGTTATATATTTATGCAACTAAACCTATTCATTATGAAAAAAAGAACAATAATTGATCTTTTTGAAGAGTCAGTCGGAAAATTTGCCGATAAAACCCTTCTACTTGAGAAGTTAGACAGGGAGTTTTTACCAACAACCTATTCACAAACCAAACTAATCGCAGAACAATTGGGCGCAGGCCTTTGTTCACTTGGGTTCCAAAAAAATACACAAGCATCAATTGTTTCTGAAGGTAGAAACTGGTGGATCATAGGTGAGCTTGGGATATTTTATGCAGGAGGTATAAATGTCCCTATCTCAATCAAAATTGAAGAGAGTAGTGATCTTCTTTTCAGATTCGTTCATGCAGAGGTAAATACATTACTTGTCTCAGAGCGGCAATTAAAGAAGATAAGACCAATAAGGGGGCAGCTTCCATTGGTGAAAAGAATAATTGTATTTGATAAACTGGAGAGTTACGAAGAGGGGGAGATTTTTATAGAAGATGTAATTGAACTGGGTAAAGAGTATCTGAAAAAGAGTGGTGAGGAATTTAAAAAAATTGCACAATCTATTACTAACGAAGATTATGCTACAATTACCTATACTTCCGGTACAACTGCCGATCCAAAAGGAGTTATCTTGACCCATAGAAATTATACTGCAAACATTGAACAATCACTGGCTGTTATCTCAATTCCTCCTGATAAAAGGATGCTGATTATACTTCCTCTTGACCACTGTTTTGCTCATGTGGTTGGATTTTACACAATGATTGCAACTGGCTCTGTTGTTGCTACTGTTCAACCTGGAAAAACAGGGTTGGATACTCTGAAGAATATCCCTATCAATATTAATGAGGTTAAGCCAAATATTTTATTATCAGTTCCTGCCCTCGCAAAGAGTTTCAGGAAAAATATTGAGAATTCAGTTAAATCCAAAGGAAAAGTTGCATCATCATTATTTGATTTTGCACTTAAAGTTGCATATGCATACAATAAAGAGGGGTGGAATAAGGGGGCCGGAATCTCTTTCTTACTGCTGCCTTTGGTTAAGTTGTTTGATTCAATACTCTTTTCCAAGGTTAAATCTGCAATGGGTGGAGAGCTTGAGTTTTTTGTAGGCGGTGGTGCTCTTCTGGATATAGAGATGCAAAAGTTCTATTACGCCTTGGGAATTCCTATGTTTCAAGGATATGGACTTTCTGAGGCTACACCTGTAATCTCAACAAATTCACCATTAAAACATAAATTGGGTTCTTCGGGAATACCGGTGAAGCCAATGGAGATAAAAATTGCAGACAATGATGGTATTGAGCTCGAACAAGGTAAATCTGGAGAGATACTGATTAAAGGCGAGAATGTTATGGCTGGTTACTGGAAGAATCCTAAATCTACCTCTGAAACGGTTATTGATGGGTGGCTGCACACAGGTGATCTAGGTTATTTTGATAAGGATGGATTCCTTTATGTACTGGGTCGGTTTAAATCATTATTAATTGCGAGTGATGGCGAAAAATACTCGCCCGAAGGTATTGAAGAGGCTATAGTTGGGAATTCAAAGATCATACAACAGATTATGCTCTATAATAATCAGTCTCCATACACAATTGCTGTGATATCTGCCGATAAATCAAAACTCAGGGGTCATGAATTGGTAGATGCTGTTCAGAAGGAGATTAATAAATATAAAGGTAACGGGGAGTATTCGGGAATGTTTCCCGAAAGGTGGCTTCCTGCTTCATTTATAATTGCCGATGAACCATTTACCGAACAGAACAAAATGATTAATTCAACACTTAAAATGGTCAGATCTAAGGTTGAGCAGGTCTATTCTGAAAGAATAAAATATGCTTATACTCCGGAAGGCAAAAATATCTATAACAAGTATAACCTGGAGCAATGAGGAGACCGATCAGGTTGTTAATACTAATCATTACCCTTGTTACATCATTAATTGTTTCTTTAAATAAGATTAATTTACCATCTGTATATCAAGGGTATGATAATAATTTTTCTGCTAAAAATGTAGCTGAGGATATTAAGTTTATTTCAAAAGAACCACACTCAATAAAACATCCGGCCGAAAGGGGAAGAGTGAGGGATTATCTCTATGATAGGCTTAATGCACTGGGAATGAATACAGAATACCTGAAATATAATTCTGTAAAAGATAGATTCGGGGAGTACATCGATATTGCAAATCTGTATGCAGTATCAGAACCTTCCAAAGAGAGTGTTGCTACTTCATACATACTATTGATGGCACATATCGATTCCAGATTCAAAAAGCAAATTAAGGGCAGATGGGTCACCTCTTTTGGAGCTGCAGACGATGGATACGGACTTGGAGTGATACTTGAGTTGATACGAGTAAGTAATTATTATAAAAACCACTGGAAACAAGGAATCAAGGTATTATTTACCGATTCCGAGGAATCGGATCTTGAGGGGATTAAGAGCACACTCAGGCACGATGTCAGAGTATTTGACAATGTTGGTATGGTAATTAATATTGAGGCAAGAGGAGTCAAGGGGCCGGCTGTTATGTTTGAGACCTCTCCGGGAAATTCTAAGATTTTGGAGCTATATTCAAAGGGCAAATCACTTTACTCTTTTTCATTTACAACTGCAATCTATAATATTTTACCAAACTATACTGATTTTACCCATATTAAGAATGATTTTCCAGGAATGAACTTTTCTGTTATAGATAACCTTGATTACTACCACACAGATCTTGACAACTTCAGCAATATTTCTTTAAATTCAATCCAACATTATGGTAATCAAATTGCTCCGATCTTTAATGAATATTTGACTAATGACAAATATTCAAACCCGGATTATCTGCATGGTAAAGCGGACTCTTTTTATTTGACTATACCATTAATAGGATTGGTTGTTTTATCACCGGAATTATATTATTTACTTTTAATTTCAACGGTATTATTGTTAATTATACTTATTTTCTTAAAGTTATATAAAGTAAAATCATATAAACAATTACTCAGTTCGTTTTTGATTATTGTTTTATCAACAGTGGCAATTGCAGTTTTGAATTTACTAATCTCTTATATTGCAGCAACTTGTAATGGAATTGACTTTAATGTTACATATCTACCGTTTATCAAAGCAGATAACTATGTTTTTATATCTGCCCTGATATTAACAATATTGTTCAACTTCATGATTTACAGATATATGATTGACAGATTAAGAATTGATTATAAGGATGTTCATATTTCTGCACTACTTTTGATTATAACACTGACATTATTATTGCAAAAATTTTCAGGAGATTCGATACTATTCTCTTTTGTTATGGTTATGTCGCTTATCTCTTTTTTAATAAACCTGATAGTAAAGCTGAAAAATTTAGTTGTTATTCCACTATTTCTCATTCTTATATTCTCAATACCAATTATTTATTTGTTGAATGTTGCACTTACAACAGGCTCTTTGTCAATAGTATTATTATTTACAACGGTTATTCTTTGGCAGATAATTCCAATTGGAGACGGTTATTTAAGAAGAGAAATTTAATTTTTTTAACTTTGAACGCTTAAATAAATGTAATGAAAGTAGATAAATTTAAGGATATCAGGCCATATAAAGGTGAAGAAGAGGCTTCTGCACTTCACAGAATAGCCTCTCATCCGCTTTTGAAAGATATTTCGTCATATCTTTTTCCGGGTAAGAATCCTGAAGAGTTAAGTCGTTTTATCTCATCTTTGACTAGTGTTAATGAGTTTCAGGATAAAGTGATGCTTTATGCTATAAACAAAATAGTACAGGATACATCCAAGGGTTTGTCTTACACAGGAATAGAAAATTTATTCGAAAACAAAAAGTATTTGTTTATTTCAAATCATCGAGATATATTGCTTGATTCTGCTCTAATTCAGGTAATTCTGAAAACAAATGGAATTGAGACATCTGAAATGGCTGTGGGAGATAATTTGATTACCGACTCTTTTCTTGAAGATATTGCAAGGTCAAATAAGATGATCAAAGTCATTAGAAGCAGTAACCCAAGAGAGCTTTATAAATCATCCTTGTTACTTTCGGAATACATCAGAGATTCGGTATCGACCAATAGAAGCTCTGTTTGGATTGCACAGCGGAACGGAAGGACAAAGGATGGGATTGACGTTACAGAACAGGGATTGCTTAAGATGTTAGATATGAGTGGAAAAGGGGATTTTATGAATGACTTTAATGAGCTCTCGATACTCCCGGTTTCAGTCTCATACGAGTATGAGCCATGTGATTTTCTTAAAGCTAAAGAGTTATATATTACCAGAAGAACAAAGTATAAAAAAACACCCGGAGAGGATCTGAACAGTATTCTTACAGGTATAATGCAGTTTAAAGGTCAGATTCATATTCATTTCAATAAACCGGTTTCGTTGCAAGAGATTGAAGATTGCTCTAAGAAAGAGAAGAATGAAAGGTTTAAGACTTTAGCAGAAACTATTGATAATAAAATTTCCCAAGGTTGTAAGCTATGGAATTCAAACAGAATTTCATACGATATTCTCAATAATAAGACAAAGTATTCTGACTTTTATACTCCTGCAGAAAGGGTTTCTTTTGAAGATTACTGTGAATTTAAAATATCTGATTTTGAAGGAGATAAACAAGAATTAAAAGAAATTTTTCTCTCCATTTACGCAAATGCCACGCTATATTGTCAATAATTAGTTATCTGTATATACTTTAATATAATTATTCATAAAACATATTTTTTTCTATTTAAAAATCAGGATATTATCCTGATTTTTTTAGATTATTATATTATAACATTATTGTTATATAATGCAACAGAGATGTTATTTATGCATAATATCAATGTAATGTAAATAATTAATTTGCGATTTTTCTATGCCGTTAAAAAACAGAGATTTTGATACATACGATTCTAAAGGAAATTGCTTATATTTTGAATAGACTGTTTATAAATTTAAATGATAAATTTCTTAAATTTGTGGATTGAAATCGATTAATTAAACTTCAAATTATTACACAATAAATGGATAAACGCATTTCCCGGGTCGATGCTGTTGCTAAAGTTAAAGATGGCATGACAATTATGGTTGGAGGTTTTCTTACAACCGGAGGTCCAAATGAACTGATGAATGCCCTGGCTGAATCAGAAGTGAAAAATCTGATACTCATTAGTAATGATGCTGCCTTTCCGGATAATGGGTTAGGAAAGATTATTGCCGGGAAAAAAGTAAAAAAGCTCATATCGTCATATATCGGTTCAAACCCAGTCGCTATTGATTTAATGAATGAATCGGAAATGGAGATAGAGTTTTCTCCACAAGGAACTCTTGCAGAGAGAATAAGGGCTGCCGGTGCTGGATTGGGAGGTGTTCTCACACCCACGGGTATTGGAACATCTGTTGAAAATGGAAAAGAGATAATTAATATTGATGGAAAAGATTATTTACTCGAGAAACCTATAAAGGCCGATATTGCAATAATAGGAGCTTCTGTGGCAGATGAATCGGGAAATCTCTATTATAAAGGAACAACAAGGAATTTCAACCCGTTGATGGCTATGGCTGCCGGTTTGGTAATTGCAGAGGTCGAAGAGATTGTAAAGACAGGCTCATTTGAACCAGAAAATATTCACACTCCTGCAATATTGGTAGATTTTATTTACTTAAAACAGAAATAGCAATGACACTAAAAGCGATTATCAGAGTCAGAATGAGTTCTCATGATGCCCATTACGGAGGTAACCTTGTAGACGGTGCGAAGATGCTTCAGCTTTTCGGAGATGTGGCAACCGAATTATTAATAAGGGAGGATGGAGATGAAGGTCTGTTCAGGGCTTACGACAATATTGAATTCCTGGCTCCTGTTTATGCCGGAGATTATATAGAGGCAACTGGTGAAATTGTTTCAAAGGGCAATACATCAAGAAAAATGGTCTTTACGGCTAAAAAAGTAATAATTCCAAGAGCTGATATCTCTCCATCTGCAGCAGATATTCTGGATGAACCTGTAATTGTTTGCCGTGCCAGCGGAACATGTGTAACTCCAATTGATTGTCAAAGAAAGAAATAGATATAAATATGGAAAAATTAATCATTACAGCAGCAATTTGCGGAGCAGAGGTGCTTAAAGAGCATAATCCTGCCGTCCCATACACCGTTGAAGAGTGTGTAAGAGAGGCAAAATCGGCCTATGAAGCCGGAGCCAGCATAATACATTTACATGTAAGATATGATGATGGTACTCCTACACAGGATAAAAACCGCTTTAAGGAGGTAATGGATGCTATATACAAAGCTTGTCCGCGTGTAATAATTCAACCTTCAACCGGAGGTGCAGTAGGTATGACAAACGATGAAAGGCTTCAACCTACCGAGCTCAATCCTGAAATGGCAACTCTTGATTGCGGTACGCTGAATTTTGGTGGTGATGAGGTCTTTATGAACACCGAAAACACTATCAAATACTTTGCTCAAAGGATGAATGAGAGAGGTATTAAGCCTGAACTTGAAGTATTTGATAAAAGTATGATTGATATGGCTCTCAGACTCCACAAGAAAGGATTCATTAACAAACCTATGCACTTTGATTTTGTGATGGGAGTAAACGGTGGAATTACGGGAGAATTAAGAGACTTTGTTTTTTTAAGAGGCAGTATTCCTGAAGATGCAACCTATACCGTTGCCGGCATCGGTCGTTTTGAATTCACTCTGGCTACCGCTGCAATTATAGATGGAGGCCATGTAAGGGTTGGGTTCGAAGATAACGTATTTATTTCCAAAGGAGTTCTGGCAAAATCAAACGGTGAACTAGTCGAAAAGGTTGTAAGAATTGCCAAAGAGTTTGGCAGAGAGATTGCAACCCCTGATGAGGCAAGAAAAATCCTTGGCTTAAAGCCAGGAGTTTGAATTGATTTAAGCTAATGTAAAACAAACACAAATAACATAACTTACTAACTAATTAACTTTTCCAAACATGAAAAAAGGCAATAAATACGGCATTCACAGAGTGATTGAGCCAAAAGGTGTGCTTCCGCAACCTGCGAACAAAATTGATAACAATATGGATGAGATTTATGACAATGAAATTCTCATTGATGTCCAGACTTTGAATATTGATTCTGCAAGTTTTACCCAGATAGAAGAACAGGCAGAAGGTAATAAAGAGAAGATTGCCCAAATCATGCTCGATATTGTTGCTAAGCAAGGTAAGCACAGAAATCCTGTTACCGGCTCCGGTGGAATGCTTCTGGGAACAGTTGAGAAAATAGGTGATGCATTAATTGGAAAGACAGATCTTAAGGTTGGTGATAAAATCGCAACACTGGTCTCTCTTTCTCTTACTCCTTTAAGAATAGACAAAATTAAAGATATCCGTCCCGATATCGATCAGGTTGATATTGATGGTAAAGCGATATTATTTGAAAGCGGCATTTATGCAAAAATCCCTAATGATATGCCTGAAACACTGGCGCTTTCTGCTTTGGACGTAGCCGGAGCTCCTGCTCAAACAGCAAAACTTGTTAAACCGGGAGATACAGTTCTGATTATTGGCGCCGGTGGAAAATCAGGAATGCTCTGCTGCTATGAAGCCAAGAAGAGAGCAGGCGTGACCGGTAAAGTAATTGGACTGTGCCACAGCGAAAAGAGTACAAAAAGATTATTGGATCTAGACCTTTGTGATTATGTATTTGCAGCGGATGCAACCCAGCCTGTTCCAATCCTTGAGAAATTAGAAGAGATTACCAACGGCCAGATGTGCGATATAATTATAAATAACGTTAACATCACTGATACAGAGATGACAAGTATACTTGCAACTAAGGATGGCGGAACAGTATACTTCTTTTCAATGGCAACAAGCTTTACTAAAGCAGCTCTGGGTGCAGAAGGTGTTGGAAAAGACGTTAATATGATTGTTGGAAATGGTTATACAAAGGGTCATGCCGAGATAACTCTCCAGATTCTGAGAGAATCAGATAAACTAAGAAAAGTTTTTACAGAACTCTATGCATAAACCAATGAAAACAGGTTGCAGATATGGCACTCACAGAGTAATTATTCCATCAGGAACTCTGCCACAGCCTGCCCTGAAGCTTGATAACACAATGGAAATTTACGATAATGAGGTGCTCATCGAGGTGAGCACCCTTAACGTAGATTCAGCTTCATATACTCAAATCAAGAGATCTTGTTCATCAGATGCTAAAAAGATGGAGGAGATGATCCTCTCAATAGTAGAAGAGAGGGGCAAACTGCAAAATCCTGTAACAGGTTCGGGAGGGATGCTTATTGGAACAGTGAAAAAAATTGGGGATAATTTTCCGAAGAACAGACTTAAAGTTGGAGATAAGATAGCAACTCTTGTATCATTGTCTCTTACACCTTTAAAGATAAATAAAATTAAAAAACTATCGCCACTTTCAGATCAGATTGATGTTGAGGCAGAGGCTATTCTATTCGAGAGTGGCCTTTTTGCTGTATTACCGGATGATATTCCTGAAAAACTTGCTCTTGCTGCGCTTGATGTTGCTGGTGCTCCTGCACAAGTAGACAGACTCGTAACTGAAGGCGATATTGTATGTATTATTGGCGGTGGAGGTAAATCCGGAATATTGTGTTGTTATCAGGCAATCCAGAATACCGGTCCATCCGGGAAGGTGATTGTTGTGGAATATTCTGAAACAAACGCCAAAAGAATTGAGAACCTTGGTCTGGCTACTGACATTATAGTTGCTGATGCAACAAATGTTATGGATGTGTACAACAAAGTGATGGAAATAACCGGAGGCAGGGGATGTGATGTAACAGTTAACAATGTCAACGTTCCATCAACTGAGATGACATCAATACTCATCACTAAAGGACAAGGATGTGTCTATTTCTTCTCTATGGCTACAAGCTTTACAAAAGCCGCACTTGGTGCCGAAGGAGTTGGAAAGGATATAAATCTGATAGTTGGAAATGGATATGCAAAAGGTCATGCTAATCTGACCCTTAATATTATAAGGGAATCCAAAGAGATCCGACAACTCTTTGAAAAACTTTATGTATAAAATTATGAGTGAAAACAGAAGAAAACAGATGTTTCCGGAAGTTACCGATTTACAGTGGAATGACTGGAAATGGCAGGTAAAGAACAGGATTGAAGCACTGGACGAACTAAAGAAATATATACCACTTACACCTCAGGAGGAAGAGGGGGTAAGGGAGTCTTTAAAGACTCTCAGAATGGCAATAACACCTTATTATCTGAGTTTGATTGATGTTAATAATCCGGATTGTCCAATAAGAAAACAGGCGATTCCGACAGGATCTGAGACCCATCTTTCAGCAGCGGATCTCCTTGATCCTTTGCATGAAGATGAGGATTCTCCGGTGCCGGGACTTACACACAGATATCCGGACAGAGTGCTGCTTCTTATAACAGACATGTGTTCAATGTATTGCAGGCATTGTACGCGTAGAAGATTCGCCGGACAAAAGGATGGAGAGAGTGCATCTGACAATATTCAGAAGGCTATTGACTATATTGCAAAGACTCCTCAGATTAGAGATGTTCTGCTTTCCGGGGGTGACGCGCTAATGGTATCAGATGCAAAACTGGAGTCGATAATCAGCAGGATTCGGGAGATTCCTCATGTTGAGATTATAAGAATAGGATCGCGCGTACCGGTTGTTTGCCCTCAAAGAATAACTGAAAAACTGGTTGATATGCTTAAAAAGTATCACCCGATCTGGTTAAATACCCATTTTAACCATCCGGATGAAATAACACCTGAATCAAAAGAGGCTTGTGAAAGATTAGCAAATGCAGGAATACCTTTAGGAAATCAGTCAGTACTTTTAAGAGGAGTAAATGACTGCGTAAATATAATGAAGAGACTCGTTCATAAATTGGTAATGATAAGAGTTAGACCTTATTATATATATCAATGTGACCTCTCTATGGGGCTGGAGCATTTCAGAACACCTGTATCTAAAGGGATTGAGATTATTGAAGGGTTAAGAGGCCATACTTCAGGTTACGCAGTGCCTACTTTTGTTGTTGACGCACCTGGAGGAGGAGGAAAAACACCTGTAATGCCAACCTATGTAATTTCTCAATCACCGGGCAGAGTGGTATTAAGAAATTTTGAAGGCGTCATAACAACATACACAGAACCAACAGATTATAAAAACAACTGTAAATGTAAAGATTGTCAGGATAACGGTAAAGTAGAGGGTGTTGCGTCGCTTTTGCAGGGACAAAGACTGGCTATCGAACCGGAGGTATTAATGAGAAAGTTGAGATCGCACAGTAAATAGTTTTTTTATGCCTTTCATTGAAGAGCTCCTTTCATATGGTACGCTATCCATAGTTGGCCTCGAAAAGAATACGGGCAAAACCGAGTGTCTGAACTACATCCTCAAAAGAATCCCATTTGTAAAAAGAGTGGGGATAAGTTCTATAGGAATTGATGGTGAAAGTAAAGATCAGATAACATTCGGATCTAAACCGGAGATTTATTTGAGGGAGGGTATGTTATTCACTACAAGTGAGAAACATTACAGAGAAAGGCATATTGTTTCAGAGATTATTGATATTTCTGAAGAGTCGACATCTTTGGGTAGACTCGTAACTGCAAGGGCACTTTCAAAAGGAAAAGTATTGCTTTCCGGCCCCTCTACGACATATTCACTAAAGAGATGGATAGCATTTTTAAAAAAAGAGCACTCTGCAGAAATGTGTATAATTGATGGTGCACTTTCAAGATTAAGCCCTGCATCTCCCGTAATTTCGGATGCAATGATTCTTTCAACAGGAGCTTCACTTTCCCTGGATGCAAAAGATATTGCTGCCAGAACGGCATTTACTGTAGAGATGATTAATCTGCCATTAACAGAGAATAAATATAAAGAGAGGTTAAAAGAGATAGAGAAAGGAATATGGAGTATCGATAAATTAGGTAAGATCTCCGGAGAATCTTTCAGAAGCTCATTTAAAACAGATAGTTTTGATTTAGATAATCATAACTCACTTAATGCGCTATATATTTGTGGAGCTTTGACTGACAGTCTTTTGAATGCAATTTCACTCAATAAAAAACTGTTTGGTTTGGAGGTTATTATTAAAGATTTTACCAAAATGTTCGCAACAAGCAGAACATTTAACAATTTTTTAAGAAAGGGTGGAAAACTTTCTGTTCTGTATAAGAGCAAACTAATAGCAATCACTGTAAATCCGCTATCACCAAACGGAACATTGCTTAATTCAGAAATAATAACTCAGGAACTAAAAAACTTGATTGATATTCCTGTTTTCGATATCTTTAAGGATGGTTATAAAGTTTAAAAATATAATTGATTCGCCTTGCGGGTTGAGATTTATCTTCTCTAAGTTAGAACTCTCTTCGCCATTATCCAGACATATGTTACTGGAAAGCAAGATGCATACCTCAAGGAAAGAGATTGAGGCGGGTTATTCTGAGCTTAGAGATGTATTCAATCTATACTCGAAAAAAGGGGAGCTTCGATCAATTAAATCAAAGATAAAACTCAAATTATCACATCTTAAGGATATAAGAAAAACTCTGTTACGCTTATCTGACGGATTACTTCTGGATGATATAGAGCTTTTTGAAATAAAGCAGCTTGCAATTATAAATCAGGAAATAAGAGATTTAACAGGCAATAACTATCCTGTCTATTTAAAATTACCTGATTTACAAAATGTTATAGATATTCTTGACCCTGAATGTAAAAGAATCAACTCTTTCTATATCTATGATAGTTATTCCACAGCTCTGAAAAATGCAAGAGATCACTTAAGGATCTCCGGAAACTCCTCCGCAGAGATCATGAATCTGATCTCAATACTGGAGGAATCTGTAAGAGAGAATATTTCTGAATCACTTAAACAATATACCACATCCCTTAACTCTGCATTAAACATATTATCCAAAACAGATATTCTTATTGCCAAATCAGAGCAGATAGAGGAGTTGAAGTTGACAATACCTGATTTTTCAGAGAATAGAGCAACCTATATTGCTATGTTTAATCCGGAGGTTTCAGAGATATTAAAACAGAATAAAAGAGAGTTTCAACCTGTAGATATCTCATTTAAAGCAAATGAACCATTACTCATTACAGGTTCTAACATGGGAGGTAAGAGTGTAACACTTAAGACTCTGGCTCTATGCCAGTTCCTCTTCCAGTTTTGTTTTGGGATTCCAGCAACTAAAGCATCGATTCCTATTGTAGAATATGTAAGTTATTCATCCGGAGACGGACAGGATTACAAAAAAGGGCTCTCATCTTTTGCTGCCGAATTAAAAAGAATCGACCACATTCTGAAAAAATCAGATTCAGGAAATATAACACTGGCACTAATAGATGAACCTGCAGGCACCACCAATCCAAGAGAGGGGACAGCACTTGCAGCCGGTTTAATTAAGGTATCTGAAAAGAGGATAGCCTATTCAGTCATAACAACCCATTATAACCTGGATACCGTAAACTGCAATAAACTCAAAGTTACCGGACTCCAAAATGGCGAGATGAATTATTCACTTATTCCTGTCACAGGAGCATCAATACCAGATGAAGCCCTTAATATAGCAGAAGCACTTGAAATAGACCATAATTGGTTGAGTGAATCAAAACAGATATTAGATAAATTAAATATATAGAATCAAATGAGTGATAGTAAACTAGGATTGGATTTTGACAGAATTGAATATGCCAGAGGGTTAGCAGGTACTATAGCCTCTGATATACAGGATTTTGTTGAAAATTATACAACTGTAGCTGTTGAGAGAACACTTTGTCGTCTTGCCGGTATAGATGGAGTGGACGAAAATCAGGTTCCGCTTCCAAACATTGTTGTGGATAAACTTAAGGAGGCAGGAGTATTAAACGAAGGTGTTCTGTTTTATATAGCAAATGCCATGGTAAATACATCTTTTACACCTCAACAGATAGCTTTAAAAATTTCACTAGGAGAACTGGATATAACCAAACTTCCTGTAAACGACCGTGATAAATTGGAATCAGCCATCAGACCGGTTGTAAACTCTAGCATAAACAGAATTAATGAACGAAGGGAGAGAAGAGAGGACTATATTGAGAAACTTGGAGAGGGAAATAAGCCATATCTCTATGTGATCGTAGCAACCGGTAATATATATGAAGATGTAATACAGGCCGAAGCAGCAGCAAGGCAAGGAGCCGATATTATTGCAGTTATTAGAACAACCGGACAGTCACTCCTTGATTATGTACCTTACGGAGCTACCACAGAGGGCTTTGGAGGTACTTTTGCTACACAAGAGAACTTCAGGATTATGAGATCTGCTCTGGACAAAGTTGGAGAAGAACAGGGCAGATATATAAGGTTATGCAACTATTGTTCAGGTCTTTGTATGCCTGAAATTGCAGTGATGGGTGCATTTGAAGGGCTTGATGTAATGCTTAATGATGCTCTTTATGGAATCCTCTTCAGAGATATCAATATGCAAAGAACTCTTATAGATCAGTTTTTCTCAAGAGTTATAAACGGATTCGCCGGAGTAATAATTAATACAGGTGAAGATAACTATTTAACTACTGCTGACGCATTTGAAGAGGCTCATACTGTCTTGGCATCAGACTTTATAAATGAACAACTTGCACTTCTTGCAGGAATTCCCGAAGAGCAGATGGGTCTTGGTCATGCTTTTGAAATGAATCCGGACACAGAAAACGGATTTTTATATGAATTAGCTCAAGCTCAAATGATTCGGGAGATTTTTCCAAAATCACCTTTAAAATATATGCCTCCTACAAAATTTATGACAGGGAATATATTTAAAGGACACATTCAGGACGCATTATTTAATATTATTGGTATCTGGACAAATCAGGGTTTACAGCTTCTTGGAATGCCTACAGAGGCGATACATACCCCATTTATGTCGGACAGATACCTCTCAATCGAAAATGCTAGATATATTTTTAACAATATGAAAAATATTGGAGATGAGATTGAATACAAGGAAAATGGAATAATAAAGAGAAGAGCGGCGCAGGTTCTGGAGAACGCAATTTCTACTTTGGAAAGAGTAGAGCAGGAGGGGCTCTTTTCTGCACTGGAACTGGGACTATTTGGTGATGTAAAGAGATCAAAGAATGGAGGAAAAGGACTTGAAGGGGTAGTTTATAAGGGTATTAACTACATAAATCCATTTATAACAATAATGAAAGGAGGAAAATAAGATGAGCGCTGGTCTGTATTCAGTTAAAAATAATGATTTTGACAAAACTCTGGATTTAAAGAGAGTAACACCATATGGCGATACCATGAATGATGGTAAGATACAATTGAGTTTTACACTTCCCGTTCCGGCAGGAGCCGAAGCGACCGAAGCAGCAAAACAGCTATTGAAGAAAATGGGAATAGATAATCCACAAGTTGTTTTCTTTAAGGAGCTTACGCCTGGCTATACCTTCTTCAATTGTTATGGAAACTGCTCACACAATGTAGATTTCACAACCATCTATGTTCCTAAAGTTGAAAGTTCTGTTATGGACATGCATGAAACCGATAGCTATATTAAACAGAATGTTGGCCGACCTTTGGTAGTTATTGGGGCCAGTACCGGAACCGATGCACATACAGTAGGTATAGATGCAATTATGAATATGAAAGGATATGCAGGTCACTATGGACTTGAGAGGTATGAGATGATAGATGCATACAATCTGGGATCGCAGGTCTTAAATGAGGATTTTATTGCAAAAGCTTTGGAGTTAAATGCCGATGCACTACTTGTTTCACAAACGGTTACTCAAAAAGATGTACATATCAAAAATCTTGTTGAGCTTGTGGAATTACTTGAAGCCGAAGGCTTGCGGGAGAGAGTGATATTAGTTTGCGGCGGTCCAAGAATTAATCATGAACTTGCAAAGGAGCTGGGTTACGATGCCGGTTTTGGAATGAACAGCTATGCCGATGATGTGGCATCCTACATTGCACAGGAGTATGTATCCAGAAAATTTTTAAAGTAGATAACACTAAAATTAATACTATGGACAAAAATCAGATAAGAGAGGTAATTGCCAGAAGAGCAGCCCTTGAACTGAACGATGGAGATGTTGTTAACCTGGGTATAGGTCTTCCAACACTGATTCCAAACTATTTACCGGAAGGAATTAAGGTAACATTGCAATCAGAGAATGGTCTGCTCGGTATGGGGCCGGAACCTGAACCAGGGTGTGAGAATGAAAATTTTAAAAATGCAGGTAACGGCTATATAACATACTTTCCCGGAGCCTCATGTTTTGACTCTTCTATCTCATTTTCTATTATAAGAGGAGGTCATGTTGATGTTACAATACTTGGAGCCTTAGAGGCCGATGAGAAGGGAAATCTGGCTAACTGGATGATACCCGGAAAGAAGACTCCCGGTATGGGTGGAGCAATGGACCTTATAGTAGGTGCCAGAAGAGTTATTCTTGCTATGGAGCATACTGCTAAAGGAGCACATAAAATTTTGACAAAGTGCAATTTACCTTTAACAGCGGCCGGTCAGGTTAATATGATTATCACGGAGATGGGTGTTATGAATATAACAGAAAAGGGAATAGAGCTTATGGAAATACACCCTGACTTTACAATAGAAGAGGTTATCCAGGCAACAGGTGCTAAGTTGATTATTTCTGACAAACTAATAAAAATGAGGAGTTAATATGAAAAAGGTTTACATCGTATCGGCAAAAAGAACAGCTATTGGAAAGTTTATGGGTTCACTTTCACCATTTAATCCTGGAGAACTTGGAGCAATAGTTATAAAAGATATTCTAAAAGAGACTGGAGTATCTCCCGACAAAATTGATTCTGTTATAGCCGGAAATATTCTCTCGGCCGGACAGTCACAAGGTGTTGCAAGACAGTGCTCAATAAAGGCCGGTATACCTGCTGAAGTTCCGGCATATTCAATAAATATGGTATGCGGATCAGGTATGAAATCTGTCATGAATGGATATGCAGATATTGTTTCGGGTGATGCTCAGATTGTTATTGCCGGTGGAACAGAGTCTATGAGCAACTCCGGTTTTATCCTTCCGGGCGGAACCCTAAGAGGAGGAGTTAAAATGGGCCATCTTCAGGCAATGGATCATATGATATTCGACGGGTTGACCGATGCTTTTAACAACTATCATATGGGTATCACTGCAGAAAACATTGCAGAGAAGTATTCTATAACTCGTGAACAACAGGATGAATTTGCATTCAACTCTCAGCAAAAAGCAATAAGAGCTGTTGATAATGGCGAATTTGACCAAGAGATAACTGCTGTTGAAATAGTTACTAAAAAAGAGACAACTCTTTTTAACAGAGACGAGTATCCAAACAGAGCAACAGCACCTGAAAAACTAGCTTCATTAAAGCCGGCATTTAAAAAAGATGGAACTGTAACAGCAGGTAACGCATCCGGGGTTAATGACGGAGCATCATTTGTGATGCTTGCCAGCGAGGAGGCTGTTAACATGTACTCACTTAAACCTATAGCAGAAATTATCGCTCATGGTCAGGGAGGAGTGGATCCTTCAATTATGGGAATGGGACCTGTTCCGGCAATCAGAAAAGCACTACATAAAGCCTCTTTAAAACTATCTGATATAGACATAGTAGAATTGAACGAAGCTTTCGCTGCCCAATCACTTGGAGTAATAAGTGAATTAATATCCGAGCATAATGTTACAAAAGAGTGGTTTGACGGAAGGTGTAATATAAACGGAGGTGCAATTGCATTAGGACATCCAATTGGCGCATCTGGAAACAGGATACTGGTTTCTCTGGTACATGCTCTGAAAAAATCGGGGAAAAAATATGGTCTGGCCTCATTATGCATCGGAGGAGGAATGGGAACAGCTATTATAGTTAAATCTATCTAAGTAAAATTTTTAAATATTAAACCTGCCTGTATAAGGCAGGTTTTAATTTTTAATGACAATGAAACAAAATCTGTTTAAAACTGATAAAAGAAGAATTCTATTTGTCTGTTTAGGAAATATTTGCCGATCTCCGGCTGCAGAGGCTATCTTCAGAAAAAAAGTAGAACTTGCATCTGAAGAGCATCTGTATGAAATTGCTTCTGCCGGATTAAACGGATATCACAACGGCGAGAGTGCCGATCCGAGAATGAGAAGAGCAGCAATGGAAAGGGGATATAAAATCACTTCGATATCGCGGAAAATTGACCCTAAAATTGATTTCGAAAAGTTCGATATGATTATAGGAATGGATGACTCCAATATTTCTCAACTCAACAGACTCATTGTCAGAGATGATCATAAATCAAAGATTTACAAAATGACCTCCTTTTCAGAGAGTGGTCAATACAATGAGGTACCTGATCCTTACTATTCATCAGAATCAGGGTTTAGAACAGTTCTTGATATTCTAGAGGAGTGTTCAGACGGTTTAATTAAGCAGATTAATAAAGGTTTACACTAGTTTATTATGAAAAATCTCATCACTATATTCCTGCTGTTTATTTGTACAATAACAGAGTCGAAGGTTGCAGTTAACCCTAAAAGAGAATTCAGGGGTGCATGGTTTCCTACCGTTGTAAATACTACATGGAAAGATATGAGTACCGAAGAGATAAAAAAGGATATAATTTCATATCTGGATCTGTTCAAGTCACTTAATATGAATGCTGTAATATTTCAGGTAAGACCTCAGGCCGATGCAATGTACTATTCAGAACTTGAACCTTGGAGTCGTTTCCTTACAGGAGTTCAGGGAATGGAGATTATTCCTTATTTTGATCCGGCAAAATTTATTACAGAAGAGTGTCACAAAAGAGGCATGGAGATGCATGCATGGTTCAATCCTTACAGAGTTTCTTCAAACAGTAATGAGGTACTATCACCTGACCATCTGTATTTTAAAAAGCCATATATGTTTATATTTTACGGTAATCAAATCTATTTTGATCCCGGTGAACCTGAGTCAAGAGAGCATACAATAAAAGTTGTTACTGATTTTGTAAGAAGGTATGATATTGATGCTATACACTTTGATGACTATTTCTACCCATACAGAATCCCTTTCAGGGATTTTCCCGATGATAAAAGCTTTGAAAAATACCATGAAAGGGATGGTTTTGATAGATTTGATAAAGATAACTGGAGAAGAAATAATGTTAACATTCTCATAAAAACCTTAAATGATTCAATTAAGAGTATTAAGCCTTGGGTAAAGTTTGGCATTAGCCCTTTTGGAGTCTGGAGAAACAGAAGTGCCGATCCTGCCGGCTCTGAATCAAACGCTCTGCAGACCAATTACGATGATCTCTTTGCCGATGTTCTGCTTTGGACAAAATGCAAATGGATAGACTACAACGCACCACAACTATATTGGGAAATAGGACACACAAGGGCCGATTATCTCTCCCTTATAAAATGGTGGTCAAATAATAAAAACGGAGTTAATCTCTATATTGGTCAGAGTATCTGGAATCAACTAGAGATAAAGAACAGATTTGGTGATGTTGTTAACCAGTTATTCAGAAAGATGAAGCTGGTAAGAGAGGATCCGAATATTGATGGAAACATCTGGTGGAGCGGTTTAGGATTAAAAAATCTTAAGAATCTATCTGATAGTCTAAAATATAACTATCAAAGAAAACCCGCTTTAATGCCACTTTACAAACACATTGACACTCTGCCTCCGAAAAGAGTTAAATCGCTTCAATATAAAAATGGATTGGTCAGCTGGGAGGTTTTTCCTGAAAACGAACCAATGAATGAACCATTCTTTTTTGTTCTTTATTCAGATCGTTCAACAGGTTATCCTGTTAGTTTATCTCCTGACAATACATATGCAATTGTAAAGGATAAGAGGTTCAGAATCAAGCTGAAAAAAGGAGACAGAATCACAGTTACCGTATTAGATCGTCTGCAGAATGAGAGTCTTCCGCTCTCCTTAATTGTTAGATGAAACTGCAATTTCATCTCTGGATTTAGAGGTAATTACCATATAAACACCAATAAAAATCAGAGCAGCTGAGACTGGTTTGGTCCAGTTTAATGTATCCTGGCCTATCATAACTGCAACAAAAGAGGCCAGAAGAGGCTGGACATAATTAAACATACTGACTGTTGTTGGTCTTAGTAGTTTAAGAGAAAATGCAACAAGCATATAGGCTGCAAAAGTTCCGAATACAAGAGCATAACCGAGTTGCATATAATGAGTTATACCAAATCCTTCTGAAAGTTTTAAATAGGAAATAGTAAAAGGTAAAGAGGTGATAGTTCCATAAAAAAACGTCCATTTCATCACCTCAATCGGGGAATATTTAATCATCAAAGGTCTGACCAGAACAAGATAAAGAGCATATACAAAACTACTTATAAGAACAATTAAGTTTCCTTCAATTGTTCCACTTTGTTTGAACATACCGCAATATGAAACATATAATATTAGTGTTGCACCACCCATTCCGGTAAAAACTCCTGATATTTTTTTAAAAGTGATTGGTTCTTTAATTATTAATGCAGCAAATATCATTGTAATGATGGGAGTTACGGTGATAATCAGTGATGCATCCACAGGTGAGGTTTTGGCAAGGCCTGCAAGAAATGATAACTGATTTGTAGTTGTTCCCAATATTCCGCAAATAAACAGAGTTAAATGTTCTTTAAGTGAAAATTTTTCTCGTTTATTCAAGAACAGAGATAAAACAAAAAATGATACAAACGCAAATGAAATCCTTAAAAAAGATAATCCGAAAGGATCAATCCATTCAGGAGTCAGCTCTCTTGAAACAGGCATATTAAGAGAGAATAAGATATTAGCTGTCAATATTAATATAATACCTTTGATTTTAGGTGTTAATGTGTTGAAAGTATGCATTCTAAAAGTGTCTTTTTTGATGAACATCCTCCTTGCTCACTATCTGTGAAGCTCTCTCCAAAGCCATAGTTATGTGAGGAAAAACATTATCTCTTCCTATCTCCGGTAAAAAACCAGATTTGAACAAGGTATCGTATACCTGATCATTAACTCCGGAAAGAATAACCTGAATCTTCTCTTTTTTTGATCTTTTCCAGAGATTTCTCAGGTTATTCAGTCCTGTGGAATCAATAAACGGAACTTTTCTCATCCTGATTATTCTCACCTTGACATTCAGATTTGATGATGAGTCAATTTCATCAAGTTTGCTTGCAAGGCCAAAGAAGAATGGACCATCAATCTCGTAGACTTCAACGCCTTTAGGAATACCGAGTAACTCTAAATCGTTTGGAGCCTCCTCATCTTCACTTCCCGAAACACTCTTCTCTTCAATTATTTTAATTGATGATGTCTCTGATATTCGTTTAACAAACAAAATTATAGCCAGCACAACTCCTACCTCTATTGCAACTGTTAAATCTACAAGAACAGTAAGAAAAAAGGTAATCAAAAGAACTGCAACATCTGCCCTGTGCCCCTTTGTGAGAGAGATAAAAGTACGCCATTCACTCATATTGTATGCAACAATAATCAGGATAGCCGCCAGTGTAGATAGCGGAATATAGACAGCATATGGCATCAGAAAGAGAAAGATCAATAGCAGTACAACTCCGTGAATCAGACCTGCAACCGGGGTTTTACCTCCATTATTAATGTTAGCCATAGTACGGGCGATTGCTCCGGTTGCAGGTATACCTCCGAATATAGGTGTTATAATATTTGTAATACCCTGACCTATAAGCTCTGTGTTTGAATCATGCCGCTTACCGGTTACACCGTCAGCTACCATTGCTGCAAGTAAAGATTCAATGGCACAAAGTAAAGCGATAGTAATTGCTGGTTGAAATAACATTCTTATTGCTTCAAAATCTATTTTTGGTGCTTCCGGTTTTGGGAGCGGTATGCCACCGGCAAGTTCAGGGAATTTGCTTCCAATAGTAAGAAAGTCTATTCCTGCCAGTTTATATAGTAATAGTGCACCCAGGGTCCCGATTAATATTGCCATAAGAGAACCGGGTATTTTCTTATTAAATCTTGGCCAAACAACTATTATCAAAATTGAAAAAATTCCTAAAGCGCTTTCCCATAAGTTTATTGTAGATAAATTCTCAATATATGAAACCCATTTCGGAATAAAGTCCGACGGTACATTTTCAATATTCAGACCAAGCAAATCTTTTATTTGCGTTGAAAAGATAACAACTGCAATTCCACTGGTAAACCCAACCACAATAGGATAGGGGATGAATTTAATTATATCTCCCAACTTAAAAAGTCCCATTGCAACGAGCATGATACCGGCCAGCACTGTTGCTATAATCAATCCGGAGATGCCATATTGGGAAACAATTCCATAAACAATAACTATAAATGCTCCTGTTGGTCCACCTATCAGAAATTTGGAACCACCAAAAAGTGAGGTAAGTATACCTGCAACAACAGCGGTTATTAACCCCTGTTGTGGTGTAACCCCAGAGGCTATCCCAAATGCAATTGCAAGAGGAAGAGCAATTATACCTACAATGATCCCTGCGATTAAATCAGAAACAAAAGTTTTTCTATCGTATCTTCGATTTATTAAAATATCGAATAGCTTTGGTCTGAAGACCGAAGATAAATTTAGCCTCATTTTACCGTTTTTGTGAAAGAGACGGCAAATTTAAGAAATAAAGTTAAAATTTGTTAAAAAAGAGATTCGGTTTTCTTAATAATTGTAATAATATCGTTACTATTGCTCAATATTATATTGGGTTTCATATAATGAGGCTTGATCTCAGATTTTAATCTCATTTCACCACCACCGGTTATATTTAACATTAATACCGACTCTTTATCAACTTTACCGGATTCAATTGATTTTATCATTCCTGCCAGAGCAACCCCGGCAGCAGGATGGATATCAATACCCTCTTCATTTTCAAAAAGTGCACAAGCTGCATTCAGCTCACTATTTGTTACAGATTCAATATCCCCGGAAGAGTCATAAAGCGCATCATATAATCCACCTGGAACAGAGTAAGGAGGTCTTCTGTTGGATAGAACCTTAGCCTCAATTTTTAGTGCATTTTCTCTGGCTTCGTTTTCGTCATTGAAAATAATATCTCTTCTTCCTCCCCTCCATGCATCGTACATAGGTGTAAAAGGGCTATTCTGAGAAGGTAGCAATTTCATTTTATCGGATCCGAATCTTCCATCTTCAATAAGTCTGATATTTGCCTCCCAGGCGGCAATTGTCCCGGTGCCGCTTCCGATTGCCTGGAAATAGTAATCAGGAATTTTTCCAATGAATGTTGTTGCCGATAAAACTGTAGTTCCCATTCCATCTCTTCTGGCTACGTTTTTAGCTCCACCCTCTTCAAAAAACATTGAAGATTTGCATATTTTATTTGAAAGATCTATAGCATCAAAATAATCACTACCCTTAGGAGTGCAAACAAGCTTAACATTTTCGTGAATAATTTCACTGAACCATAATGCATCCAGGTTATCTTCCGGGACAACAAGTAAGAGTGGGATGTCATTTGCAGAACAAACTTTAGCAAACGCTCTTGCTGTGTTCCCTGCTGATGCAACAACCATTACCCCTTTCTGACCCGGGAACATTCTTGCACAAACCGAATATGCCTCAGTCTCTTTAAAGGAACATGTTGTCATCCCGGCTCCGATTTCGGGCCAGTAACCACTGAAACTAATATAAAGATCAGGGAGATTTAAAAATCCGGCAAGCTTTTTACTTTTGTATGTTACAGTTGATGATGAATTTTTCAAAAATCTGTTTACAGGTAACCAATCGGCAAATTTATATATACCCAGGCTGTCATCTCCAACACTTAACTTCTTTTTTTCATATATAGCTCTTATAAGAGACGAACCATTAAATTCAGGATCATTAAGTAACCACCCGGTGTCTTCAAAAGTGTTCCCGTTTGCAAAATTCTGCAGTTTGTAGTTTGTTTTCATTAATAATTGTAGGTGATTGATATATATGTAGTTATAATATTAATATATAAGCATTATGTTACAAAGTTTGATTATCAACTATTTGCGCAATATCTAAAGTTGGTATCTGGTTTAACCTCTTAAAGGTACTCAAACATAGCGGGCACGAAGTAACAATAATATCGGGACTTGCAAAACAGAGATTTTCCAGGGAGTGCCTTGTTATTTTCTCTCTTTCTTTAAATGTAAACTTTGAACTTGCCAATGAGCCCCCGCAACATATGCTCTCCTTTTCCTCCATAAATGCACTTTTCAGAGTTAAACATCTTTCCAGCACCTCCCGTGGTTGTTTGTATACTTCAACTCCTCTTCCTAATTCACAAGGATCGTGATAAACAGCTGTATAATCCCCCTTTTTTACCTTAATCAGTGATTCTTGAATCAGTCTTTCGAGGTATTCGGAGTGGTGCATAATTTCTATGTTATTTAGTTTATACTCCTCTTTATATACCTTGTAACAGATAGGACAAGATAAAAGAAGAATATCGGCACCACTATCTTCAATCAATTTTGAGTTTCGCTGTATCATCTCTTGGGCAGCCTCTTTTCCTCCGGTTAGAATCATTGGTCTTCCGCAACATACAGATCCTTCTCTGTCTATGAAGGTATATTTAACCGAAGCCTTTTCTAGTACAGATAGTAAAGAGTTATAAATTACCGGTGTGAGATGTGTCATACAACCGGCATAATAGGCTACTTTTTTTTCTGAAATGGTCTTTTCACTATTGGTAATGCCTGTGTTTTTCAATTCAACATTCTTATTTTCTATCAGGTAGGTATGATCAAACAAATCAGAATCAAAATTTTCTGTTTTTTTTATGAGCTTTAATCTGCATGAATCGATCTCCACAGGACATGCAGCAACACACTTTCCACACATAAGACACTCTCTGGAAACCTCAAGAGTATCTTTTTTCCGGCGTCTTAATTTTCTAAGGAGATATACCGTGGTGAATTCCACCTTATTGTCTATAACACTCATAGGGCAGGCATCGATACATATTCCACAGGATGAACATGAATAGATCTCTGCTTCTGCAAACCCATCCCGTGAATGAGTAGATTTTATCCCTGCATTTCTGAGAAAAATAAGTAATATCTCGGTTGGAATATGCATATATCTTGAAAAAGGCAGCGAAAAGAGAAACAGTGCAAGTGTTGAAGAGTATGCCCACCAGACTGGTAGCATATAACTCTCATAATCTGCAAATCTTCTTAACAGCCAGTTGACACTTTCGGTGAGAAAGCTTCCTCCGCTTATATCTGCGGTAAAACTTTCTGCAAGTAGTCTCAATGGAAAAATCAGCCATAAAGAGTATAAAGCAATAGTATCCCCGGTTTTTAATCGGGTTGTTCTCTTCATGCCAAGTCTGTGCGACCGGAACCTTTTATACACGGCAATTGAGATTCCGCTTAATACAATCAACAGGAAGAGATCCATTAAGAAGAAAAAGAATGCACCTCTTAAAGTCTCATTTGTTTCAGTAACAAAAAATCTGAAAAAAACAGGATAATAGATTACACCGTTCCTTTGTGGTGTGTAAAGTAGTACCTCTATATGTCCGATCAGTATTAGCATAAACCATCCGAAAGCTATGCTGGAGTGCATATATCCTAGTAAGATATTCTTCCTGAATATCTTCAAATGCAAAAGAACGTCTGTAAAAATATCTCTTACGGTTTTTAATATCTTAGATGAAAAGAGTGATTTTAACAGACTTAAACGTTCCTGCTTAGTTAATGAAATTAGAATACGTATTGTTCCTACCGATGCATAAAGAATTATAAATATTACCCCTAATGTAAATGGGATAACCATAGGATCGTAGCCGAATATTATTCTCTCTTTCAATGTTTGATGGTCTTATATGTATCTGAGAATGAGAGAATTATTTCTCTGATATTAATTCCACGCGGGCAAACAATTGTACATTTGCCACAAAGCATGCAGCCATTGATAATGCTTATACTCTGTTTGTTGAGCCCTCTCTCCAAATACAATATTGCACTTCTGAAGCTCACATTGGAAAAATTTCCCCCACTGCAGGATGATACACAGGAACCACAAGCAATACACTTTATAATATCAGGTGATAATTCTTTTATTCTTTTAAATAAACTATTATCGGAATTGTCAAGATCAACTCTGTTTCCCACAGTTATTTTATACCCGAAATCAACCATTTGTCAGATATTTAAAATAGTTTTTAATCTTAAGGGCAACAGAGTGTGCATCGCCAAATACTTCAGGCAGATTTTTCGGGCCTGTGACGCATCCTGCAGTAAATACACCCAATTGATTTGTACTAACCGATTCTGTAAAAAAATCGAGAGGATTTACAAATCCGTCTTCGCCTATTTCAATACTCAGACTGTCAATAGTTGAATTATTTAAGGTGTCAGGTACTATACCTGTCATTAGAACGACCAGATCCATTGAAATTTTGATAGGTCTTGAAGAGAGAGTATCCTCAGCCTTTATAACAGCCTTTCCTTGTTCGTTTTCAGAAATTTCAGATACTCTGCCGCGGATAAATCTGATTCCATGTTCTACCTGGGCTTTAAGATAGACATCTTCATAACCTCTGCCGAACATCCTCAGATCCATATAGAAGCAGTAAATTTCACTGTCAGGAAAGATCTCTTTCAGCTCTATAGCCTGTTTAACAGCCGTAATACAGCATACTTTTGAGCAATGTCTGTTTGATGCCTTTTCATCTCTTGAACCAACGCAATGTACAAAGCATACTTTTTCAGGAGAGAGTGGTCCGAAGCTCTTTTTGCCTTTAAAATACTGCTCCAGTTCAGAGTTTGTTATAACGCTCTTAAAAAGCCCGTAACCATACTCAAGTTTTTTTGTTGCATTAAAAAGATTAAAGCCGGTAGCTAAGATAATACTCTTACTTTCAATAATATCTCCATTTTCTAATGTTGTAAAAAAGTCATTTTCACCACATTTCTTAATTGAATTTATTGTAGAAGAGGTAATAATATTTGAAGTACCTGGTTGTGAGAGTAATTTTTTAAGAACTTCAGATGCTTTTTCACCATCGGGGAAAAGTCTATCCCACTCCAGTAAATGCCCACCTGGAGAAGTGTTTCTTTCAATAATTATACTGCTAATACCTAAATTGTGTAATGATGCTGCACTTTCAAGTCCTGCAGGTCCCCCTCCGATAATTAAAACATCTATCTTCATGTTGTTTATCAGTCCTTTTGAATTAGCGAACTCATGTTGTTTGACATTTTGTTCAATACCTTTATAAAGTTGATCAGATCTTCTTTAGGAATATCTTTAATGATTTTGTCAGTAGATTCTATTGCGATTATTGTAATGCTCTCTTTAATCGAGACAGCCTTTTCGGTTAAATGGATCTTATTTAACCTTCTGTCCTGATCGTCGGTTTTTCTTATAACCAGCCCTTTCTTTTCAAGTGCATCGATAAGTTTTGTTACAGAGTTTTTATCCTTTATGATTATATCGGCAATCTGTTGCTGGGAGAGAACTCCATCGTCCCAGAGTGTATCCATGACAAGAAATTGTTCAGGAGTTAAATTAAAGCCATGATCCTGAAAGATTTTATTCAGATACTGTTTAAACTGGCAATGAACCAGATTCAGGAAAACCCCAACCTGTTTATTTAGTATCATAATCTATTGTATAAGCTTTTACCATAACAAAGATAGATATTTTATTTTTTATTTTTCATTTTTAAATGATAACTTTCAGACAAAAAAGATATGACTATTACATTGGAATTTATACTGTTAATTGTACTGATTGTTCTGATTATCGTACAGATATTCAATACTAACGCCTCTTTAAGAAAGGTTTCACTGGATCAGAAATATCTTTTAACTGAGATTCAAAGGCTCAATAAAGAGAATAGGGACGAATTATCTGCTTCTTTATCCAGATTTTCAGAATTCATAAGCAACAATTTTAAAAATTTTCAGGACTCATCGGCAAACTCAATCTCTTTACTTACCGAATTACAAAAAGAGAGGCTGGATCAATTGGAGAAGAGACAAAATGAGATGATTCAAAATACAGAGAAGAGGCTTGAACAAATAAGGGGGACAGTTGAGGAGAAACTTGAAAAAACACTTAGCGAAAGGCTTGGCAGAAGTTTTGAAACAGTTGGAAAACAGCTAATTGAAGTTCAAAAGGGTTTGGGGGAGATGCAGATACTTGCTCAGGACGTAGGAGGGCTCAAACGTGTGTTGAGTAATGTGAAGATGAGAGGTGGTATAGGGGAGGTTCAACTCTCAATGTTGCTTGAAAATATTCTTGCTCCCGACCAATATGAAACTAATGTGAAAACAAAAACTTCCGGAAGGGATTTCGTTGAGTTTGCGATTAAATTACCGGGCAAAGATGACAGCAGAAAACACATATGGCTTCCGGTCGATGCTAAGTTTCCTAAAGAGTATTACGAATCACTTCAAAATGCATATGATAGTGCCGATATTACATTGATAGAGAGGGAACAAAAAAATCTGGAAGTTGCAATTAAAAATATGGCTAAAGATATCTCTGCCAAATATATTGATCCGCCGTCAACAACAGATTTTGCTATAATGTTTCTCCCATTCGAAGGCATTTATGCCGAGGTTGTACGTAGGTCGTCATTACTGGAGGAGATTCAGAATAAGTATAAAGTTCTTGTTACCGGTCCTACCACTTTTGCCGCCATTCTCAACAGCCTTCAAATGGGTTTCAGAACACTTGCAATTGAAAAAAGAAGCGGTGAGGTATGGAATGTTCTTGCAACCGTTAAAAAGGAGTTCAGTACATTTGGAGAGCTCTTAACCAAAGCGCAAAAAAATATTCAAGGGGGGCTCGATGATATTGATAAGTTGGTAGGTGTAAGAACGAGGGCAATCCAAAGGAGGCTCAGAAATATAGAGGGTTTTGACCCTGAAAAGGAGAGAGATTTAATTGAAGATAGCTCAGATTTGACACCTTCAGGAGAAAGTGAAGATGATCAATAGATCTTTAAGAAAAAAGTAGGAGGAATACTATTTTATTTTCCTCCTACTCGATTAAATCAGTAACCCTTTAATATGAAATATATTCATCCCAGCTTTTGATCTGTATGTCGTTTATCCCCATAGAGCAGAATGCGATAATAAATGCAGATGCCAGTCTGGCGTTGGTTATCAGCGGGATATTGAAGTCAATGGCAGCTCTTCTTATTTTATAACCATTTTCCAATTCTACCTGAGTAAGGTTTTTCGGAATGTTTATCACAAAATCAATCTCCTTATTTTGAATCATGCTTAAAGCCTGAGGATGATTTTCAGGTTCACTTGGCCAATGGACTAGCGTCACCGGTATGTTATTATCAACCAAATATTTGTGAGAACCTCCGGTTGCATACAAGTTATAACCCTTTTCACTAAGCAGTTTGGATGCAAAGAGCAAATCTGCCTTTTGTTTTGCAGATCCCGATGATATAAGAATGTTTTTGGAAGGAATTTTGTATCCAACTGAGAGCATAGCTTTAAGTATAGCCTCATTTGTGTCATCTCCGATACAACCAACCTCTCCTGTAGAGGCCATATCAACTCCAAGAACCGGATCTGCTTTCTGTAAGCGTGAAAAAGAGAACTGAGACGCTTTAATGCCAACATAATCAAGGTCAAAGGCGCTTTTTCCCGGCAAGTTGAATTTCTCTCCGATCATTACTTTTGCAGCAAGCTCTATAAAATTGATTTTAAGAACTTTTGAAACAAAAGGGAAACTTCTGGAAGCTCTTAAATTGCATTCAATTACCTTTATATCATTCTCTTTAGCTAGAAATTGAATGTTGAAAGGTCCGGAAATTTTTAACTCTTCGGCAATCTTTCTGGCAATCTTCTTTATCCTTCTGGCGGTTTCTACATAGAGTTTCTGAGGTGGAAACTGAATAGTTGCATCTCCGGAGTGTACTCCTGCAAACTCTATATGCTCGGATATTGCATAAGCGACCATCTCTCCATTGTTAGCGACTGCATCAATCTCGATCTCTTTCGCATTCTGAATAAATTCTGATACCACAACTGGGTGTTTTTTAGATACATTTGCAGCTAAATTCAAAAATTGCTCTAACTCACTGTTATTTGAACATACATTCATTGCTGCACCTGAAAGCACATATGATGGCCTTACTAAAACAGGGTATCCAACAACCTTAACAAAATCAAAAACATCATCAAGAGTCGATAACTCTTTCCATCTTGGCTGGTCAATTTTTAATCGGTCAAGCATTGATGAGAATTTGTGCCTATCCTCTGCATTATCAATACTTGATGCGCTGGTCCCTAATAGATTAACACCTGATTTGTCAAGTTTAAGCGCCAGGTTATTTGGGATCTGACCACCAACAGATACAATCATCCCGTGAGGATTTTCCAGCTCGTAGATGTCCATAACCCGCTCGTAAGTTAACTCATCGAAGTACAATCTGTCACACATATCGTAGTCGGTGGAGACAGTTTCAGGATTATAATTGATCATAACTCCTCTCCATCCACACTTTCTTATAGTTTGAAGAGCATTTACTGAACACCAGTCAAATTCGACTGAACTACCAATTCTGTATGCTCCAGATCCTAAAACTATAATTGATTTATGATCACCAAGATATTTGACATCATTATAAGTTCCGTTATAAGTCAGGTAAAGATAATTGGTCTGGGCCGGGAACTCAGCAGCAAGCGTATCAATTTGCTTAACAACCGGTACTATACCTCTCAATTTTCTGTGTTCACGAATCATTGATGCCGATAGATCAACATCAATTTTATCCTTATAAATAAGTCTTGCAATCTGAAAATCAGAGAATCCCTCTCTTTTGGCCTTTGTAAGAAGCTCGTCATTCAAATCCTCTTTATGGTCAATATTGGAAATCTCTTTTGAAGTTGAGACTATATTCTGCAATTTATCCAGAAACCACTTGTCAATTTTTGTAAGTTCATGAATCTGATCTACAGTGTATCCTTTTTGAAAAGCTTTGGATATCACAAATATACGATTATCAGTTGGCTCTCTCAACGATTTGTCGATATCCTCAACAACTATCTCTCTGTTAGCAACAAACCCATGAGCGCCCTGACCTATCATCCTAAGACCCTTCTGAATAGCCTCCTCAAAGCTCCTTCCAATAGCCATAACCTCCCCAACGCTCTTCATACTTGAACCTATCTCTCTTGAAACACCCTGGAATTTAGAGAGATCCCATCTTGGAATTTTACATACTATATAATCAAGTGCCGGTTCAAAAAATGCAGGAGTGCTTTTTGTAACTGAGTTCTTAAGATCAAAGAGTCCGTATCCCAAACCCAATTTTGCAGCGACGAAAGCCAACGGATAACCTGTTGCTTTAGAAGCCAATGCAGACGATCTACTCAAGCGGGCATTTACCTCAATCACTCTGTAGTCTTCAGAGTAAGGGTCAAATGCATATTGAACATTACACTCACCGACAATACCTATATGTCTTACAATTTTTATTGCAAGTTCCCTGAGAAGGTGATATTCGCTGTTTGTAAGCGTTTGTGAGGGTGCAACGACAATACTTTCACCTGTATGAATTCCCAAAGGGTCAAAGTTTTCCATATTACATACAGTAATACAGTTATCAAATTTATCTCTGACTACCTCATACTCGATCTCTTTCCATCCTTTAAGTGATTTCTCAACCAACACTTGAGGTGAGTGTGTAAAAGCTTTTTCACACAATGATATAAGCTCCTCTCTATTGTCACAAAAACCACTTCCCAAACCACCAAGCGCATATGCGGCCCTTACAATTACAGGAAATCCAAGTGAATCTGCCGCTATTATAGCATCATTAATATTTTCAACAGCGTGACTTTTAATTGTTTTAACATTGATTTCATCAAGTTTTCTTACAAAAAGTTCTCTGTCTTCAGTATCCATAATTGCTTGAACCGGTGTTCCAAGCACCTTAAGATCATAGCTTTCAAAGATTCCATTTTTGAATAGTTCTACACCGCAATTTAAAGCAGTTTGACCGCCAAATGCAAGAAGAATACCCTGAGGTCTCTCCTTTTTAATAACCTGTTCAACAAAAAAGGGAGTTACCGGCAGGAAATATATCTTATCGGCAACACCTTCTGACGTTTGAACGGTTGCTATGTTAGGATTGATTAGAACGGTCTCTATTCCCTCCTCTTTCATTGCTTTAAGAGCCTGTGAACCTGAATAATCGAATTCACCTGCCTCACCAATTTTCAATGCTCCCGAGCCGAGAAGGAGAACTTTTTTTATCTTTTTATCCATTTTATCAGAGTAGTTTTAAAAAGTCATCAAATAGAAATTCAGTATCTGTAGGACCACTTGAAGCTTCTGGGTGGAATTGACAAGAAAAGAAAGGTTTATACTTATGTTTAATCCCTTCATTGGTGTTATCATTCATGTTAATAAAGAGTGGTTCCCAATCGCTTCCGAGTGTGCTGTTATCAACAGCATAACCATGGTTTTGTGATGTTATGAAGCATCTTTCGGTATTTAGCATCCTAACCGGCTGATTATGACTTCTGTGACCATATTTTAGCTTAAAGGTCTTTGCCCCTCCGGCCATGGAAAGAAGCTGGTTACCCATACAAATTCCAAAAACAGGCTTATCTTTTTGAAGTGCTTTGCGAATATTATCTACGGTAATTGTGCAAAAATCAGGATTTCCGGGTCCGTTTGAAATGAACAGTCCGTCATATTCAAGAGTATTGAAATCGAAATCCCACGGTACTCTTATAATCTCGACACCTCTTTTAATAAAACACCTTAGAATATTATGTTTTACCCCACAATCAACCAGCACAATCTTTTTTGGTCCTGATCCATATCGAATTATCTCTTTGCAACTTACAATTGCTACTTGATTCTCCAGATTAGGATCTTTTATTTCAGATAAAACTTTTCCTTCAGGTTCAATTTTTCCTAACATCGAACCCTTTTCTCGCAATATTTTTGTCAATTCCCGGGTATCAATTCCGAAAATCCCCGGAATTTTATGCTCCTTCAACCATTGGTCAAGACTTTTAACAGCATTCCAGTGGCTGAATCGGAAAGAGTAGTCGGAAATAACCAATCCTCTCACGTGAATCTTCTCTGATTCAAAAAGTTGTGATAGGTTCTCTTTGTAATTATCTTCCGGCACTCCGTAATTACCAACCAGTGGATAGGTAACACAAAGAATCTGTCCGGAGTAGGAGGGATCGGTGAGACTTTCAGGATATCCTACCATGGCGGTAGAAAAAACGACCTCACCGTCAACGGCTTGGTCGTAACCAAATGAATATCCCTTAAATTCCACACCATTTTCCAGGTGAAGGGTTGCGGGTTTGAAAAGCTGCATTTTCTCTTTTTCTGTTAGAAATTAAATAAACTCGGCAAAGTTATACATAATATAAATAAAAAAAAGGGCCTGACGCCCTTTTTAAAGATTAATTACATGCTCCTGGCAAATATACTCCACAATTCAGCTTTTAACTCCTGCCATCTCTTCATAGTCATAGAGGCAAAATTGTGAGTGTGGTTAGTGAGTAACTGTTTGGCTTCGTCTGTCTTGCCGGTTTTTATCAACTCAGTGGCACTTGATTCTACTCCAGGTGCCATCTCAAACATCATATTTTCAAATTGATATATCTGAGGTTCTATTAATTTACGGGTTTTATCCCAGTTAATGGTTGCAATTCTGTTGGTCTCACGGAATGCCCAGATAGCTGCATCTTCACGATAGCGGTGCTGTCCGCAAATTTGAAAACTCTTTGGAAGTGATATAGTTCCCGAATAAATAGGTATTCTCGGGCTCTGTGCCGGATTATCAAACGCAAAGTATGCCACACCGCCTACTTCATCAGGCAACCAGTCTCTTAACTGAATAATGTGCGAATAAGAGCATTGAATCACAGCAATACCACGGACTCTCTCTGTCACTCCAGGTTTAAGCTGATTAAGCAACATTCTCATCTCATTGGTCATGAAGTTCGAAACAGGTTTTACGCTCTCTTTGTATTCGCCTCTATCTTTATCTCTCCTTGACACCTCAACCGCTAAATTTTTTGTCTGATCCCACTCAGTACCGTCATAAGTTTGTCTGTAAAGTGCAATTATATCTCTTACAGATACCTTTTTATCAGGTTTAACTGAGAATGGTAGCTCCTCAGCGTCAAATTTTAAATTAAGCGAAGGGGCCAGTGTGCTCAAAACATAATAATCTCTTATTGCAAAAGGTTTGCTTCCATTATTGATTTTCCAGAAAACAAAATCCTCTTTTCCATCCCAAAAGCCCAGTTTTTTACATCTCTCTTTTATATCTGAACTGTACATAAAGTTTGAAGGATCATTGAAATTTACCTTGGAAATTCTTGGGATATTGGCAGATATTCCTACGTGATCATCAGGTATTCGCTGTGCAACCCATATTGCTCCCGGTTTTCCTGCTCCGGAACCGAATATTTCAAGTTGCCACACCTCTTTTTTATCGGCAATGGTTATACACTCTCCTGAGTCACCGTAACCAAACTCCTCGGCAAGCTTTCCTATCAGTTTTATTGCATCCACAGCAGTTGAGCAACGTTGCAATGCGATTCTTTCAAGCTCTTCTATAAGGAACAAACCCTTATCGTTTACAAGCTCTTTTCTTCCAACAATCGTAGTTTCACCAATTGCCAGCTGTTTTTCGTTCAGACATGGATAGGCAGTATTCAAAAATGCGAAGGTCTTTTCAACAGCAGGTATTCTTCCCTTTTCAACAACATTTCTCATATCAGAAGGCTCTTCATTGTGAAGTATGCCCCAGAAAACAGGCTCGGTCTCTCCGGGCTTGAAGGTCTTTCTTCCAAATATCTCCAACCATGTTCTGTAGTTCGAATCACAGGTGTGTGCGGTCATAACTGATCCGTCACTGCTTGCACCTTTACCCACAACAATTGAGGTACAACTTTCGCTAAAATCAGAATCATCGGGATTAATAAACTGATAGGCAACCTGAGCGTAGCTCTGGCTTATTGACAGCAAAAATGCAGCGGCTAGTAATAGTCGTTTTATTTTCATTAGTATAATATATTAAGTTAATGATTGAATTGCTCATGTTGAGCAAAAATACAAAAAATCGGGTTATATTTACACATGTTTAAAAAGTTAAACCAAATGAGAATTTTCACACTCCTCCTCTCGATTATAATAACAACATTATCCTTTGCGAAAGAGCCATTATTATATGTTATTGAGATTAAACAAGAGATAAATGCATCTTCATCCAAAAAGCTATCAAAAGGGCTAAAAGAGGCTATTGAGTTAAAAGCCGACTATGTTATTCTTCATCTGAATACTTACGGAGGTGCTGTTGATGCAGCAGACAGCATGAGAACTGCTTTACTCAATTTCCCGATACCTGTAGCTGCCTTTATCGATAACCAGGCAGCATCTGCAGGGGCATTAATATCAATTGCCTGTGATAGTATTTACATGCGAAGGGGGGGGAGTATAGGAGCGGCTACGGTTGTTAACCAGACAGGAGAGGTGATGCCGGATAAATATCAATCCTTTATGAGAGCGATGATGAGGGCGACAGCCGAGGTTAACGGAAGAGATCCGAAAATAGCCGAGTCTATGGTTGATGCCACTAATGTGTTGAGTTATACGCCGGAAGAGGCGCAAAAAAACGGATATTGTGAAGGAATAGCACAAAATCTGGATGAGGTTGGAAAATTGATAACAGGATCTGATCTTTTTTCTCTACATAATCAGAAGTTATCGGTTTTTGATAAAATACTCCTCTTTTTCCTCAACCCGGTTATTCAGGGTATCTTATTAATGCTCATAATAGGAGGTATTTATTTCGAATTACAGAGTCCGGGCATCGGATTCCCATCCATAGCTGCGCTAACCGGAGCCGTTTTGTATTTTTCTCCGTTATATATTGAAGGGCTTGCTCAGAATTGGGAAATTATTCTGTTTTTTATGGGGATTTTGCTTGTTCTGGCGGAAATATTTGTAATTCCAGGATTCGGAGTAGCAGGGATATCCGGAATAATATTAATGATAACCGGTTTGGCATTTTCAATGATTGACAATGATCTTTTCTATTTTGACGGAAGATTAAATTTATTAGTATTGATTAAACCTGTATCGATTGTATTGTTATCTGCTTTACTCTCCGTTACAGGATCGGTTTTCCTGGCCGGAAAGTTATTTAAAAGCAATCTTTTGCCGGGTATATCGTTGAGAACTGTTTTAAAAGATGAAGATGGCTTTGTCGGTGTAAAAAGCAACTTAATTCATCTGATAGGTAAGGAGGCAAAGGTTTTGTCTCATATGAGACCTTCAGGAAAAGTTGAGATAGAGGGGGAGTGGTATGAAGCGACAATGGAGAGCGGTATCGCCGACAAAGGCGATAAAGTTATTGTTACACGTTACGGGGGCGGAAGAGTTTATTGCGAGAATCTTCCTCAATAAGTTCCAGCAGCTTGTCAATTGCTTCATCCTGAGGAACAGATCTGTATACCGGCTCTTTACCCCTGTAGATGCATACTTTGTTTCTACCCTCGCCTACATAGCCGTAATCGGCATCGGCCATCTCTCCCGGACCGTTGACTATGCAACCCATTACTGCAATATTATATCCTGTCAAATGTGCGGTTCTTCGCTTTACTTCATTGAATATCTTCTCAATGTCAAAGAGAGTTCTGCCACATCCCGGACAGGCAATATATTCGGGTTTTGTAAATTTTCTCCTTGTCGCCTGCAACAGATTATCACGAAATTTATCAATATCAGGTTTTGATAGAGTCTCATTGTTTATGGTTGCCAATATATCAATATCATCAACTGTTCTGTCTATCAATAAAGGGCCCAGATCACATGATGCTGCAAGGATGAATTCACTATAACTTGCAGATTTATAAGATGCCGATGCAATTTTGTGCCCATTTTTCGTTATAAAACTATAGCTCTGCTTTGAATTATTTCTATTCTTATAAAAGTCTCGTATGAATTTTGCAACAACTATTTCGTTTACAGGATTTTCAGTAAGTGAAACACGTATTGTTTCACCGATACCCTCATTGAGCAAAGTTGCAATGGCAGATGCCGATTTTATTCTCCCCTCGTCACCGTTTCCTGCCTCAGTTACACCAAGATGGAGTGGATAGACTACTCCTCTTGAAGCCATACGACTGTTCAACATGCGGTAGGCTTTTGTCATAACTATGGTGTTGCTTGATTTCAGTGAAAAAACCAATTGGTCAAAATTATTCTCTTCGGCCATCTCCATCCATTCAATTGCAGCCTCTGCCATTCCCTCGGGTGTGTCCCCATATTTATTTACAACTCTTTCACCAAGTGAGCCATGATTTATCCCAACTCTTAATGCAGTTCCATTCGCCTTACAAACTGATATCAGATTTGAGAACTCTCTCATAGCTGTCTGATGATCTTTTGCAAAATTTCCGGGATTAATCCTTACTTTATTTGCAACTTTTGCTGCTGCAAGCGCAACTTCGTAAGAGAAGTGAACATCAGCTACCAGAGGAGTCTCTATACCTTTTGAGTTCAACATTTTCTTAATCTCTCCCAAAGCCTCAACTTCCCTTAAACCTTGCGTGGTCAACCTGATTATATCTGCGCCCGCGTTATATATACCGACACACTGATTGAACGATGCCGAAACATCGGAAGTAGGTGTGTTGCACATTGTCTGGATAGCCAGTTCACAGCCTCTCCCTATATTAACATTACCAATCCTGACCACTACACTCCTCATAAATCAAAGATGTATATATAAAGTTAAACTGAAAATAAGAGAATGCGGATATGTGAAAAGATAATCAGTTGAACTGTATTTTTTTGGATTGAATACATAAGAGAGCGAATAGTTGTAATTACCCTCCATATGAATCTCAAAAGGTTTAAGCTTCAAAGCCAATCCGCCCCCGGTAATGAAACCATAGTCGTATCTGTAATCGAATTCATCAAATCCTGTACCATTGACTGAACTTTTATTAATCCGGTATCCTCCAAAGCCACCTGCATTTAACAGAAGACGCATTTTCCAGAAATCAATGTGAAACTGCGATACAAGAGGTACTGTTATTACCTCATATCTGACTTCATTTTCGCCTGTTATATAACCCGCTGAATTTTTTGATATTCCAGTCTGGAAACCAAAAAGGTTAATGGTGCCCCACAAATCGTGATAGAATGTATAAACTAATGAAAAATTCTGACCGGAGGCTATACTCTTGGTCTCAATAGTGGGTCTGGAGTCGATTCCGCTTATACTGTAACCTGCCCGAACACCAATAAGGTGTTCCCTCTTTTGGGCAAAAGAGTTTGCTGTTGATAAGAGAGTGAAGAACAGTGGTATAAAAATCCAAATTATTAAGCAGCTTTTATTTCTCATCGAAAATATTTTTGACGTTTATGCTTTGTATAATCTCAGATGATTCCGGAATAATTAATATTGCCGATCCGTTAGCAAGTTTGAAGAGCCTGACCTTTTCGGGCTGGATTTTTTCTATAACGTTTCCTGTATCAATAATGCCGTTACCATTCAGGTCCTGAACGATTTTTACCGAATATTTACCTGGTTGCAGATAAGGGAATTCGAGTTTTGAGTCACTCTTAATCTTAAAGCTTCTGAATATCTTATCTCTTGTAATGTTGGTTAATTCGACAATGCAGGAGCCTTTTACGTTGGTAACATCCAGAATAAGTCTGGACATCCTTTCATTCTGAGGAAGCGAGACAGATTTAACAATTGAATCATTTGTATGCATATATATGTCCATAAAAGCTCTTCGCTTTATATCAAGTGTATATTCATAACCGGGAAGTAACCTACCCTGAGGCATCAATCTCACAAATCTGCTGAAGATGGTATCGTAAATCGTTAAAAAAGAGAGTTTGCCCTTTTCTCCTTTTGGAGTTTTAAAATTGAGGTTAACTGAGTCCTTTTCAAATTTAACCAATGGATTAGGAAAATTCAGAAGAAAGCCCTCCTGTTCCAGAAGAGCAGGGTCGGCAACAATTTCAAATTCAAGCAAGTCAGAACGTTTCTCTTTTTCTTTCAGAGTTTTGTTGTTATCCTTGTCGTTGTTATCATCTCTTTTTTTAGGTTTAGGAGCAGCAAGACTGAACTTTTCAGTAAAAGGAGATAGCTTTCCTAAGGAATCAGTTTTCATATATTTGACAGAAAGATGAAGAGTATCAGGCAATTTAACCAACGACGTATCTGTTATCCATAAAACAAGACTATCTCTTTTAAGACTCATCTCCTTTAGTACATTAAGAGAATCAATCTCCCTGAATCCAGCTGAAATCACTTTAACACCAGGAGTTGAAAACTTGATATATGTCATTCTTGAATGCAGTCTCTTTGATTCTTTAATAAATTGTTTGGCAGGATCCTCTTTAAAAAGATATAAGCTTAATGCAGATGGCCTTCCAAGGGCTGTTACAGTATCTTTCTCTTCAACAAAAACAAGTTCTTTAAGAGAATCTTTGAGAATCATATCAGGAATTAACAGAGAGTCTGAAAAGGCAATTTTCTCATTATCCGGATCATACATATAGTTATTGTTATCATCACTGAAAGCATAGACTTTATAAGGTCCCTTTCCAATATTTCTGACAACAAAATATCCGAATTTATCACTTTTTGAAAATGCAGATGGTCTCTCTTTAAATACTACAGAGTCTGAGAGCGTTTTGTAAAATGCTATAGTTATATTCACTGCAGGTAAGAGAGTCGTGGCATTCAGAACCGTACCGGAACAAAATAGTGAATCAAGATAGCTTCCTGTTGAAAAAGGAAAAGTATATGAGTAAAACTGATTTGATTCGTTATTATCAACAATTGATTTACCGAAATTTAAGGTATATGTAACAGAGGAGTCGAGATTCGACGGAAATGTTACAAATATGCTTTTTCCACGAATTTTCGGCTCAACCTTTTTATCTATCGGAGGTGATAGAAAAATATATTTCTGGGGCTCTTTCAAAGTGATATACTCATCAAATTTTAACTCAATTACACCACCTTTAACCGGAAAGTTAACAGCACCAGGTTCAGGGAGTGTCTTTATCAGAATGGGTGGTATAGTGTCCTTATCCCCACCTGCAGGAGGGGTGGTAGTGTTTGCACAAGATCCGGTAAGGGTTATTGAGACAATGACCACTATAAATATATAAATATATCTGTTATTCATCTGATTAAATAATAATAATAATAAATTTACAATCAATAAGCTAATCCTCTTTTATCTCCGTTCTGAAGACCCTTTCAACACCTTTAACATGCGATATCTGTTTAATTAACTTATCAAGATCATCGGTGCTGTGTACATATAAATCGATATATCCTTCAAAAATACCATCATGTGTTTCAATAAAAATTTTCCTGATGTTAACACTCAGAACTAATGTTATGTATTGGGTCAGTTCATTAAGTATGCCAATCCTGTCAATTCCACGCATACTAACTCTAGCAAGAAACGAGAGGACAGTGTGTTTACTCCATTTTGCCTTAACAATTCTCTCTCCATATCTGGAAGCAAGCTGTATCGCCTCGGGGCAACTGTTTTTATGAACAATAACCTCTTCATTATCATCAATAAAACCTATTACTTTATCGCCCGGAATTGGTTTGCAGCAACGGGCAACCTGATAGGATAGTGTCTTTTCCAACGGATTTTCGGCCAGAAGATAATCTTTTCGTTTATCAATATGAGATTTATTTGCAGGTTGATACTGCTCGTTCAAATCGCTATCTATTGATTCTGAGTCAGCTGATTCTTCGTTTTCAGATATCTCATCCTCGTCATTAAAGGCGTCGGAACTGTCGATTCCGGTAATCTTTGAAAATTGCAAATTCCAGTATCTTACAAACTTATTCTTGGAGTTTTTCTTAAGCATTTTTGAAAGATCGGAGAGGTCTAAAACTCCGGCTCCGACTTTACTGAACAGCTCAAACCTGTTTGTCAAACCGTATGCAGTCGTCAGTTTCCTGTACACTCTTGCCTGAGGTTTTATTCCGAACTCCATCAACTTTTCGTCAAGTATAATTTGTCCGTGTTTGAGGTGATCTTTAATTTCGGATTTGAGGGCATCCATTATAAAACCCTTGGCTTTTGGCGATTTTACAAAATCAAGCCACTCTCTCTGAGGTTTTTGGGATTCTGCTGTAATTATCTCTATCTGATCTCCATTTCTAAGTTCATATGTGAGCGGAACCAGTTTGAAATTAGCTTTTGCAGCTATGGCTTTGTTACCGATCTCTGAATGTATAGAGTATGCGAAGTCCAGAGCTGTTGATCCTTTTGTGAGGGTTTTTGACTCTCCTTTTGGTGTAAAGACATATATCTCAGAAGATAAAAGATCGGAATGAAATCTATCCAGAAATTCAAGCGCATTGGAATCGGGATTTTCAAGAACCTCCCGAACCATATTCAGCCACTTATCCATCTCATTTTCAGTAGGAGATCCAACCCCTTTATAACTCCAGTGAGCCGCGACTCCTCTTTCGGCCAGCTCATTCATTCTGGTTGTTCTTATCTGAATCTCTACCCAATTGCCCTGAGGTCCCATAACTGTACAGTGCAGCGCCTCATAACCATTTATTTTCGGGGTACTTACCCAATCTCTTATTCTGTCTGTTTTCGATAGATAAAGCTCAGTAATTAAAGAATATATATGCCAACATTGAATTCTTTCCGGTTGTTCATCCTTTGCTTCAAAGACAATCCTCACAGCGTAAAGGTCGTAAATCTGTTCAAAAGGAATAGACTTCGTCTCCATTTTCCGCCAGATGGAGTAGGGTGTCTTAGTCCTTTTAGTAATATTAAATTTATATCCCGCCTGTTTCAGACTCTCAGATATTGGCTCAATAAATTCATCCATAGCACACCCTCTCTCGGCAACGGTCTGAGAGATTCTGGACTGAATCTCTTCAAACTGAGCCGGTATAGTGTGGTATAGCCAGATGTTTTCAAGTTCCGATTTTATACTATACAATCCAAGCCTGTGAGCTAATGGGATAAAGATATACATCGTTTCACTCAGAATTTTTGACTTTTTATAATCGGGAATATAGTCAAGAGTTCTCATGTTGTGAAGTCTGTCAGCAAGCTTTATTAATATTACCCGTACATCATCATTTAATGTCAGTAAAATCCTCTTAAAATTTTCTGCCTGTCCGGAAGTTTTAGAGTCAAAAGCACTTTTTATTTTTGTAAGGCCATCAACCAAAGAGGCTATTTTTGGACCGAATAACCGTTCTATATCTTCTATAGTATATTCGGTATCCTCCACTACATCATGGATTAAGGCAGATACAATTGACTTATAGCCAAGCCCAATCTCCTGAACAACTATCTGAGCTACAGAAATAGGGTGTAATATATAAGGCTCTCCGGATCTTCTGCGTACACCATTGTGAGCTGCACGTGCAAAATCAAATGCCTTTAACACAATTTCGTACTCACCCTGATTTGCACACCGTTTCAAACTTGAGAGTCTTAATACTTCAAATTCTTTATCTATCAGCTCATTATCTTTATCTGTAAACATTTTTGTAATTTAATGATTTAATCGGCTTGACCATCGTATTTATCAACATTCTGATATGCATGAGAAAGTTCAGCGCCGAAAAGAATTAAAGTCCAGCTTATATTCATCCAAACCAGGAAAAGTGGAATTGCAGCAAATACTCCATACACAGTGTTCAGACCGGATACCATTATTTGAGTCTCAAGATAGAAAAACTGTACGACAATGAATGCAAATGCAAGTACAAGAGCACTATTGAATGCAGCTGCAAGTTTAACTTTTGTGTTTGGAATGAATTTGTAGATTATCGTAAATACGCCGGTAACAAAAGCATATGAGATGAGCCATGTAAAGATAGAGGTAACCGGAATAAATCTATCAATTTTTAATCCGATTGAATTCAAAGTGTCCGTATATATCAGAGCTAGGGTCATGAAAATAAAAATAACCAAAGGAGATACAATAAGCAACAACGCATAGTAAGCAACCCTTTTTTTAAAAGAACGTCCTGAGGATAACTTCCATACTTCATTGAAAGCTTTTTCTACATTCAGCATGAGAACAACAACTGTTGATATCAGAAACAGAAAGCTGATAATGCCAAAAACACCGTTTTGACTAGTTTGTATAATATTGTTTGCGAATTTCACTATATAAGATACTATCTCCTCGTTTCCCTGAAAGTAAGAATAGAGCAACTGCTCCAATCTTTTTCCGATACCAAAACCGTTTGTGATTGCAAACATGAGAGATACAAATGGGACTACCGACATTGCCGAGAAAAAGCTCAAGGAAGTCGCTTGCAGACCCACTTTATCATTGGTAAATCCTTTTATAGTAATTATAAGTACTTTTAAATACTTGACCATCCGGGCTTTCATTATACTCAGCTCAGACATATCGAGGTGCCATATATCTGTTATAAGGAACTTTAACACCCTCTGATAGGTGTGTACTATTTCATTATACTTGCTCAAGAGAATCTACCCATATATTTAGAAGGATTAATAATATATCTTATATGAGTACCGCTTCCGATAATCCCGGAATCGTCAAAAGCCATCACTTTGAAAGTTAATTTTTTACCATCTATTTCGACAAGTTCTGCCTCTGCATAAACTTTTGCACCCAGCGGGGTCGCTCTTGTGTGTTTTACATTGACTTCGATACCAACGGTATCCTGATTATCAGGAAGAGAAAACTTTGCAAGGAGGTGTGCCGATTTCTCCATAAGAGCAATCATTCCCGGAGTTGCAAATACATGAAGGAGACCGGATCCGTAATAAGCTGCTGTATCACTTTCAGTAACAAGCTTTTCAATAATCAGTTTTTTACCTATCTCCATAAGAATGTATTTTATATGATTTTTTCTGCTATTTCTATGAATCCCTCCATTTTACCGAGGTCAGGAGAGCCTATGATTTCAACAGAAGGGGCAACTTTATTCCACTCCATCTTTTCGGTAAATGATTCGAGTGTTTTTAACCCGCCGCCACTCCAACTGTAAGAGCCGAAAAGAGCGTAGTTTTTAAACTTGGGATTTAAAACCTCCAGTTCGTTACAAAGATGTTGCATCATCGGGTGCATTCCGGAATTATATGCGCAGGAGCCAAGAATAAGTGATTTATATCTCCAGATTTCATTTAAAATAAACGACACATGGGTTTTTGACACATCGTATATCCTTATGTTCTTAACCCCTTTTTCTGCAATTAATCTGGCAATATAGTCTGCCATCTTCTCTGTATTTCCATACATTGAAGCAAATGCAACCACTACACCATCGTCAGATTGGTGTTTACTCCATTTGTCGTACAATTCGATAGCTTTTCCGGGATTTTTGCGCCATACAGGCCCGTGAGATGGACATATAACTTTAATATCTACTCCATCAAGTTTGGCAAAAGCTTTCTGAACCATGTGGCTGTATTTTCCGACAATATTTGAATAGTATCTTCTCATCTCATCTTCATAGAATGAAAAGTTCACTTCATCATCAAAAATCGCTCCGTCAAGAGTTCCGAAAGATCCGAAAGCATCACATGAGAAGAGGATTTTATCGCTCAGATCATAAGTCATCATAGTCTCAGGCCAATGTACCCAAGGTGTCAAAATAAATTTAAGATTGTGATAACCAAGATCCAGAGTATCCCCATCTTTCACTTCATATACAGACTCTTTTCCTACTCCGAAATAGGCCTCCAGCATTTTGAAGGCTTTGTTGTTTGCCACAATCTTAACCTCCGGATATTTTGATAATATTAATCCAGTCATGCTTGAATGGTCCGGCTCCATGTGGTTAATAATCAGATAATCAAGCTTTTTACCGTTAAGTAGTGATTCTATGCATTCGAGATAATCATCCTTACTTCCAAATTCCAGAGTATCTATTAAAGCGCATTTTTCATCTGTAATCAAATAAGAGTTATATGAAACGCCATTTGGTAGCGGCCAGTTGTTTTCGAAGAGAGATTTTCTGCGGTCGTTAGTGCCCAAATAGTGTACATTGTTACTTATAACTATCTTTTTCATTTACTTATTATTACGATTAATTAATTATACAAGATTTTAAACAGTAAAGTTAATCAATTATTTAATTAAATTAAAAAAATCATCTTCTGAAAGAATTGATATTCCTAATTTTCTGGCTTTTTCCAGCTTTGACGGACCTGCTTTATCACCTGCAATTAAAAATGAGGTTGAGGTCGAAACCGACGATGAATCCTTTCCGGAATTTTCTTCAATTATTTTTTTTAACTCCTCTCTGGAAACGGAGAAGTTACCGGATATCACAATTGATTTATCTTTAAGTTTTTCTGTTTTCGCAATATTACGGTCACCCGTTGCCATTCTTACTCCAAACTTTTTCAACTCGTTGATTAATTTTTTATGTTCCTCATTGCCAAAATATTCTATAATTGAACGAGCAACAATATCCCCGATATCTCCAACATCAAGCAGCTCCTCTGATGATGCCGACATCAAAGTGTCAATATCTCCGAAATGTTTTGTAAGGCTTTTTGCGGTAGTTTCTCCGACATGTCTTATACCCAATGCATAAAGAACTTTGTAAAAAGGAGTATTAACAGATTCTTTTACACTTTCCAGGAAACGTTGAGCTGACCTCTCTTTCCAACCGTCCATTACGGTAAGTTGTTCAAATGTGATTTTATAATAGTCAGATAATGAGCGTAGATAGCCTAAATTATACATTTGATCAATTGTTGCTTCTCCGGCAAGAATATTCATGGCCTTTCTGCCGGCAAAGTGAAGAAGTTTGCCCTTTATTTGTGTGGGACATCCATCACTGTTCGGACAGTAGTGTCTCGATTCATCCAGGTCTTTGATTAGTGTCGTACCGCAGTCTGGACAATTTTGAGGGAAGCCGGGAACTAATGCATTTTCATCTCGTTTTTCAAATTCAACACCAACTATTTTTGGGATTATCTCTCCACCTTTTTCAATAATAACATAATCAGCTAAATGGATATCCAGTAATCTCATCTGTTCAGAATTATGTAATGAAGCCCGTCTTATAACAGATCCCGAAAGTGCTACTGGTTCAAGATTTGCGACAGGCGTCACCGCTCCGGTTCTTCCTACCTGGTAATCTACAGATATCAACTGTGTAACGGCTTGTTCAGCTTTAAACTTATAAGCAGTAGCCCATCTTGGAAACTTTGAAGTGACTCCCAAGGCATTCTGCAATTCATAACTATTTACTTTAATAACAACGCCATCTGTGGGAAAGCTCAACTCTTTTCTTTTCAGGTTCCAGAACTCCAGATATTCCAGAACTTCGTCTGTATTATTGCAGATTTTTGAATAATCAGAAACAGGGAACCCTTCTGAGGCAGCCCATTGTAAAGATTCGTAATGAGTTTTAAATATTTTGGCATCATCAATTACATTGTATAACATTATTTTTAACCCTCTCTCTTTCACTTCGGAAGAGTTAATTAGTTTCAAGGATCCTGCAGCAGCATTTCTTGGGTTTGCAAATATCGGCTCCTGAGAGCTCTCTCTTTCACTGTTCAATCTGTAAAACTGATCCCAGGGCATATAGATTTCACCTCTGATATCAAAGTTTTTAACCTTGGATTTAATCCCAACCTCCCGGGGTAAAAAATCAATCATCTTAACGTTATCCGTAACATCATCACCAACACTTCCGTCACCTCGGGTAACAGCTCTGACCAGCTTGCAGTTCTCATATGTAAGTGATATAGCTGAGCCATCTATTTTGAGTTCGCATACATACTCAACAGGAGATCCTGATATTTTCTCAATTCTTTCATTAAAAGAATATAAATCCTCTTTATTATAAGTATTGCTTAAAGACATCATCGCATATCTGTGTTGAGACTGTCTGAACTCTTTTGTGTTAGTTTCAGCGAGATTTTTGTTGATGTCACTTCCGATTTTTACAGTTGGAGATTCATCCGATAAAAATTCAGGAAATTTATTCTCGAGAGTTTGTAACTCCGATAGGAGCAAATCAAACTCAAAATCTGAGACAATTGGCTTATTATCTATGTAATATCGCCTGTTGTGTCTCTCTATCTCACCTCTGAGAAATGAGATTCTCTCTTTTGCATATTCTTTAGAAATCTTCATATTTGTACTTACAAATTTACATTTTTTTTAATTATTATTAACTTTGCCGGCTCAATATATAACACGATGAAAAAATCAATTGTAATTTTAACAGGAGGAGGTCCGGCACCAGGGATGAACACTGTTGTCGGCAGTATTGCTAAAACTTTTATTTCAGGAGGATACCGTGTAATAGGGCTACATGGAGGTTACAAAGGTCTATTCTCGGAGAATCCACAGTTTACCGATATGGACTTTCTTTTGGCCGACTCAATTTTTAACAGAGGTGGCTCATTTCTGGTAATGAGCAGATACAAACCATCAAAAGAGGATTTCGAAAAAAATTTCAATCTGAATTTCTTTAAGGAGAACAACATTAAATTACTTGTAACTATTGGTGGGGATGATACAGCATCAACTGCAAACAGGGTTGCAAAATTTCTTGAAGAGCATAATCACGAAATTTCTAACATACATGTTCCTAAAACTATAGATAATGATTTACCTCTGCCGCTGCAAAGACCTACCTTTGGATATGAGTCAGCAAAATCAGAAGGAGCAAGGTTGGCAACAACAGTATATGAGGATGCCAGAACCAGTAATAACTGGTTTGTAGTTTGTGCAATGGGAAGATCGGCAGGCCATCTGGCATTCGGTATCGGTTCGGCAGCTCACTATCCCATGATTGTAATTCCGGAGATGTTCAATAAAACAACAATAACTATAGATAAGATAGTTAAACTAGCTGTATCTTCAATAGTTAAAAGACTAATTCTAGGAATTAATTACGGGGCAGTTATGATTTCTGAAGGGGTATTTCATGAATTAAGTGATGAAGAGCTTAGTAAGTCCGGTGTTACCTTCTCATACGATGACCATGGGCATCCTGAGTTGGGAAAGGTATCTAAGGCTCATATTTTTAACGAAATGCTTGAGAAAAGGCTTAAATCTCTCGGACTTAAAACAAAGTCAAGACCGGTAGAGCTTGGTTATGAACTGAGATGTCAGTACCCGAGTGCATATGACCTGGTCTATTGTACAGAGCTTGGAATTGGTGTACACCAGCTTTTTGAGGAGGGAAAAACAGGCTGTATGGTCTATATAGATCACCTCGGAAAGGTTAAGCCTCTTTACTTAAAAGATATTCAGGATCCTGAGTCAGGAAAAATTCTTCCAAGAGGTGTAAGTCTGGACTCTGACAGAGTTAAAGCTATTATTAATAATATTATGCACTACATAACCGAAAGCGATTATAAAGATGCATCGAAATATCTGACAAACCCTGAAGAGTATGATTTCAGGAAAATTTTAAATTGGTAAATAGATCTAATACTCCGGAAATTGAAGGAGAAAATAATTATATACCAAGTTCTTCCAAGATTATTTGGGAATACAAACGAAAATTGTATTCCCAATTCTTCTTATGAAACGAACGGTTCTGGAAAACTCAATTTCTTTACATTAGATATTTTAAAAATGATAAAAGAGTTGGGGTGTACACATATTTGGTATACAGGAGTAATTGAACATGCAACCCGAACCTCATTTGAAGAGTCCGGAATAAGTTCGAATCATCCTGATATTGTAAAAGGAGAGGCAGGATCTCCATATTCAATAACAGATTATTACGATATTGCACCTTCACTGTCGCTTAATATAGATGACAGAGTTAATGAGTTCATATCATTATGTAAAAGGAGTCATCAATCGGGAATGAAGGTGATAATTGACTTTGTTCCAAATCATGTTTCAAGACAATACAATTCAGATATCATAGCAGGAATAGAGACCAACTTCGGAGCAAACGATGATATCTCAGTAAAATTTAATAAAAATAATAATTTCTATTATTTACCTGGACTTCAATTTAAATCTCCTATTTCAACTGATAATTCAGATCCATATTATGAATACCCGGCAAGGGCTACCGGAAATGATTGTTTTACAAACGAACCATCCGTAAATGACTGGTTTGAAACAGTTAAGCTCAATTATGGTAAAGATTACACAGATCCATCCAAAACATCTTTTGATCCCGTACCTGATACATGGCAGAAGATGGAGTCAATTCTAAAATATTGGATTGATTCAGGGGTTGATGGTTTTAGGTGTGATATGGCAGGAATGGTTCCGGTTGAATTCTGGAAATGGGTAATTAGCAGAATAAGAACAAAATATCCTGAAGTTCTATTTATTGGTGAGATTTACGAAAAAGAGAGATATAAACTCTATTTAGATTCTGGATTCGACTTTCTTTATGATAAAGTTGGGCTGTATGATACACTTTGGGATGTTTTTAAAAGATTTAAAAGTGCTTCTGAGTTAAGTAATTGCTGGCAGTCACTTGAAGGAATGGAAGATCATATGCTCAATTTTATTGAGAATCATGATGAGTGCAGATGTGCATCCGATTTTTTGGCAGGAGATCCTTTTAAAGCGATTCCTCTCCTTGTCGTTTCGCTTATGCTAAACAGATCTCCATTTTTGATCTATTTTGGTCAGGAGTCAGGTGAAAGGGGTATGTATGAAGAGGGATTCAGCAGATTAGACGGAAAGACATCAATCTTTGACTATTGGTCTTTAGAAACAATCAGGGAATGGATTACCAGTGAAAAGGAATCTGAGATCAGGGATCTTTATAAAAAACTGTTAAATATTGCCGTAAATGAGAAAGCAATACACTCAGGAGAAAAATTTGATTTGCAGTATGCGAACATAAATTCTATCGACTATGATCACAATAGCATATATTCATTTTTAAGAAAACATGAAGAGTCTCTGCTATTAATAGTTGTAAATTTCCGGGACAATGACAGATTTGTATCTCTCAGTATTCCTGAAGAAGCCTTTATATATTTAAATATTGAAACTAAAAGAGATTACACAGGAACAGATCTCATAACCGGGAAGAGATCAAAGTTCAGACTCTATCCTTATTGTACTGCAGGGATTGAGGTTAAAAAATTTGGTGTCAGAATTATCAGACTTTCACTTTGATTATCTCATCCCATGAGGTTGTAAACCTGCCTGACAAGTGGTTCATATTGTATTTTATCCTCTCAACTCCCTGTGCTGCAGTAAACAGAGTATCTCTTCCATATCGTAAATTTATCTCATCAAGACTCTTCATTAGCTTCATATCCCGATCAATTATCTTTTCACTTACAAACAATGGAGCAGAAGTTTCATCTCTTCTGGATATTTCACTTAGTATCACTCCTGCTTTTTTGTATCCGTAACCCTTTTTCAATAAATACAATGCAGCCTTGCAACAACTCTTGACGATTTCAAAGGTGCTGTCAGTTGCATAGTCCAGCGGAATAACAATACTGCAATAATCTTCCTTTACCCCCTCCTTAAATGGGTTTGTCAGAATAAACAGATGAATTTCAGAACATACACACCTCTGTTTTCGTAGTTTTTCTGCACCGGAAGTGGCAAATTTAGCAATTGCCATTAATATATCTTCGTGGTTATAAAGATCGTGAGAGAAACTGCGACTTGTGCAGATCTGTTTTTTATCATGAATATGATCTTCGAAGAGAATGCACGGTTCTCCTCTCAGCTCTTTCCAGGTTTTTAAACCAACAATGCTCATCTTTTTCTGAACCCATTTGGGGTCACACTGTGAAAATTGCAAAGCAGATGCTATTTTGTTATCATTAAGCATTTTAGAATATCTGCGACCCACACCCCAGATATCTTCGACCGGAAAATTCCCCAACACTTTGATTATATCCTCATCTTTAAGCATAACGCAATTATTTTTTAAAGCCGGATATTTTTTACAAAGTCTGGCTGCAACTTTTGCCAAAGTCTTAGTCTTCGAAACGCCAAGACTAATCGGAATTCCTGTATCCTGCAGGATTGATTTGGTAATTTGAACAGAAAGTGACTTTACATCTTTCTCACTGACCCCTCTAAGATCCAGGAATGATTCATCAATTGAATATATTTCTGTGCCAGGAACCATCTGTTTAAGTCTATCCATTACTCTACGGGACATATCACCGTAGAGTGGAAAATTGGATGAATATGCAATAACGCCTTCATTATCAATAAGCGATTTTATTTTAAACAGAGGTTCTCCCATTTTAATTCCCAGCTTTTTGGCCTCATGAGATCTTGAAATGACACAGCCATCATTATTACTTAAAACAACTACGGGTTTACCGCAAAGAGCCGGGTTAAAAACTCTCTCACAGCTTACATAGAAATTATTGCAATCGGCCAGGCCAAACATTTTTTGCGTATTTATCCAGAATGTAAACTATTAACGAACCACTTATAATGCCAAGATAATTTGAAGTGAGATCCAGAAGATCAAAATCCCTGTATGGAGTAAGAGTTTGCAGGTACTCTGTCAGTGAAGAAATTATCATGCCGGATAAAAGAATATAATACTTGGAATATTTGCCCGGATATCTCTTGAGTGTGCTGCCAAAGGCGAGCCATGCAATAACAGAGTAGGGTAGAAACAATATGTAATGAACGATCCTGTCAACTCTTATTCCGAAGATATAGTCGGATAGATCTATTTTTGTATCGTTGAAAGAGTATAAGGAGGCAAAAAGCACCAACGCAATATACAGATAAAAAATTGCATGAAAAGTGTATTTCAAAATTCTCATTTGTTTGAAATTGTTATAATCCTGTTATTATTACATTTTTTTAATTAAGTATTTTACGACTCCCCAAATCTGGAAATCGTTTTCTTTGCTTATTTTCATAGGCTTATATTTAGAATTTGCCGGAATTAATGTAATTGAATCTTTCTCTATTCTTACTCGTTTAAGCGTAAACTCTCCGTCAATGTAACAAACTGCAAGAGATCCGTCGTACGGAGAGACCGATTTGTCAATAACCAGCAGATCCCCATCATCAACTCCATCATCGATCATGCTCTCTCCACTCACTCGTGCAAAAAATGTAGAGGATGGATTTTTTATAAGTTCTTTATTAAGATCAAGTTTAAGGTCTGTATGATCTTCGGCCGGCGATGGAAAACCTGCTTTTACAGAACTTACAGCAACATTAATAAACAGCGATTCACCGGCATCCGAAGTGTAAATCTTTATCTTTTTTTCCATTTTCTTCTATTTAAAAGAGAAATTATGCAAAGATATATTTTCGTTTTACAATAAAGTATAACCATATTACACAAAAGAGAGTTTTACCGTTAAAGTAAGATTAAATATTACTGAGATTAAATAATTGTTAATTATCTAAATATTATTTGAATAATTAAAAAAAAAACTTACATTTGTCAATAGCTTGGCAAATTTGGTTAAACCCCACTTTGTCATATAATTAAAATAGTTCACGGATACTGGAATGTTAAAATTTATAAATAATGAGAATCCGGTTATAATCAGAATAGTATATGTTGCTGTTTTACTTATGGTAAAGGTGTTAACAGCAAATGGCCAGAATCTCATTGAGGCAAAAATAATTGAAGCAGGTTTTGAAAACGTAAGAGAGGTTGATAAAGGTGGAAAGGTAACTATTTATGCAGAGGGTACGGCTTACGTTGACAAGGAGAGAGCTATTGCAGTATTAAAAGAAATTTTGAGAAATACTCCTGAATTAAGAAACAGAGATATTGAACTGATCATACTGAGCAATGGAATACCTGTAACACTATTAAATAGTTTTGCTGGCAGCTCGAAAGATCACAACTGGATCAGAAATATAAAATTTAAAGACAATAAAATAGTTCTTTCAAATACAGTAAGGGAAAATGGTGGCTTTTTTAATGAAAACAGATGGAGAGCCGATTTGAAATTTTATCCTCAGTTTCGATTTAAGAATTCACGTCTGGACAAAATGTACGTTCTGCAACTTAACCTTAACCCTACTTTAGAGCTGAATATGTGGAGAGGTGCAAAGTTTACGACCCAACTTATTATCCCTGTACACAATGAATATTCATTGGAGGAGGGAAGGGTTAGACCCGGATTTGTAACACTAAGCCAGCATCTTAGGTTACCAGGGAACTTTCACGTAATGTTAACTGCAGGGAATTTTAACATGTTCAGAACCGGTGCAGATTTAAAACTATTTAAGCCGGTTTCATCTAAAATGGGACTTTACGGGCAATTTGGAGTAACCGGATGGTCAGTACCAATGTTTCAGAAGTGGCTCTTTTACGATTTTGGGCAAATCAGCTGGAGGATTGGTGCAAATTATTATTTACCCGGGAAAAGGGTGCTGGCAAATGTTAATATATCTCAATACCTGGAGAATGATATTGCCGTAAGAGGTGAAATTATCCGATATTTCAGAAACTCTTCAGTAGGATTCTATATTCAGTCTCTTCAATATGAGGGATATCTCATTAACGGCGGCTTCTTTTTTTCAGTAAAATTACCTCCTTATAAGCAAAACAGACGAAAATGGATGAGAATAACAACCGGAGATCACTTCTCCATAGAATATATAGCCAGGCCATATCCTCAAAGAGGGAGATTCTATTTTACCTCTCCCGACGAGAGCAGTAGTCTAAATTTCTTTAATAAATTATTAACAGATAACTAATTATTAATAAATCTCTTAACAAATTTTTTAACAAACAAAATCTATACAACTTAAATATCATGAATGCAAGAAAAAAACTTAAAATGACAATCAGAACTGTGTTTTTTGCACTTCTGCTTGTTTCAATTACAGGTATTACATCCTGTGAAGAAAAAACCCCTGTACCAACTCCCGAACCTCAACCTGCCAAATATACAATAAAAGGGGTTGTCCTAAATCAGCAAACAAACGCACCACTCTCAGGTGTTGTTGTTACAATGGGTGTTTTAAGTGCAACAACTACTTCTGCGGGGGCATTTGAATTTAAAGATCTTACCACAGCAGGTAAATATACTCTTACTTTTACTAAAACTGATTTTTTCAATGCTACCTATAGTATTGAGTTTCAGTCTGCACCACTTAACAGTACAATAACGTATAATATCAGTGTTACTATGGTACCTTATGTACCTGGAGTTACCCCAATAACACCTGCAAACGGAGGTACTATAAATATAACAGGAACTATTCCTGCAACTCTCTCTATACCATCAGGGACAACAGTGACCGATAAAAACGGACAACCTGTGACAGGATCAATAAATATTACTGCAGTTACAAATCCTGATATTATATCTGGGAATGTAAACAATCCGGGAATAGCAGTATTAAGATTTGAGCCATCGGGACTTCAGTTCAGCAATCCGTTGCAGTTGATTATTAACAATCCGCTAACCAATTACAGATTTACAAATATTCACCTTGAATATTTCAATCAGACTTCAGGACAGTGGGAGATTAAAACTCAGCCGGTTACATATAACAGCACAACAAACAAGTATGGAACAACTATCAGCCACTTCTCAATTTACAAAGTTGCCACAGATATCCCAAGAACATATATGGGAGCTACCCTGGAGAATGTTAACGTTATTGATAATGTAATTGAAAACAGATCTCTTCTTCCGGTTACTATTACTAAAATTGCCATTCAGCGCAAAAATGGATATATCTTCGATCCTGCATTGACTTCAGTTCTTGCATCAAAAGGAATCACAGGTGCCGATGCTACTGCACTTAAAACAATGATTGAAGATGCTATCAAACCATACTATTTCAACGCATCCGCATTATCTGCGTTTGCAACTGTAAATGAAGACATTAGTGTAAGCAGAGTTATTATTCCTGATAATAAACTCGTGACTACCGGTCAACAGGCCATTGATGCAAATAAATATTCTCTCAGTATTACTCAACCAAACGGAACTACTATAGTAGTAGATGTAATAGTAAAATCGGCAGGTGCCGTTACTTTAACTCACACAGATATGCACTATACCCACGGAACACATGGTGGTGGTGGTGGTGGAACAAACTAATTAATAATAAACCTTCATGAGGTTATTGAACAATAAATTGAGGAGGCTTGCGGCAACTTTTTTGCTACTTGCCTCCTCAGTCTGTTCATACTCCCAAAGTACAATGGGTATGAGTGGATTACTCAATAGTCCCAATGCACTATTGTCGCCTGAAGGCATGGTTAAGATAGGTGGAAATTTCCTTCACGAACAGCTAACGCCCGACTACTGGGATTATAACACTTTTAACTATTTTTTGAATATAACCTTTTTCCCCTTTGTTGAGATTGCAATTACCAATACTGCATTGGATCTCTACGATGAGGGAAAATTTACAAACGTAGACCGTTCTGTTTGCGTTAAGTTCAGACTTCTTAAAGAGGGAAAATATTATCCGGCAATAGCCATCGGGTCAAATGACGTTATCACATCCAATACTGACAACCTGTTTGATCCGAGTAATGGGAATAAGTACTTTGGTACTCATTATATTGCTTTAAGCAAACATCTTAATTTATCCTTTGCAAAAATTGGATTTCACGGAGCATATAATATGCTCTCCAGCACAAAACAAAAAATAAATTTTCCATTATCCGGAGGTATTTCCGTCTCTCCATCCTTTATTAAAAACTTCAACATTATTGCCGAATATGATACCAGAAACTTTAATCTCGGCGGTAATATTACACTTTTTAAACACCTTTTTATTCAGATATTTGTGCAGGATATGCGCTATCTCTCATTTGGTGCTCATGCTCAATTTTCAATCTTATAATCATAGCTGAAAGCTATAATTCCTATATTTGTGTAATCAATCTATTTCTCAATGAAAAGGAGCGTTTTAATCTTCTCTTTGATAGCAATTTTCGTTATAATATCTAATATAGCATATTCCCAGCAAATTGAGGGAAAATGGTATGGAACACTAAATATCCGGAATACATTACTGAGAGTATCATTCAATATCCAAAAGAGGGATTCAGTATACACAGGAACATTTGACAGTCCGGATCAGGGAGCGTTTGGGATAGCTATAGGGTCTGCAAAATATCTGAATTCAGTTCTTCATATAGAGATTCCAACAATAAACCTTGAATATAACGGAATGCTGGCAGGAGATAAAATAATTGGGACATTAAAACAGTCAGGAGTATCGCTGCAACTTAATCTCACCAGGCGAGTTCCGGTGGGTTTGGGGAGACCACAGGAACCAAAAGAGCCTTTTCCTTATAAAGCTGAAGAGGTTTTAATTATTAACAGAGAAGACAGTATAGTACTGGCCGGAACACTAACGACACCTAGCGAAGGGAAAGTTCATAATGCAGTTATCCTGATTAGTGGAAGTGGTCCACAGAACAGAGATGAAGAGATAATGGGACACAAACCATTTTTGGTCCTGTCCGATTTCCTATCAAGGAATGGTATAGCAGTGTTAAGATTTGATGAGAGAGGTGTAGGTTATTCAGGTGGTGATTATTCAAAAGCCAATACACTCGATTTAGCAAGGGATGTAAAGTGGGCTGTTGAGTATCTCAGATCAAGGGCAGATATTTCAAAAATCGGTTTGATAGGGCACAGCGAAGGTGGGATAATAGCTCCAATAGTTGCAAATGAATCTAATTCTGTTTCGTTTATAATACTAATGGCCGGAACAGGATTAAAGGGGAGGGATGTTATTATGGATCAACAAGAGCTTATCTCCAGAGCATCCGGAGCATCGCAGGAAGATATTGATGCATATAAATATCTGAATAAAAAGATATTCGATTTGATCGAAGATGATAGTAACTCCTTGGATTCATTAAAGATAAAAATAACCCGTATTATGAAGGTTGAAACAAAAGGAGAATTAACTATTAATCAGATAAAACAGCAGATAAATTCTCTATTGTCACCGTGGATGTTATTTTTTCTTAATTATGACCCTGTCCCGGTATTAACAAAAGTTAAATGTCCGGTGCTTGCATTAAATGGCAAAAAAGATCTCCAGGTAAGCTATAAAAAGAATCTGGATAGAATTTATAAAGCACTTACAGGTGAAACAAGACCAGATAACAACATTGTTACTCATGGCAACACTAATGTTACGTCAATTGTTTTTGAAGATCTTAACCATATGTTTCAAAAAGCAGAAAGCGGACACCCCAGGGAGTATTCAACAATAGAAGAGACAATCAATCCGTCTGTATTATCTGCAATTTTAAAATGGATTAATGATATTACTCAATGAAAATATTGTTGATAATAGGTGCAGGAGGCTTTCTTGGAAGTATTGCAAGATATTTAACATCCAGATACATTCAGGATAACCTTGCTATGACATTTCCAATTGGTACTTTAGTTGTCAACATTGCAGGGTGTTTCATATTAGGTATTATCTATGGTTTCATGGAAAGAGGAGAGCTCTTTTCCCAGGAAATAAGGATTTTTCTGACAATTGGGTTTTGTGGAGGATTTACTACATTCTCTACCTTTGCTTTTGAAAATGCATCAATGCTTAGGGATGGAAATTTTATCCAGTCTGCTCTTTATATAGCACTCAGTGTATTCGCAGGAATAGTTGCTTTATATATCGGAAATATTATAACAAAGCTTATTTAATTATGGATAAAGGAGATAATGTTAAAATAGCCAGGATATATCTGAGTTCAACAGATAAATTTAAAGGGACCTCACTTTTTGAACATATAGTGTTCATGGCAAAGAATAGTGGTATGGAAGGGACAACTGTCTTCAGAGGTATTATGGGCTTTGGGGCAAGTAGTAAGGTTCATAGTCAGAAGTTACTGGAGATAAACGATAAAGTTCCAATAACTATAGAAATTATTGATTCTTCAAATAAGATTAATGAGTTTATAAGTTCAATAGAACAAATTATTGAGGAGTCGGAAAAGGGTTGTTTAATAACATTAGCAGATTGCAAAATATCTGCAATAAAAAAAGGGAAAGAGAGATAGATTTCTGACATTTTGGCATTTTTTATAATTGGTACTCATTTTGAAATTTAATATTCAGAGTCCTCTGAGATGGAATTAAAGGGGGAATATTATTGTTAAATCTTTAAAATGGAGGTTATTATGACACTAATTAGAAGAAGCGAGAATCTTCCTGTATGGACAAATCTGTTTAATGATTTTTTTAATCAGGATTGGAATGATTGGTCTTTGAGAAATTTTTCTTTAACCAACACAACATTACCTTCTGTTAATATAATAGAGACTGGTGATAACTTCGAGGTTGAAATGGCTGCTCCGGGAATGGAGAAAGGTGATTTCAAAATAGAGGTAAATCAGGGAATCCTGACGATATCATCAGAAAAGAAGGTTGAAAGTGAACAGAATGAAGAGAATCGTTATACAAAACGAGAGTTCAGCTATCAATCATTTTGCCGCTCTTTTTCACTGCCAGCTTCGGTAAATAGTGATAAGATAGGTGCAAGATATGAAAACGGGATCTTGAAGATTACAATACCAAAGAGGGAAGAGGCTAAACCAAAGCCTGTTAGAATGATTGAGATTGAGTAATCAAATTACTAGTTCATTTTGGGGTGTTCAGAAGAGTAAATTTTGAGCACCCTCTTTATTTATGTCCACAGGTATTGCGTTAAGGTTTAATGAATATGGATAAGAGTATTTTGATAAATCCAATCCTTTAAGGTAATCTGATTCATCCTCTTTTTTAAGAATCACCGGCATTCTGCCTTTTGAGTGAACTGAAGCGACAAGATCGCTGGCAACTGTTGTTAAGATTGTAAATGTTTTGTAATCTGTCTTTTTTGAGAAATCATACCAATGTGAGTACAAGCCTGCAAATGAGAATAGCTCTCCATCTTCAATTGTAAACAGATATTTTTGCTTGTTCCTGTTCCTGCTCTTTTGACTCTCCTTCCATTCATAAAAACCGTCGGCTATTACAAGGCATCTGTTATTTACAACTCCTGAAAATGATCTCTTCTCATTTACTGTTTCTACTCTTGCGTTAAGTGTATATTTGACAATTGAACTGTCGGCACCTTCGGGAAGCAGACCCCAATTAAAATAGGAGAGACTTTCCGGTTCATTATTTGTTATTACCTGACATAGAGGGTTTGCAAAACCATTAATCATGTCAGATTTTATGACAGGCTCATTATCTTTAAGTTTAATTTTAAACCGGTTGGCAATTGTAAGAGCCTCTTTTGACTGTCTGAAATAGAAACACATATCAATTCGATTGTTTGTAAAATTAATCATTTTCCATTAAACAGAAGAGAGACCGGAATAAAATTGCTTTATCCGGTCTCAGTCAGTATAACTATGCGCTTTTACGTCTTCCCTTGTGCCAGAAATCGCCCCTTTTACGTTTTTTAAATGAATTTTGTTCAGGCACGGAAACCTTTTCAATATCTCTTTTAGATTTTTTCGGTGCAGAACTCTTTTTTATTCTCTCAATCTTTTGAAGGCAAACCTGACATTCAAAATCGTGTCCATTTACTACGTTAATATCTTTACCAATAAGTTTTTGTATGCTTTTTAAAAGACCAAGTTCACTCGAATCACAAAAAGATATCGCTTTTCCGCTGTTTCCGGCTCTACCGGTTCTTCCGATTCTGTGCACGTATGTTTCAGCATCCTCCGGAAGATCATAATTTATAACATGCGAGATCTGATTAATATCAATACCCCTGGATGCTATATCGGTGGCTATAAGTACGCGAGTCTTCTTACGTTTGAAGTTAAGAAGAGTTTTTTGCCTTGCATTTTGTGATTTATTTCCATGAATAGCATCGCACCCTATACCGGCCCTGTATAGGTTTTTTGACAATTTTTCTGCTCCATGTTTTGTTCTTGAAAAAACCAATGCAGAATCAACATTGTCATTAATGAGTAAATCAATAAGCAATGAAGTCTTGTCGGCTTTATCGGCAAAGTAAAGATGTTGATCAATCAAATCTACTGTAGAGGCCTCCGGAATAATATCTATCCTTACAGGTTGTTTAAGAAGTGATTCTGCAAGCGCAGATATCTCAGGTGGCATTGTTGCTGAAAACAAAAGAGTCTGCCTGTTTTCAGGTATCAGATTTACAACTCTTTTTATATCATTAATAAAGCCCATATCCAACATACGGTCGGCCTCATCAAGTATAAAGAAATCTACATATCTCAGATTAACATGACCCTGATTTACCAGATCAAGCAATCTTCCGGGTGTTGCTACCAATATATCCACCCCTTTTTTTAATGCCTCTGTTTGGGATTTCTGACTAACACCTCCGTAAATAACTGTATGCTTAAGAGATGTGTACTTCCCGTAGGCGTTGAAACTATCTCCGATTTGTGAGGCAAGTTCTCGTGTGGGTGTTAAAATCAGAGCTCTTACAGGTTTTCTGTTTGATTTCTTCTTATTGAAAATCTTTTCAGAATGGTTTTCGCTTTCAATTTGAAGTTTTTGTAAAACAGGAATTGAGAATGCAGCTGTTTTACCGGTTCCGGTTGCGGCGCAACCTAATACATCCTCTCCTTTTAACAGAACCGGAATTGCTTTTTCCTGAATTGGGGTAGGGACAGAATAACCCTGGTCTATCAAGGCCTTAAGTATAGGCTCGATAAGTTGTAAATCTTTAAATGTCATTAAATTTGTTATGAGTGCTGTGTTTAATTGTATCTCACAAAACGATGTGATTAAACAACTGCTTTGTAGAAATTTTGCGCAAAGCTAAGTTAATTAATTGATATTATTGTTAAAATGTGTAAAAAGGTTGTTGAAAGCATTCGAAATAGATGATCCGATAGTTTCGAAATCTATTTTATAACCCTCCTTATATATCGATGTAACAAACTCATCATGAGATCTTCCCATTCTATAATCAGGCTCTTTTGCAGGGTGCTTCAGGTATCGTGAAATTTGTTTTATATCTTCATTTACATTCAGGACAGCGTGATAGAAGAGTAAATTACCCTTCAGATGCATTGAAGATCCTATTATCTTTTTTTCACCAATCGATATATCGGATATGCCTTTGGAATCCAGATTTTTAATACCAATACTGCTAAGAGAATCAATCAGTTGACCATTAATCTCTTTAAATACAACAGATGGATTCCTGTGCTCTCTGAAATTCATTTTTGCAGAAAAGACTATCATCTGCGGGGTCAGCAAAACACTCTCGCCACCGGATGGTCGTTTTACAATCCTGACAGAATCTTCATATATGTGTTGTAATAAAACGGATTTTTCAATGCTGTTTGCCCGGCCAAGCACTATATATCTTGCATCCGGGCGCCACAGCATAAAAGAGAAATCCTTAATATCTTTCAATACATTAATATCAGGTAAATCGTAATGTAAATTATGTACTGAAGTATCTGGCATAATATGCTAATTATTTGTGTATTGCTTTATCAACCGCTTCAAAACCGGCCTCCAGAAATATTTCAGATACGGTAGGGTGGGTGTGAACTGTCTGAGCAATATCATAAACCGTTGATTCCAATTGGATATATGCAGATGCTTCGTTGATCATATCTGTTGCATTCGGAGCTACTATCTGAACTCCGAGAACTTCACCATATTTAGTCTCTGAGAGAATCCTTAAAAAGCCCTCTGCATTACCCTCTGTTTGAGCCTTACCGTTTGCCGAGAGAGGAAACTCACTAACTTTATAGTCAACACCACTTACTTTAAGCTCCGGTTCGGTTAAGCCAATCTGAGCTGCCTCAGGAACTGTATACATATTCATTGGCAGCTTTTTCATATCCAGCTTCATATCTATGCCTTTAAGTCTGTTTACTACGTTAATGCCCTGTGCAGAACCTGCATGAGCATACATACTGATTCCATTTACATCTCCTACAGCATAGATTCCTTTGACAGATGTTTCAAAGTATTCATCTACTTTATAGAATCCGTCATTCAGAATAATATCCACCTCACTCTCAACCAGGTTTGCCTTACGGTCTCTGACATTAACAACTAAATCACACGATATCTGCTCGTTAGCTATTGTTAGTATACCTTCTTTGTAACAACCTTTTAAAGAAGAGATCTCTTGGTTGGATATAAGTTTTATTTTCTCTTTCTTTAGTTTGTTTAATATATAATTGCTTATATACGGATCTGCCTTAGGCATAATTCCGTCGGAATCACTAATAATGGTGACCTCTCTCTCCATCATGCTGAATATCTGAGCTAATTCCACGGCAACAGGAGATTTTCCGACAATTACGACACTACCCGGAATCTCTCTTTCATTAAATAACACTTTTGGTTCAACAACAATATCTTCAAAATCAGACTCTATTGCAGGAGATGAAGAGCCAGAAGAGATAATAATATTCGTTGTTTCAATAAGCTGGTTTCCGGCTAAAACTTTATTAGGTGAGACTATCTTTGCGTTTGCCGTAAAAATATCAACTCCGTTTTTCTTTAAAAGGAATTCAACTCCTGTTGTAAGCTTCTTAACTATCCCATCAGATCTTTTAATCGCTTTACTCCAGTTGAATGAGGTGTTTTTCTTATCAATTCCCTCAATTCCGAAGCGTGAAGAATCTTTTGAAATTCTTTGATACAACTTAACACTCTCCATCATTGATTTTGATGGGATACACCCCCAGTTTAAACACATCCCTCCAATTGCGTCTCTTTCAACTATTGCTGTTTTAAGGCCTACCTGACCGGCTCTGATTGCAGCAACATATCCTGCAGGACCCGAACCTATTATAACTAAATCATACATAATATCCTCCTTTTATTCCATTAATAGTGAGACAGGATCTGCGAGATAACCCATAATTGTGTTTATAAACCGGGCAGTCTCTCCTCCATCTGCAATTCTATGGTCCACGCTTAATGAGAGTGGAAGTATAAGTCCCGGAACTATTTCATTATTAGTACTAACAACAGGCTTTTTGTTTATGCGCCCTACACCAAGTATTCCTGCTTGTGGGTAATTAATCACCGGAACGGCAAATAAGCCACCTATGCTACCATAACTTGTAATTGTAAATGTTCCACCTCTCATATCATCAAGCGAGAGTTTTCCATCTCTGGCTTTTGCTGAAAGAATAGAAATTTCATTTGCTATCTCTTTAACAGAGAGCTTTTCGGCATCCCGGATTACAGGTACAACGAGACCTTTGTCAGTATCGATTGCGATTCCTATATTGTAGAACTTTTTGTAGATCATGTTTCCTGCCTCAGTATCCATCTCAGAGTTGAGTGATTTGTGTTTTTTTAATGCAATGGCAGTAGCCTTTACAACAAATGCAAGATATGTGAGCTTAATTCCATCTTTAATTAATATCTCTTTGTATTTCAGGCGTATTCTTTCAAGTCCAGATATTTCTACCTCTTCAAATACAGTCATGTGAGCAGCGTTATGTTTGCTGTTGACCATATTCTTTGCAATAGTTTTTCTGATTTGAGAAAGAGGTTCGATTTCAACCTTTTCACCTCCCTGTGCAACGTCAGTTTTTTTAACAGTATCTGAAGATGTTGTTGCAATTCCACTTTTTACCTGGCCAAACTTGATAATATCCTCCTTTACAACACGACCTCCGGGTCCTGTTCCGGTTACTTTATTGATATCTATACCATACTCCTTGGCAATCGCTCTTGCAACGGGTGTAGCTAGTGATTTAACGGATTTTGAATTTGCATCTTTGGTATCAGCGATGCCCTCTTTACTGGCAGAAAGAACCATACTGTTACCGGCAACCTCAAGAGTACCGACAACACCGGCGCCCTCTTCAACAACTTCAGATGCTGTTTCAACATTTTCTGCACCCTCCAGATCAATCTCCACAAGAGCTGAGCCAACATGTATTGTCTCTCCAACTTTACCGAATTTAGCGGCAATTATTCCATCTTTAGGTGACGGAATAGCAGTTACGACCTTATCGGTTTCCATCGTGACAAGAGAGTCTCCCATTTTCACCTTCTGCCCCTTATCAACATGCCATTCAATTATTACTCCCTCTTCCAGACCCTCGCCAATATCCGGGAATTTAAATATATATCTCATAACTTTAGTACTTTACAATTTTTTCTATCTCATACAGTATTTTATAGGGATCCTGCATGTAATGGTGTTCACCTTTAGGGAGCGGAACAATTACATCAAAACCTGACACCCTTGAAGGTGGTGCTTCAAGATGCAAGAATGCCTCTTCAATGGCAATCTGACTAATTTCAGAGCCAACTCCATATGTTCTTGGCCCCTCAGTTACAGTGATAATCCTGCCAGTTTTTTTAACAGATTTTGCAATTGTCTCTCGATCAATTGGATAGATAGAGCGCAGATCAATTAACTCTACGCTGATTCCAGCCTCTTTTGCCATAACCATTGCCTTCTGAACCTCTCTGACCATAGCACCATAAGCTACAACGGTCACATCACTACCCTGTGAAATTACATTTGCCTTACCCAGCGGGATTGTATACTTACCCTCCTGAACCTCTTGTTTAATAGCTCTGTATATCCGTTTGGGCTCCATATACAGGATTGTATCATTGCTCTCTATCGCAGAGATAAGCATCCCTTTTGCATCATGCGGTGTAGAGGGTACAACAACCTTAAGTCCGGGAATATGACCAAAAATAGCCTCCATGCTTTCGCTGTGGTGTTCAAGTGCATTTATCCCACCACCATACGGCATCCTTATTACCATTGGGGTTTCATATTGACCTCTGGAACGATTCCTCATTCGGGCTGCGTGACTTATTATCTGATTAAAAGCCGGATATATGAAACCGCAAAATTGCATCTCAACAACGGGACGAAGCCCGGCTACAGCCATTCCTACAGCTGTTCCTACAATTCCGGACTCTGCCAATGGGCTGTCGAATACTCTCTCTGCCCCGTATTTCTGTTGTAATCCTTCAGTGACTCTAAAAACACCACCTTCAACTCCAACATCCTCACCATATACTATAACATTCTTATCTTCTGCTAATTTTATATCTAATGCATCATTGATTGCATTAACCATATTCATAATTTTCATACTGAAATCTCTTTTAATCGTTTATTTAACCTTTGAGGCCTTCCATTGTAAAAACCTGTCGTACTGACGCTCCTGATCCAGAAGGTCGTCAGGCATTTCGGCATAGTGGTATTTAAAAATATCCTCTTTAGGGTAAGGTCCGTAATTTTCGGCTTCAATAAATTGTCTGTCAACCTCTTCTTTGAACAAAGGAATAATTTTTTCCTCCTCTTTATCACTCCACAACTTCTTTGAAATGAGATAGGCTTTCAATCTTTTAAGAGGATCTTTGGATTCCCAGGAATCTTCCTCCTCTTTTGTCCTGTATTTGGTTGGATCATCGGAAGTTGTATGTGCACCTTTTCTGTATGTAACCGCCTCAATGAGAACCGGTCCTTCACCATTACGGCATACCTCAACAGACTCTTCTATTGATTTGTACATTGCAAAAAAGTCATTTCCATCGACCTGAATTCCTTTAACACCGTATGCAACAGACTTTATTGCCAATGAATCGGACGCCGTCTGAAATCTGGTGGGGGTTGAAATACCATACTGATTATTCTGGATTATAAAAATAACAGGCACCTTCCAGACTCCGGCAAAATTTATTGCTTCGTGAAAATCACCTTCTGATGTTCCTCCGTCACCGACAAAAGCATATACTACTTTATCCTCTTTATTATATTTTATCGAATAACCAATTCCTGCAGCATGCAATAATTGAGATGATATAGGAACACTTATAGGAAGAGTGAATTTAGCCTTCTCAAATTTTGAACCATCTTCATAGCCCATGAAATAGAGGAATAACTCTTTAAGTTTTACCCCTTTTGCAAGCATAGTTCCCATCTCCCTGAATGCCGGAACCATCCAATCTTTGTCCTGAATATGAGCTCCGGCAGCCGCAGCAATAGCCTCCTGCCCGTAGTTAGGCGGATATGTAAATATTCTACCCTGTCTTTGATAAGAGACAATCTGCAAATCGGCAACTCTGGCAAAAAGCATATCTTTATAGATATTCAGAATTTTATCTCCGGCTATCTCCGGCATCCATTTTTTATTGACAACTTTGCCATCATTGTCAATAATGCTGAACATCTTTTTATTAAGTGGATTATATTCGTTAAACATTTTTCTTATTTATTAATATTTTAAAATATAACACACAATGAGCGAATTTGTTGAAAAATAATTTACTATATTAGCCAATCTTTAACTATCAATGGATTATTATATAATTCTCTCTTTATATGACAAAGACAGAAATAGCTCTTCTGCTCAATCAGAATTTTTTCGAAAATTTTGCGAAAAATGTGAGAGACATTATTATCAGAGACTCATCAGTAAATGAATTATTCGGATTATTAAATGATTTAATTCGAGGTATTGTGCCTGACAATGAGCATTATGGGTCAAAGAAAAATTTAACAAGGTGCGAGTTCAGAGCAGCATATGTGCTGGAGTATATCTATTTTTTTGACCATAAATATTTCAAAGATATTTATAATCAGTTTTTTGAACTTTTTCCACTCATAAAAAACGGTAGTACTAAGAGGCATTTTGCAAAAATAGCAACACATATTCTAAAAGAGGGAATCTATTTGCCAGATCAAAAGAGCAAGGAAGATCTTGCCGGAGCATGTCTGGAGTGGATTGTCTCTCCAAAAGTTAAAGTCGCTGTAAAGGTTTGGGCTGTAGAGACATTATTATTACTTAAAGATGAATTTAAATGGGTAGGAGAGGCCTTAAATGATCTTGTTTATGATATAAGCCTTAATCCAACTCCAGGCATGAAGGTCAGATTAAGAAAATGGAAGCAGATTATTACACTTTTTTAAAAAAAAGCTTCAAAACTCTTGCAGGAACTATTTTTTTTTTACTTTTGCACAATAGAATAATTAAATATCCACACCGGATTTAAAATGATAGAGAGTTTAAACACCACACTTTCAATACAAAAAGAGGATAGTGATCCTTTTTCGGGTGCTCTTTCTATTTCATTGGAGAATAAATCATCAATTATTTTAAATTATCTAAGTCTGCTACTATCTGTAGTGGTCATTTCGGTCATTATTTCAGTCATTATTATTCGATTGATTTAGGATCCCGTTAATCAGTTTATAAATTTTTTATAACCCGCTTATACAGGATCCTGAATAAGCGGGTCAGCGAAGCTTTATCACAATCCAAAATAAATTACAGAAATATGAATCCATTAAGAAGCAGCAAAACAACAGAAGGGAGAAAAATGGCAGGTGCCAGGGCACTTTGGAGAGCAAACGGAATGAAAGATTCTCATTTTGGAAAACCTATTATCGCAATAGTCAACTCATTCACACAATTTGTCCCGGGCCATACACACCTTCACAATACCGGACAATTTGTGAAGGAAATAATTGAAAGTAAAGGGTGTTATGCTGCAGAGTTCAACACTATAGCTATAGATGACGGCATTGCAATGGGGCATGAAGGTATGCTCTACTCATTACCCTCAAGGGATCTGATAGCAGATAGTGTGGAGTATATGTGCAACGCACACAGTGTTGATGGAATGATCTGTATATCAAATTGCGATAAGATTACTCCGGGAATGCTTATGGCATCTGTGCGGCTAAATATTCCGACAGTTTTTGTGTCAGGAGGAGCTATGGAGGCCGGAAAATCCGGAGATAAGAGTTATGATCTTGTTGATGTGATGATTAAGGGCGCTGACTCTGAATGTGATGAAAATGAGCTGGATATGTTGGAAAGGACCGCTTGTCCTACATGCGGGAGCTGTTCCGGAATGTTTACGGCCAACTCAATGAACTGCCTGACAGAGGCACTTGGGATAGCACCGGCAGGAAACGGAACATTGCTAGCATCTCATAACAAACGACTGGAATTAATAGAATTTGCTGCCGGACTTATTGTTAAAAATACATTTGACTATTATATAAATGGTGATGAAAGAGTTCTCCCTCGTTCAATTGTCACAAAACAATCTTTGACAAACTCAATGATCATGGATATTGCAATGGGTGGATCAACTAACACAGTGTTACACCTTCTGGCAGTAGCGTATGAAGCAGGAGTGGACTTCTCAATGAAAGAGATTGATAGCCTGTCCCGAAGAGTTCCTGTACTGTGTAAAGTTGCACCAAGCAGCAGATATCATATTGAAGATGTAAACAGAGCAGGAGGAGTAATGAGAATATTGGGAGAGTTAAAAAGAGGCGGATTCCTGGAGTGCTCAACAAGCAGAATTGATTTTGACACACTGGATCTTGCTTTAGAATCAAATGATATTCAAAGTAATGGATGTACTGAGGATGCTAAACTGAGATACCTTTCAGCCCCTGGTGGGGTAAAAAGTATAAAAATGGGATCCAACGACTCATATTATGAGCAACTTGATAATGATCCTGTTAATGGATGTGTGAGAAACATTTCAAACGCGTTCAGTAAAGATGGAGGTTTGGCAGTACTATACGGAAACATTGCAAGATGCGGCTCAATAGTTAAAACGGCGGGAGTCCATAACTCAATGCTGTCATTCAGAGGGAGAGCTGTTGTATTCGAATCCCAGGAAGATGCTTCTGATGGAATATTGAATGGAGGTGTAAAAGAGGGTGATGTGGTTGTTATCAGATATGAGGGCCCAGCAGGTGGTCCAGGAATGCAGGAGATGCTCTACCCTACATCATACCTGAAATCCAGGAATCTTGATAAGTGCTGCGCTCTGATTACCGATGGGAGATTCTCCGGTGGATCATCAGGATTATCAATAGGACACATCTCGCCTGAAGCAGCTGCCGGCGGAGAGATAGCTCTGATAGAGACAGGTGATATTATCACTATCGACATTCCGGCCAGAACCATCAATCTGGAGTTAAATGATGAGCAGTTAGAGGCAAGACGGTCAAAGATATCTGCTTACAGACCTCATAAAAGAGAAAGAACCATTTCAAACACACTAAAAGCATACTCTATGTTTGTTAGTTCAGCTGATAAAGGGGCAGTGAGGATAATCGGTTAAAAATATTGAATTTAAAATGGAAAAAATAGGCGGTTCACAAATATTAATAAGATCACTCTTAAAAGAGGGTGTTGATACTATTTTCGGATATCCGGGCGGTACAATAATGCCGCTTTACGATGAGTTGTACAACTATAAAGACTCTCTTAGACACATACTTGTAAGGCATGAACAGGGAGCAGTGCACGCTGCGGAGGGATACTCAAGAGTGAGCGGAAAGACTGGTGTGTGCATTGCAACAGCCGGACCCGGAGCAACAAATCTGATAACAGGTATTGCAGATGCATATATGGACTCAACTCCATTGGTTTGCATAACAGCACAAGTTGCAGCAGATAAACTCGGTTCTAATTTTTTTCAGGAGGCAGACATTATAAGCCTTACAATACCGGTAACCAAATGGAGTTATCAGATAACCAACCCATCAGAGATACAGGAGATTGTAGCTAAAGCATTTTATATTGCCCGAACTGGCAGACCCGGACCTGTATTACTCAGTATTACAAAAAATTCACAGATTGAAAACACAAATTTCGACTCTGATAAAAAATTCACCTTCGAAATTCCATGTTTTAGAAGATATCTCCCGGATAATATAGAACTGAGCAAATGTGCCAGACTGATGAATGAGGCAGAGAGACCTATGATAATTGCCGGTCAGGGTGTTATACTATCCCGAGGGGAAAAGCAACTGCTGAAAATGGCAGAAGAATCAGGAATACCTGTCGTTACTACACTAATGGGAATCTCCGCATTCCCAACTTCTCACCCTCTTTTTGCCGGTAATGTTGGAATGCACGGTAATATAGCACCTAACCGAATGACGCAGGAGAGCGATCTCATCTTTGCAATAGGTATGAGATTCAGCGACAGGGTTACAGGAGATACCTCTAAATACGCTCCAAAGGCGAGGATAATTCATGCAGATATAGATAAATCGGAGTTTAATAAAACAATAAAATCTGAAATTCAGCTACATGGAGATGCCTTAAAAATTATGGAAAGATTGACCCCCTCGCTCAGATACAAAGGGAGAGAGAATTGGAAGGAATTTATTAATGAATGTAAAGCAATAGAGAAACACTCTGTTTGTGATAAAATTTTTGACCGCACCCTCAGAAGCAGTATAAGTATGGGTCAGGCTGTTGCCGCAATATCTGATTTATGCAACGAAGAGATGGTGATCGTAACAGATGTCGGTCAGCATCAGATGTTCTGCGCAAGATACTCCCGTTTTTCAAGAAGCAGAAGCCTAATTACATCCGGGGGACTTGGAACAATGGGTTTTGGTTTACCTGCAGCCATCGGGGCGAAATTCGGTGCACCTGACAGAGTTGTAGTAGCTGTAACAGGGGATGGTGGATTCCAAATGACGGTTCAGGAACTTGGGACAATAATGCAAACAGGTATAAGTCTTAAAATAGTGATTCTTAACAACTCCTTTTTAGGGATGGTGAGACAGTGGCAGGAGCTATTCTTTGATAAAAGATACTCCTCCACAGAGATGAATAATCCCGATTTCACAGCAATAGCATGTGCGTATGGAATTCAAAGCTCTAAAATTTCCGATATTAATGAATTAGAATCCGGTATCGAGAAGATGATAAATTCAGAAAAGGCATATCTGCTTGAAATCATTGTAGATAATGAAGAAAATGTATTTCCGATGGTCCCTTCGGGTGCATCCCTTGACGATATTATATATTAACCAGAAAAAAGATAAGTTATGAAAACAGAGTACATTGTAGTAGCATTTGTCAATAATCAGATATCTGTTTTAAACAGAATTACTTCGGCATATTTGAAAAGGCATCTGAATATCGAGAGCCTTAATGTTTCAGAGTCATTTATTAAAGGGGTAAGCAGTGTGGTAATCTCGGCTGTGACAACAGAGGAGACCGTAAAGTGTATTGTAAACCAACTTGGTAACATGATAGATGTACTTTTTGCAGATTACTATTTGCATGATGAACTTATTTATAAAGAGATGGCACTTTACAAAATTTCATCTGAAATATTAACCGACAAAACAGATTCCGATTATATACTGAATCGCTCAAACAGCAGAATTATTGAGATGGGTAAAGAGTATCTGATAATTGAAAAATCGGGTTCAAGGATAGAACTGGAGAAGATGAAAGAGAAGCTGGACAGAAAGAATTTCCTTGCGGGTTACTCCAGATCAGGAAACGTTGTTCTACACAGAGATTCTTTAAACAAAATATTACAAAAAGTATCATAAACATTTATTAATCAAATTAAAAAATCAAAGAAATGGCTAAAATGAATTTTGGCGGGGTTATGGAAAATGTAATAACCCGTAAAGAGTTTCCATTGGAAAAGGCACTTGAAACTCTTAAAAACGAAACAATTGCTGTGATAGGCTATGGAATTCAGGGACCGGGCCAGGCTCTGAATCTCAGGGATAATGGATTTAATGTAATCATCGGTCAGAGAAAAGGTTCAAAAACCTGGGATAAAGCAATAGGAGACGGATGGACTCCTGGTGCTACACTTTTTGAAATTGAGGAGGCGTGTAAAAGGGGAACAATAATTTTATACCTGCTCTCTGATGCCGGACAAATAGAGATGTGGCCTGTTGTAAAGAGAAATCTGACTAATGGTAAAAGTCTCTGTTTTTCACATGGTTTTGGCATAACATATTCAGAGAGAACCGGTATTGTAGCCCCTGCAGAGACAGATGTTTTTCTTGTGGCTCCAAAAGGATCCGGCACATCATTAAGAAGGCTTTTTCTGGAAAAGAGAGGATTAAATTCAAGTTATGCAATTCATCAGGATCATTCCGGCAATGCATTTAATAAGGTAGTATCTATTGGAGTCGGAGTGGGTTCCGGATACCTTTTTGAAACAACTTTTAAAAAAGAGGTTTACTCCGATCTTACCGGAGAGAGGGGAACCCTGATGGGTGCAATACAGGGAATATTTGCAGCTCAATATGAAACACTCAGGTCAAACGGTCACTCTCCGTCGGAGGCTTTTAATGAAACCGTAGAGGAGCTCACCCAAAGTCTGATGCCTCTCGTTGCCGAAAACGGTATGGATTGGATGTATGCAAATTGCTCTACAACTGCGCAAAGAGGAGCCCTTGATTGGTGGAAAAGATTCAGAGATGCAACTCTCCCGGTTTTTAGCGAACTCTATGAGAATGTTGTAAAAGGTGAGGAGGCACAGATCTCTATTGACTCAAACAGTAAAACAGATTACAGAGAACAGCTGGATTACGAGCTAAAAGAGTTAAGAAACAGCGAGTTATGGAGAACCGGAGAGGCTGTGAGAAATCTAAGACCGGAAAGAGATTCTTCACTGTAAAAAAATAGGGTATTGATCACAAATAAATCTGATAATAAGATGCCATATCATCCACCTCTTGAAGAGATAACAAAAGCTCATCACAGACTGAAATCTGTGATTGGACATACTCCATTACTACCTAATTTAAATCTTTCAATAAGGTATGACTCCAATATTTTACTTAAACGTGAAGATTTGCAGATTGTCAGATCCTATAAAATTCGAGGGGCTTACAATAAAATCTCATCTTTAACCAAAAGAGAGCTGAATTCAGGAATTGTGTGTGCAAGTGCCGGAAACCATGCGCAAGGGGTAGCCTATTCGTGTAACCTTTTGAAAATCAAAGGCAGAATTTATATGCCCGAAACAACTCCAAAACAGAAGGTTGAACAGGTAAAGATGTTCGGAAACAGCTATATTGAAATAGTACTTACCGGAGATACATTTGATTCCGCAAACTGTGAGGCAATAAAATTTGCTTCAGAGAAGGGAATCCCATTCATTCACCCTTTCGATGACCCTAAAATCATTGAAGGTCAGGCTACTGTTGGTCTTGAAATATTAAATGATTGTAAAGATAGCATTGATTATCTGTTTATTCCCGTTGGAGGAGGGGGTCTTGCTTCAGGAGTTGGTTCGTTGTTCAGATTTCTGAGTCCATCTACGAAAATTATTGGGGTTGAACCCTATGGAGCTCAGAGTATGAAGAGCTCAATTGAAAATGGAAAAATCACAGAACTTACAGATATTGACAGATTTGTAGACGGTGCTGCAGTAAAAAGGGTAGGGGAATTGACCTTTGATATATGTAAGAATGTTGTTGACAAAATAGTAGCAGTTCCTGAAGGGGCTGTTTGTTCAACTATTCTTGAACTTTACAACAAAAACGCTATTGTTGCAGAGCCGGCAGGAGCACTGGCAATTGCAGCTCTTGACTTTTGCAGGGATGAGATAAAAGGAAAAAATGTGGTTTGCATTGTAAGCGGAAGTAATAACGACATAAGCAGAACAGAGGAGATACGCGAGAGGGCACTTCTTTACGAGGGCCTTAAACACTATTTTATTATCAGGTTTCCTCAGAGGTCGGGGGCGCTCCTTTCATTTGTGAGGAGCGTGCTGGGACCAAAGGACGATATAACCCACTTCAGCTATTCGAAACGTACCAACAGAGAGCAAGGGCCTGCACTGATAGGTATCGAACTTTCAGATAAATCAGATTTTGAACCACTTATTGAAAGAATGGATCAAAATAATGTTGTTTATGAATATATAAATAACAACAGAGATCTTTTTGGAATTCTAGTATAAACATATCAAAACAATTGAAATATAAAATGAACTGGGAAAAACTTACATTCAGTTATACAAAAACAAATACAATAATCTGCTCACATTACAAAGATGGAAAGTGGTCAGATCTTGAAAGCAGAAATGATGACAACATAAGCATAAGTGCTCTTTCGGCATCGTTACATTATGGAATTCAGGCATTCGAAGGGCTTAAAGCATATTGCGGGTGCGATGGGAAAGTGAGATTATTCCGTCCGGAAGAGAATGCAAAAAGATTAAAAAGATCGGCAGATTTTCTAGGGATAGCATCTCCCGATATAAAATTATTTGTAGATGCCTGTAAAAGAGCAGTTGCAGAGAATTCAGAATTTTTGCCACCGTATGAATACAGAGCATCAATGTATGTCAGACCATTTATTATAGGTGTCGGGCCTCAGATTGATTTAATCTCTCCTCAAGAGGTGCTTTTTATTGTAGCTGTGATGCCAATCGGTTCATTTTCAGGAACTATGGACAAACCTTCAAAGGTACTTTTAGCCTCCGATCACGATAGGGCAGCACCTAAAGGGACAGGCTCTTATAAAATTGGCGGAAACTATGCAGCTGCAATGGCAGCATGTACAAGAGCAAAAAAAGAGGGATACTCGGCAGTTTTATATCTCGACTCGGCTGAGAGAAAATATATAGATGAGTTCTCATCGTCCAATTTCTTTGCTATTAAGGGTAATAGCTATATCACACCTGATTCCGGGAGTGTTTTACCATCAATTACAAATTTGTCACTTATGAAGCTTGCCGAAGATACCGGAATGGTTGTAGAGAAGAGAAAAATAGCATTTAGTGAGTTAAAAGAATTCGATGAGGTTGGTGCATGTGGTACTGCAATAGTAATTCTGCCGGTCAACGAAATTGATAATAAAGCAAAAAATGAGATTATTAAAATTGGAAACGGAGATACCGGAGAAAAATCTCTATTGCTTTACAGAATGTTAACGGGGATACAATACGGAGAGATCCCGGATAAACATCAGTGGTGCACTTTTGTCAATTAACATATTTACCTACATTTGCACTCTACTAAAAACTCATTTATGACAGAACAGAAGAGTGACATCAAATACATTGACATTGAAAAAATTATCAGTCAAAGAAATGCCGGATTGCTAAACAAACTTCCAAAGTTTGTAATAAAAATCATCTCTAACATAGTATATCAGGATGAAGTTAACAGGATAATGAATAAGTACAGCCATCTTCTTGGACCTGAATTCCTCCGGGCTATAATTGATGAATTTGATATTAAACTAGAAATTGATGGTCTCGAAAATTTGCCGAACAATAGAAGATGTTTTTTTGTAGCAAACCATCCGTTTGGATTTATTGACGGTCTGGTTTTAACCTATATCGTTAGCGGAAAGTATGGTGAATTAAAGGCAATTGCAAATGATGCATTTATGTATGTCCCGCAATTACACCCCTTTATAGTAGCAGTAAATGTTTTTGAAGGGTCATCAAAAGAGTATTTGATGGCCCTCGACAAAACATATAAAGATGATATTGCAATAACACATTTCCCGGCCGGTATTGTTTCCAGAAAGCAAAGGGGTAAAATACAAGATTTTGCATGGCAAAAGAGCTTTATAACCAAAGCTGTATCCTGCGAAAGAGATGTAGTCCCAATCTTTTTTCATGGTTATAACTCCAAGCTGTTTTACAGAGTAAATACTATCCGAAAATTTCTTGGGATAAAAGCAAACATCGAACTTATGCTTTTGCCAAGAGAGATGTTCAGAAAAAGAGGTAAGACAATAAAGGTCACAATAGGAAATCCTATTCCGTTTACCACATTCGATAGAGGCTGTTCACACTTTGAATGGGCACAAAAAGTTCGTTCGACAGTCTATAATTTGGGAAAATAGAGTTAAAAAAATATCTCAAAAGGTAAAAAAAGCGCAAAACAGCGCTGCATCAAGCGCAACTTTTCGTCATTCTCCATTTTTTATATAGCTATATATATGCGCTTTACATCTTAAGAAAGCGCAAACTAGCGCTGCATCAAGCGCAAACTCTTTTTTTTTATTGGTTGGCATATTACATTTGCAATAACAGCAACTGATAATAATTACAGAGACCATTATTACAGTCCGGCGATAATAAATATTTAAAATAGTTTTAGAGGTTAGTCGCCAGACAACCGGATTGCAATAATGGTTTCTGTTAACACAAACGGCAATGAACTCTTCAGAAAATAACAATGATGTTTATTATATAATCGACATCACAGATTGCAGCCAGTGTGGCGACTGTGTAACAGCCGCGCCAGGTATTATTTCTATCGATTCAAATGGTGACCCCTATTTTATTAAAGGTACAATATGCGGCGAATACAGAGTACTGTATAATCCTCCCGCTTCTGATGAGGATGCACTACTAGAGGCAATTGCATGCTGTCCGGCCGGATGTATTTCACGAGAGACAACTCTGTCACGCAAAAGATAGAATTTTATAAAATAGAGTTACTTATCTGGCATCTGTTTCTGAATATTTCTCTATATTTGCGCATGCGCAGATTGTTATTTAAGACTCTATTAATCTCATTTTTTCTTTCATCCTGCTTTGGAAACTCCAAAGTTCAGGAAGACATTCAGATTCGTCTTAACAGTTGGGATTCACTAATGTTCAGACATCCGGAGAGGGTTTATGATTCATTGGAAATTGTAAAATTCCCGAAATTATCAAAAGAGAACAGAGCTCTTCACTCACTCCTTTACACAATAGCATCAACCAGATTAATGTTGAGGATTCAGAATGATTCGCTTATAAAAGAGTCACTGGATTGGTATAAGAAAAAATCTGATTACAAAAATCTGTGCAGAGTCTATTTATATTACTCATCATCAATTTTCAAGGATTTGCATTTTACAACAGATTCTATTAGAAATTCATATATCAATACTGCCCAAGAGATATTAAAAAGTAAAGAAATAAATGATAAAATTACAGAGGCATTTATTTATAAATACAAAGCATTTCATAATGTTTTTAACCGGGGTGGCAATGTTACCTTAAAAGATATCAACTCATTTCTCAAAGCCGAAGAGTTATTGGAAAAATCAAATAAAATTTTTCGGGAGCTCAATAATACCAGGGAGATACATATTTCCAAGCTATCATTTTTAGATATCTTCTCTCCTTTATACGACTATGATAAAAAGCTTGAAATTCTGAATTCTATTATGAACTCTGATTCAATTTCTTACGACATCAGAAAAAGACTTTACAGTAATTACTCCTATTTTTATTCGTCTAAAGATGAGTACTCGAAATCTATATATTATCAAAAGAGATTATTATCTCTGCTTTCCGAAGAAGAAACAAATGAATTTGAGAATTGTATATCAACTCTTTCAAAAGAATATCTCAATTTAAACGAACTTGATAGTGCACTAAAATATGCTAATTTATATAATGAAATTACAATAAAAGATATACATAAAGCATCTTACGGATACAAATTACTCACAGATGTTTACACGGCTAAAAAAGACTATCTAAATGCATTAAATTTCCATAAAAAATACAACCAGGCAATAATAAGATCAATTCAGATCAGAAATCTGGATAATACGAAGAGAACAAAAGAGGAGAGTGATACTTATTACAAAAGTGCGCGCGCGCTTTCAGCTAATATAAAAACAACATATGCAATTTTCTCACTGTTGTTACTCGTATTTATAATTATCTGCATCTATCAATGGTTTAAACTAAGAAATAACTGTAGGTCCGGTAATAAAGAATTTAAGGAGTTAATCCTTAAACTGGAAGAAAATGAATATGAATTGAAAAAACTATGGCTGGGTAATGAGATACTCAAAAGTACATCTGAGGTACATACTGAGTTTATCAAATCTATAATTAAGGAGGCGGCCAGATGCAGAAGAGAATCCAGAGATGTGTCTGAAAATCTGAACAGAATAGTTGAATTTCAGAAACAGATGACAAAAGATATTATTCCTGAAATAATTAAGAGCGAGCAATTCACTTCAATGTATCCCGATATAGCAACCAAAACAGATCTGTCACCTTATGAGAAGATAATTCAGGCTCTCTATGCGTCCGGTTTTGACACAAAAGAGATTGCATATCTCTTCTCTACAACAACATCAAATATACGGGCAGTTAAATCCCGAAAAAAAATCTGATTTTATTTTCCGATACAGAAAATATTTAGCCCTAAATAGTAGACAGTTGCAGATTCAAGGTACAAATAAGGTACATATATTGATTATTTTAAATTTATTGATGGGGCAGGGGAGGGCGGGAATTTCAAATTATTGCTGGTTCGATAATATCATATTAAATATATTCAAAAAAGCTGAGGCTTTCTGCAGTAGTGGGATAATGGTAAGTTCACGTACAACTAAACCCAAATTTGAACAGGGACGAATGATCAAGTTTTCACTATAATACATTTCTTATTCAACTTATATTGATATTAAGTTGTTTTTAATCTTGTTCAATCCCTAGAATTAAAAGAGGAACTGGTGGATTATTCCTTCCGTGTCTTAAAACATTATAGACTTCTCCTTCAAAATATGCAACTCCACTACTCATTTGTGATTGCATTTTCTTTGTTGGCAAAACTTCAATTCCAAGATTTATTACACCTCCTGAATAGAAAAGTAAGTGTTTTACAAATAAATCAAACGCTACAAACGCATATTTACCAAATTGAACTTCAATAGCTATTTGGTCTTTAACGAAGTCAGTTTGCTTATATGATGATATTGGTTCTTTAATACCTTTTGAAATTAAAAAATCTTTTTGTTTTTCATACGGCAACATAATTAATTCAGGAAGAATTTTCTGGTTGGTTGTTATGAAATATTGATAACGGCTTTCAATCCAACCAAGTTTGTTGAATTTCTCGTTAAATGTTCTATTCAGATCAATCGGACTATAAAGCATTTTTCCTGTCATAGTCTTTTCCTTACTTTCTTTGGTCATCAATTCTGAGGCATTAATGCTTTTAATAGTATCAATGATCTCTTTATAAAGCTTTTTATTATGAACAATGAGATATTCTTCTCCGTTCAAATGCGAATATTTCTGGGCTATTTTCATTTTTTATGATCTATTCTGTTATATTTTCCATTAACATTTTCAAGTTCTAGCTGTAACCATTCTTTAGGAACTTGAGATACTTTGTCTTTGCCTGATGGTATATGTATTGGTTTATTTATCGGTCTGATTTTTAATTTACCTTCTTTAAAATCCAAAATCCTTTGTTTGGCGATGTCACAATACTCATTCTCCTTTTCAATTCCTACGGCATTTCGATTGTTTTTAATTGCAGCAATAATTGTTGAACCGACGCCAGCAAAAGGGTCAAGCACCCAACTTTTATTGTTTGTTAATGCTAGAACACATCTTTCAACTAATTCTATTGGGAATTGGCAAGGATGTTCAGTCTTTTCTGGATGATTAGATTTAACGTTTGGTATATCCCACATTGCTGTTTCCCAATCATTTGTAATAATTTCCCAAATATCACTTGGATTTTTACCAAGAGGATTTCCAGATGGTAATCCCTTTTTTTCTCCTTTAAAATGAAGTTTACCAGGGTATTTTGCAGGCACTCTTACATTATCAAGATTAAAAATATAATCATCTGTTTTACTGAACCATAGAATTGTTTCATATCTTCCACTAAACCTATTTGAAGCGTGCAATCCGTGTCCAAAGTGCCAAATAATCCTATTTCGCAATCTTAATCCATATTTTTTGAAAATCTGATAATAATAAATATCTAATGGGAAAACTTCTCCTTTGTCAACATAGTTCCCAACTTGCCAACAAAGACTTCCCTTATCTGAAAGGGTTCTTACAAGTTCCTTTATAATTTCTTCTTGTGACTCTAAGTATTTTTCAATACTTGTCTTTATTTCGTAAGATTTACCAACATTGTAAGGAGGCGAAGTTATTATTAAATCAAATTTCCCATCTTCTATTCGTTTAAGAACATTAAGACTGTCCCCATTTATGATATTATATGTTATTTCAGGACTAACATATTCAATTAGTGGCTCTTTTACTTTCATCATATGAATTTTACTTTTTAACAAATTTAATTTTTATCCACCAGTTTTCTGTCTAATTTTTCATTAATTTTTCAACGGAGAACTCATACTAAAGAAAATCAATGGCAAGTATGTGTAATACATGCGATTGATACGGAATAAAACTGTTTAAAGCAAGCCCAGAACAACCATATGTGTCCTACACAGTATAAATATCCTTATCTGTTGAGAAATCTCCCTATTACTGAAGCCAATCAGGTATTGGCTGTAGATATCTCATACATTCCGTTAAAAAGGGGGGCTTATACCGTTTGTAAAGCTTTCTAACATATTAATTATTCAATGCCCATAAAGTTTGGGCTGAGGATATAGGTATATAGGCCTTTTTGTCCTTCGATGGGCTTCCTATGGATGGGAATATTTATCATAAACATTTTAACCCAGTATTTTTCTGGTATGCATTCGAAAGCAAAACATTTTTTATTCCATAGATACCAATTACATGTTTCGCAAAAGTGAAATTTTTTAAAATAATCGTTACTTTCTACTATTTTCGATTCAAATACAGTCATATTGCCTTGACTTTGGAGTGGCTTTGAATGATCATTTTTCCCTTCGATAATCTCTGTTGGAATTTTTTTGCCCTTAAAAGCTGGGCAAGTGTTTGATTTTGCGTTGAAGTGCTTGCATTTAAAGCAAATAGGTTCTATCGTCGTCATTTTATTAGTTTATAGGGAAAATTGTACTTGTTTTCACATGTTTATTTAGTAGCCAAAATTGACTATAAAAAATAAATATTCAGAATATTACGATTGTAAATATAAGAAAAAAATCACAAAACTTCTCGCAGCTATCTCACAGCTATATTTAATTTTATATCGCAGCTGTATCACAGCTCAATTCTAAGAAAGAAGTTATTATCAAATCTTTTTGTATCTAAAACGTAAGCATCCGAGAGTCTGTGCAAAAACTAATTCCTATCTTTTTCAATTGAACCTTAAAAAGTTCTCAAATAATTAGCATTAATGGAATAAAAGTAGTATATTTAACTGTAATATAATTAATTAGGCATGCAACATGTAGTTGGCGAAGATAGAAATCAGTTTCAAATTATTTCTTTAGAACAATTGGTCCCGGAAAATTCTTGGGCAAGAGTTATTGATCTATTTGTTGACTTACTCCCTCTTGTAGAACTCGGTTTTAAGCACTCGACTTTGCAGAATGAGGGTCGACCTCCTTATGATCCTGCAATGTTACTTAAGCTATATTTATATGGTTATAAGCATTCTATAAGATCATCTAGAAAATTGGAACACTCGTGTAAAGTAAATGTAGAACTGTGGTGGTTGCTCAAAGGGCTAACTCCATCTTTCAGGACTATTGCTTATTTCAGAAAAGATAATTCCAACGCATTCACAGCTACATTCAAAAGGTTTGTTTTGATGCTTAAAGATTTATATCTGATTGAAGGAGAAACAATCGCAATAGATTCATTTAAAATTTTTGCGCAAAATAGCATTAGAAACAATTTTACTCAAAAAAAGATAGAAAGGCATCTTGACTATATTGATAAAAAAGTTGCAGAATATGAAGCTCAATTAAACGAGTCTGATGCAGAAGATAAGGCCATGCTTAAAGAAAAGATAGAATTGAAACTTGACAGACGCAAAAAATATGAGGAGTTAAACAAGATTCTTAAAGATAGTGGAGAATCTCAAATCAGTCTTACAGACAAGGATGCAAAAGCCCTTATGCTAGCAAATAATATCTCTGGTGTGGGTTTTAACATTCAAGCTGCAGCTGATGCCAAGAATAAGTTACTTGTTCATTCTCATATTGGAGGTACAACAGACAAGCGAGAATTGGCTACTGTTGCTCTCAAAGTAAAAGAATTACTAGGAAAAGAAACTTTTGATACTCTCAGTGATGCAGGTTACTCTACCGGGGATCAGCTTAGTCTTTGTAAGGATTATGGTATTTGTACTTATTCATCGCCAATGCCAAGTACATCTCCTTTTGAAAATTGTCTCCCGCTTTCATCCTTTATTTACAATAACGAAGAAAATTGTTATATCTGCCCATCCGGTGAACGGATGACATGTGGCTCAGGATGGATTAACAGAGGACATTATAAATCAAAAATTTATAAAACTAAGGCCTGTAAAAAATGTCAAATAAGAGAGATATGTACTAAGAATAAAGGAGGAAGAATTATCGAAAGAAGTGAATTTCAGGATATAATTGATGAAAACAATAGGAGAGTACTTGACAACCCTGATTATTACAAACTTCGAAGAGCAATAATTGAACATCCATTTGGAACTCTTAAAAGACAGTGGGGTTTTACTTTTACCATTATGAGGGGCAAGACAAATGTAATGAGCGAAGCCTATATTCTAATGATTATTTATAATCTTAAACGTTGTTTGTCAATACTGGGAGAAACTGACTTTAGAGATAAGATCAGAAGCCGTTATACTCATTTTTTATGCTATTATAGGCCAATTTGCTACAAATTTAATAATAACTATAGCTCCCATTATTTGAAAATCAATTTGATGAGGGCCTAAAATATTTAAAGAAAAACTTAAAGAAATAAACGATCAAAAGATACTTCGTTTAAAAAGTGGTTTTTGCACAGACTCTCGGATGCTTAC
>CAZFTS010000015.1:0-82551 GCA_964521685.1 uncultured Muribaculaceae bacterium
AACCCACGACCCCAACATTAAGAGTGTCGTGCTCTACCAACTGAGCTACAGAACCGGACCCGTTTTGTGAACGGGAGTGCAAATGTAGATAAAAATATGTGCCGATGTTCTCTTAAAACAGATTATTTCTGATCTTTTTTAAGAATATCACGGATTTCACTTAAAAGCTGTATGTCGGCAGGAGGAGGGGGAGGGGTAGCCGGAACTTGCTCTTCAACATTCTTTCGGTTAAGATTATTCATGATTTTTACCATTGCAAAAATTGCAAATGCGATGATAATAAAGTCAAAGACCACCTGTATGAAATTGCCGTAGTTAATTGTAACTGCAGGATTTACAACTGAACCTGCAGCGTCAACTATTTGTGACTTAATAGTGATCCTGAGGTCGGTAAAATTTACTCCGCCAATAAGTATTCCAAGAGGCGGCATAATTACATCCGATACAAATGAAGATACAATTTTACCAAATGCACCTCCGATAATAATACCCACAGCCATGTCTACAACGTTGCCCCTCATGGCAAATTGTTTAAATTCATCCAGTAATTTCATTTTCTTATAATTTAAGTTATTCATTTATGTCTTCGGAATTGTCTTCCGGTCAGATATCTTCAAATTTAACAAATAATTGGCTACTTTTGGACAAATTTTAAAAATATGGAATGGATTAAGACCCTTTTTATGAATGAGAGTGTCGCTCAGTCTGTTGTTATTCTGGCAGCAGTAATTTCGGTGGGAATACTTCTCTCAAAAATTAAAATTGCAAATATCTCATTCGGGATTACCTGGATTCTCTTTGCGGGGATAGCGTTCAGCCATTTCGGTTTAAAGATAAATTCACACATGCTCCATTTTGTAAAGGAGTTTGGATTGATTCTTTTTGTTTATTCAATTGGTCTTCAGGTTGGTCCCGGTTTCTTCTCCTCCTTTAAAAAGGGTGGAGTTAAACTTAATCTGCTTGCATCTTCTATTGTTTTGCTGGGTGTTATTACGACGGTTTCGATACATTTTATAACCGGTCTGCCAATCTCCACCATGGTAGGTATTCTTTCCGGTGCAATAACAAATACTCCTGGACTTGGTGCTGCACAACAGACATATATTGATGTTAATGGGGTTAATGACCCCTCTATTGCAATGGGTTACGCTGTTGCCTATCCTTTAGGTGTGCTTGGAATAATTACATCAATTGTTCTGGTAAAGACAATCTTTAAAATAAATATGAAGAGTGAGCTTGTCAGAATCGATGAGCAGAATAGGGAGAATCCTAATGAGACAATTAAACTTTCAATTGCCGTAAAAAATCCATCTATATTCGGTAAAAGAATAGAAAACGTAAAGAAATTACTTGAGAGGAGTTTTGTAATATCAAGGGTTAAAAAGAGTAACGGAGATATAACAATTGCAGGTGCAAATACTTTGATTGATGAGGGTTATGAGGTACTCGTGATACTTCAGAAAAAGGATAAAGAGTCTGTTGTTGCATTCCTGGGGGTTGAGATTGAAAGAAGTGACGAGGACTGGAATCTCAATGACCTGAAAGTTATGCCAAAAAGAGTGATGGTTACCAAAGATCATGTCAACGGGAAGAGTCTGTCGGAACTTAAATTAGGGAAGGCTTTCGGGATAACCGTTACCCGTATCAACAGAGCCGGTGTCGATCTGGTTGCAAAACCCGACCTTAAACTTCAGATCGGAGACAGACTTACCGTTGTTGGAACCGAAGAGAGTATCGAGGCTGCTGCAAAGCTTCTGGGAAACTCTATGCACCGTTTAAGAGAGCCGAATCTTGCTGCCATCTTCCTCGGTATTGTTCTGGGAATAGTGGTTGGTTCAATGCCGTTCTTTATCCCCGGAATACCGCAACCTGTGAAACTTGGTCTTGCCGGTGGACCGCTTATCATTGCTATCTTAATGAGTAAGTTCGGCCCAAAATTCAAATTGGTAACATACACAACCATGAGTGCAAATCTTATGTTGAGGGAGGTAGGAATATCGCTATTCCTCGCCTGTGTGGGGCTGGATGCCGGAGGTGCTTTTGTAGATACAATTGTAAATAAAGGCGGTGCAATCTGGATTCTCTACGGTGCCGTCATAACTTTGATCCCGCTGCTCTTAGTGGGGATAGTTTCAAGGTGGTATTTTAAACTTAACTATTTTACTTTGATGGGGTTGATGGCAGGCAGCACAACCGACCCGCCTGCACTTGCATACTCTAATGCTGCAGCCGGGAATGATCTCCCTGCAGTGAGCTATGCAACTGTCTATCCGCTTACTATGTTCCTCAGAGTGCTTACTGCGCAGTTGCTTATCCTCTTTTTCTAAAAAAATTCTACTGAAATAATTAAATTTATTACATTTGCACTCCCAAACCCAGAAATAACGCCCGGATGGCGGAATTGGTAGACGCGCTGGTTTCAGGGACCAGTGTCCGCAAGGATGTGCAGGTTCGAGCCCTGTTCCGGGTACTTGATTGTAAACCAAATTGTTGAAATTCAATAGTTTGGTTTTTTTTGTTTTTAATACACGTCCGCATGACGTCCGCAATTATGAAAAAGGTATCCTATGGATTATCTGTTAGAGTAAAATGAAAATTTGTTGACTTTTGTAAGTAAAGAGATTTTGCCAAGTTTCAAAATATTTTTTTAAATTTAACAGGAATAACATGAATGAAATCGATAATTTGTATCATAAACATTAAACTTTATAATTATGGAAAATTTATGCGCTCTTTTGATATCACTAATAGCATCCATTATTGCTGTTATTGTCACATTAATAATTGAGAAACATAGACTGCCGAAATTGATTTTCAAAGTGGCAGAAAACAATAAACCCGTTAGTTGTAAGTACGGGGATAGAGATTTATATTGGCTATTCTGTAAAGTAAAAGTAGAAAATAAGAGATGTTTAATGCCAAAATTGATTACAAGACAGACTGCAGAAAATTGCCATGCAAGCATAGAGTTTTATAAAGAAGATAACCTTTTATTTACTATGAAAGGACGTTGGTCTTCAACTCCTCAGTTACCAGAATTGCCTAATGATACGTGGAGAGTTATCTCTAATTATCCACAACCAGTTTCAATCATGGCAGGAGCTAGTGAGAATTTAGATATTTTAGCTCAACAAGAATCAGAAAATAGTGCCTACGGATTTAATGATTCTTCATATTTGCACGGTTGGAAAAATGAAAAATTTAAATTAAAAGATGGGCTTTACAAAATTAAGATTAATGTTTCCACACAAAATGGGGTGGGATTTTCTTCTTCCTTCAATCTGCACGTTAATGACGATATTAATAAAACAGAATTAACTTTACGGAAATGAAGTACAAGTTTTTTAATTGTATTTAGTATTTAATTCTGATTCTGAGCAGTACGATTAATACTTGAGAAGGACAGTTACACAGAGCATCGACGAAAATATTAGCAAATGCATTAAAAGTAAAAAGCGTTGAATTTAATTATCCAACGCTTTCATTGCTTAAAATTATCGTATGCTATTCGTCATAAGATGGTACAAATTTAAGAAATTATTTCACACTCTAAAATGTGAGCAAATTATAACTTACACCAATACCGATGTACTGAGTTGGGTTAATTGTGTTTTGATGTAATATAAGACCGTAGCCGGTTTGAATTCCAATGCCCCACCGGTTCCTCTTCTGCTTTGCATGGATGGTTGTTGAGGATATTATCTGCTGAGTGTTATTGAATATATGGATGCTATCCAGCACCGGACGATATCCAGAAATCCATGCTTTATAATTTTCGTCTTGATAGGTTTTTTGTTCTCTGGGAAGTTTGATGTAAATAGTGTCTTTTATACGGATAGTGTCTTTTGCCTGGACAAGGATAGTGTCAATATTCCTAATTATTATAGGAGTTGGTCTATCAATGCGAATGGTGTCATGCAGATATAATGTGTCGACTTTAGTTATTATTTCTGAAATGTGGCCATAATCTCTTCTGCATTGTACAATTTTAAAAATACTTACAGAACACAGAATCATAAAAATTGCAATAAAGGATATTCTTGTAAATTGTCTTAATTGGTTTTTGGGAATCATAATTGTGCCTCCTTGTATGATATGTCATATAGAATTTGGTACCGTTGATCTCCATTAGCTTTAAAAGATAAATGAAGGAATGATCCATAAAGAATCATCTGATCAAAAGGGAGTTTGTGTCTTAGAACAACTTGTGCAAGAGTCAATACTTCCAGGGCGTCTTCACAATGTAAATCAGCGGCTTCTCCTAATAAATGTTGGGATTTTTTTTCACCTCCAATTTCTTTGTTTAATGCAGGAGATCTATAACCGCTTGTTATAAATATAGGTCGTTGAAGTATTTTCCTCAAAGGTTCAAGAAGATTTAACACAAGAAGCCTAATACTGAATCGTATTTTTTCAGTGGGGATATTATTGTCGATGCCGAGTTCAATCGCCTTCTTGCTGAATTCAAATTCTTCATAATTAAAATGTCTGGATATTGGTGTATTCATTTATTCTGTTCCCCTTCAAGAATTTGTTTTACCTCTTCAGTGCTACCAAAAGGAGGTATCCTATTGATGCATTGAGTTGCATGGCAACGCATCAATCTTGATACTGCAAAATTTGTATTTACCACATCAAGTTGTGTTCGTAACTCTGTGTTTATATCATAAAGTTTTTCAATCCTTTCTGTAGCTGCTTCATACTTTTGATTAAGTGTAGTGAAATCTCTCTCTTTTTGTGCAACGATTAGTTGCCATTGCTCATTGACTTTTTCTGTATTGGCCACCTGGGCAGCAGCTTTCTTTTCAATGATCAGAAATATTGCAACAAATCCTCCGGTTCCTAACAATGATGCAATCAATTGGATTATCAATTCAGGTGTCATTTCGATTAGTTTAAGTAAAAATCCCTGTATTGTATTACTACAAGGCAGGGATTGGAATGAATAAGATTAGGAAAGTTAGGTAGTGAAAACTTATTATGCAGTCAATGTAGCTAATCCCATCATCTCACCAGATTTTTCTCCTGTAGTAGTGTTGACATAAAACCATTTTACGAACACTTTTGATTGGGTAGTTGATGGAGCTCCGTACTTGGCATCATATGATGTTTTGAGAGCTATGGCTGTGGTTACAGGAGTTTGAGGTTCGGCGATAATGGATGCTTTGGCATATGCATCGGTGATTCCGTTTGATTGTGGCATTGAGGCTTTGATGATAAGCTTTAGGTCGGAAACGTCATCGGGAATACTAGCGAGTGTAAGGGTGAAAGCACTGGCAGTAAGGGAAAGAGTGGCAATGGAAGGAGCAGGAACGCCCGAAAGAACAGGAGGTGTAACCAGAGCCGTACCGCAACAAGCAACAATCCAATGATTCAGACGGAGATAAAGATTCAATCCTGATATTTTGGCTTTTGAGCCAAGGATAGATTTACCCTCCTGAGTTTGGGCGAGAGAATTCCAGGCGGCAATTTGGGCCTGAGTAAGAGATTTAAAACATTTGGCAAGTTGGCTGAAGATGGCTTTGATGTCACCTTGTGAAGCTGTGTTTGAAGAGTTGCCATAGCCCTTATTTCTGATGTATTTGCGACCACGGCTCTTAGCTGCAGTCACGCCTTTTGCAGAACCTGCAAATTCATCAAAGGCGATTGAAGGAGTGTACTTCATGCTGAAATTGATTAAGAAGTTAAATTAAAGCAAATATAATAAATATTTTAAATAACAAAATACAAATGAATTAAAATACTTTAATTAAAGTAATGCTTTAAATAGAATTTGTTTTATTGCGAACTGCAAAAAAATTGAAAAAGCATCTATTTCCACCCATCGGAGAGGTGTTATCAGGGTAGCTAAATGTCAAATTGCCGTTTTCAAAGGTTCCAACAACAAGCTTGTTTCCTGCCATTAAGCGAGACGCAAAATCAGTAACTATAATAGGAACTTCTATACTCACATTAGTGGCAGCACCTGAAAGTAGCAGAGTAAAAGGACCTTGTCCTTTTTCAATATTATTGGGGAATTTCAAGAATACAACCGCAAAGGAAATGTAATCATCTGTTTCCACATAATTATTGTATGAAAAACTGAACAGATCTTTGTTAATTACAGTTACTGCTTTAGTCAAAGTATATGACAAGACACCACGGTAACATCTTGTAACAAAGGCCGAATTGATATAAATTTCATAATTGCCATAAGAATCCCATACTGTGAGTTTTTCAAGACAAAGCTTATTGTTTTCTATCCAACAGTGTAAAACGGTACCATCTCTATATATTGGCGCATTAGAGACAAGGATGGCGGTTGACATTGCACTTTTAGACATCTCAAAATCTGAGGGTAGATCAAGCTCAAGCCTATTTGCTGCAATATATGCAGGATTCGTAGGATCAACGATAATTTTACCATTGAGGACACAGATACCATTACTTTGGTAATCTTTTAATGTGACGATCCCTCCCCCGAAATTATTGCAATTTAGTGTTATCATAATATTTATTGTTAACAAGTTAAAAAGTATGTTCCAAAAATCTCAGTAAGCTTTTGAAAGTACATTATAGAACGACTATAAATTTCAATTCGCTTTGAATTATTTGTTAAGATTTGTATTTCAACCAAAATCATCTGATAACCGGATGCGTCTCTACCATACTGAAAGGAGTGTCCAATATCTATTACATCCATTCGTTCATGAGTATCGATGCCAAAATGAATCTTATATGCTTCGTCATTTGATATTGTTATTTCATTAGAAGTGAGCTTTGGCCTAGGAGACAACTCTAAATCAAAATGCTCAATCCGGAAAGTTTGGTAATTATTATATAGTTGATCAATAGTTATTTTTGCGCGAGTTATATATGGAACATTAAGTTCTAGGGAAGTCTCTTGAGCAGCCATGACAATTAGCGTGTAGTATTTGAGATAACCACATTCTGAGTCTATCCAGCATATTTTTATAAAGACTTTCTGGCCGATTGTCAAAGGAGCACCAAATTTCTCAATAAATGCACGAGTTATGTCGATTTCTCCCCAATCTGTTGTAGGACATATTGCTACTAGAACTGTCTTATCCCAGCATCTGCTTTCAGCAGGGCTTTTTGCAGGATACATCTCAATATATAATACTTCATTTGGATTCTCTCTTTCTCCCAAACCTGTAAATACAATATGTTCAGGTGAAAGCCAAAAGTCATTAAATCTGATATAATCCGATGGTCTTAATTCAGAAGGAGCTACCGCACATTGAGACTTCCCACAAATTTTACGATAGGAATTGATTGCAACAAAAAGATTGTGACCGGTTATAGAAGTTTTTCCTGTAGATGTGTGATAGGTACCTAGATTTTTTGCCAAAGATATCCAGCCCTGACGTTGTTCCTCGGAAACTTTTGCATAACCTCTAACCGTATCTGTAAACCGACAACGAATAGCAGCCTGATAAGTTGTTTTTTTCTTTGAATGCTTTGTCCTGGTAGAGAGGTATGTTTTGTCGCCCGTCTTTCGGGCAGTGACATTACCGGCAGAGCCGGAGAAGTCATTAAAAGCAATTGAAGGTAATATTTTCATAATATTGCAATATTTATTAAAGTATAAAACATTAATATACTGCAAATATAATAACTATATATAAAGTAAAGAATTAAGTAAACTAATTTTTATAAAGAAAATGAGCAAGATAGCTTATGATGATAATTACGAAACCCAGTTAGCGAGTCGATAAGTAAATAACGGATGTGCAAGGTGTACTCCTGAAGATCCAAATTCCATACGGACCGATAGTCTTGAATTTTGAAAAGAATAATGCGTTGAGACAGAGGATCTGGAGAAACATCAATCGATAAATAATTACGTAGCTTTCCAGGATGACACCCCCTCCCAGACTCAACCAACTGAATCTTCCCAAGAGTTTTGTATCTCATAGGATTGTCAGTGCTACCAACAAAAAGTGAAAAACGCAGTATTAGATCTGTATTTTCTGAAACCTCAGCAGAAACAAATTCAGCATAAAAAGGGGGGAACTTCTCATAATTTTTCGGTGCCGGTATGTGTTCATTACCTAACGTTGCAAAACCATGATAAGCCGACACAAACAGATTATACCCACTGATGTGATTCTCATTCAAAAAAGGAGGCCGGTGTGCGACTACACTCTTTGCATATACTGACCACTGTAACTGTTCCTCTTGAGTCAAAGAGCGCCAGGATGCCAGAGCACGAAGATGCACCGTCTGATGTTCCATTTGCATCATTGTCCCAGGGAACACCGGTTTTGGTTTTGAGCGCCAATAGCATTTACCATTCCGGTGATAGAATGTGATGTTTCCTACTGAGGACCAGCAGTCAGAAAATTTAATATTTGGTTCATAGATTGGCATAGACTCTGGGAGCATTTACAAGTTACAAGTCTTAAACACAAGTTTTACTTGTGTTTTATTGCAAAGTTAATAAATCAAGGCTGTAAATTATAACCGTTAAATGAGTTGGACATGCCCACATGTTTAATAATTCCGGAAAAAAGAAAGAGAAAGAAAAAACAGAAAAAAAGAAAGAAAAATAAAAAAGGACTGCTTTTTATGCCCATTGGCAAAACCTTGTCAAGGCTGAGCCGATAAAAATACTACCATACGCTCTTTTGGTGGAGATTTTTATCGAGCGAACCCGTAGGGCTGAAAGGCCTTGACAAGGAAATGCCAATGGGCTTCCTTTGCAGTCTTTTTTATTTTTATTCTTTATAGGATAGCGAGTGAGAGACTGGAGCGGAGCGAAAGGAGCTCTCTCGCTTATGCTATATGGCGTATGTTTGGTTTGAAATGTAACGTAGTGGAATGGAAACCCAGACATAGTCATACCATTCTCTACTCTGTGTCGGCGAAGCCGACACAGGGAAGGTTTAATTGTGTTTAATTGAGTTTCAGTATTTGGATATGTGTAGTTAAGTATCCCGGAGGTCGCGGAAGCAACGTAGTGGCTGAAGCGATCACCGGAGGGATATAAAAACGGAACATTTCCAATCCTATTGATATTTACTTTATTTACCGCTGCAAAGCAGCGTGAACACAATACTGCTCTCTCCTCAGAGGTGGCTTGCCGGCTCTGGGGAGGTTTATGCGTACTTAGTGTCATTGGGATTATTACGGATATACAGCATTACGCTACAATGTTAATAGAAATAAAAACTTGTGTAATGCTGTATTTCCGATTCTATTAAAATTCGATAGAGTTCTCCTGCCGAAGAGCGAAGTGATTGGCAGGTTTAAAAAGTGCGGACGTAAGGGAGCAACTGCTTAAAACAGCCGGAGGCTGTGAGATGTATGCGGCTGTGCCGCACCTCTCTCCTCTGTTAAAATATGAGAAAATGGGGAGCAGGCCTAAAGCCTGCGGATTTTATCATATTTGAACAGGGGGTGGCCAACACTATTTATACATAATATAGGTTGTGATCGAGTGGAGCGAGCGGAACGAGAGCACAATCGCGGGATATTATGTTAAATAGTGGTGGCTTAATTGAGGGCAGAACTAAGTGGAGCCCGAATAATAAATGAAGATGGATAGAAATTGACACACGGCTGACTAATCATGGGGGATGCTTTAGTTTGAGATGCTTTATATTGGGTTAAGTTATTGGTTGTGTCTTGGGTTAGCCGTGTGATTAATTTCTATACAGATATGAGCGGAGAGAATACCGCTTTGTTCCTCTGGAGCGTAAAGAGTTTGTTGACAGAAATGGAGCGAAAGCGGAATGGAGGATAACAATCTCTTAGCGGAAGTTAACTCTACGTTAGTGATTCTATTGCAGCGGAACTTGTGGAGCGGAGAGAGAATGACTAACACATATTTGATATTTTGCACTTTACGAAGTATAAATTTATTTTTTTTATTAAATTTACCGACGGTTTGAAAATTCTCCTCTAATGCTTTTTCTGCCCTCAAATTTCGATTGCGAAAGGCTTGGAGTAATCAATATATAAATGAAATACACACCCCCACATTATGAATATATTGACTATTGATTATAATCAAGTTATGCCCCATTATAAAAAGACATATGAACATTCTCTAAATTATTAAGACCATATATGGACACGTTGACAAGCAAAAGATTAGCTGTAATAAAGCAGTTATATAGGAATGGAATGGAACAATCATATTTGACTGAGCCAATGAATGGATTTTGTATTCTATCATTCCATGATAGTGTTGAAATGTTTATGAAACTTTGCTCAGAGAAAAAAGGGAAAAAAGTTGACAGACAAACTAATTTTGGGGATTACTTTACAATTGTTCCTGATTTAGAGCTACAAGCTCAAATGACAAATCTTAACCAAAAGCGTGTTTCTTTAAAACATAATGGTTCTTTACCATCTAATTTGGACATTGAAATAAGTAGGGCAAACACAACTGAATTTTTTGAAACAAACTCAAGGAAAATTTTTGATATAGAATTTTCTGAAATATCACTTATTTCGTTTATTCAATTTGAAAGTGTAAAAAGCTATCTTGAAAAAGCAGAAATAGGTATACTAACGAAAGACTATCAAAATTCAATTTTAAATTCACAAATAGCCTTTAGAGAATTATTAATTTGCTATGAAGAAGATAAGCAAAGAAACTTTAGATCTCCATTTAAAGTTTGCGAAGATATGACTTTTAAAAGCAGTTTCTTTCTTCACATAGGGTTGGATAGGAAACTTGATGATTATATTGACACCGTAAATAAATCACTTTCAAATATTGACGAAATAATTAAAATTATTGGTTTTGGTATTGATTATAAAAAATACATTAAGTTCAAAATTCTATCTCCTTATATAAATGCTTGGCATGAAAAAGGTGGACGTGAATATGAGTCATTACCTTCAACAGGAGTTTTATTGAATTATAAAAATTGTATGTTTTGTTTTGATTTTGTAATTAGTTCAGCATTAAAGTTACAAGAATTGGACTTTGACATTACAGAATTAGTAGAAAGCAAATGAAACGGAATATTTTAAAAAAAAGAAAACCATTGGTGATTTTAATCGATTAGAACAGTAATCAGAGATAGATAAAGAATAATTACGGTAAGCATTGGTATAATATTAAAGAGTTAAATTATGGCAATAACTGATAAATCAAGAAAGTTGCTATGGGGTCGTTCGGGAAACCTGTGTGCTATCTGTCGTCAAGTATTGGTAATAGAGGCTCCTCCGCTTGATGTGAAATCGGTTGTAGGCGAGGAGTGTCATATCATTTCTGGACAAGAAAATGGGCCAAGGAGTAATTCGAGTTTTGACAAGAGTTTTATTGATTCCTACGATAATCTGTTATTACTTTGTTCTGTTCACCATAAAATGATCGATGATCAGTGGGAAACTTATACGGTGGATGTTCTACGGAATATTAAAACCAATCATGAAAAATGGGTATCGGAAAAACTTGATGACTCGCCAAGGAAAGTTGAAATTATAAGAAAAAAGGAAAATATTCCGGATTATCTAGCAAGAGTTAACTCTGGGAAGGAACTTTTTGAAATCGTAAATGAAGCACACGGTTATTCATTTGTCAACGAAGAACAAATCACTGCTGATGAAGCAGAACTTGTTGGGAGTTTCTTTCAAACCTTACAAAACTGTGGCGATCTAAGTTCAGACTTTGGATCGTATGACAGAGTTAAAGTAGGGTATGAGCTGACAAATGATATAAAACAACTTGAAAATATGGGATTTTGGGTATTTGGAGGCATAGAAAATCAAGAGTTGAAAGGCGGAATTTATGAACCATCAAATTGGAAAATAGCAATTGTTCATGTGATAAAATCCACAAATTCATTAATTATAAAGAAACAAGTTTAAGTATTCTTTTCCGGCACATCGTATAAAAGCAGATTCCCAAAATCTGATAGAAAATGAAAGTAATAACCAGACTTCGGTAATTTGCGAGACGTTGCCATTCATTGTGAAATAACTAAGCTCAAATTATATTATAAAGGGGCCGCTTAATTGAGAGCGGTGTAGAGTGGAGCCCGAATGACTAGGAAAGATTGATAGAAATGGGCACACCTTTGAGAGAATATCTGGAGGAAGATTGCGTTGAATATTTTCTAGATTGTTGATAGAAGACGTTTCGATTCAGATTTGTGCTCATTTCTATCCAGCTATGAGCAGATCGAATACCGCTTTGTTCCTCTGGAGCGTAAAGAGTTTGTTGCTCGGAATGGAGCGGTAGCGAAATGGAGGACAACAAGCTCTTAGCGCAAGTAAACTCAAGGTTAGTGATTCGAATGGCGTAAAGCTTGTGGAGCGGAGAGTGAATGACTAACACAAATCTGTATATTCTGATGTTATAATGGTTGGGTCAAATATTTTTTTGTTAATTTTACATATAACAGCATAATATTTTCTAAACGATAGGAAAATATTTGTGGAATATAACCACCTAAATTATTAGTATGTATGCAATTGAATTAATTAATAAGTTTTGATTAATTATTAAAATAAATAAAAAATCTTTTATGAATGAAGTGGAATATATACAGCTACAAATTAGGGATAATGATGTAGCTCCTAATTTTAATTCTTATTTTGATGAAGCATATCAAAGAGTAAGTGAGTCAATAAATGAGCACAATCAATTAGGTTATAAAGTTATTTCTGTGACTCCAATTACAAATGGAGCTTATGACTTTGATTCATATTCTGATAGCTCTTCATATGGCTATGGTTATAGCTTTACAACGGGCATAATGATAGTTTATGAAAAGATCGATAAATGGAATTACTAACCTATTTGGCACACAGTGAGATGGCCTAATCTACCAAGCCCAAACTCTTTATTTTACAATTTTACAACAATAGATTGATCATGCGAATCAACTAATTCGTTATAAGGTATTACTTCATGAAAGAATAAAAATTGATATTATTCAAGAAATCAACTAATTCCTTTTATGGGTTTTGATTAAATTTCTTTGGAAGCTTTCATCATAATTAGAAACATCATGTAACTCTTCCTTTTTAGAAAATCTCTAATGCAAAGAAAATTACCCAATAATGAATTAGCACTCCTCTTTATATCTTGGGTTATTGTTTTAATACAATTTCTTCAACTTGCAGCCTTGCTTTATCAAGAACTGCATTTGCCTCTTTTGCTAAACGCTGTGCTTCAAACCTTCTGTAGTTTGCTTCCAGAGCAATTTCTATCTGCTTTTCCATTGGGGGTAAGACAATAGATTGACCTAAATATTCACCCATAATCAAATTACGGATACCATTTGTTTGGCTTTGCATGATTTCGGTAATTTTGATGTTATGAATGGTCTTCAAATAGCAGAATAAATACTCTGGTGAAACCTTGCTTTCATCTACTCTGATTTTGTGAATGAAATTGCTGAAACAAATAGAATTGTTATTACAGATATCTTCAGTTAATAATGATATCCGTCCAACAGGCTGATCTGGACTTCCTCCTGATTTTTCTATAAGTAGATCGTTTGGCTGAATATCTAATTTCTTGAGCTTGTCATTCTTTATAAACCTGAATTTTACTCGATCATTCTCTGGTTTGAGGTTATAGAGATTATCAAATTCAGTAGCTCTAATGACTAGACATTTAGAATAATCTTCTTCTTCGACCGCAGTGTTTTCATCCAAACCCCAATCGCCAGCAATTGAATGAAGCAGCAATTGCTTTAAGGGACTTTTAGGAAATTTGGCATGCTCAATTGCAGCAAAAAGATTTTGGGAATGTTTATCGTATAATTTAGGGTCAAATCGTTTTCCTGTAACTTTTAGAAATGTGGTGGTGTATATCCTTGCCTCAATGCTTAGATCTTTATTTGGTATAACAATTCCAAGTTCATTTAATAGATATTTGTCAATTTCATCTAATAAAGATTTAGCTTCTAAAAGTTTTTTAGATTTTAATACTCGAGCATCATTTATAATCTTAACTACTTCATCTATTTTGTTTTCAGATGGTACAGGTATTAGAAGTTTTGCAAATATATCTGGGTCTAACCTTCTTCTTCCTGTAGATCCTGTGGTTTTACCTTTGACTTGATTATAAACATAATCAGTAAGGAACATGAAGAATAAGTATCGTGAATCAATTGAGGGGGTTTCTACAACGTAAAACTCAGTTGATGTAAATGCAAATGCATGTCCATGTAGATTTCCCGCTTCAATATATTTCTTATTGAATACACTGGGTTCAATTCTAGCAAATAGAATATCATTTGGATAAATTACACTTCTTCCAGCAACCTCTTTATATGGTCGCATAACAACTTCAACAATTTCATGTGAGTGCTCATCAGTTTCAGGTAACCCCACATATGGCACAAGCTCGTCAGGATCAAATTTTGGCCTAGGTCTTGTAGGGTTAACCACCGCAATGTCTCTTAGCCTTTTTGCATGAAGAATTGGTTCTGGTTTTGATTTATAAAATAGCGGACTAAGGTAACCATCCAGATGTGACATGTTAACAAGGAATGTGTTTTCAGTGGAGGCTTTATTACTCAATTCGAAATTCATATCCTATTCTGTTTTATTTATGTGGGCAATAAAACTTCTTAACTCAGGAGCTATTGAATCTAGTTCATTATCTAATATTGTCTTACCAGTTGCATCATATCCAATCTTTTCTGCAATAGCCATGAAAATGGGGTAATCCTCAAGAGTCTTTTGTTTTTCCTCTAAGTATAAATCAGTCATTGACTCTTTTATGTCGTTGATGCGTTGATTGTATTCTGCACTTATCTCAGTTTTCCAATCTTTGAAACCTTGTGTTGCTTCAATTTCCTTTTTGTCTGTCTTTCCAGTTAAATTGTTAAAGCCAGCAAAGTCTTTCAATACTTGTTTTTTCTCCTTTTCAATAACTGCCACTTGCTTTTCATACTTCTGTTCTTTTACCAATTTTTGCTGCAATTCAGTTTTCTTGGCAACAATAGTTTCGCTCTGTTTGCTGGACAGTTTTCTTAAAAACATGACTGAGCTTTTTACAGCGGCACCTGTGTGAGCGAAAGCATCTTGTGGCAAAGAAACCACTGCAACTATTCTATACCAATCTTCAATTTGGTCTCGAACATATTGTAAACTGCTATTGGTTAAAATTCCATCAGGAATTACAATGGCCAAATAGCCTCCAGGTTTCAAAAACTTATAGCACTGTTCTATGAACATCACTTCTGTACTTTGATTTGCTCTATACTGCGAACCTCTATTTTTCAAGTCTAACCAATCCGCATCTTTAATTGCCATGCGGTATTGATTCATGTAAGCTCTTTCTGTTTGCTTTACTGAAGAACCAAAAGGGGGATTGGTAATGATGAAGTCAAAGGAATTGTACTTGAATTCCTTATTTCCACTTTTCTCAACCATAACATCACTCGGCAACAATCCATCCGAAGCAATTACGTTGGTATGTCCATCATCGTGAATAATCATATTCATTTTGGCAGTACGAGCAATTTGTTCATTGATTTCAATACCGTATAGATTCTTTTCGGCGAAATCATGCCAATGGCGATAATGCTCTATTGAATTTTCATCATAAAATTCGTTTGCCTGAGAACGAACTTTGTCCAGTGCATAAAGCAGAAATCCTCCACTACCACATGATGTATCCAAAACTCTCGATGAATTATCAATTGGTAACGCTTCCACGATGAACTTTACGATGTTCCTTGGCGTAAAGAATTGACCAAAATCTCCTCTAAAGTAGCTACCCATAAAAGCTTCAAAAGCCCTACCCTTGCTATCAAGGTCCGTTTTGCTAAGATTTATACCTTCAAGGTATCCAACTACCGTTTTCACTTTTTGAGGTGATAAGCGAATGTTGTCTTTAAAAACTTCTGGGTCTCGTTTTTTTCCTTCTGCGTACAAATCAACAATTCTATTGTAAAGTTCTTTTGTGGTTTTTTCTTCAGTTTCTTCACTGAAAATTTGGAATCCGTATGGTTCGCCAATTTTCCTAGGATGGCGTTCATCCCAGATTTTACAGAATATCAATTTATCCAATTCATCGAAAGCCTCTGATGGATTTAGTTCGCCACCTGCCCATAATGCTTGATGAGCTTGCCTAAATCTTCGAGATAATTCTTCTTCAGAAACTGTATCTAGCTCAAAATATTTTTGCTTTCCATATTCAGTTTTATCTGCAGCTACTTTCCCATCATAACCTCCTTTGACATATTTATACTTAGCAAGTTTGGTAACTCCATATTGTGGAATATCTGGAGCATCTTTCTTCAGTTGTTTCTCTTTATCAACTTCAAAGTACTTATCCTTTATTCCTGATGTTACCCAAAGGAATTTGATAGTTTTAGCCGTAGCGTAACAATAGGCAAATCCTTGTTCAATCGCTTGTCCAAATTCTAGTTCTGAAACATCTGGCTTTTTACATTCAACAATTAATTGGGGTTCGGTGCATGCATCATCATTATAAACTATGATATCCGCTTCTTTTGATGAAGCACCCATTTTAACAGAAACATACTGTTGAATTCTTTCAACGGGGTAGCCATAAATTAAAACTAACTTTAAAAAAGTTTCTGTTTGAACTTCTTCTTCAGGGTTCATGTAGCTGCGAACCTTCCCTTGTTGGACATAAGTAATCCGTTTTTTTTCAGCATCAAACTTTATGAGTCCTCTTTTTAAACCTTGTTCAATTAAATTCATTTGTTGTCCTTTTTTGAAATTAAGAGTTCCTTTACATCAACTTCAAGAATTTCTGCAATTCGATAAAGGTCCTCAATGCTTGGTTGCCTTCTGTTCTGAACATAAGAGTTAACCATGTTATAGCTTTTCTCTAGATGTTCTGCGAGCCAAGTTTGTTTTATCCCTTTTGCATCTAAAACTTCTTTAATCCGATTCATCACAGGATATTATTATTTTGGATGGAAAGATACAAATATATCTCATAAAATGATTTAATACTATCACTTTTTGTGCGATGGAAGCTTTAGAATTCTAATTTTCAGGGTTGGAAAAGAGGATTTATAAAAAAAGAAGTGCTAGATAAGCGGAGTTTTTCAGTATGACATAAAATTTTAAATACTATAAAGGTAAAAGCGTAATGCTTCTAACCATTTTCAATTATTATGCTATACACGGTTAAAACTGTAAAAATAATATGTCTGTCAGGGATTCTTCGGAACGGTCTATGCTATCCAGATGCAACCAGCTAGAAAAGATATACCCCCCCTCTCAATAAATCATTATTCAGTTCTTATTTTTTTAAAAAAAGCAATTTTTCCTCAAATAAAATAAGAAAATCTATTTTTTACTTGATTTATTATTTAAAAATTTAGAATCGTAAAAACTTTCTTTATCAACTAGTTATTTCACCCCATTTTATTGTGCAGGTTGAATAACTAGTTTATTTTTGTTTTAACTCAAAACTATTTAAGCTATGGGAGAGAACACTTATTTTTATGTCTGGGCTGAGGAGCTCGTTGACAAGATTGTTATCTCAATTTGTGACGCTATTACAGATGAAGGGGGTAATAATCCGATTGTTATCGTCGAGCGGGAGTATGAGAAACTTCCTCCTGAAAAACGATTCCTGTTACAATATTTTGCTGCAGTTTGCTGGAATGAAAAGCAAGAGGAGAAGTATGAGGCATTGGCAAAGCAGAATGTAGTAGATGTGTGGAGTGCATTGAATTTTGTGTCTTAAACCTGTTCCGGGTGTTTTGATGCTCTCTGTATTTTAAATTTTTAGTCTAACCATTTTTAACGAAATTCATCATTCTTTTAAGAATGTGGCTTTTAGAAAGTCAGTGTTCTAAAATGTTAAGTTGTGGAGGAGATAGGTTTGTCAAAAGTTGAAGCCTGGCAACTCGAGAATGTAATTCTCAGGCTCTATAAGGTCATAGTGAATAGCTATGACCTTTGTAGCCTGTATTTGGAGAAGAAAGTAATATTGCTTGAAAAATGGGAAGAGATGGATAAGGTGATAGCGAACTATTTCCTGGAACCTCATCGACACGGATATTTGACAAAAGTGAGTGTGCAGCTTACTGCCCAAACCTTCAAGGAACTTTTTATGTTAATTATAGAGGAGAATGATTTTGCCATGGCAATGGATTTTATACAGCCGAAACTTCACCTGAATAATCTGATCCAGACAATGAAAACGATAGAAGAATCTTTGGATGTCAAGTTTGCAAGTGTTGAATTTATTGAATTATTGCGAGATTTTCGCTCGGAGATTTATAAATGGGCTGCAGTTTATTTTTCAAGGATCAACTCAACTATTGATAAAGAGATGGCAAAACGGAAGATAATGACCTTCTCTTTAATATGTGATGAGAATAGCAGAAACGACACTCTCAAGGAAGACTCCGGGAATTACGACCCTGCCCGAAAAAGCTCATTCGAACTCTCAAATTTCTTTGTAGATATATATGACAACCAAAGAATTTCTAGGATATTTCAATATCTTAATTTTCTCAACACTCAGAAAGGTGCTTCCTATATAGCAAAGATTGCCTCCGTTATTGCTATTGCATGGGAAAATCATTTGCTGTGTGACACCTACAATAACACACTTCAAGCGGTGTTTGATCACTTTGGCATTACTGATAAAATCGATAATTATAAACCGGCCAGACTCCGGAGGTCAAATTACAAAGGAACAATCCCATTGGCCCGGGCTCAAGCAATGAAATTCTTTCACTCAATTGACAATCGTCTTTTGATTCATTGACCTTTTCAAATAGTTTCAATGAATTACCTTAAATTGTTACCTGATTATTACCTCAGCAATTAGCCATTTGTATAATTGGTTGAGTGGAACGAAGTTCTTTTGTTACCTCTGCAATGTGTTTTACGTAAGCACGATAAATAGTTGATTCAATTCATTTTTACAGAAATTTGTAATGAGTCAGTAGATAAAATCCAAGTTATTATTCTGACTCCATACACCGAACAATATCACTGCTTGGAGGTGGTGGGGAGGGGTGCAATTCCTTAATCTTCTAATTATGGGAATTGATGTATATACGCTCGCAACTGAGTTTCCGGATATGGTAATTCAAGTAAAAGTAAGCGATCTGATTGAAGCGGCTCATGTTTTTGCAAAGGATCTTGCTGCCTCAAACGAATTTAAAACAAAAGAACTGATTTTACCGGACACTCTTTTCACTAAAAAAGAGGTAATGGAGTTGTTGGGTATAAGTGAAACAACTTTGTGGAGATGGGATGCTAAATACAACTATCTGCATCCGGTGATGGTTGGAGCGGAACGCCGCTGGCGTTGGAAGGACATATCTGCAATTATTGAAGGAAAAATCACCGACAATACCGGCAATCCTGTATGGTCAATGGAGAAAAACAATAACACTGGTAAGGAGAGAAGATAATGGGAGCGGAAGATAGTTTTACAGACAAGATTTCTTTGGAGCTTGAGAAAAATTCCATAGTCAGCTATGATTGTAAACACGTTGGCATGCTCTCAATCAAGACGGCTAATAAATCTGTGGAAGATGCTTTGAAAATGCCGGATCCTGTGGACCTTTATTATGGACTCTTCAATGAGGGGGAGGTGGCTTGTCTCTTTGCAGATTCCAATGCAGGTAAATCAATTTTTGCCGTTCAAATGGCTGATTATATCTCCCGGCATAGAAAAGTTCTTTATGTGGATTGTGAATTGTCAGAAAAGCAATTTCAGCTGAGGTACACTAGTAAGGAGATTGGATTCCGATATGTGTTCTCTGATAATTTTTACCGGGCAGAGATTGACCCGGAGCATATCGGCATCCAGAACTATGAAGAGGCAATTATAAAAGATATTGAGTCAGCGGCCCTTCAGACGAATTCTAAAATCGTGATAATTGACAATCTTACTTACCTATGCAATAGCTCGGAAAAAGGTGATGTGGCAGGATTATTTATGATGAAGCTGATTGCGTTGAAAAAGAAATACTTTCTTACGCTTTTAATTATCTCACACACCCCCAAACGGAATTTGAGTAATCCTATTACGCAAAATGATCTGGCCGGTTCCAAAAAGCTCTACAACTTTTTTGACAATGTATTTGCAATAGGACAATCTGCAAAGGATAAGCGTATCAAGTTTATCAAACAGGTAAAGGTGCGGGCGAGTGAATATATCTACGACTCAGATAATGTGATCATTTATGAAATCACAAATGAGGGGGGGTATGTCCATTTTCTTCACAAGGGTTATGGTAAGGAGTCTGAACACCTCAAAGATCGGAGTGAGGATGATGATTTGCAGAACCATTCCAATATTATGACGCTTCATAAAGATGGAAAATCTGTACGGGAGATTGCCGATTTGGTTAATATGAGTAAAACGACAGTGCATAGGATTATTAGCCAGGAAAAGAGAAAGGAGGAATCGTCTCCGGATGATTCTGTCCCAAGTGGGGATGTGGGACAGGTGGGACAAATGGGACAGAGTTACCCTCTTTTTTTTGAGCCAGATCAAGAGGATTCTTTCATTTTTGAACCTGAAGAGAAATTGGATGACTTATGAAAGACTCACATACATATTTTCTACAACCCTACAGGGGTCCCGGCAGCCGATTAACTTGCCCTGCTTGTGGTGACAAAAACTGTTTTTCTCTTTATGTGGATAACAATGGAGATTATATAAATGAAGGGGTAGGGAGGTGCAACCACGAAAGCAGCTGTGGATATCATTACACCCCTAAGCAGTTTTTCACAGATAATCCGACTGCCCGCTCTAATTGGAAAGAAAATTTTTTCTGCATTCCACAGCAAAACATAAAATCTACAGTTAAAAAACCAATTTGGACCATATTGTCAGAAGTTGTCAAACGCTCGATGAACCCTTCGATTGACAGTGATTTTACACTGTTTCTGGCAAGTTTGATTGGAAGAGAGAACACGCTCAAACTTATTAATGATTATTATATCGGAGTAACAAAAAACAGAGATGTGATTTTCTACCAGATTGATAAGGAAGGACGCTGCCGTACCGGGAAGATTATGAAATATAATCGAGAGACCGGTCGCCGGGTTAAGGATGAGAATGTCGGGGGTAAGATCACCTGGGTCCACTCTATTTTGAAAAAGTCTGATAATCCTAAATTGCGTTTGCCTGAAAAATGGGAGTTGACACAATGTCTGTTTGGAGAGCATCTTCTGAAACAATATCCATTTAAAAATGTGGCTATTGTGGAGAGTGAGAAAACGGCTGTTATATGTAGCCATTTTTGGCCGGAGTACATTTGGATGGCCACCGGTGGAAAGTCACAGCTTAATAATAAACTGCATGTTTTGAAAGGACATAAAATTGTGGCTTTTCCGGATGTTGATGGATACCAGGAGTGGAAGGAGAAACTGTCCCAGGTCTCGGGACTGGATATAACGGTGTCGGATGTGTTGGAGAAAAATGCCACTGCAGAGGACCGGGATAATCATGTGGATATTGCGGACCTGTTGATTCGGCAATATCGAAAAGAACATATTTCTATTACACCGGTCGAGGAGGAGAGGGACCCCATGAAAAATCCTGCATTTTTAAAAATGAAGGAGTATGTTAATATAAGCAATGCGAAAGAGATTGCTTTGTTAATTGAAGATTTGGGGTTGGAGATGGTGGGGTATCAGAAGATCTGATGACTCAGTGTTCTCACTTTATGGTTTGCGAAATAAATTTTATGTTTGAGCCACTGACTGTACTTTACCGAAGAAGTATTCTTTACTATATTTTTTCTAAAACTTTTCATACACAAATATTTGGCATTAATATCAAATGTTATAACTTTATGACGTTTTTTGTGAAATTGAAACAAAGTTACTCGTAAAAGAAGGTCTGGTTAGCCAGTAAAATGGCAGGAGGTAAACTTATTTTTTGTGTAACTATAAATAAGTTGTATGTAAGCAGACGAGAGCGCGGTGGACAGAGTTCTGGAAACCGTGAAAACTTGAAAGTCGAATATAGCTTCGAATATAAATATTTAATGATTAATAATTAATAATTTAGAAACTGCTCAACACTAATAAAAGATTTAAAAATGGAACAACAGTTCAAAAATTTAGATGGAATAATAGAAGTGGGAGACCACTCAAAAAAAGTGTTTTCAAATAGCATGATGAATAGAGAAAATCAAATATTGAAAACTATAATCGTTTTCGTAGGGCTTGCATTTTCCTCTGTATTCTGTGTGTTTGCCCAGTTAAGAGAGAAGGAAGTGTATTTTGAAAATTTTAATATCACTTTTGAAGGATATGAAGGAACTATGGAGTGCAAAGGACTTCGTATCATAAAAATGTCTAACAATACTAAGGCAATATATACAATGGTGATAGAAGACAATAATTTCCCTCAACGTGTAACAGGCTTTGATGAAACAAAAGGTAGTTATGGAGAATATAGTTATCAATATAAATCCATAATATCAACAAATAAATATCCTGTACTTGATAAGGGCTATCATATTTATACTGTTAAGCCGCTATCACATTTTTTCGGTAAGGATTATACTTATGATGAGGTATCGAGTAAGATTGGTTTGTCAATATTTACTGTATCCAGACAAGCCATATTTACTTCAGAACAAGTTGAAAAAGTTGTAATAACACCAATAGACGAACAAACAAAAAAACAGCAACAACAAAAACGCGCTGAAATACTCTCCAAGGTTTACGATTTACAGCAATACGATTTGAACAAGTATAATGCCTTTAAAAGAAGAATAAATCAAATATTTGTTGAAGCATTCAAAAGGGCATCAATTGAAAGTTCAAATAGTTCGTCAATGGGAAAAATAGCAAGAAAAGAAAGATATTATAGTTTCAAATGGGTTCCTTCTTATGCCGAATTATGGAATAAAAGCCAAGAAAAAAAATTTAGATATACAATTTCAAGTGCTGTATACTTAAAATCAAGTAGTAATGGTTATATTGTGCTTGATGAAAGTAAAACAAGGTCTGAAATAGGAGAATTTACATTAAACGATAGTGGCTTATCAATGATAAACGGGAGTGGAGATAGAGATTGGTCAGAGTATTGGTATTTGGATGCAAAATATAATTTAACGATTGACGGATATGAAGTCAAAGTTGGAGCCGAAATTCCCGTTGTTATAGATTATGCCAAAGGAGTTACAGAGGTAAGAATTAGAAGAGGAGAACTTGAATTTGTCAATTATATTCCTGACGATGATTTAGTTGAAAAAATAAGAAATGAACTCTATGAAAAATTACCGAAATCAAACGGTAGATTAAATAATACGTCATATATCGTGCTTTATGCGTATTCAAATATTAATGATAATATCAGCCTGCACGTAGAGTATAATTATAAAAACAATCTTAACATATACTAAAGAATATTAATATGAGTGAAGGGGTTTATGTGCTAATTGGGACAATTATAGGTAGTGTCGTTTCTTTGTTAGGAGTACATTTCACAAACCAGTATAATAGAAAAATAGAAGAGAAAAAAATGAATTTTTCTCTTTTGATAGATGCAAAAAAAATAACTTTATCGCTTTTGATAGAGAAAAAATGTGCGATTGAGCTGTTTATTAAACGATGTCCTACTTTTAATTTTATTGGAAAAATGGAAAGTGATGAAGTAAATGTAAATGATGAATACAAGTTTATATTAAAATTTGTAGAACAGAAGTCACATTTTTTTGTTGACTCAAGCGAATTTCAAAGATTGAACAATATAATTGAATATAAAGAAGATTACAGTCCAAGTGATATGGTTCATCTACAATATTCCTATATATTAGATTTTCACAAACTTATACGGAGTGAATTAGATAAGGTTATGAAAAAAATCGGTAAGGAATTCGATATAAAGGTATAGCATTATATAATCAAAAAAATGCTTACATACAACGAGCGGTTTGGCTTAATGGCGGCAGCTGTCCGTAGAAACGGCAGAGCGAATTTGGAAGTTTGTACCCACAGGAAGGGCAGTGGAAGCCGCCACCACGTAAGGCGACATATTTTTAAAAAATTTACATATAAACTGGGCAGCAGCGATGCAAGTTCAATTTCATGTATGTGATCTCGACCAAAATTTTAATGGCAACATGAAACTTTGGGTAAAAGAATATTTAAAACATTTTGTTACACAAGCAAAAAAAGAGCTAAAAACATGATAACAAAATTCGTTATACTCTTTGAAAAATATTTATCATAATCTACTTATTCCATTCGAGAAGTGTCGGACTGTCGGTCCAATTAATAGGGGTCTGGTACGATAGTGCCTAGCAAAATATGTCCCGAGTGTCCCAAGTGTCCTGTCCTAGATAGTGGGACAAATTTATGAGAAATATAATCGCCCCTAGGTTGAGGGCTATTTTTTACATCTTATCTATCAAGTCTGCTTTTATGTCAATGTTTATGGTTCTGTACCGGGAAAATGCCCTGCTTCCTTCTTTGTGTCCGCTGAGGCTGCCGACAAGATTTGGATCCTGGACTTTATTGTAGAGGTTTCCGACAAAAGTTCTTCTCGCTAAATGCGATGAGGCAATATCTGCAATGCTTTTCTGCTCAACCTCGCTGGTTGTGGGGTTAATCACTGACACTATCCGTGTGATCCCGCAAGCTCTAAAAATATCCTTGATGTATTCGTTATAACGTTGTTGAGCTATAAGAGGGAATATAGGAGCATCAGATGTGGTTGCTGCTTGATTGCTTTTAATTGCTTTTGCGATGTTTTTTTTGGAATAGCGGTTGTCGACAAGAACTTCATTCTGCATATATTCATATTTTTTCAGGATTTTAAGAGCTATTTCATTGAGAGGAACAGAAACTGTTATAGGATTCCCTTCTTTTGTCTTTCTAGGTATGTAATTTATGCATTTACGATCACCTTTTGATGTTTTTTCAGTGGTAATATTCGACTGGCGCATAGAATAGAGGTCGCTGATTCTGCATCCTATAAAACATTGAAATATGAATATATCCCGCTGTTGTTCTAACCGTTTGTCATACGATAAATCTTTTTCATAAATTATCCTCCGCTCTTCTTCTGTTATGAATATCGGAGTACCATAGATACACTCCTTAATTTGACGCTCTTTGAAGGGGTTGTTCTGTGTTTTTCCAGTCTTGTTTGCCCATATGATGAATGTTCTCAGAACCACAAAAAGCCCTTTTATATAATTGTCACCTCTTGGTTTTGGTATACGACATTCCGGAAACTGATCAAAAATGGTCTTGTATTTTGCGGTAGGAACAATTACTCCTATACCCTGCTTGGTGCCCTTACCTTTAGCCTCTTTTTTCTCCTCAAAAAATGTATGTTCTTTTTGTAGGAATCTTTCAAAATCGGCAATAATGGCTGGATTTAATGAGTCGAATGTTACTTCAAAGTTCCTGTATAGACTATATCGCTTCAGGCATCGGGATATGACAAGATAATGATTTAACCTGCTTTTAGAAAATTGGGATACCGCTAGGTAATCATCTAAATGGTTGAAGAATGTTTTTGGTTTTAGTGACTCAATCACCTGAGAGTTTTTGTCACCATAGATAAATCTGTCCACTTGGTCCTGTAACCAGCTTAAAGTTATGTTGGCCGGCTTTTCAAAACAGATTAAATCTTCAAATAACCGGCACATCTCTTCAATTTTATTTCTTACTTCCTTGGCCTGGATAATTTCAGGTGTCGTAAATTTTGATTTTACTACTATATCTCCAGGCACATCGAGACCTTCTCGTTGTCTGATAAAAAACTTCGGTGAAATGAATAAGTGCGTCTTTGCACGGAGAGAGATATTATGACCGTGTCGCAACCTCAACAGAATTTCAGATTTCCCGGAAACGGGATTGACCTTCTTGGCCAGAATTTTTAAAATCTTAGTCATGACGATAATGTTTAAGCATCTCAAATATATGAAATGAAGTCCAATTTTCATATACCTTTTTCACAATTTCACGTCCGCAAAACGTCCGCAAATCTGAAAATAGATGAAATATTTTGAAATCGTCTAAAATACTAAAATGAGTGTATGTGAATGTAAGAGAATTATTTATAGAGATATTAGACTATTTATCAACGTTATGTAAAATTGCTGAAAGGCATATTGGCGAGCCCTGTTCCGGGTACGAAACAGACTTTCAAATATTTGATAGTCTGTTTTTTTATTCGATTTAATTCCTTTTGAAAACTCACCAGTAGCAACGCAGTTTTTCTTAACGCTTTTTTCTTTGTGTTTTTCGGGGCCTGCGGAACGCCTCCCTTCGGTCGTTGAACGGTCCTCGGCCTTTTTCCGAAAAACACTGCATAAAAAAGCTAAAAAACAGATGTTGCTACTGGTGAGTTTTCAAATAAAAAAGATATGAATAAAAAATTGATCTAATTAGAGATATTTGACAGTCTGTTTCGTACGGAATTTTTTCTTTGTGTTTTTCAAGGCCTGCGGGACGCCTCCCTTCGGTCGTTGAACGGTCCTCGGCCTTTTCCTGAAAAACACTGCATAAAAAAGCTAAAAAACAGATGTTGCTACTGGTGAGTTTTCAAATAAAAAAGATATGAATAAAGAATTGATCTAATTAGAAATATTTGAATGTCTGTTTCGTACGGAATTTTATATATGTGGATATTTCCGGTCCGATTACATATGGCCGACCACCGGTGGAAAGACTCAGCTTAATAATAAGCAGTGTTACTGCTGAGGATAGGAATAACCATTTGGTTATTCCAGATCTTATGATTCGGCAATATCAGAAAGAACTTACTTTTATCACACTGGTCGGGGAGGAGAGGAGTCCAATGAATAATCCATCTTTTTTATTAATGATTTGGGTTTGGAGATGGTGGGGAATAAACGAATTTAGAGCCCTGCTTGCTTTTCCAATAGTATGGGATACGTCATTTGGCAATTTGTTAAATGATTTCATAAACAAATATTTGGCGTTTATTTCAAATGTTATAACTTTATAGTGTTGTAAGTGAGATAGAAATAAAGTTACTCCTAAATAAAGGTGTGATTAGACATCAAAATGTCACTAGATAGCTTAATTTTTTATAACTTAAATACAAGTTACGGGCTATTATAAAATGCTGCACATGTACGAAATATTATTCAATAACATTGACAAAATGAATTTTTGGATTAAAAACGAGGGACAACTAATTGGCACTGCTGGGGGAGTTTTAATTGCAATTCTAGCTGCTTTCCTTACTTACTACTTATCCAATAATCAGACAAATAAAAAGGAAAAGAAGGCAATGAAAAAGGAAATGGAAAAATATAATGGCATTTTGTATGTTTTACATGTTGAACTTTATTGCCAAAACAACCAACTTGACATGTTAAAGAACACTCTTGAGAAATTGAAAATTACTTCCTTAAATAAAGGAGAATTCGTAATTGAGAATTCTCCTTCAGAATTTAATTTATTAATAGTTGAAAAATGCTTAGACAAGATTGTTGATTACAAGGATTATAAACATGAATTAATTGTTTTGTTAGTATCATTTATTAATCAAATAAAACTACTAAATTACATCCTAGATTTTAGGAATGCGAGAGAGTTGATGAGTAAACTAGGCAAGGACGAAGCTATTGATATTAAGGGGCGTATCGAAGATTATTTCAATACTTTTAATGTTGAATATATTGAAAAAGCTAAGCAAAGCATTTCAATGATTAGACAAATAATTGAAATAGAATTGCAGGAATATCCGAAAGAAAAAATGATATTTAAAGAATATGAAAAGACAGTAATGATCAACGAATAACAAAAACTATATGTCAATTGCTGTTTCCGTGCTTATAAAAAGACAAATAGCAAGCAACAAAGGCGGTGCGGCTAAATAGAAAAGCAACCATATTAGGCAATTGTATTTAGTTTTGTTCGTTGGAGGTAGTGTGCTTACCCAAAAATCTAATTTCAAAAACCGTTTGACAATTTACTCTCATAAATTTACCAAGGGACGATTAAAGGATTTGCTACAAATTTTAAAATAAATGATATGAACTACGAAACAGACAAATATGAAGTGATAAAACTGTTTGACAATCATATAATGAAGTATATAGTAAAAGACCTAGAAGTGCTTGACAGTCTTAAACCTGACAGTTGTGGTGCTGGTGCATGCACAATTCCTCAAGCGATTTCGACATTTGCTGCTTTGGACTTTGTTGGCTATTTGACACATCCACAAGATGTAAAGACAGTTGGTATGAGCTTTATTGAGTTACTAAAAAACGATACTTACTTCACTGAGTTTAAGCAATACATGTCTCACGCTAATTTTTTTGACTCTTTTAGAGATAACTTAAGAAGCATAATGACTCATAGGTTTTCATTAGCTAAGTACGACATAACAAAAAGTAATAATAGATCTTTATTTTTTGAAGAAGGTGGACGGCAGATATTTAATACGTCATATTTTACAAAAATGACTCTAACTGTAATAAGGAATATTTATCAGATGATAACGGCTGACAGTTTTATTATTAATGGATTCACAAAAGAAGAAACTATGGAGAAATTAAGAACCAGAATAGAAAAACTGAAAGCTTTTGATGGAAATAATTTTTCGCCATTGAGTGATGTGCCAATTTCAACGACTTCGACACAAACGACAAGATCATTAGGTTAGACAAGCAATTAACCGAGTGACAAAAAAGTAGTTATTAATTAAGTTCAGAGATGACACACAGCCACAAATACGGGTTTTGCGTAAGGCGGTATTAGATACGCATAATTTAACAGTAGTTTCTCAATTGAACTTTAGTACTAATACTAATTTTATGCTTAGATTTCGTGCCCGAACGCAAAGCCTATAAACATTATTCACGAGTGTAAAGACAGCTAAATATGATAATTAACCATAAATTTTCGACTGTAACTTTAAAAAATAAACAGTTGAATTGGGACAATCGCTTTTACACAGAAAATGTGATACTAAAAAACGTTGACATTTATAAACCCGAGATTTTGTTCTTAGGAACTTTTAATCCTGAATTACAAAGTAATCCTGCTGACTTTTTCTACGGTCGAAATTTTTTCTGGACGGCATTTAAAAACCTCTTTAATGAAGGAGAAATAATCTTGAATAAAGAAAGGCTTGCTTTTAACCCTTATCAACCAACACTTGAAGAGATATTTCAATTGTGCATAAGACTTAAGTTGACATTTTCAGACCTCGTAGATTCAATTTTTGACGAGCAGGACAATAATCAAATTATCCTAAGACAAAATAAAGAATACATATCTTTTGAGAATATTGAATATAATCCAATAAAAGATAAAGACTTACAAAAATTAAATAGAATTAATAAAGTAAATTGGAATTCGAGAAATATTATTTCTTACCTCTATGAGAACAGACAGATAAAGAAAATTTTTTTGACAAGACGTAATGATTTATGTTGGCAAACACAAGTAAGTCAAATTATTGAAGCATTACCAGAAATTGAAATTGTTCCTATTTATACACCTTCAGCACAAGGCGGGGCATTGCACAATCAGACAGGAATTTGTGGTAATGGCAAAATGATACCTCTCTTACGACATTGGACACAAAACAATATTGGAAATTTTGGAAACCTTAATCACAACAATTGGCTGACAAATAATGGTGTTAACATTTATAATTTCTAATATGACAAGACGAACAACAGTACATAACACGAATTTTGCGTCAGGCGGAGTGTCTTGTAAACTTGGGGTTTTGAACTTTTATAAAACTTAGATGCTGGTAGAAAGTTCAAGTTCAGAAATCCTCCCGAACACAAAGCAAGAAAACGTTACCAAACATAAAAAATCACATCCACAATCATAATATCCAATTAATAGGTGTCTGGTACTATAGTACCGTTTAAAATATGTCCCGAATGTCTCGAGTGTCCTATCTTATAAAATGGGACAAGATTGTGAGAGACAAAATCGCCCCCAGTCTGACGGTTATATTTTACATTTTGTCTATCAGGTCCGCTTCGATGTCAATGTTTACGGTTTTGTACCGGGAGAATGCTCTGCTCCCTTCTTTATGTCCGCTGAGGCTCTAACTAGGTTTGGATCCTGGACTTTATTGAAAAACCGGATTTGCCAGAGTTTGGTGTATATATTAATAAAACAAAACATAACAAAATCGAGTTTTCCTAAATTGAAAATTTAAAGTTTAGAAACATCTGAAATTTAGCAATATTCCTCAAACTCTGTCAAAGAATGTTTTATCACTAATTAAAAAAATTATTTGCATAAATGTTACTTATAAGTTACTTTTGTCAAAAAATATTTAGTGGAAAAAATCAGGACGATTATAACTTATAAAGATCACTTTGAGAAGTTTCTGAAGAAACAGCCAATCAAAGCTTAGAAGAGACACCGAGTAAAGAAATAGAAAAAGCAATTAAATTAAAAGCAGAATATTTTGCAGAAAAATTAAGATTAGAAAATGAAAGGGAATAATAATAGAACAAATATCAAAAGTTGGTCAGAGATAAAAGATAATGTTTATGGTGCCAGCGGCACAGTACGCAGAGACCAACTTGACAGAGAGGTTGAAGCATTGAAAATTGGAATTCAACTTCGTCAAGCCAGAGAATCCAGAAAAATGACACAAGAGGAATTAGCGGGATTAATTCAAAAGAAGAGAAGCTATATCTCACGTGTTGAAAATGATGGCAGTAATATAACCTTAAAGACCTTATACGACATCGTTGAAAAAGGATTAGGAGGCAAAGTTACAATAGGCATCAGAATTTAACTTTATCTGGGTGGTTTGTCGGTCATTATGAATTTTAGTTCGCCGCCGTTAATTATGTCGGTATGGGAGATTTTGTTCTCTTTGAGCTCTTTGCCGTTGAGGATTATCTTTTTGACATAGACGTTTTTTTCTGATTGGTTCTCGGTGCGTATTTTGAAAATCTTTCCGTTCTCAAGAGTGATATCTGCACTTAAAATGTTGGGGCTGCCTGTGTAGTAGATGTCGGAGCCGGGTGCTACAGGGTAAAATCCGAGCGAGGTGAAGATGTACCAGGCGCTCATTTGGCCAAGGTCGTCGTTACCTCCCAGGCCATCGGGCAGGGGTCGGTACATTTTTTTGCATATCTCCCGTAACTGCTTGTGCCCTTTCCATGGGGAGTTTGTAAAGTTATAGAGGTAAGGTATATGGTGGGAGGGTTCGTTGCCGTGTACATAGTTGCCCATAATTCCGTCACGTGTGATATCTTCGGTTGCTTCGAAGTATTTGTCGGGCAGATGCATTGTGAAGATGGAGTCGAGATAGATTTCCAGTGATTTTGACCCTCCCAGCAGCTCTCTCAACCCTTCAGGATCATGTGGTACATAAAGGGAGTAGTTCCAGGAGTTTCCCTCAATAAAGCCCTGTCCGTGAGTGTCTAACTCATCAAATCCTTCACGGAAGATGCCATCGGAGTTCCTGGGTCTCATGAATCCTTTACTACTATCGAAGAGGTTTTTGTAATATTTGCTTCGTTTGGAGAACTCTTCACAGATATCTTCCCGGCCGGCAGATTTGGCCAGTTGTGCTATTGCCCAGTCATCATATGCGTATTCGAGGGTTTTAGAAACAGAACTGGAAGATTTATCCTCCGGAACATATCCATATTTTTTATAATACCCTAACCCTTCATACCAGTCATTGTTTGCGGTTTGAACTGCTGCCGAAAGTGCTTTTTGAATGTCAAAACCGCTATTGCCTTTAACTGCGGCATCTGCCAGCAACGATACCGAATGGTAGCCTATCATACACCAGTTTTCGTTTGCATAGTGCGACCAGACGGGAAGCATTTTGTGTACGCTCTGGTCATAGTGGGCCAGCATAGATTTTATCATGTTTACATTACGGGATGGCTGAACTATATTGAAAAGCGGATGTAATGCTCTGTATGTATCCCATAGTGAGAATGTTGTGTAGTTATCAAATCCTTCTGCCTTATATGTATTCTGATCAATTCCTTTATAGGATTTATCACGATCCATATAGATTGTCGGTCCCAGAAATGAGTGGTAAAGAGATGTGTAGAAGCTTATTTTATCATTGTCATTCAGAAATTGTGCATCGATTTTTGAAAGTTCGCGATTCCACTCCATCTGCCCGTTCGCCACATATTTATCAAAATCATTGAGAGGAGCCTCTTCATTCAGATTGTCTATTGCTCCGGCGACACTAACCGGCGATATGGCAACCTTTACAAGAATCTCTTCACTATTATCTGTCTCAAAATCAAAATGACATCTAATCTCCCTGCCTGCGTTCTCAGGAAAGTTGTTGTTTTGATCGAACTTGCGCCAGAATCCTTTGTAGATGAGATTTTCACTATTCACAATTCCATAGTTCTTAAATGGTTTCGAGAATTCAATTGCAAAATAAACCGTACGGGTCCGCCCCCATCCGTGAGTCTGCCGGAAGCCTGTAACCATTTTGCTATTCTCAACCCGTACAAAAGACCAAATATTCTTTCCAGGATAGTTGTAGATTCCGTGTGTCAGATCCAGAATTATATGTGCAGATTCTGTTTCGGGAAAGGTATAGCGGTGCACTCCGACCCGGGTGGTTGTTGTCAGTTCGGCCTTTATGTTGTAATCTAGTAGATTAACCATGTAATAGTTTGGAGATGCCTCCTCGTTGTCGTGCGAGAATCGTGATCTGTAACCCGAATCGGGATTTTCCGAAGTTCCCGGGTTTAATTTGAGTTCACCGGTTGTAGCCATTATGAGCAGATCACCAAGGTCGGAGTGGCCGGTACCGCTGAAATGTGTATGGCTAAACCCCACAATAGTCTTATCTTCATACTGGTAACCTGCACAATATTTATAAACATCTGGGTTGTACTTGCCGTTAAAAGAGTAGGGGATGGTATCTGTGTCTGGACTAAGCTGTACCGAGCCAAACGGTACGGTCGCTCCGGGGTATGTGTGCCCCATTTTCATTGTGCCGATAAATGGGTTTACATATTTAATGAAGTTTTTCTCAGCTCTTTCCTGAGAGTGGATTGAATTTGATGAAATTAAAAGCATGATAAAGAAAGCGATTCCGGGAATCCTGGTTGATGCCATAGTTTGATAATTTTATAAGCTATTCTGATTCTTATTCAAAGATCGTTATTTTGTTTAATACTCTTTCAAAATTGGTTGTTTTGAAAAAAAATTAACTTTGTGATAATGGTAGCAGAAAAGGATATAACTATAACCGAAAGGATTTCTAACGGAGACAAAGATGCCTTCAGGGAGCTTTTTGACTTGTATTATAAGCCTTTATGTGTATATGCCATAAAGTTTATAGATAATTTTGATGATGCCGAAGATATTGTTCAATCGCTGTTAGCTTCGTTCTGGATAAGATATTCTAAAAGAGAGTTCACAGGGTCTTTAAGAGCATATCTCTTCTCTTCGGTCAGGAATAATTGCATAAAATTTTCGAGTTCCATAAAAACTAAACCGGTTGGCGAGATCGATTTTGTTCAGGAGGCCGATGATGTTTTCAGGTTTATAGAGAGCGCCGATAAAGAGTATTCTTTAATATACAAGGAGATAGATAAACTTCCTCCTCATTGCAGAAAGGTTTTTGATGCAGTTATTGTAGAGAATAAGAGATATAAAGAGGCGGCAGAGATGCTTGGTATTTCTGTTAATACTGTTAAGACTCAACTATCGAGGGCTTTAAAACAGCTGCGAGAGTCGCTGGAATTAATAATTGCTGTTTTTCTAATATAAATTTCAAAATTTTGTCACCCATTTCCGGTTTTTTGGCTTATGGTAGTAAAAGCACTTATAAAAACATGGAAATTAAAAATGAAGAACAACTGAAAATGGCACTTATGAGTCGCCATGCCGATGTTGAAAGAGGGTGGAAAGAGACTCAGATAAAAATTCTGAAATCGGGAAGAGCAAGAATACTGAAGAGGAGTATATCGGCAGTTGCCTCTGTGGCAGCTATCGTTATACTTAGTCTCTTTATTTTCTCTCCCGGAAACGATCTGCAGGAAAAAATAAGCGTAATTAATGCAGATCCCGGCAAAAATCAGGCGATGCTTATTATGTCTGATGGTAGCAAAGTGACTCTTACCGATAGCAGTGACATAAAAATTACAGATGTTTCCGGTGCCAGTATCTCTGTTGTCGAGGGTAAAACAATCAATTATGATAATACCAATATTGTAAAATCTCAAAGTGCCATAAATACTATAGTTGTTCCAAGAGCAGGTATATACTCCCTTACTCTCTCCGATGGAACAAAGGTTTGGATTAATTCTGAGAGTAAATTAAGCTATCCGGTTGCGTTCAACGGTGAAAAGAGAGAGGTAACTCTTTCCGGGGAGGCTTACTTTGAGGTAGCACATAATAAAAATCATCCTTTCATTGTTCATTGTAATGGAAACAGGGTAGAGGTTACCGGAACGGAATTTAATACAGAGGCTTACGAAGGCGGTAAGACAACAACAACATTGGTTAGTGGTGGAGTAGTGTTAACAGGAAATTCCGGTTCGGTAATTCTCACTCCTGGTATGCAGGGCATCATTTCCGGCAATGAGATAAGTACATTGAGTGTAAATGCAAATCAGTTTTCATCATGGAAGGATGGTTTATTTGAGTTTGACAACATTACACTAGGTGATATTGTGATGAAACTCAGCCGTTGGTATGATGTTGATTTTGTGTTTGAAGATGCCAGTCTTGCAAACTTTACCTTTACTGCAACCTTCCCTAAAAACGAGAATCTTTCATTTATTGTTAAGCTCATTGAGCGTATATCTTCTGCACAATTTTCCCTCACGGATGGTAAAGTTGTTGTTAGCTCTAAAAAATAAAAAAAGGTGTACCACACCGGGTACACCTCACATTTTTAATACGTGGTTGAACCTGCAAGTATAACCACATAAACACAAATGTTAATCTAAAACTATGAAAAAAATCGGATTAGAAAAAAAACTTTTGAATCCAAAAGTGGAAATGCGACTGGTGCATCTTTGTATGTGCCTGGTTGTAATTGTCTTGATGCTCCCTCTTCAAGGATTTTCTCAAAAGAAAATTACTTTGAATGTTGGTAACACAACTTTGAAATCGGCCCTGGCAAACCTGAAAACCCAATCAGGAGTAAATTTTGTCTACAACACTAAAGAGGTTAATGATGCTGTTAACGTTAATGTACGTCTGGTGGAAAAAACATTGGACGAAGCTCTTACAGAGGTGCTAAAAGCAACTCCTTACACCTATGAAAGGGTAAAAGATTACATTCTTATCACAGTTAAAAAACAGGATTCTAAGCAAGTGGTCATGAAAAGCATTACCGGGGTAGTTAAAGATGAAGAGAATGTGCCTATGACCGGAGTAGCTGTTATGCTTGAGGGAACATCGCTTGGAAGGGCAACTGACATCGATGGTAAATATCAGTTTAATAATAATATACCTGAAGGAGGGGTTTTGGTCTTCTCTTTTTTGGGATATGAGACTCAGAGGGTAGTGGTTGGGTCGCCATCAGTGATTGATGTAAAAATGAAGAAAAAGGAGATGGAGATTGATGAAATTGTTGTTACTGGTTATCAGGTTTTGAATAAAGATAGAATTGCCGGAGCTACCAGTACGATAAGGGCTAAAGACCTTTACTTTGATGGTGTTACCAATTTTGAACAGTCTCTTCAAGGGAGATTACCCGGTTTGGTGGTAACCAACTCAACAGCTCTTACCGGTGTAAGACAGAGTGTTCGTGTCAGAGGAACCTCGACTTTAATGGGAAGTCAGGAACCTATATGGGTTGTTGATGGAATTATTCAGGAGGATCCGCTCCCGTTTCAGACAAAAGTTCTGGACGCCCAGGGAGGAATAACAGAAAGTAATTTCGATTATATAAGAAATTTTGTTGGAAGCTCAATTTCATGGCTTAATCCAAGTGATATTGAGTCAATAACAGTACTTAAAGATGCCTCTGCCACTGCTATTTATGGTGTAAGAGCTGCTAATGGTGTTATTGTGATTAACACAAAACTGCAAAAAGGTGGTCCCGCAAAGGTCTCATATTCTTTCGGACTTAACGTGGGAGAGAGGCTTACATATAAGAAACTTGAGCTGATGAATTCTAAAGACAGAGTTGCAGTCTCAAGAGAGATATTCGAGAGAGGTCTTATTTCCAACTGGAGTGATAATAACATTGGATATGCAGGGCTTCTAAACCAATATCTGAATAAATACATAACCCAGGATGAATTCAATGAGGGGGTGGCAAGACTTGAGACAAATAATACAGATTGGTTTAATATACTCTTCAGAAATCCTGTGAGCCATAACCATTCAATAAATATATCCGGAGGATCGGATAAGACAACTTATTATAGTTCTGTTAGTTTTAACTCAGTTAACAATACTGCTATAGGCAATCAAATGAAGTCTTACGCAGCCAGTATAGGAATTTCAAGTTTCTTCAGCAGTCGTTTTAAGGTTTCATTCAGATTATCGGGTTCGCATTCTAAAGTGGATGGTTTCAAGCAGGTAAGCCCTTACTCATATGCCTCAGAAACAAACAGGGTGATTCCTGCATACGAAAATGACGGTAATTTATTTTACTACCAAAGTGAGACAAACCGCTTCAGATATAACTTTTTGAATGAGAGAGACCAGTCCGGGCTTACAACTGAGTCTACTAATGTTAATACCAATCTGAATCTATCATATAACTTATCAAAATCTTTACGTTATGAATCTGTAGGTAGCTTAAACCTGTCTGCAGTTGACGGTGAGTCCTATGCAACGGAGTTCACAAATTATATCACCGCGATTAGAAATTATGAGTACGGTTCTGAGAAACCCAATTCAGAGAATGCGAAAAATTCAAAACTTCCGGTAGGTGGAGAGTATAATTTTGATGGCATGAAGACAATAAGCTGGAATTGGAGAAACTCTTTATCTTACAATACAATCTTTAAAAAGGTTCATGCATTTACCGCGATGTTGGGAGTAGAGGTTTCAAGTAAGAAGTATGACGGAAATTCATCAACAGCATACGGTTATCTGAGATACAGAGGAAAATCTTTTACACAGGTACCTGTCACTCTAACCAATCCGGTATCAGGTGCAATTTATGCTAACTCTCAGATCGAGAAATTCTCAAATCTTATAACTGACCGCCTTACTAATAATATGGGCCTCTATTTTACCATTAACTATGCTTATGACAACAGGTATGTTCTTAATTTCAGCATAAGAAACGATGCTTCCAACAGATTCGGCAGATATTCAAATGAGAATTTTAACCCTGTATACGCCGGAGGTGTAAAATGGAACGTATCAAGAGAAAAGTGGTTCCATAAACAGAATGTAATTTCAGACCTGAACATACGGGCTAGTTTTGGATATCAGCGTAATATTGCTGAAAACTTCAGCCCAAGCCTTATTGTTAAAATTCCAAGAGGAGCAGCAGCAACTATAACAGACGTCAATACTCAGGAAGAGATGCTCAATATCAGCAACCTTCCATATACCGATCTTCGCTGGGAAAAAACCTTCTCTTCAAACTTTGGTATGGATATAGGACTCTTTGACAACAAAGTTGTATTCGGAGCCGATTACTACATGAAAAAGGGTAAGGATATGATAACTGTTCTTGCAATACCTGTTGAATATGGTATTGATGGTATGCCGGTAAACGGAGGTAGTATGGAGAACAGCGGATATGAACTAAGTGCCATGTTCACTCCGGTTCGTACCAAGGATTTCACCTGGAGTATGAACATTAATACATCAAAGAACAAAAATCAGATAACAAAAGTAGGTACTCAGAATGTGACATGGAGGACAGCTGTTATCGGTTCTATGTATAAAGAGGGATACTCATCTTCTGCATTTTGGGTATTCAAATGTGACGGTATTGATCAGAGTACCGGTTATCCTATTATAGACCTTACAACCAAAGAGGGTAGTGATCCTGCCAACGATCCTACAGCATATATGGTCTATGCTGGTAAAAGAGATGCCGATTTTACAGGTGGTCTTAATTCACAGTTCAGATACAAACAATTAAGCCTGTCATTTAATTTCAACTTACAGATTGGGGGCAAAAAACTCCTTAGCCAGGCATATAAATCAAGCACTTTGCCGAATGAGTATGACAACTTCTCGACAGAACTTCTGAACAGATGGGTACCTGGTGCAACAGATGCCATTTTCCCTGGACTGCCGGATTCAAATGTTAAGAACAATATTCTTTTACCTGGCTCTAACAATCTATATACTAATCCTTATGAAATGTATAATTATAGTACGGCGCGGGTAGTAAGTGCATCAACATTGAGGTGTAATAACATTTCAATAAATTATGCTCTGTCTGAGAGATTTGCCAAGAAAATATTCTGTAAATATATCTCTCTTGGAGCAAGTATATCAAATCCTTTTGCAATTGTAAGCAAGGATTTCAGGGGCAGGGATGCTGAGGTGGCAACAGGAAATCAACCACGTACCAGATCTTATAATTTAAATCTCAGTTTAACTTTCTAATATGAATAATATGAGAAACAATAAAATAATATACTATTTAATTCTTGTCTCCCTTTTTGTTTTAAATGGATGCCAGGATTTTCTGAAAGAATCAAGTCAGGACGAAATCATTCCTTCAACTGTGAGTGACCTGAGATCTGTTATGTACAAGGAGGCTTATCCTTATCTATTCTCCTGTGATAACTATGTTCCTCTGCTGACCGACGAAATGGTTTGTAATGGTTTGAATTATACCAGTTATGCCACTGTGCTTAAAAATGGCACACCTGTGTTTACTTATAATCCTGAGATGTTTGACGGTGTTGAAGTGTTTCCTGCAAATGAAAATTCATGGAAAAAATATTATGAAAAGATTAAGGGATGTAATGTGATAATTGATCAACTGCCAAATGTTTACGGCTCTGAAAAAGATAAAAATGCTCTTCTTGGTCAGTCTCTTACTCTTAGGGGGTATTACTACATGAAGCTGGTTCTTCTTTATGGACAGGCATATACAGGACCAGGCGTGAACCCTGAAGAGTCATTGGGCGTACCTCTTATTCTCTCAATGAATGTTAATGACCAATTCCCTTCAAGGAATACTTTAAAACAGGTATATGATCAGATAGAGAGTGATCTCACTAGAGGAGCTGAACTCCTTGAAGATAATTATATATCGGAGACAGCTTTCAGGGTTAGTCATATTACAACAAAAGCACTTTTGACAAGATTTTATCTTTATAAAGGAGATTTTGAAAAGCTCATTCAATGTGCCAATTCAGTGATATCTGAAGGGCCCGCATTGAGTAACCTTACCTCTCTGGGTACAACTTATACCGTATTCGATCCGGCAGGAAGTCCGGAGGTATTGTGGGTTTATGGTTCATCATTATCAAGAAACAGTATCTATTTTACAACTACATATTCAACTGCCACAGGACCTATTCCTTACACAGTATCAAATGATCTTATTGGTATGTATGATGCTGCAAATGATCTGAGATACAGTAACTATTTTTATTATGAGACAAACAAAACAACCGGGGTGACTTCTGCAATAAGAGGAAATAAAATCGGACAGAATGTCTCAAATTACGGAGATCGCGGAATTCGTATGGGAGAGGTCTTTATTAACAGGGCAGAAGCTTCTGCCAGATTATTTAAACAGAAAGGTAACTCTGAATTTAAAAACCAGTCGTTATACGATTTGAATGCTCTTCGCAGATCCCGCTACAAGACTGGAACATATACCGATGTAAATATTTCTGATCCTGATCAACTTATATCTTTCTGTCTTGCAGAACGTCAGAGAGAGCTATGTCTGGAGGAGGGTTTAAGGTGGTATGATATTAAGAGGCTGGGACTCTCTGTTTCTCACAGATATGTTAATCAGGAGGGAGCTGTTTCTGATCATGTTCTTGTGGCCGGCAGTAAACTTTATGCATTGCCAATCCCTTATGATGCTATTAACCGGAATTATAAGCTAGTACAAAATCCAAGATAATAAGAAAATGAAAAAAAGATATTTAATTATAATTGTCCTTCTCGCAGGGTTAGTCTCCTCTTGCGAGAAAAGTGAAGATATCCTTACTCCTTCAGGTATTGAGGAGGGATATCACATGCCTCAGGGAAATAATCCTTTTGATGCGACAATCATGGGTTATTATGAGAAATATGGCTCGTGCTTCCTTTATAAATTTACAGATAAGGATACCTACTGGACACCATCAGGTTGGAAGAATGGTGTTACTAGTCCAACAATGACAGGTGGTCTGGCTGGATATATTGTAGCCCCTTCACAAGAGGAATATATTCCTCAACAGTTAGCTCTTCTGGAGAGATGTTGGTTGAATCTATACTCAGATGCTTTTCTGAAAAAATTCCTTCCTCTAAAAATTATGTTGTGTTCGAAAGTATCTACAGTTTCTTTATTATTTTCTCCCTCATTACATTATGGAGAGACTCCGATTGATGCCTATTTTAACTATGACAACATATGTGTAAGCTACGGAAGCGGGAGTGTGCTGTCAGTAAATGCTGCAAAGGAGCTGGAACTTTCCCGCACCTTGAGCAGATTATTTGTAGAACTGATTGTCAGCAGAGGAATAAGCACTCCTTCAGATGTACCTGCTTTTACCTCTGTAGTTTCCTACTCCGGACTAAGCAGTCTCAAGACCGTATCTGCAGGTTTGGTCAGAGGATTCTTCCCTATGCCATCAAGTACTACACCAACCATTGACTGGAAAAAATTCATGTTACTGATGGTCAGCTATCCTGAGTCCTATCTCAACAGAAGTAAAGCTATCACAAATGACAGTTGGGATACAAGCGAAGCTGCCTGGGAGGGGATATTAAATCCTACCAAGGACACCAAAGGTCTGATGAAAAAACGATATGACATGGTGAGAAGCTATTTTATTGACAAATATAATATGGATCTTCAGTCCATTGGTAACAGATTCAACTATTAATGAAGAGAATAACTTGCGCACTTATCTTACTGCCCCTCCTTTTCTGTTTCACGTACGAATCAAGATCCCAAAACAGGGAAGGAGTAGTGGTAAGCTCCTCTGTACTTAAAGAGGGGACAATTATTGACAGTGGATTTATAAGCACTTTCCATCAAGATGGGAGATACTATCTTATTATTCCCGAATCTACACTTGACAGAGACATTCTGGTCACGATAACAATCCTGAGAGGATCAGCAACTAAAGAAAAAAATCCCGAAATGCGTTTTGGTTATGGAGGAGATTCGGTTTTTGAAAAACTTATCAGAATTCAGAAAAAGAAGAATAATATTGAAATAATAAATCCTATACTAATATATGATGGAAGACCAAATTCGATATATAATTCATATCTGAAATCTTTCGAGGGAACACTTATTACATCTGCGCCAATAATTGAGAAGATGAATTCCGGCTATGTAATAGAAATAACCGATATTATGAAGGAAGATTCTGAATTATTCTCTTTAAAAGGTTCAAGAGATGAACTTAAGCTTGGAGAGTACAAGAAGACCCTCTCATATATATCAGATATAAAGGCGTTTTCAGAAAATATCAATTTCAGTTCTATAAGGTATTACGCAAATGTTGAAAATAAGGAGAAGAAAGATGGAGGTGAAAATTACACAAATACAGTATGGGAGGTTGGAGCATGTTGGCTTCTGTTGCCTGAGAAACCAATGACACCAAGAGCATCTGAACCCCGAGTAGGCTACTTCACAAAGTCTCTTAGCGGGACAGATGGATGGAGGGAAAAAGAACTTGGAGTTATGTCTGGTTTTCCTGTTGCGACTCGCTGGCGACTGGAGCCTAAGAGCGAAGACATGGAGCGTTATTTTAAAGGTGAACTTGTTGAACCTGTAAAACCGATTGTATTTTATATAGACAGAGCAACTCCGGATTACCTTGTCCCTGCATTTATAAAAGCTATCGAAGCCTGGCAGCCTGTCTTCGAAAAAGCTGGTTTTAAAAATGCGATTCAGGCAAGACTTGCACCTACAAAGGAGGAGAACCCCGATTACAGTGAGGGTGATGCAAGATACAGTCTTGTGTCATACAAGGCATCACCTATCCCAAATGCTTACGGTCCTATGGTTAACGACCCAAGGTCCGGAGAGATAATAACATCACACATTGCAATATTCCACTCAGTGCAAGACCTTCTACAACGTTGGTATTTTGTAATGTGTTCGCCTGTTGATACTAATGCAAGGAAATATCCACTCTCACGTGAGTTAATGGGTAGGCTGGCAGGAACCGTACTTACTCATGAGGTTGGTCATTCACTAGGATTATTGCATAATTACATGGGTAGTACTGTTTACCCGGTAGATAGTCTGAGAAGCAAGAACTTTATAAGGAAAAACGGGCTTGGAGCCTCAATTATGGATTATCAAAGGTTTAACTATCTTGCTCAACCGGAAGATAGTCTTGAATCTCAGGACATGTTCCCCAGAATTGGCGTATATGACAATTACGCAATTGAATGGGGTTACCGGTACTTGCCAGATTCTATGAGTGTTGTCTCTCAGACTGAGATGCTTAGAAGATGGGTCGATGAGAAAAGGAAAAACCCGGAACTGCTTTTTGTTAAAGAAAATGACTTGAGAGATCCACGCGTACAATCAGAGGATTTTGGATCGGATGTGATTTATGCAAACAGCTTAGGCATAAAAAATCTAAAGGTAATCATGAGTAACCTGGAGGAGTGGACTCCCAACGATGATTTGAACTACTTTCCATTAAGGAGGAGGTATCTTTCAGTACTTAATCAATATGACAACTATATAAATCATGTATTAAAAATAATCGGTGGCAGATATATTGATAACCCTGAATTTGGAGAGGATCTTGTTCTATACAAACAAGTTCCTGGTGAAAAACAACATGAGGCTTTAAAATTTATTGAAGCAAACATTTTGGAGGAACCTCAGTGGCTCTACAGGCAGGATATTATGGATAAGACAAGGATTGACTACTCATATTATGTAGTTAATTTAGTCAGTACTACTCTTGGAAAACTATTCGCCAAAGCATCAGAGGTGATTAAGACAGAGGAACTTTCTGATACACCTTTCAGTTATGAACTTATGGTGGATACAATGTACAAATCGATATTCGAATCAAAGCGTTCAAAATCTGAACTTACCCGATATGAAAGAATGATTCAGAATGAATTTGTAACTAAGTTGTCAATATTCGGAGAGAATCAGACAAGTAATGGAAATGGAACCGGAGTTCTTTATAAGAGAGTTTTATCAGACATCAAGAATCTCTGTAATAGCCAGATAGGTAAATATCCCGGTACTCTTGCAGCCTCCCATTATCAAGGGATAATTAATTACATAACCATTTGGGAGAAAGGTAAACAATCATCAATCTTAAATAATTTATAAAAATATATGAAATACAAATTTGTCCTTTTATTATTGGCTATTTTTCTTTTAACTGCTGCAATCAACGGGCAGGGTAATAGTAAGCCTTTGAATTACGGCCAGTTCTATAAAAAGGATACTACTAACATACATAAAGGGTATTACTCGGTATATGTTTCCAAAGGTAAATATTATCTGGAGGTGCCCTCATCTGCATTTGGGAAGGAACTTCTCATGACAGTGCATGTTTCAGGAGGTATGGCATCCTTTGTCTCTCCGGCATCAGGTGTCATCAGTTTTTCGGAAGGGAGGAACAATACTCTGGAGATTTATAAAAATCTGACAAGAGATTTAGCATCTGATTCAACAGAATATCAGATGAATCTTTCTCTGGATAAATCCGGACTAGTGCCGGTATTCTATACTTTACCGATATATGCACGTGGAGAAGATGGGAAATCCATCATTGTGGATATAACCGGTGAGCTTGGAAATCCTTCAGGACTGTTCTCTGTAAGCGCATCTTCATGGTTAAACCATCCGGATCCTGCAAGATCCGGAATAGATACATGCAAAATAATTGATAATGGCGTGGTTTTCACTGTTCACCGGACTCAGACCGACTATAGACAAAATCCTCAGACAAGAATTGGGACTGATGTAGTCTCATCGTTCTATCTGGATATTTTATTTCAGGAGCTGCCAGAGAGAGAATTTCCCGAAGTGGAAGCCCATCCTGCATACGGATTTGAGACAATTACAAAGAATATATATGATACAAAGCAATTTATGGTTCAGAAGAAAGAGTTCATACAGCACTGGAATCTTTCAAAAAGAACAGGAAATAAAATCACTGTCTATATTGACTCTTTAACTCCTCAACCTTTCAGGCAAAGTATCTTAAATGCTCTGAAACAATGGGAAATGGCCTTTAAAAGAGCTGGTTATAACGAGGTGTTCAATATTACATCAGATTCGGATAAAGCCTTACTTGCCTATAATACAATTTTATTCAAATGGGGAAGCGCCTACGGTGATCTGTTATCTACAAATATCAGCCACCCTCTGACAGGGGAGATTCTTTGTGCAAAGATAAATTTAACGGATGCTACTGCTGTTGAGATGTTACAAAAATATTTACTTCAGTGCGGATTGATTGATAAACGAGTTCAGAAAGATATGTATGATCTGTCAGTACGTCAGGATATAATGACGGCATTGGTTGCGTCAAAATTTGGTAAGATACTGGGAATGAAAGAGAACTATGCTGGTTATACTGCTTTCCCAATTGACTATTTGCGTTCCGAAACCAAGTTGAAGAGGTATGGTATTACCGCCTCCGTTACACCTCCTGTCGGATTTAACTATGTTGCAAGGCCAGGAGATAAAATCAACACAGCAAATCTCTTCCCAATTGTGTCAATTTATGATTATGAAGCCATAGATTATGCATACGGAGAAAGAAAAACCCCTCCTTCGCTGAAGTCAACTTATTTCACAACAAAAAAAGGAGACCCGTTTTCTCAACCTATCTATCTTTCAAATGACCTTCTTAAATCTGCCCAATTGGGAATTGACAACCTTAAGGATATCTATCCGGAGTTGGAGAAGATTGTCCGTCAGCAACCATTTCCTGAGAATAAGTGGAGCAATCTTGGTATGCTTACGGCTAAACTTATGATTGTCTATAGCGAATATCTTAAACAGGCAGCTTCATTAATTGGTGGTAAGGCTTCAAGAGCAGTGGTACAGGGATACAAAGATTCACCAGTGACATTTGTGTCGGGTGATCTTCAACGGAAAGTACTGGCCTTTTTAGAGCGTGAAATACTTACACAACCTTCGACCTGGTGGAACTATAAAAACAATCTTAAGTCGTGCGGACTGAGCAGTGAGGCATTCCTGATCCAGACATCAAATGATGTGTTAAAAATGGTTATCAAACCCGATGTTCTGGGCTCATTGGTTGAAGCCGAAGATATGAAGGTAAAAGGGGCAATGACTTGTGAAGAGCTCTTCAGATACCTGGACAGAGTTGTTTTTCACGATTTTTGTGACGCTACACTTCTCACTCCTTATCAGAGGTCCATACAGCTCAATTTCGTAGTAGCATTGGCAGAGACAGCCTCTAAGAATAATATTACGACTGCTTTATCTGACAGTACTAATGTCCTCCACGCATATTTATACAGGGTGTCGGTAAGGGTTGAAATGTTGCGGAAGAGTGCAAACACCACTGAGGGAAAAGAGTATTATGAAATGATGATGCTCCGCCTTAAAAGACTTTATTACAATAATTAAACAGCAATTTAATGAAAAGGTTACTTATTTATATGGTCATAGTTTTGACTACAATATTTCACACTTCATTATATGCGCAGAACAGAAGTATTGAATTCAAACACATAACACTTGAAGAGGCTTTTCAGATATCGGGTAAAACCGGTAAAATTGTATTCGTCGATTGCTATACTCAATGGTGCGGACCATGTAAGGCTATGTCAATTAATGTGTTTACTGTGGATAGTATAGCTGATTTTTTCAATACCAACTTCATAAATATAAAGTTGGATATGGAGACTGAGGATGGGAAAAAATATGTCAAACCATATAAGGTTGAGGCATATCCCTCATTCCTCCTTCTGAATTCAAAGGGAGAACTGTTGTTTAAGTTTATAGGTGGAATGCCAGCTTCACAATTCATGGAAAAGATCAGAGAGGGTCTAAATCCTGAAAACAGGGTTGCCACAATGGATAGAATGTACAGAGAAGGTAAAAGTGAAGGAGAGTTTTACAGGGATTATATTATGCTTAAACTTAGTCTTAATGAAAGAAACGAGGGGAAAAGAATAGCTTCGGAATATTTTAACAAGTTGACACATGATGAGAGAATAAAACCTGAAAACTGGTTGCTTTTTGGCAGAAACAAATATGAACGTGAACTCTCCGGTGTCGGAAGCAAAAATGCAGAATACCTCATTAATTACTATGATGATTTTATTAAAACTGTAGGAGCCGATTCAGTAAATTCAAAGATTGCATCCTATATCAGACAAACATCAGATTATGTTCTGAGAGGTTGGTACTTTAAGGATCACGAACGTAATCCTCAGTATTTTATTGATCTAAAAAGCAAAATTGCAAAAACTGCAATTCCGGACAAATCACAATACCTTCACATTATGGATATGGTGATTGCTGCTTCAAAGAATGACACTTTAATGGTGGGCAATATTCTTGCAGACAATATAGGTAGCTTTTCTGCCGATAATCAACAGGTTATGTTCGGGTTTCTGGCGTACTTACCACAACGCGGACCCAAAGCGCATCCAAGATTACTTGATATTGTTAAAGCTGTATTAAGAAGCGGTAAGCAGTCGAATATAATGAATTATCTGAAATCGGCCTTTCCTCCGTTGGAAGAGCTGGAATCTGAAAAATACGATGTACCTAATCTGAAAAATAAAGTGGGAACGACACAAGTCGTTCCCTTCTTTCATCCCCAAAAGGATATTTGCTGGTATGTATTTGAAGAGCCGGGAGGGGAGAGACACTATTACTCTTTTGATCCAAAAAACAAAAAAAGAGAACTTTATAACATGCAAGTAGTTGATAGCTTGCTCAAATTGAATTATCCCGGTTTCAATCCAAAATATGTCTTTTATTCGCCGAAATTTAATGATACTGGAATTGTTGCATATTTGGAGTATTCAGGGAAAAGTTATGAGTATTTAGCAGAAGGTAAGCAACTAATTCCTTTAACAAAGGAGAAGCCAATTTTAAGACCATTCGGACTCTCTCCTGACGGCCGGTTTGAGTTGTTCATTGACAAAAAGATACTTAAAGTGAAAAATGTCATATCTGGACAGATAACTGAACTTAGTTCAGATTTTGAGGAGGAGTACAGTTTTGTGCTTGCAGATATGGGCTGGGTGGGAAAAACAAACAAATTTTACATCACCAGAACCGACAAAAGTAAATTAAAGACTATGCCGTTGCTGCATTCAACAAGCAGCGGACGCCCATTTGTAACAACTTATACTTATGAGCTTCCCGGAGATTCTATTGTCACCCAATATGAAGTTTATGCAGGAGACGCAGAAAAGGGGACATTCAATAAAATTAATGTAGACAAATGGCCCGGTCAGGAGGTAGAAATCGTTAAGACTGAAGATGTGAATGACAGATTTTTTTTCTTGAGAAAAAAACGTACACGTGAAATGCTGGAACTATGTAGCGTAAACCCATCGGATGGTTCGGTCAAAGTTATTATTTCTGAATATAGCCGGCCTTATATCAACTACGACCTTTTTGAGTGTCATATTATAAAAAAAGGAACAGAAATATTATTCTGGTCAGATAGAGACGGCTGGGGACATTACTTCAGATATGACTCACAAGGCAGACTTTTAAACCAGATAACTAAAGGTGAATGGACTGCAGCTAAAATAGCTAAGATTGACACATCAGGCAATCAGCTATATTTGCATGGTTACGGTAGAGAAGTAAATAGAAATCCAAATTACTCATATCTATACAAAGTAAGAACAGATGGCAAAAAAATAAAACTCCTCACAAGTGAGAATGCAACGCATCATACTTTTATCAGCCCATCCTGTAATCTAATAATTGATAATTACTCGAGGATAGACACTTTGCCTGTAATATCTGCAAGAGACGGAGAGGGGCGTCTGATTGATAGGATTGAGCATCCCGATATCACAAAGTTACTCGATTATGGATGGAGAATGCCTGAGCAATTCACTGTAAAGGCAGCCGATGGTGTTACAGATCTCTATGGAATCATTTGGAAACCTTTTAATTTCGATTCAACAAAAGTCTATCCTGTTGTTTCACAAGTCTATCCTGGACCTCACATTGAGACAGTATGGACTGAATTTACAGTATTTGATAAATATAATAATACCGCTTTGGCGCAAAGAGGTATTATTGTAGTATGTATGGGGCATCGTGGTGGAACTCCGGTCAGGAATAAGGCATATGCTTCATTTGGATATGGCAATATAAGGGATTTTGCACTTAAAGATGATAAAGCAGGATTGGAACAGTTATGTCGCAGATATCGCTATATGGACAGTACCCGTATAGGAATTTACGGACATTCCGGTGGAGCTATGATGTCTGTTGCAGCTATTTGTACATTTCCTGATTTTTATAAAGTTGCAGTTGCATCTTCTGGTAACTACGATAATCATATATATAATCGTAACTGGGTTGAGTCATACCATGGTGTAGATGAGAATTTCAAGCTTAAGGTAGGAACAAATATGGAACTTGTTCTGAATCTGAGAGGCAAATTACTTCTTGTAACTGGAGATAATGATGCAAATGTTCATCCTGCCCATACATATCGTCTTATTAATTCTCTCATTTTAAATAACAAAGACTTTGAATTGATAATTCTTCCCGGTCAGAGTCATATTTATGAAAACCAGTATAAAACCTATTTTGAAAGAAGGAAAAGAGATTTCTTTTCAAAAAATCTATAACTTATCAGAAATAGTTTCTATGACTATACAATAACAATTTATTTAAATTACTCTTTCAGGTACAACGTTATTCCTGTGATTAATATGTATGGCCGAACGATTCACTTGTCATTAGCAATCTCAGAAAATGGCAACGTTTGAAGTTCGGCCTTTCTTATTTTAGAAATTTTTCTGTTCGCTAATCTTCATTTATTTTCACTATATTTGGGTAAGTAAAGGGGATATTTTTTAAAACTTAAATATGGTAGCTCGGGATTTCCTGAATGAACTCCTTAAGGGCAACAGGGCTTCTTGCTCTGCGATTGCCTCGGATTATCTTAAGAATAATCCGTCTATAAAAGATCTTTACGAAGAGGTGTTCAAAGTGGCTCTGCATGAGGTCGGTCTTCTTTGGGAAAACAATAAAATTACAGTTGCAACTGAGCATATAGCAACTGCAATTGTGGAGGGGATCATGAATGAGCATTTTGAACAAATTATTTCGGATAAAAGGTTTAATAAAAAGGTGGTGCTCGCTTGTGTCGAAAACGAGTTGCATCAGGTTGGCATCAAGATGGTTGCCGATATGTTTGAGATGAAGGGGTGGGAGAGTTATTTTCTTGGGGCAGGTATTCCGACTAAAGAGCTGATAAAGTTTATTCACGAAACAAAACCCGATCTGCTGGCAATCTCTTTAAGCATCTATTTCAATTTTACCTCTCTGATCAGTATGGTAAAAACAATTAAGGGAGAATTCCCGGAATTACAGATTATAATTGGAGGTCAGGCGTTCTCACATATCACTTCCGAAGATACTAAGAATCTCGAAAATATACTGATATTTAATGATTTATATTTACTGGAAAGATATATTGATGCTATAAACTTAAAATCTTAGCTATGAACAGAGATGAATTAATTAAGAGTGCAAAAAAGTTAACACAGGTTAGTGTTACAAGCGCAACAGAGTATAGCTCAAAAATGGATTTATTAGTAACGTTAATGAATCAAAAAATGTTATGCCGTGAAGATCTTAATGAGATGATTGGTGCCGGAAACAAAGAGATGATGAAAGATAACCATGCAAACCATGCCCGATTTCTTGAATCAGTTTTCCATAACCACTCTCCTGAAGTTCTTGTAGATACAGTTCTTTGGGTATTCAGAGTATATCGCTCCAGAAATTTCTCATCTACATACTGGGCAGCCCAACTGAACAGTTGGATTGAGATTTATAAAAATGAGCTCTCTCCGGAGTGCTTTAAGGAGATCTATCCCTATTATTACTGGATGCAGATTAATATTCCGGTTTTTAACAAGTTGGCAGAGGAGAAGCTGGATGTTCCGCTATCTTCTCATTAATGTATTGGAGATGAGAATATTTGCAGATGATATAATTGCGCGATGGTCCGATATAATAAACGACCTCTATTTGCATACCTCTTCGGTGGGTATTGCTGTTTATTCAACTGATGAAACACTATTGTTTGCAAATACTGCAATGACTGCTTTTCTTGATACCGGAGATGATGACCTTAAACCCGGTAACTCATTTATTAATCCAAAGTTTTCTGCCTTTTTATCGGGACCCGACTGTTTGGTTTACGACGGTTTTGCAACCATTGGGAATTATACAAATACCGGATTTGTTCTTAAGACAAAGGTTTTCAGAATGGATGACACCATTTTGGTTTGTGCTGAGGCCGATATTCCCGATCTCTTCAGAGAGAGTAAAAAGATGAGCCAACTAAATCAGGAGGTAAATAATCTGCAAAGAGAATTGATAAAAGAGAAAAAGAGCTTACAGTTGACTCTAAACCAACTAAAAGATACCCAACAAATGCTCATCCATTCAGAAAAGATGAATGCAATGGGGATGCTTGTGGCCGGGGTTGCTCATGAAATAAACAATCCGATCTCTTTTGTATACAGTAATCTCTTTTCTCTTCAGAAATATACCGAAGAGCTTTCTCAAGTTGTAAAGGTGTATGAGATCTCTGTATTTGAGTCAGGTAATCAGGAGCTTATTGAAACCATAAATAAAATTAAAAAAAGCAGTGAAGTTGATTACCTGCTCGAAGATATTGCGGATATGACCAAAGAGTCTAAAGGCGGAATTGAGAGGATTAAAAACATAGTTGAGGAGCTAAGGAGGTTTTCTCGCCTTGATGAATCTGAATTTAAGCAGATTAATCTTATTGAGAGTATTCAGTCCACAATTTCGATACTCAAATCTGAGTTTGCAAATAAAAAGATTGAGTTTAGTTTCAATTATGACAATGAAGTTATTCTCGATTGCATGCCGGGACAACTTAATCAGGCAGTTCTTAATGTTTTAATAAATTCCGTGCAAGCAGTCGAATCAGGTGGAAAAATTGATATTTCGGTCATAGATGAGATTAACAGAGTGACTATTCAGGTTTCAGATAATGGTTGCGGAATTCCGGAAAAAATTGTTCATCGCATTTTCGAACCTTTCTTTACTACAAAACCTGTAGGTAGCGGTACAGGTCTGGGTTTGAGCATAACTTATAAAATAATTCATGATTTGCATGGTGGTGATATTCAGGTAGAATCATCTGAAGCCGGAACGAAAATCAGAATGTCAATTCCTAAAAAAGTACAGGATTATGGAATCACAAATCTTTGAAAACAACGAAAAAAATCTTCTGGTCATTGACGACGAGGTTGAAATAACAAAAGCTCTTGTCAGACAGTTCAGAAGAATATACAATGTATACACGGCGAACAATGCCGACGAGGCTTTGGTATTGATGGAGAAGATTAATATCCAGGTAATATTGTCTGATCAGCGTATGCCCGGAATGACAGGAGTTGATTTCTATTCCAGGATAAGAGACAAATATCCCGATGCTCTAAAACTTATTTTAACCGGTTATAGTGATATAGAGGCTGTTATCAGAGCCATTAACGAGGGTCAGGTATTCAGATATGTCAAGAAACCCTGGAATCCTGACGAAATGGAATCGGTAATCAGGGAGGCATTTGAGAAGTATGAGCTTATAATTAACAACAGAAAGTTAATGGAGCATCTTAAAGAGGCAAATCAGAATCTGGAAGAGAAGGTGAAAATGCGAACACAAGATCTGGAAAATGTAAATAACAGATTGTCAGAATTAAATATCGAAAAAAACAGATACATTGGGATGGTCGCCCACGATCTTAGAAACCCAATAGGTATTGCAGTCTCTTTTTCGGAACTTCTGATTAATGAATACGATGAAATTCCGAAGGATATGCAGATTGATTTTCTTGGGAATATTAATGAAAGTTGTTCATATTCACTTAATCTCATCAATGATTTTCTGGATGTTTCGAAAATTGAGGCCGAGATTTTTGACCTTAAACTAACCGAACAAAATTATTTATCATTGGTTAAAAGGAGCATTGCTCAAAATAAAATTCTGGCTAAAAACAAGTCACAGGAGATTGTTGTACATTCTGATTTGGATGAGATCTTTATCAAATGTGATAAAAATAAAATGGTTCAGGTTATAGATAATCTGTTAAGTAATGCTATTAAATTCTCCGGCTCAGATACGAAAATAGAGATTAAAATATCCAAAACAGAGAGCGAAATTACAACCAGTATTAAGGATCAGGGTCAGGGTATCCCCCCGGATGAGTTGTCAGATCTCTTTAAAGCGTTTAGGACCACATCGGTAAAATCTACGGGAAGTGAAAAATCAACAGGTTTGGGATTAGCTATCATAAAAAAAATCATCCAGGCACACAATGGAAAACTTAATGTGGAGAGCAAAGTGGGAGAGGGTTCTGTGTTCAGTTTCTCATTGCCTGTTTAAACAGGTTATACTATAAATATAAAATGACCCATTTTGTGTTATCAACTTTATTCGTATAAATTTGTAGCTCAAAAATCCCGATAAGAGATATTGAAAAGAGTTTTTGACGATCGTTTACATAGAGATGAATTGATAGATTCTCTTAAACGAGGAGATGAGGGTGCCTATGCTTTTCTCTTCTCTAAATACTATCCACCTCTTTTCTCCTATGCATGCAGAATCGTTAATGATCATTCAGAGGCAGAAGACTGCGTCCAGATTACATTCTTAAATATTTGGAATACAAGAAACAGGATTGATATCAAAGATTCTGTGAAATCATATCTGTACAGATCTGTTTATAATACATGTATCTCGCTTTTGCGGAAAAAAAAGGTACTGGCCAGATACGAAGAGTCGGGCGAACTTGATCTCTATTTCTCAAGAATTATTCAGAGTCCGAATGCCGAAATGAGACTTATTGATTCTGAAGTCAGAACTGCAATTATTAACACTCTCAATTTACTGCCTCAAAGATGCAGGGAAATATTTATAAAATGTAAAATTGAAGGTAGCTCCTGTTCCGATGTGGCTAAAGATATGAATCTGTCTGTCAGTACGGTAGAGAACCAGATGTACATAGCGTATAAAAAACTGAGAGAAAAGCTTAACTGGTTGCTTTTAATATTCCTGTAAATATTTTCAAATCTCTTTGGGTGCTATTTTTCATTTTTGCGTCTTAGGTAAAAATCGCATAAATGGAAAAGAAGAGAGATGAGCAAGTAGAGATTCTGTTGTCAAGAATTCTAAACGGATCTGCAACAGTTCCAGAGATAAAAGAGTTTGCAGAATGGGTAAAAGATATTGACAATGAGCGTTATTTCGAAAATTTTAAAGAGATATGGCATGTAGCCGGTGATGTAACGGTAGATCAGAATCAACTTGATCTATCAATGTCAAAGTTTCTAGGTGTAATTAGAAAGAAACGTAACAGAGAACTCATACGTACCAGGGTATTTTATTCGATATCAACTGCAGCTGTTATTTTACTTTTGTTTGGATTATTCCGCACCTATAATTCCGATACTTTTTCTGAGATTAAATTCATTAATGAGCCAATTAAAATAGAATTGGCCGATGGCTCTGTTATTAATCCTTTAAAAGAGAATATTAAAGGGGTAAATATAAATCCGTCAAATAGAAGAGAGATCTCCTACGATGTTCCCGGAGCAATATCTCAACAAAACAGGGACAGTGTAAGGTATAACACGGTTACCATACCTCCGGGAGAGCGTTTTGCAATAGTTTTGGCCGATGGTACAAAAGTGTATTTAAATTCAAATTCATATATAAAATATCCTGTAAGTTTTGGAAGTGAAAAAAGAGAGGTGACAATCTCCGGAAGGGCATATTTTGATGTTTCAAAATCTAAAATTCCCTTCATTGTTAACACAACAGATATGAAGATAGAGGTTCTTGGAACCTCCTTTGATGTTGAATCTATTAAAAGGGGAAACACAACTTCCGTGATTCTTGTTGAGGGTTCTGTCAAAATATCAACAGATGGTCTGACTAAGGTTATCGAACCAAATGAAAGAATAATTCTGAATCACAAGAACAGGAACATTTCAATTTCAAATGTAGATGCCAAAACTCTGACTCTCTGGAAAGATGGAATTTTGGTATTGAGAGATAATTCAATTAATGAAATTGTTGATGCTCTCTGTTCATGGTACGGTGTAGAAATAATCAATAAGACTTCAATTTCTGAAAATGATAAATTCAATGGCCGCTTCGACAGGGAAGATCTAAAATCGGCGATGGAGACAATTGCGCTCGGAGCCAAGGTTATATACAGAGTTGAAGATGGGAAACTGATTTTAGAAGATTTAAAATAAAGATGAAATCAAAAAGCGGAGGATAGTAGGCCTGGTAAACTTAAAATCCTCCGCCAAACTGATCCATACCTTAATATAAACCAGTTATTTATTTATGCAAAATTATGAAAAAAAAATTATTGTGGCAATTACGCTTCTTGCCGGTCTTCTTTTTTCTTTTGATTCCACCTACGCTTTACGGGGCTAAACAACAAGAGAAAATTTCAATTAATCAAAAGAATGTCAAAATCTCTGAGATCTTTAATGAAATCGAGAGAAAAACATCTTTTAAATTTTTTTACAAAACATCCTATGTAGAAAATTTGCCATCTGTTACAATTGAGGCAAACGAACTACCGTTGATAAAAGTGCTTGAGACAATCTTTAAAGGGACAAATCTGATCTTTACAATTCATGAAAAACAGATTATTGTACAACAGAAAGAGAGTGAAAGTGCTAAAAAGGCTCCATTTAAAGTTACCGGAAAGGTGACATTTGCACAGGATGGCTACCCTGTACAATACGCCAACATTTACGTCAAAGGATCGCCGAAAATAGGTGCAGTCACAGATGATAATGGAGTTTATAGCATTGAAAATCTGCCCGATAATACTGTGTTGATTTTTTCGTACATAGGTTATGTTACACAGGAGATACCGATTATGAAGGATGGTATTCTGAACATTGCCCTTGCAGAGGATATTGCAAAACTTCAGGAGGTTTTTGTTACCGGATATTATACTCAGAAAAAAGAGAGTTTTACCGGCTCTGCTGTTTCTGTTTCAGGTGATGAATTGAGAAGAGTTGGAACTCAGAATATCTTATCGAACATTCAGGTATTTGATCCATCTTTTAAATTGGTTGTCAATAATCTGGCGGGATCTAATCCTAACGTTCTTCCTGAATTCCAGGTGCGGGGAGCAACAGCAATCGGGACAACCGGTTCTGGTTCGGCAGACCTGCTTGACAGAAGAACACTCACATCCTCAAATCCGAATATGCCAACCTTTATTCTTGATGGATATCAGGTTACTGTAGAGAAGGTTTTTGATTTGGATATAAACAGAGTTGAATCAGTGACTCTCCTTAAAGATGCAGCCGCAACAGCTATTTACGGATCAAGGGCTTCAAATGGTGTGGTTGTTATAAAGACCAAAGATCCAAAAGAGGGTAAACTTATGTTGTCATACAATTTTGAAACAGTCGTTTCTAATCCGGATCTATCTGTTTATAATCTTCTTAATGCTCAGGAAAAACTGGAATATGAAGTTCTTGCAGGGCTATACGAACCAACTGTAAACATAAAAGAAGATGATCAGATAGCTAATTATACAAAGAAGAGAGAGTATCTTGCTGCCGGGGTAAATACAGACTGGATTGCCAGACCTGTCAGAAATTCATTCGGGCAGAAACACTCAATGTACATTGAGGGGGGATCAAAAACCATCAGATATGGTGCAGATTTACGTTACCAGACATCCAATGGTGTGATGAAAGGTTCAGACAGAAACAGAATAGGTATTGGAATGAATCTATCATACAATCTGAATGATAGACTCTTATTTAAAAACTACCTCTCAGTTGAGAAGGTAAATTCAAACAACTCTCCTTATGGAAGTTTTGCAACATATGTAAAACAAAACCCATATTATCCTATAATTGATCGTAATGGTCTTTATATAAGAGAGATGGAGATATGGCAACACCAACAGAGAAGCGGGGCTGTTACAACTTCGTCGGTACTTAATCCTTTATATGATGCAACTTTGAGCAGCTTTGACAAGTCGGAATATTCAAATGTAACTAATCAATTTTCTCTTGAATGGAATATTCTTTCAGGATTAAGACTGAGATCTTCAGTTAGTTACTCTTCAATAAGATCAACATCTGATGCATTTACATCTCCATTTGATAACGATTACTATTTTTATGAAGCTGCCGAGTATAATAAAAGAGGAAGCTATATATACACAACCGGAAATACAGCATATCTTGATGGTCAGGCAGTTTTGACTTATAATAAAGGGATAAAAAAACACTTTGTGAACTTTGCGTTAGGTGCTAATATCACTACCAGCAATTCTGACAGCAGAGGTATAAGAGCTATAGGATTTACTAACGACAGATTTTCACAATTAGGATTTGCCAATTCTTACCAGACTGGCGATTCTCCTGTTAATCAAATAGTCAAGAGTAGGTTGTTTGGATCTTTTTCAAGTATAAATTACTCTTATGCAAATAAATATCTTCTGGATTTATCTGCAAGGCTTGATGGATCTTCGAAATTCGGTTCCGATAATAAATATGCTCCTTTCTGGTCAGCCGGGATTGGATGGAATATTCATAAAGAGGAGTTTATGCATAAGTCTCTGTTCAGTGAATTAAAACTTAGAGCTACAACAGGATTTCTGGGTGAGGTATCTTTTGACCCATATATGTCTAAAACAATTTATGAATATTATACAAATAACTGGTATTCAACAGGTGTAGGTGCCGGTTATTTAGGTTACGGTAATGAGTTGCTTAAATGGCAAAGGACTCAATCATCCGACCTGGGTCTTGATTTAGGCATATTGGAAAACAGAATCTGGTTATCGGGAAGGTACTACTACAAAAAAACCAAGGATCTGCTTGCCGATATTAATACTGCTCCATCTCTGGGATTCAAGAGTTATAAATCGAATCTGGGAGAGTTGGAAAACCAAGGTTTCGAACTAAATGCAAGATTTGATCTCTTGAAGAACAATAAAGACTGGAGAGTTAACCTGACAGGTAATTTTTCTCATAACAAGAACAAAATTCTGAATATCTCAGAGGCTCTCAAAGCCTACAATCAGGAATTGGTTAATAATGACGAAAACAATTATACTCGTCCGATACCGCAATACGTAGAGGGCCAGTCTATTTCTATGATTTACGCCGTAAGATCCCTCGGAATTGACACTCAGACCGGGATGGAGGTATATCAGAAAAGAGATGGCACAATGACTTATGTTTACAACGCTGCCGATATGGTGCCGATTGCAGACAGGGCCCCTAAAGGAGAGGGTTTTATCGGAGCTAATGTTTCATTCAGGAATTTTATGTTATCGGCAAATATCTATTATAAATATGGCGGTTATATGTTCAATCAAACACTTATTGACAGGGTGGAAAATGCCGATCCCAGATACAATGTAGACAGGAGGGCGCTTAATGAAAGATGGCAGAAACCAGGAGATCAAACATTTTATAAATCGGTAAAAAGTACAGCGATAACCAGAGCAACATCACGTTTTGTCCAAAAAGACAACGAAGTGGGATTAACGTCAATAAATCTGATGTACGAACTACCGAAAGAGCTTGCAAAAAAAATTATGATGGAAAATCTTCGTTTCAATTTAAATATGGGTGAGACTTTAAAATGGTCATCTGTAAACATTGAAAGAGGGATAGATTATCCATTTTCAAGGACATTTACATTCTCAATTACAGCACAATTTTAATATTTAACATCATGAAAAAATATATTTCAATACTATATATTTGCCTGTTTTTACTCACCTCCTGTAATAAGTGGCTTGATGTAAGGCCTGAATCGGAGGTCGATCTGGAGAAACTTCTTCAGACAGAGGCAGGTTTTATGGAGGCCCTGAATGGAATCTATACAAGTTGCAACACCCCTACGGCCTATGGAGAACTCATATGCGGATTTCCTGATTATCTGGCCGGCAATTACAGCCAAAACCCATCCGGCGGGCTCTCAAATAATGAATACAAGCCTTTCTTTACATTTGATTTTGATGATAATTCTGCAATTGCAAAAACAGAGATGATTTGGAGTACCCTTTACAAGGCAATTGCCCAGTGTAACATTATTCTCGAAAGAATAGATTCCAGAAAAGATATATTTTCTGAAAATAATTACAAAATTATTAAAGGAGAAGCACTTGCATTAAGAGGTTTTCTTTATTTCGATTTGCTGAGACTTTTTGCCCCATCATACACAAGCAAACCTTCTGCAAAATCAATTCCATACAAGACAAGTTTCTCTCTAAAGCCTGGAGATCAGTTGACTGTTCAGGAACTGTTAGCTAAAATAATTGAAGATCTTAATGTCGGAAAAGATTTGTTAAAAGGTGTAGATCCTATAACATTGGCTTCATATGTTGTGGGTTATCCTAAGAATGATAATGATGAAAGCACATCTTTAACCAATGAGACACCAGGGAAAGATATTTTCTTAAACACACGAAGAGACAGAATGAACTATTACGCAGTTTGTGGAGAGCTGGCCAGAGTATATCTGTATATGAATGACAAAGATAAAGCACTGCAAAACTCTAAGGAGGTTATAGATTCCCAGAAGTTTCCGTGGGCAACAAAGGAGAGAATAACAACTAGTGATCTGACGTTAAAAGATAGGATCTTCTATACTGAAATTATATTCGGGTTATACGCCCCCCCTATGTCAACAAATCTCACTACCAAGTTTGAAAACGGGGAACAGGGTATGTTTACTAATCTGGTCTATTTCAATAATGCATTTGAAACCGGTTCAGGCGGTCCGGGTGGAACAGATGTGAGGTACGCAAACCTCTATATGCAATATTCAGGAGGTTCCAGTATGCTGGTTTATAAATATCATACAGATGACGATCTTTATATGTACGAACTCCGTTTGCCTGTAATAAGATTAAGTGAAATGTACTATATAGCAGCAGAGAGTTCATATGATACCGATCCTGTAAATGCATGGAATTTATTAAATACAGTAAGATTCCAACGTGGAATTCCGGCCACTCTTTCCGGAGATAAGGCGACCTTTATGAATGAGTTACAAAAGGAGTACAGAAAAGAGTTCTTTGCAGAGGGTCAACTCTTTTACTTTTTCAAAAGATTGAATCTTCCAATATCTGCAATTAACGGATCGGTATATCCGGCAACCGACCAGGTATTTGTATTACCTGTTCCTGATGCAGAGATTCAGTATGGTAACTTTACATTATAAATCAACAAATTATGAAAAAAATATCAATTTTTAGCCTGATTGTAATTACGTTACTTTGCGGATGCCAAAAGGCTGCAGAGATGAAATATACAGGAGAAACCTGCGTTGTTTTCGGGACTACTTACGATACAATTAATCCTATCGTATACTCCTTTCTTGAGCATCCGGAAGCAATGGGTAAAGACACAATCTTTGTACCCGTTAGAATTATGGGAAACAGATCTTCGTTTGACAGGGCGTTCAGGGTATCTGTAATTGCCAATAAAACTACAGCCGTAAAAGAGACACATTACACTAATTTAAGCAATGAATATATAATGCCTTCTGATTCGGGGCTGGTTTATATACCGGTTATTGTGTTAAACAGCGATCCAGCCCTGAGCCTCAATCCGGTTACATTGGGTTTAAAGCTTGAGGCAAATGAACATTTCGGCTCCCATCCCTCAATGCAATCGGTGTTAATAACCTTTTCAAACACAATTAGTGAGCCAGCATGGTGGCAATACTGGATGAATAGCCAGAACACTTTTCCAAAGTTCTCTGCCGCTGCTTACAGTCTGGTAACTATGATAACCGGAAGAGATTATTTTGAAACTTCAACATCGGGTGATATGTCAATTTTTTACATCTCTGTCTACTCAATGCTCAATGTGTGGTCACCTTTCTATAATGCAGCTACCTCCGGAATTGTTACTCTTGAGAAGTGGATAAACGATCATCCAGGATGGAAACTTACAAAACACGTCAGTGATGACTATTATGATTTTTATAAAGAGAGTGTTCCGAACATTAAATTCAAATATGGAGCTGTTGCTTCAGGATCATCTGTTTATGGTTTCTTTGATGAGAAAGGAAATGTAATTAAAAAGTAACTTTTATTATGAAAAATGTTATGAAAAAAATATATATAGCTCTCTATATCTTACTGATAATGGTAATGCCGGCTTGTTCGTTGGTGGACAAAGGCAACTATGACTACAATGACGTGCCGAGACCGGTTGTGACTAACCTGGAAAAAGAGTACAATGTACTTTTAGGAGAGGAGTTGACAATTACTCCTACAGTTACGATTGAAGGAAAATCTGATTTCAGTTATAAATGGAAAGTTCTTACTACCTCTGTATATGTTGAATATGAAGGATCTACATTAAAGTTTGCCCCAACTTCAGAAGTAGGAACATTTTCGGCAAAACTTTTTATTACTAACAATCTCAATAAGGCAATCTATATCTATCCCTTTACGATTAAAACATCAACAGTTTTCAGTCAGGGAGTTATGGTTTTGAGTGATGAGAACGGAGCCTCAAGACTATCTTTTGTTAAGCCGGATAATACAATTATGCCAAGAATTTTTAAAACTATGCATAATAAAGATCTTCCTAATAAACCTCAACAGTTGATTGCTGCCAATTTCTGGTGGGGAATGCAGTTTTACTGGATACTTTGCGGAGATGGTGCAGATCCGGGATATAAACTTGATCCAAACACTCTTGGCATAATGCGAAGTGTACGAGAGAATTTCATAGTGCCTGATAACTCCCCTCTTTCATTAGGATTTCAACATCAACGCTCAAACGGGTCGGCTCTTATTGGTATAATGAATAACAAACTTGCACAGACTTATGCGCTAGGATACCCACTATCTGATCCTTACGGAATGTGGGGTGATGGATTCCTTGTTTACGGCGACGGAACTTATAAAATGGGAAACTCATTTATTTATGTCGATTATCAATATATGTACGGGTATGATGAATTTGGGAAAAAGCTTATAAGATTCAATCAGGATGGATCATGGGTGGGAGATTCCTACGATGTCTCTGCTCCGCCTCAGGGTGGCACTCTTGCATTTGATCCTAAAAATATGGGTATGGATAAAGTATTATATATGACTTTAATAGGAACTACACACTTTGCTTTTTGCAAAGACGCTTCGGGGAAAGTTCATGAGTTTCAGTTCCAAAGGTCACAGGCGGCAAAAGATATCATTACCCCTTTGTTAAAAAGAGAGTTTGCAGGCTCGTCATCAGTTACCAACAATACTAAATGGCTTTCGTCTGCAACCAATGAATTCTACATATCATCTGCTGACAAGATTTATAGGTATAACAGAATAACCCAGGATATTAAGGCATTACAAGCTAACTTTAACGGAGATGAAATCACTATGATGAAGTTTGCAGATTCAAACACACTGCTTGTAGGTGTTAAAAGCGGGAAGATATATTTTGTAGACATCACACTGGGTGTTGATGGAGTTATTAAAGCAGATAAAACTATTACAGGTATCCCGGGTGCTCCGGTTGATGCATATGTAAGACTTAATTAAATAATAGATAATGAATAAAATATATAGTATTTTTTACCTTGCCGTTCTGTTTACATTGTTAACGACAAGTGTCTTACCGGCACAGAATTCAAAAGGTTTCCAGGTTAATGGCAATATCTCCGGTCTTAGTGATTCTGAGATCTACTTATCATACATGATAAATGGCGATAGGAAGACTGATACCACAGTTACTAAAGGCGGTTTTTTCTCAATTAAAGGTTCCATTAATGAACCGTGTGTTGCAATGTTAAATAACTCAGACTATTCGATTCAGAGACTTTTTCTATTGGACAATTCAGTAATACAACTTAATGGACAATATTCCAAACCGACTACACTTTCCGTTAAAGGAGGAAAATCGCAGATGGAGTATGAAAATTTGCAGACGGAGATAATGAAAAACAGAGATGATGTAATTGCCGTATATAAATCAGAGGGAGAGGGAGCTAAATATGATTCTCTTTACCGGAATGAAAAGATAATCATAATGAAGTTTATAAAAGAGCATCCCGATAGTTATCTTAGTGCAAATCAACTGTTTTATAACTCCGGTGAAAATAATCTTATTGAGGCTGCTACTTTGTATAAGGCTTTTTCAGAAAGAGTTAAAAACTCCTACGAAGGGAAAAAAGTTGCAGAGAGAATAAATACGTTGCAAAAAGTTAAAGTCGGCAATGTGGCGCTTAACTTCACCCAGCTTGATACATTGGGAAAGCCGGTTAAACTCTCAGATTTTAATGGTAAGTATATATTACTGGAATTCTGGGCCAGCTGGTGCGGACCATGCAGGGCAGAGGGGCCAAACATTTATAAAGCCTACACAAAGTTTAAGGACAAAGGTTTTGTAATTCTGGCTGTATCGCTGGATAAAGATGAGGTAAGCTGGAAAAGGGCAATTGTTAAAGACAATCTACCTTGGATTCACGTATCCGATCTTAAATATTTTAAGAATGAAGTTGCCGAACTATATGGTGTCCACGGAATTCCTACAAATTTTCTAATTGATCCTAAAGGTATAATTATTGATAAAGACCTTCGGGGTGATAAACTTCACATTAAGCTTGAAGAGATATTTCAATAAAAAATTAAAGCCGGATTTTCGAGTCCGGCTTTTTTTATATATTAAATTGAATTTATTAATGGTACGAGTTGTTATGTCTGGTCAATTATATAAATTTGCATAAAAGAATATGCATAATCACAGAATTCAACTAGTCAATTCAAATGACTTATATTATGATTTTCACGTACTTATTTGAATACACACCTTTTATTGAGAGGTGGATCAATCTATTCAATTAATCCAGATGAATAAGAAAATTGTCCTTTCAATTTCCGAACATTCTTTGTGGGGCTTTGTAATTCAGCCAGTTATTGTTACTGAAGACTCTTCAGGAGTACTATCCATTATTGAAATAGCGACTGATGCATCATCTGAAGATTTTAAATTGAGTGACCTGTCACGGAAGATTATTAATTTGTCGCTTAGCTATTGTGACCGCTCTTTGATGAAAAATTTTTCAAAAGAAAAGACTCTTAAATCGTTCCATTCCAAGGTCTCTAATGATATTATCATAAGATATATAAAACCCTGTATTGAAGGTTATCACCGAAAAATTACCAGGTTGTTGTATTCATCCGGATTGCCGTTATACTATCGATCAGATGTAAAAAGCAGGAATCTGTGGCCTCAGGATCGTATAGATGTATCAGAAAATTCATCTTCAGCAGTATTTAATTTTAAAAAAGATAATAAATATGGTCTTCATTACTCTATTTTCGTAGAAAGAGAAGGAAAAGAGATTGATCTCAATACCAAAAACTGGATATCTCTAAGTGAAGATCCTGCTGTTATTGTAATTAATAAAACTTTGATTTATTTTGAAGACATAGATGTTAAAAAATTAATGCCTTTTTTTTCAAAAAAGATGATAACAGTGCCCCCGTCTTCAGAAAATCACTATTTGAAAACATTTGTAAAAACATGTTTGCTCAAATTTAAAGTCAAATCAGAAGGGGTTAACATAATTGAAATACAACCTGATAAAGAAGCTCACTTATCATTAGAAACAGATTGGCATGGCAATCCGGCATTAATATTGAACTTCTGTTACGAAAATAAAAAATATCCATTGGATTATCCGAATAATAAGATAGTTTTAGTTGACGAAAGTGAAGGTGATACTGCATTACGCTGGTTCTTCCCCGATAAACAATGGGAAAATGGACTTATAAAGCTCCTTCTTGATAATGGCTTACAACAAACCGGTCCAAGCCACTTTTCATGTTCTTCTGGTATGATTGATTGGATTAACAGAAATAAGGAGATTATAAATCACTTCCGCTTCTCTCAGAATCTTTTTAATCAAACCTATTATCTTGGTGAGATATCAATGGAGACAAATCTTGAAACAGGACGCGATTGGTTTGATCTCAATTGTATTGTAATTTTTGGGAACTTCCGAATTCCATTCAGCAAGTTTAGAAATCATATTCTTAACAACGAAAGGGAGTATTCTCTTCCGGATGGAACCATTGCTGTTTTGCCTGTTGAGTGGTTTGATCGCTATTATGAGCTAATGCTTTTTGGGAAAAACAGTGGAGATGGTTTTCGACTTAAAAGATGCCAATTCAAATTGACTGAATCTTTTGAAGTATTCTCTCCCGAAATATTTTTACTGTCAAATAACCAGGATCTTCCGACAGTGCCTTCTACACTCAAAACCAAGCTCAGACCATATCAAATAAGTGGATTTCAGTGGCTTGTGTGGCTCTATAAAAATGGGTTGGGAGGGTGTCTTGCAGATGATATGGGATTAGGAAAAACTATTCAAACAATTGCTTTGCTGGAGTATATCTATTCGAAAAAGAGTACTGAACATCTGCCATCGCTTATTGTGATGCCAGCATCTCTGATTTACAACTGGCAGAAAGAAATTCACAAATTCGCGCCAGATTTGAAACTGTATATTTACTCAGGAAATAATCGCCTCAAAAGTGACGAGATATTTGTTAAATTTAAAAACTTTGATGTTATAATAACAACCTATGGTACTCTTAGAAATGATATAGAGTTTCTTAAGAATTTCCGGTTTCATCACCTTATAATGGATGAGAGTCAATATGTTAAAAATCCAGATTCACTTACCTATAAAGCTATTAATCAGGTAGAGGCTCTTTACTGTGTTGCTTTAACAGGAACTCCGATAGAAAATTCCTTGACCGACCTTTGGGCACAGTTTAATTTGGTTAATCAAAACATGCTCGGTAGTTATAATGCGTTCAGAAGAGCATATATACAACCACTAAATCAAGGGAAAAATGGAAAAGAGGAGTCACTTCTCCGCATTATAAAACCATTTCTTCTTAGAAGGACCAAACAGGAGGTAACTCCGGAATTGCCTCAACTTCTGGAAGAGATTGTATACTGTGATATGTCTCAGCAACAGAAAGAGTTTTATCAGAGAGAGAAGAATAAGCTACGTAATAGCTTGCTTGATAAAAGCATTGTGCAACCGCAAAAGCTCACAATATTAACATTACAGGGACTAACCCAACTTCGGTTGCTGGCTAATCATCCTCTACTAGTTGACCCCGACTATGATGGAGATTCCGGGAAATTTGAACAGATTGTAATGCGTTACGAGACTTTACGCTCAGAAGGTCACAAAGTGTTGATCTTTTCCTCTTTTGTCAAACATTTACGCATTCTTGCCAACCATTTCGATAAAGAACAATACTCTTTTGCATGGCTCACAGGATCAATGACTTCAGCTCAAAGAGACAAGGAGGTAGAACGTTTCAAAAGTGATCCGGAGATATCCTGTTTTTTTATATCCTTAAAAGCAGGAGGAGTAGGCCTGAATATTACTGCTGCAGATTATGTATTTATAATAGATCCATGGTGGAATCCCGCTTCAGAGATGCAGGCACTTAGCCGATCTCACCGGATTGGTCAGGATAAAAATGTGATTGTATACCGGTTCATCTCCTCAAAAACCATTGAAGAGAAGATAAGACTATTACAGGAGGAGAAGTCAAAATTGGCTACAACGTTTATTACCTCAGGAAATCCACTGGCAAATCTCGGGATGGAAGAGATTAGCAGATTGTTATAGTTATAACTTGACTGACCTTCCAGTATATTCGCTAAAGCTTTTTAAAACCGGCTTATAATCGGTTCCGAAAAGTGGGGATGATATCAAAAAATCAGCTGTAGATCTGTTTGTTGCGGTTGGGATATTATACAAACTGCAAATTCTCAATAGTGCTTTTACATCTACATCGTGAGGTTGCGGCTGCATTGGATCCCATAAGAAGAATAGTAAATCAATCTTCCCTTCGGAAATCATTGCACCCAGCTGCTGGTCACCTCCGAGCGGACCTGATTTCAGTAACGTAATGTCAATATTCAGATCATCTTTGCCCCTTTTACCAAGTGCCTCTTTAACCAGCCTGCCTGTGGTTCCGGTGCAGACCAGATGGTGATTTGCCAGTGTAACCTTATTGAATTCAACCCATTCAATTAAATCTCGTTTGCGATTATCATGTGCTACAAGTCCTATATTTAAAACTCTCATTTTTTTCTTTCAAAGATCGGTAAATTCATTTGAATTAACTCTGGAATTTTTATCAGAAAAAAAAGATTGATAAAATTTGATTATAACTCCAGAAAGTTTAACTCTAAAACAACATTATTATATTTAGCAAGCCAGTCAAGGTACTCCAGCTCTATTGTAATTGCATTTTCAATACTTTGTACATATTGAAAAAGATCTATTTGCCGACTTTCCAAACTCTCTTTAGCACTATTGACAATTTCATTGCTAAGTTTCTTTCCGGTTGTTGTAAAATAGTTTAACGACTCTCTTAATTTTCTTATTTCATTCATAAGCTCTTCTCGCTTCATTTTAAGTTCTCTAAGATATCGATCTTCCTCATTCTCAGAAATGACTACTCCAATTTTTTCGGCATCCAACTTCGACTTAAGCCCTCCCCAAAAGAGCGGAACAGATATACCAATCTGAAATCCGGGATAATTTTTAGAATCAGCATACCTGTTTCTCCCGTTGTAGACAGATAGAGTAATGTCCGGTAAAAGCTTGCTTCTTTCAACTTTGACCAAATCTTCACACATTTGAGTTTCAAATCTTTTATACTGAACTCCGGGATTCATTCCAAGAGGTTTATTTGAGACAATTAATTGTGCAGGCTCGATTCTTGGAATTACAAAGGGTGTGTAGTCATTTATCAACAGCATCAATTTTTTACAAGCCGTTGATATATCATGTCCAAGATGATCCAGTGAAATTAAGATCTGCTGATGTTTTGCCCTTATGTTCAGAAGATCCAGGTTTGATGATAACCCGCTCTTATACTTCTGTTCTACCTCATGGCTCAGATTTTTGTACAAAGAATCGAGACTTTTGTAATATCCCTCTTTATTCAAGAGATATCCAATTTCATAATACTCCTTTGAAACACTTTTAATCAATATAAGCCGCTGTTTCTCCAATTCCAGTTCAGAGAGGGTTATTGCAGTTTTATTGGCTTTATATTGTGAAGTATAAACAGTAGGAAAATTAAAATTCTGCTCAATACCAATGATATTAAGAGGATAACCATTTTCAGCGATATTATTTTTATCTACTCCGTAAAAAACTCCTGTTTTATCAATTATAAATGCAGATTTCTTTAATAACCTACTCTGTTCAACACTCAAGACATAAGATTTGAATCCAATATTATTTTCTAACGAAATGTCAATTGCTTTATCTAAAGTCAAAATATTGTTTTGACCGATAAGTATCTGGGATGTAAATATTAATATTATAAACAGCCATCCTGCCTTGTAAAAATTTAATTTCTGATTATTCATAAACATGAGATTTAATATTTCAAAAATAAGAATAAAAAATTCATTATGAACAAATGTTCATTATATTTGCGATTAGTTTGTAAAAAATTATTAAAATGAAAATTGTTATTTCATCAACCGGGTTTGATTATGAGTCTGAAATTGATAGTCGTTTTGGACGTTGTTCCTGTTTTGTATTCTTTGACTCAGAGACAGAATCGGTCGATTTTATTCCTAATCCTTATAAGAATAGTAAAGAGGGGGCGGGCCCTTCATCTGCTCAATTCGTTATCAACAAAGGAGTACAAATGGTTATATCAGGGGAGTTTGGAATTAAGGTAAAAAACATTCTTGAAAGTTTACAAATACAATATAAGATTGTAAATAATAAAACAGTAAATGAGTTAATTAATATTTATAGGGGGAATTAATATGAAATATAGATTTGCAGTACCATTGGAAAACGGTGTGTTGTGTACTCACTTTGGGCATTGTCAGGAGTTTGCAATTATTGATGCAGAAAATAATAAAATTACCCGGGAGATTTTAGTTACACCTCCTCCTCACGAGCCCGGATTGCTTCCAAAATGGCTGTCAGAACATGGTGTTACAAACATAATTGCCGGAGGGATCGGTCAAAAGGCAATTGAATTATTTAATGAAAGGGAGATCAAAGTCTCGATGGGTGCTTCTTCAAAAAAATCAGCAGAATTAGTTTTTGATTACCTGAATAATTCGCTTGCTACGGGTGTTAATTCGTGCGATCGTTAATTTTATACTACTCCTGAATATTATGAGTAACAAAAGGAGAATAAGGATTGCAATAGCAAGTGGAAAGGGAGGAACGGGCAAAACCCTTATTTCAATTAGCTTATTTTATACTCTTCAACAACTTGGCATAGAAGTTACTCTGGTAGATTGTGACACAGAAGAGCCAAATGTTTTGTTGTTTTTTAAAGGAAAAGAGCTTCTTGTTCGTGATGTGACACAGAAAATACCTGTAATTGATGAGTCAAAATGCTTGTTTTGCAGTAAATGCCAGGATTATTGTAATTATAATTCTATTTTTATTCTAAATTCTTTGAATAAAATTCGCATCATTGAAGAGCTTTGTCATGGATGTGGGGCATGCTCTTATGTTTGTGGTACTGGTGCAATAACTGAAAAAGATATCTCTTTAGGTAAAATATCAAGGTTTAGAAGTGATTCGAATTCATTCATAGTAGAGGGTACTACAAAAGTGGGGGTTTTCTCTCCTGTATCTGTTATTAAGTGTGCAATTAAAGAGGCAGATAATGACAATCTGGTAATAATGGATTCACCTCCAGGTACATCATGCCCTTTTATTCAAACCGTAAATAAGGCCGATTATGTAATTCTTGTTACCGAACCAACTCCATTTGGGCTTAGTGACCTTAAGTTATCTGCAGAAACACTTAAAAGTATGAATAAACCTTATGGTATTATTGTCAACAAGGCAGGGTTGGGAAATGATGATGTATACAGCTATATTAAAAATGAAAATTTGAAATTATTATTAGAAATTCCATTTGACAAGTCTATTGCAGCACTATACTCAATGGGAGAGATTGTTGCAAAACATAAAAAAGAGTGGAGATTAGAATTTGCAAATATTTTTAATGAAATTTTAGAAACGTATGGAAATTGCAATAATCAGCGGTAAAGGCGGAACAGGAAAGAGTAGTATCAGCGCTGCTTTTGCTTCACTCGGGAAGAAGGTTGTTCTTGCAGATTGTGATGTTGACGCAGCAAATCTTCATATTCTTTTTCACCCATCTAATGAAGAGGAAAATATATATATATCTGGATATAAAGCTATAATTAACAATCTGCTTTGCACTAAATGTGGTCTTTGTGCAGAAATATGCCGATTCAGTGCTATCAATTTTAATGAAGAATCCGGATGGATAGATGATATTGCATGCGACGGTTGTAAACTCTGTTCCAGAATATGTCCGGAAAAAGCAATTCATATGGAAGTTAATGATAAAAGCAGAATGTATTCAGGAACTTTTAGATATGGTAAGATGGTCTATGGGTCCCTTGCTCCTGGAGAAGAGAATTCCGGAAAACTTGTTAATATGGTTAGAAGGAAGGCTTCAATGATTTCAAAAAATGAAAATATTAACAATATAATTATTGACGGTCCTCCTGGAATAGGATGTGCGGTAATATCTTCAATAACTGGCGTAGATACTGTTGTAATTGTCACAGAACCAACAATATCCGGACTGCATGATTTGAAAAGAACCATAGAGATTACTTCATTGTACAATATTAAAACATGGGTAATAATTAATAAATTCGATCTTAATTATACAATTTCCAATACTATTGAAAACTATTGCTCTGATAATGGAATTCAAGTGGCAGGTAAACTTGGTTTCGAACCATTGGTGGTTGAAGCAATGGTAAATTGTAAAAATATTATTGAGTATGAGCCGGATTGTGAATTAAGCAGAAAAATAACTGAAATCTGGAATTTAATAAATAATTAGCAGATTTATACCATATTACTCCCAACTTATCATTATTGAATAAGGTAGGCCATTTAAAACGGACAAATCTCCTTTATATAATTCTCCCCACTTAGAATTTATTACCTCAACCGTAGACGTACATTCGACACCAATATACCAGACACCTGCAGATAGATGGTCAAGTTTTATCTCTTTCTTAGAACCCAAAGATATGTCCAGATAATCTGCACACTCTTTGAACGCAGGAGCATCTTTTTTAACATATAGATTAAAGCAATACTGATCGGCCCCTTTAAGCTTAACCTTAATATTTTTGGCATTCGCTGGTATTTTTGCCATAAAATGGTGATACTGCTTGTCGCCAATCATCGTATAATCAGGATCATTATCGGTAGTGGATTTTGTCATCTCTCTGGGAACTCCATTTAGTAAGTTGCCTTTTATTACCGGTTTTCCGCAGCCATCTAAAGCATAAAGAATGAGGGCGCTCATTAAATCCAATCGTTCACCGGATGTGTATCCTTCAGGATGTGACCCTGTTAAGACAACCCGCCCCGCTTTATCACCACCTTTCCATGCCCATCCGCTGATTTTTTTATCTATAGAGAGGTTTGTTCCTGTCAGAGGCTTATAATCATATCTCATTAATATCTCTGTCCCTGCAGGTAGATTTTTTTCGTCGTAAGCAAATCCACCCCCATTGTGGTATACGCTATCTACGTAAAGGTCGCCTCCGAATTTATAATATTTTAGGATGGGAGCTTTTTTCTCTATGAAATGTCCCGTGGCCGATTTTGCCAGTTTGGTTGAGTGTGCAAGGCTTGGCCATACTCCAAGATATGAAGGGTTTAATTTAATTGAATCATTTGTTGCAACTATTCCCATAGATGCCAGGAACATTCCAGCGCAAGTACCAAGATAACTGCCTCCATTTTTTACGAAAGTTTGAATATTGGCTCTCCCTTTTTCTAAAAGAGATGTGCCGTGAGCTGTTGCCTTTCCACCATTCACATAGATCATTCTAAAACGAGGGGCACCGTCAGGATATAGCAATACTCCGTTGAGATCTGATTCATTTCCCGAAAATATCTGTTGTTGCAATATTGTATCCTGGAGAGTCAAAGGAGATTCAGGAGTGTCTTTTCCTGTAACGAAGTGTTCAATGCTAAGGTTAAGCCTTCTTGCCGCAGGAAGATCTTCCCTGGAGGTAAGCTTTATCCCTCCATTCATAAATATATCTTTATAATAACCTTGTGAGTATAAATTGTTAAGGCAGATGGTCATTAAAAATGCAATAACAATGTATCTTCTGATTAATTTTTCTGTTTTCATTGTTTAAAAGTATAATTCAATTCAAAGAATGTTTGAGTTGTCTTAATTAATTGTTCCGCTGTGTTTTTTCTAACTATTGCATCATTTCTGCTATCTCTGTTGAACTCTAGCTGAATTGCATCTATTGTCCCGCCCGATCCCGATCCGCTGATTTTTGTAGTATATCCACCGCTGAAATAGGGTGTACTCCCCGGCGATGGATTTGTTTTATGCGGGATACATTCAATCCCATTCGCTTTCAATAATGTGCCAAAAGAGTTATCACCTCTCAGAATCTGAGAAAAACTTAACTTCGAGCTCAACGTCTTGAACAGGTTGTAGATTCCGGATTGGATGGCCAGATTGCCGTTGTCAATTTCCGGGTCGCTTAAATTCAATTGAGAAGTAGTCAGTTGATAACCAATTTCTACCTCTTGTTTATCGTGCCCATGAGCGTGAACATCAAGTAATAATCCTGAACCATATTTAGCGAATATAAGAGTTTTTGATTGTTCAATATATTCATAATACTTTTCATAAACATTCCTGGCTGCGACACTTCCCTGCGGAATTGCATATTCAAGTTTTCGATTTACATCTATATATGTTCTCTTTAACCTGCAGAAAATGACATATGGATATTTGCCTGTTTTAGCAAAAACCACAGAGTCAATTAAATCGGCTAATTCTGGTGTGTTTGTATCATAGACTGTGCTAAATTCAGGGTCAGGGCAGTTTGTTGTTGTTCTTAAGGTAAGGGATTGGTCTGTTTGAGACCCGCCGTGAGGGACTGTTATAATAAGCGGGTAGTTACCTGTCCTGTACTCAATATAATTACTTGTCAGTTTTTGCCTTACAAACTTAACCTCTCCTCCCGGATTTTCACCGGGAGGGGTTATGACAGGTTCTGTTACTTTACTGCAACTTAATATTATAAGAGCAAACAGGCATATTCCAAGCTTATTAAACCGGATTTTTTTCATTTTTCAGGAAAGTTTTTTTCAATGTGAGCTGATATCTCTTTTATAAGAGCTTTCATATCTGAGGAAACGATACCTGTTTTCCTCCACTCATCAATCTTATTATTACTAATTTCAAACACCCTCTCTTCTATCGGTGCAATCCGCTGGATATAACCTGTACCGTTTGAATTATAAAGTTTGCTGAAATTAAGATATTTATCGCCATTACCCCTGGTAACAGGAAATACCTCCGATTTTATTGCAAGTGCTCTGTCACACATTGGGGAGTTAAAAGTATCTGCGCTTTTTCTCAGTAAAAAAGAGTTCTCATTTGCAGCCTTTACCCATGCAGGGATAGCGACTGAACAGGGCGGATATCCCAAAACTACCCAAAATGTTGTCAGTTCCGGATTTTCCCCCTTTTTTACGCCTTGAACAACACAAGTGTTTGCAGTTATTTTTCTTGGAATATAATCAGAATCAGGAACAAATCCATTTTTAAAAGTAGCAAGGGCTTCACTGCTTTTCAAATCTACACCTGTAAGCGAGTGATAAAATGATCTCGACAGATTATTGATAATCCATTGCGGAGTAAATACTTTAGAAGGTGCCCCTTTCGCAATTATGTCATTTGCAGTTTGATAACGAATGTAGCCCTGGCCTGCATCGAATTTACCATTGTATGAAAAATTTGTATACACTAAATATCCATTTGGTGCATTCGATTGATCATTTACGTCAACCATATGATAACCATCATTGTACGCCTCAAAATAGGCAGCATTTCCCTCTGCATCTATTACGCCGTAATTTGCAGATACCTTCATGGGTCTGGCGAGTGTATCCAGATAATACCTGAACTCTGTTACATTCTTACAAACTTCTAGAGCCCTTCTCATTAGCGCCCCGTTGTTAGTGCCGGTACTCTCATCAGTCAGGTTATATGACATAGTGTTCATTATTGAGAAACCCTGAGAGTTTGTCCCTATCCAGATACTGGCTTTGGTTTCATCGGTTGCGTCGCTTCTGACAATCCCGATTAGAGGGTAGCCTCTGAAATCGGAATATATAAGCCGGTGGTTCATATTCTGTGTATCTGTGTTTTTCCACATCAAGGGTCTTCCATCTTTAGTAGCCTTTCCCGATATTATTACAGAAGTACAGGATAATAGCTCTGCAGGAATTAAAATGCCGGCGAATATTAACAATATGGATATTAATACTTTTTTCATACTTTCTTGTTATAGAGGATTCTGTTTACAAAGAGGATTATAACTAATTTCAAGTTCAGGGATAACCCATTGCCATCTTATATCTCCGGCCGGAATATATCGGCATAATTCGCCAATCGGCTGTTCTTCATACATGTTGAAATTTGATGCGAGTGGGTCAAGATTGGTTGGTTCTGAGTAAGTTTTCCAGCCATTTACAGCACCACCCTGATTATACCCGGCTCTTGGAGCTGCTCCTCTATCCAAAGGCATATCCAGCCTCTTGAGATCAAGGAATCTGAACCCCTCTCCCCAAAGTTCAACTCTTCTTTGGAACATAATCTCCTCAATCAGCGATTCTCCGGTTTTGGTGCTTAGAGTATACATTGGGTCCCTGTCTTTTGCAACAACATAGAGAGCATTTCGGGCAAGGGTCTCCTGTGCACCTCTGGCATAACCTTCGGCCATTATCAGGTACATCTCAGGTAGACGAACCAAGGCTAAATCTGCGGTAATAATGGCACCGCTGTAAGATGGAGATGAGTTAATTGGATAGTCAATTATAAATTTCTGACTCATCCATTTATATCTGTTCCCACCCGGAGGGTAGACCAGATTTACAGCTGTTTTAACATTTTCTACCCAAATCTGCTTGCGAACATCTGTGGCAGAAATCGATTTATAAAGCTGGTTGTAAATTGCCCGGGGAGTGTTTCGGTTATATGAAATATTAGAATTTGAGATATAACTGTAAAAGTTGAACAAGGTACTTGTTTCAATTTCGGGCTGAGCAATCTTAGCCCAAATCCACTCTTTATTACTGGCATCGGCACATCTGCCTTGTTTAAAATCATAACAAGACTTGTCCATCTGAGCTCCGGAGTTATCAACAACCAATTTTGCCATAGCAGCTGCTTCAAGCCACTTTCCCTGAGTTAGTAACACTCTTGCTTTTATAGCTCTGGCAACGTGAACATTAATGTGCATTTTTGTTGTACGGTTGATTTCAACTCCTGACAACAATTCAATAGCCTGGTCAAGGTCATTATTTATTGAAGTGTATGTATCTTCAACGGAAGATCTTGCTAAAGGATCAGTCGAGGAATCAAGTCGAAGTACAATACCATCCTGGATATTATTCCCTGTTTTATCATATCTTTTCCCATAAAGCTGAACAGCTGCAAAGTGTGCAAAACCTCTGTAAAATATTGCCTGTCCCTTTACATAGTCTCTCTCGTTATCTGTTCCCTCTGCGGCATCTATATTTTCAAGAACCATGTTAGCATTTGCAATTATCTTATAAAGAAATTCATAAATGTGTCTTGGATATTGACTTATAGGATCCCTGTGTCTTGTCCAGTTAGTTTCGCTCATGAATTGTGCATTGGATTTGGTATAAACAAGGTCTTCTCCCATAAAATCCATACAAAGCATATAATACTGGTAACCCATTTTGGGTGCGTAATTCCCTTTGTCATACATTATCCTGTGAATACCATTTATAGCCATCAGTGCTGTTTTGGTATCTTTAAACATTATCGTCTGATCTATCGAACTTGTCGATTCTGTCTCAAGAAAATTCTTTGAACAGGAAAGTGTTAACACTGTCGCAATTATAAAAAATGCTGATATATTTTTTTTCATATTCATCAATTTAAAAAGTTAATGATAATCCTAATGAAACAACTTTTGAGGGAGCATAAACATCTCCGTTCGCAATATAACCCGATTGGAAGTTTCTTCTTGGATACATACCTCTTTTAGCGCTGATCATTAAAGCATTATCTGCGGAGAAATAGATGGATGCATCAGAAATATTCTTTGTTTTAAGAAACTTTGAAGGAATTTTATATGATAAATTTATATTGGTCAATTCGATCATATTTGAGGAGAAAAGCCATCTTGTTGAAGATGATGCCCCGATATTAGTTGATGCCGTTCCCGCAACCACTTTAGCAATATTTGAAACATCTCCACTCTTACGCCATCTGTTTAACAGATCTTTATGTTGTGCAAAGTAGAGGTTGGAACCGGTCATTAAAGATTGGTAGTTATTATCGTAGAACTTACCGCCTAACTGATAATAAAAGTTAAGTTTCAGACTGATATTCTTCCAGCTGATATTGGTGCCAAACCCTCCGGTAACTACTGGCAGGGCCGATCCGGAATAGTCATACAAACTTTTTGCTATATTTTCTGTATAGCTAACTCCATCTATATCAATGATTTCCCCTTCAGTAAATTCAAACTGCTCAGTATCAGCTTTGAATAGATTATATCCTGTAAGTGGATTCACACTGTGCCACTGACGAAGCCAGAAATCGTAACGTGAATGACCCTCTTCAATTTTGTAAACAGATGTAGGATAAGGGTCAAGCGGCAGGTCAGTTATTTTGTTCTTTATTAGAGTTGCATTTCCATTAAGAGTAATTTGAAAGTCGTTTTTATTATAAATTGTTCCATTTAATGTGAATTCAAAACCCTTATTATACATTGAACCCGCGTTTATATCTATATTATCTATCCCTGATGATATTGGTTGAGGTACACTGAAAAGCAGATCGCTGGATACACGATGGAAATATTCAAGTGAACCATCTAGTTTGCCTTTGAACAAACGGAATTCTGCGGCAATATCAAAGTTCTTTGAAGTCTCCCACGTAAGTTCTCTGTTTCCTAAAGAGGATTGAATATAACCAGGTTCACCATTATTATTAATAGCATAAGTAGCCCTCCATGGGTAATAGGAAGAGAGGTCATCATTACCTACTACGCCGTAGGAGGTCCTCAATTTTAGCATATCTACAAATTCAACTCCTGCCATGAATTTTTCTTTGTCCATAGTCCAACCTATACCTACTGACCAGAAATCACCCCACCGGACATCACGATAAAAACGGGAGGAACCATCTCTTCTGTAAGAGGCTGAGAAGAAGTATTTTTCATCATAGTCATAATTTAATCGGGAAAGATAACCTTCGACTCTGTAGTTATTTGTGTATGAGTATGGTAAAGCATTAACTTCGGTAAAGTTAGCATATTCAAAATTACTTCCTATAATGGTCTGAGTTTTCATGGAAGTGCTCATATAGTTATATGAGTACTGATAACTCTCGTGACCGGCTAAAATGTCAAGGCTATGCTTCCCAATTTTTTTATTGTAGTTTAAAAGTTGCTGGAATGTCCATGTGGTAGTATTTGATATATTTTTTGAGGATGTACCGGCATTCCCTTTCTGCTCATAAACATATCCGCCACTCCAGCTACGATACATATTTGAACCAAGACCAGCGTTTACTGTTAACTTCAACCCCTTTGCAAGCGATAAATCGGCATATCCCTTTAAATTTATCGTTTGTCTGAGATATCCATTGAAAATATTCTGCACTTCGAGTGCATGGTTATTACCGGCGAAAGCGTCGCGGCTTGGTACAACAATAGAACCATCTTTTGATTGCCATCCGTTTCCGAAATCATACATTTTGTTGCCGTTAGCATCGTAAATATACTCTCCTGTTGCAGGATTATGCAGGTGAATCGGAAATATGTTTCCTATATATCTCACAAACCTGAAAGGGTTGGCATTTGAACCGCTTGTTTCGTTTTGCTCCCCCTCAGAGGTTGAATAGGAGACATTAAGATTTGTTCCAACTTTTAGCCACTTTGTTATTTTTGAGTTTACGTTGGCTTTTGCCGATATTCTGTCAAACTGAGAGCCTACTATATAGCCCTGTTCACTCATATAACCTAATGAGGTGTAGTAATCGGTATTATCGTTGGCTCCGCTTATTGAGATACTGGCATCGTGTCTTTTACCAAGTCTTGTGATTGCTCCGTACCAGTCAGTATCCTCTACCCAGCGATTCACTGCATTTGGATTAAGTTTTCCATTTGCATCAAACAATTGAGCAGGATCCATCAGATAAGGATTATAACTCATGCCGGCAATTAAAGCAGGTCCAGCCAGTGTGCCAGCTTCAGCTTCGCTGTAGCCGTTAAGCACAAAAGTGTTACGCTGTGTTTCCCAGTATAACTCCATATAATCTTTATCTTTTAGAAGCTCATAGTCGGCAGTTTGCTGTGATGTGATACCAAAATTATATTTTGCTGCTACTATTGGTTTTCCCAGCTTACCCTTTTTAGTGTTAATAAGTAATACTCCATTAGCACCCCGTGCTCCGTATAATGATGCGGATGAAGCATCTTTCAGGACTGTAACGCTTTCAATATCATTTGGATTAATGCTTGAGAATGCGTTGTCATAGGGCATTCCGTCAAGAATTATCAAAGGGGCGTTTCCTGCATTAAAGGAGCCAATTCCCCTGATTCGGATAGTTGGTTCTGATCCGGGTTGACCATTAGAGGTTCCTATTTGAACTCCCGGAGTTGTAGCAGTCAGAGCTTGAGTTATTTCAGTAATTGGTCTTTGGTTAAAACTCTCTGCATTTACGATTGCAGCAGAACCGGTGAAAGTGCTTTTTTTGGCAGTACCATACGCAACTACCATCACTTCGTCCAGATTTGTTAATTCAGATACCAGAAAAATATCAATTATACTCCTTCCTCCAATTGCTACCTCCTCGGTTTTAAATCCTATGTAACTTACAACAATTGTCTGTGATAAATTTTCTGCCTGGATTGAAAAGGCTCCGTTTATATCTGTAGCAGCACCCAGTAACCTATTCTCTTTGATATAAATATTTGCAAATGGAATTGGGTCTCCGGTGCTTTTTTCCTTTATAAACCCTTTAATGACAGGCCGGCCGGAAGTTTTTACTTCTGCAGGTCTAAGGGTAGGAGGGGTCTCATTAGGAACAAGATCCTTTGGTGTAAGTGCAATTTGTTTATCAGTAATTTTGTACACTATATTCTTTGATACAAGCAGCATCTTAAGAACATTTTCCAAAGGTTCTTTATTAGTGTTGATTGTTACATCATCGTTTATTCCATTTAACGAATTGGAATAGACAAATGTAAAGTCGCATTGCTTCTCAATTGCTTTGAGAACAACTTTAAGCGGAGTTTTAGTTAAATCAAGAGTGATTTGTTGTGCAGATAGATTAACGCTACACAATAACAATCCTGACAGGATAATAGCTACTCTGAAGTTTGCTTTCATATGTATAATGTTTAGAAGTTTCAGGCTCTTTATTACTATACATTTCAGAAAAAAAAAACCCTAAACAGGTTCTGGTTTTGAAAATCAGATCTATTATCTTCTGCTCAAAATTATCTGTTTATCTTTAATTTTGTAATCTATCGGAGAACAATATTTTATAACTTCCATTATCTGTACGATAGATTCAGATTTAAACTGTGCAGTAATTTTACAAGAGAGAATAGATCTATCTTTCACTAAAAACTCAGTACCATGCCATCGTTCCAGTTTTTTGAGTACCTCCTGAATAGGCGTCTCTTCAAAAATAAGAGAGCCATTTTTCCAGGCAATGGATTTCAATGTATCTGCCCTCTGGATAACTCTGATAGAGTGGTTATTCGCAATTATAACTGATTGAAGAGGTTTTAGTTTTTTTACATAATCACTGCGAAATCCTTTATTTGGAGAGGTAAGTTTGATAGACCCGGAAAAAAGTGTCGCCTGAGCGTCGTTATCCTCCTCATAAGATCTGACAAGAAATTTAGTTCCGAGAACCTCTATTTTTAGTCCTTTGCTGGTAGTTACGACCATTGCAGTATCAGGATTGTTCCTGACTTCAAAGTAAGCTTCTCCACTAATTTCCACCTCTCTGTATTTTCCTGTAAATCTTTCGGGATATGTTAATCTGGTATCTGAATTTAACCAAACCACAGAGCTGTCGGGCAAAGTAACAATCCCCTTCACACCTTTGTTTGTGTAAAAACTCAAAGTGTTCATTTCCCTCTTTCCTAATGAGGCTGTAAGACTTTTGTTTTCAATATTTTTGGAAGAAAAATACTGAAAAATATTAAGTCCGATTGCAATTATTAACAGAATTGATGCTGCTATACCAATGAATGAAAACCGAAATCTCTTACTATTGTTGTCAGGTGATAAAAACCTCTTCTTAAAAAACAGAAAATCTCTTTTTCTTGCTTGTTCATTTGGAAGGCTTGATATTACATATAGATTTTTCAGACCAAGAAAATATTTTTTATTAGCTGCATCACTGTTTATCCAGAACAAAATTTGCTCCTGTTCGGCCTGGGATGCTTTGCCTTCAATGAATTTTATTAATAATTGTTTTCTCATAATATGATCTGACATATACTATACAAACCAGTTGCTAATAACCCTAAAAGAACAGGAAAGAATTCAATGAGATCTCTTCTCAGAAATTTTAGAGCCTGCATCATTCGGTATTCAATATTTTTCACAGATACAGATTGTCTTTTTGATATCTCCTCGTAACTACAATTATTAAATCTGTTTAAGATAAATGCCTCCTGAGTTTTTTCTGGCAGTTTACTAAGAGAATCGTTCAATTTTCTCATAAATTCATTGGTTATAAGCAAATCGGCAGATGCATCACATAATGCCTCCAAGTTTAAGTTTCGTATAATTTTCTCTGAACTTGTGCTGTATTTGGTTTCTAAAACATTATGCTTTAATATGTTAATGCATTTATTTTTAGTAGTTGTCAGTATATAGGATTGCAAATTACCCTCTTCATTAATCAGAGAACGGTTTTCCCATAAACTTAAAAATACATCATGAGCGACACATCTTGCTTTGTTCATATCCATAAGATAATGATATGCAAAATGGATGACTTTGTTGAGATATTTAAGATAAATCTCCTCAAAAGCCCTCATTGAGCCATTTTTCAGATCAGATGCAAGTTGATCAAACATATATTACTTAATGCTACCAAATATAACATCTTTTACTTACCCATACAAAAACAGATAAGAGCTAAAAATGTCAGACTATAATTGTTGATTATTTACACTGCATTTATTATGCTATATTAGAAAATAAATTTCTATATTTGCATAGTAAATGCATATTGAAGTGAATAAAAGGAAAAATAATTCGTATATCAAATGGGTGGAGCAATTTCAAATCGAAGGTAAAATCACATTTTCTTTAGATGATGTCATCAGAGCATTTCCTTCTAAAAAGAAATCATCGATAACACGTTCTCTGACTGGATTGGTAGCGAAAAGATTAATCGCATCCGTTTGGAATGGCTTTTATGTTATAATTCCATTACAATATTCATCTATGGGTATTCTGCCGGCAGCAATGTACGTTGATTATCTAATGGGTTATCTGAATAGAGACTACTACGTGGGGATGTTAAATGCTGCCACGTTTTATGGATCTGCTCATCAGAAGCCGCAGGAAATGTCAATTATCACTACTTTACCACCTCTTCGCGGTAATATTAAAAAGGGACAAAAGCTGAATTTTATTTGTCGGAAAAGATTATTGGTTGAATTTACAAAACAGTTTAAAACTGAAATGGGCTACGTTCAGGTATCTTCTGCAGAGTTAACTGCAGCCGATTTAATAAGTAATGTTCAGGATATTGGAGGTCTAAACAGGGCAGCTGCTGTATTAAATGAATTGGCAGAGGTGATGGATTTTTCTAATACAAATAAATCCTTTTTTGAATATTTTCCACCATCGATCTTTCAAAGATTGGGTTATATTCTGGATGTTTTAAACTTATCTGATATTGGGGATCAATTGATGTCTAAATTAAAAGAATATAACATTGCGACCCGAAAAACTTTACTGAAAACAGGAAAACCCAAAGCAGATTGTTTGGAAAATAGAAGATGGAAGATAGTAATAAATGAAATAATTGAAATTGAAGAATGATACCAAAAATTGCAATTACAGCGTGGAGAAATCATGTTCCGTGGCCGGAGTATGATCAGGTGGAACAAGATTTGATTATTTCCAGGGCATTGGTAGAACTCTTTAATGATAGTTTTTTATCAGATCATCTTTCATTTAGAGGAGGAACAGCTTTACATAAACTCTATTTATCTCCACAATCCAGATATTCTGAAGATATTGATTTGGTGCAAATAAAAACAGAACCAATCAAGGAGACAGTTATAAGAATCAGTGAAGCCCTTGCTTTTTTGGGCAAACCTGTTGTTAAGCAAAAAGCCAATAATAACACATTGGTGTTTCGGTTTGAATCAGAAATTGCACCGGTGAAACCCATTCGTTTAAAGGTTGAGATAAACTGTCGGGAGCATTTTAACGTTTTAGGTTTGGCTAAATTTGATTTTAATATTGATAATATATGGTTCAAAGGGAAGTCAAGAATCACAACATATCCCTTGAATGAGTTACTTGGTACGAAATTAAGAGCACTATATCAGCGTCGTAAAGGGCGGGATCTGTTTGACTTGTATAAAGCTCTTACATCTGCCAACGTAATTGTTGATGAGATTATAAAATGCTATCGTACATATATGGCATTTGTTGTAGATAGTCCACCTACGCAAAAGGAGTTTATTCAAAATATGGAACTAAAGATGCAGGATGATGAATTTCTTGGTGATACAAAATCATTGTTGCGACCGTCAGATGTTTATAATCCTTATGAGGCTTTCGAAATCATTAGAACTTTGATACTAAACAAATTATAGCTACATTACAAAAGCGGGTCGTGACTCAGCAGCCGTTGGCTGCTTCATCGGACCCTTAATCTTTTTACTTACCCACACAAAAACAGTTTTTTCGCTACGCTCAAAAATCCTTTGTTTTTGCTCCCCAGCTGGTTCAAGCAAGCTTGCCCGGTTGAGTTTTTGTGATCCAGCTGTCGTGACTCAGCAGCCGTTGGCTGCTTCGTCGGACCCTTTGATCTTTTAACTTACCCACACAAAAACAGTTTTTTCGCTCCGCTCAAAATCTCTTTGTTTTTTATTCTCCATCGCTCCCAAGCAAGCTTGTCGCGCTGGATCATAAAAACAAAGAAGCCAAGCTGTTGCTTGGCTTCTGTTTTTGTGAT
>CAZFTS010000016.1:0-70764 GCA_964521685.1 uncultured Muribaculaceae bacterium
ATTAAATGGTTGGTTTTAACCACAGAGCAGCAACCGCAGGGCTTTAGAAAATGCGATCAATTGCGTCGTAGGATTTTAATAGTAAAATGCGTCTGTCTGAGCCCGAAGGGCGAGTTAGTATTTTACATGAAAAGACAAGACAGCAATAGCATTTTCGTATTCGACCTGCGGAAGCTGCTCTGTGGTTGTAAACACTAAATAAAAGGGAAGATCAAGAAATAGAAATGCAACAAACATTTCTAAACAAATCTGCGAAAAGCGGGACGGGGGGAGTTAATCAGTGATTGTCGTAGAATTGGGGCATCTCGATGCCTGTCGGGTACTGGAACACCCTCAGGTCAAACTGAGGCACAATTGCAAGAACATGGTCGAAGATGTCGGAGACGACGCTTTCGTAATAGACCCAGTCTTTGTTGCTTATGAAGAAATAGAGTTCAACCGGAATTCCTCTTTCGGTTGGCTGGAGTTGACGAACCATGCAGGTCATCTCGTGGTTGACCTCGGGGTGGCGGTTGAGGTATTCGAGCAGATAGGCTCGGAAAACGCCAATGTTGGTCTGCCTGCGGCCGTTTACCAGAATTGAGTTGTCCACACTATTTTCAAGGTTGTATTGGGCAATCTCGGCCTCGGTTTTATCAATATATTCGCTCAGATACTTCACCTTTCTGAAACGATCAAGCATCTCGGGAGTGCAAAATTTGATGGTGCTCATATCTACCGAAACCGACCTCTTAACCCGGCGGCCACCCGACTCCTTCATCCCCCTCCAGTTCTGGAAAGACTCACTCACAAGAGAGTAGGGAGGCAGAGTGGTTATGGTGTTGTCAAAATTGCGAACCTTGACAGAGTAGAGGCTAATCTCCTCAACATCACCATCGGCACCATATTTGGGAACGGTAATCCAGTCACCCTGGCGCAACATATCGTTTGCAGATAGCTGCCAGCCAGCCACAAATCCAAGAATACTATCCTTGAAGATAAGCAACAGAATGGCCATTGAGGCACCCAGAGCAGCAAAGAGAGAGGTGAACTCCTTGTTTATGACTATACTCAGAATCACTATCCCGCCCACGAAATAGGCGATAACAGTAATAATCTGAAAAATAACCTTTATGGGTTTATCGGAGTAATCCTTCGATTGCGTGTAAATATCGGTAAGGGCCTTTGTAGACGCATGGATGGCCTTCATGAGCGCAAGTACGATGAAGATCTGGGCACCCTTCCTGAATATTCCGACCCAGAACAGCGAGCGAATTGCAACCGGAGTGGCAATCAGGAATATTATCCCGGGAATAATGTGAACCAGATACTTAATAACCTTGTGTTCAATAAAGGCATCGTCCCATTTATTGTTTGTAAAATGGGCAAATTTCACAAAGATCCTGTAGAGGACAAACCTTACGAAAATATCGGCCAGATAGCTTATGAGAAAGAGAAGCCCCACACTCACAACCTCATCCAGAACGGATGCAAGGGGTGCACTCACCCCCGCATCCACCAGGATGTCATGTATGCCATCTACAACTCCGAAAAGCGCCGTAGCCTTTTCGGCAATCTGATTCTCTATCTGACTCTCTATCATAGACTAAATTTTAACCAGCTCTCTATAACCAGCCCTCGCAGCTGCACATCAGGTTTCTGTCTCCGTAACCATTGTCAACCCTGGCAACATGCGGCCAGAACTTATTGTCACGAATCCACTCAAGCGGCCATGCAGCAGTAGTTCTGCTGTATTTGTGATTCCACTCATCGGCGGTAACCTCACCGGCAGTATGAGGGGCATTCTTGAGAGGATTATCCTCCTTGTCAAGCTTACCCTCTTTGATATCCAGGCACTCCTGTTTGATAACCTTCATAGCCTCGATGAAACGGTCCAGCTCACCCTTAGGCTCACTCTCGGTAGGCTCAACCATGAGGGTGTCAACAACCGGGAACGAGAGTGTAGGAGCGTGGAACCCGAAGTCCATCAGACGCTTGGCAACGTCAGTAGCATCGGCACCATACTCTTTACGGAAATCACGCAGGTCAAGAATACACTCGTGGGCAACCCTTCCGCTCTCACCTGTATAGAGAGTTTTGAACTCATCCCTGAGTTTTAAAGATATATAGTTGGCATTCAGAATTGCAACCTCGGTAGCCTTTCTCAGACCATCGGGACCCAGAAGCTTGATATAGGCATGAGTGATAGGAAGAGCCATTGGGTAACCATAAGGAGCCGAGCTTACTGCTTTGGCACCATTGGTCTTACCCTCCTTAAGGAACGGATGGCCCGGCAGAAACTGAGCAAGCTCCTTTGTAACGCAGATAGGGCCGATTCCCGGACCACCTCCACCATGAGGGATAGCAAATGTCTTATGCAGATTCAGGTGGCAAACATCGGCACCAATAAAGCCCGGATTTGTAATACCAACCTGGGCATTCATATTTGCACCATCCATGTATACAAGCCCGCCATTCTCATGAATAATATCCATCATCTCCCTTATGCTTGACTCAAACACCCCGTGGGTTGACGGATAGGTAATCATCAGACAAGAGAGGGTATCCTTGTGCTGCTGAGCCTTCTCACGAAGTTCACCAACATTTATATTCCCGTTTACATCGCAGGAGACCAGCACAATCTCCATTCCTGCCATTGCTGCCGATGCAGGGTTGGTACCGTGTGCCGATGTAGGGATAATTGCAACATTTCTCTGAGTATCACCCCTGGAAATGTGGTAAGAGCGGATTGTCATCAGACCCGCATACTCACCTGCAGCACCCGAATTCGGCTGAACTGAACAGGCATGGAACCCGGTAATTACTGCAAGATCATTCTCAACCTCTTTGATCATCTCCATATAGCCCTCAACCTGATCCAGTGGAACAAACGGGTGGACATTTGTGATCTCACCCCAACTCAGAGGCATCATCTCAACAGCCGCGTTTAGTTTCATAGTACATGACCCAAGCGGAATCATAGAGTGGGTAAGGGATATATCCCTGCGCTCAAGCTTCTTGATATAACGCATCATATCGGTCTCTGAGTGGAACTTGTTGAAGGTCGCCTCTGTCATATATTTGCTCTCTCTTGCCATAAACACCTCCGGAGAGCTGGCTCCCGGACATTTAGCGGCATTAACTCCGAAGACAGATAGTATTGCAACAGCCTCGCTGCAGTTTGAGAGCTCATCAAAACTCATCCGAACCTTACCGTTCTCAGGATAGTAGAAGTTAAAGCCTTTGGCAAGAGCCCTCTCCCTTATTTTGTCCGAATCTACTCCGGTTATTTCAATTGTGTCGAAGAAGTTTGAAGCAGATAGCTTAAATCCGGCTTTAAAAAGTTCGGCAGCAACTGTGTGTGCATAAACATATGCATTATTTGCAATACTCTTAATACCTTCAGGTCCGTGGTAAGCAGCGTACATCCCCGCCATAGTTGCCATAAGAGCAGTTGCTGTGCAGATATTTGAAGTAGCCTTCTCACGTTTGATATGCTGTTCACGAGTCTGAAGAGCCATCCTCAAAGCGCGGTTGCCGTGTCTGTCAATTGAGACCCCGATAATCCTCCCCGGCATATTTCTCTTGTACTCATCGCGGGTAGCCATGAACCCGGCAGTAGGACCGCCGAATCCCATTGGAAGACCAAACCTCTGCGAAGTACCTACAGCGATATCGGCACCCCATGCAGCCGGCTCCTTAATAAGGGCAAGTGCAAGCAGATCGGTTACCGCAGTAACAAGCACACCCTTTGAGTGAGCCTTTTCACAGAAATTTGAATAGTCGCGAACCTCACCGTTGGCAGCCGGATACTGCAGAACAGCACCAAAACACATATCGTCGAAAGAGTATTTTGCGAAATCACCTGTAACAACCTCTATCCCCAGAGCCTCAGCGCGGGTCTCGATAACCGCCAGAACCTGAGGAAATATATTTTCATCAACAAACAGAAGATTTTTACCTGCCTTTTGCGCCTCTCTTGAACGGAGCTCGTACATCATTCTCATAGCTTCACCTGCAGCTGTTGAATCATCCAGCATAGAGCAGTTGGCCATTTTAAAGCCGGTAAGGGTAGATACCATTGTCTGGAAGTTAAGAAGCGCCTCAAGACGGCCCTGTGAAATCTCGGCCTGATATGGTGTGTATGATGTGTACCAGCTTGGGTTTTCAAAGATATTTCTCACAATCACGGGCAGGGTTCCGGTACCGTAAAAACCCATCCCGATCATGGAACGGTAACTCTTGTTCTTAGAGACCATTGACTTTAACTGTGATAAATATTCCTGTTCGCTTACCGCTTTGCTAAGAGCAAGTGGTTGCGGGAGTGTAATATTGGCCGGAACTGTTTGTTTAACAAGCTCATCCAGGCTCTTTATTCCGAGTTCCGCCAGCATTTCTACGATTTCGCTCTCACGCGGACCATTGTGTCTTTCAACAAAAGGAATTGACATATTGTTCTATTTATAAGGTTATTAAATCGAATTGGAAGTACAAATGTAATCAAAAAATCCCAAAATTTGTGTATTAAAATAATTTCATATTTTTGCGCCATACAAAACTAAAACCTATGAATCTATTAAAAAGAAAAGTTTCTGAATTGCAGGAGCGGACAGCCAAAGCCCTTCAAGGTGGTGGCGAGAAGGCAATTGCAAAGCAGATAGCAATGGGAAAGCTTCCGGCCAGGGAGAGGATAAACCAGTTGCTTGACGAGGGCTCTTTTTATGAGTATGACCTCTTTATAGAGCATGAAGCCAGAGAATTCGGAATGGAGGGAAAAGACCTGGCAGGCGACGGTGTAGTTATTGGTACAGGTACCATACATGGCCGCCCTGTTGCAATATTTGCACAGGATTTTACTGTTGCAGGGGGCTCTCTGGGCTCGATGCACGCAAGAAAAATTACCAAGATTATGGATTACGCCCTGAGAATGCGCATCCCGCTTATCGGGATTAACGACTCAGGCGGAGCCCGTATACAGGAGGGGGTTAACTCACTGGCAGGATATGGTGAGATCTTTTTCAGAAACACTCTTGCAAGCGGTGTGATTCCCCAGCTATCCGTAATTCTTGGACCATGCGCCGGAGGAGCTGTATACTCACCTGCTCTTACCGACTTTGTTTTTGTGGTGGATAAGATCTCCAAAATGTTTATCACAGGACCTGAGGTAATTAAATCGGTTCTGGGTGAAGAGATTGACATGGAGACACTTGGTGGAGCGCGTGTACACAGCGAGGTAACCGGAAACGCCCACTTCTTTGCGAACAGCGAGGCAGAGTGTTTTGAGCAGATTAAGACACTTCTCGACTACATCCCTGCACACAACGAGTGTAACTGCAACACCAAAATTGTAAAAGAGCCCGACACAAAAAAATACAGGATAGATAAGATCGTTCCTGTTGATCCGACAAAACCTTACGACGTAAGAGATGTAATCAAAGCGCTTACCGATGGTTCCGAATTCTTTGAAGTTCAGGAGTTATGGGCAGCCAATATCGTAATAGGATTCGGACGTATTGCCGGAAAGACAGTCGGTTTCGTATGTAACCAGCCAATGGTGCTGGCCGGGGTGCTCGATTGCGATTCAAGCGATAAAGCATCAAGATTTATCCGTTTCTGCGATGCATTCAACATTCCAATCGTTACCCTCGAAGACCTTCCGGGTTATCTGCCAGGAGTAGATCAGGAGCATGCAGGAGTTATCCGCCACGGAGCAAAACTGCTCTATGCGTACAGTGAAGCTACGGTTGCCAAGGTAACTGTTGTTCTCAGAAAGGCATACGGCGGTGGATACATTGCAATGAACTCACGCCACCTCAGGGCCGATTTCGTATTTGCATGGCCGCTTGCCGAAATTGCAGTTATGGGGCCTGAAGGGGCAGCCAATATTATCTTCAGAAAGGAGATAACAGAGGCGCAGGATCCCGAGGCCATGAGAAAACTCAAGGTTGAGGAGTACAAACAGAAGTTTGCAAATCCGTATGTAGCAGCAGCTAAAGGATATATCGATTCCGTAATTGAGCCGAAAGATACCAGAAAATTCCTCATTCACTCATTTGAAGTATCTGCCAATAAAGTTGTTAAAAGGCCATCCAAAAAGCATGGCATTCCACCATTTTAACCAACATTTAAAACAGACTAAAAATGAAAATGTCAGATAAAAGGGCACTTGTCAAAAAAAGACAAAAGGCCAGAGAGCGGGATCTTGAAAAGAGAAAGAGAGAAGAGGAGAGGCTTGAGAAGAAGATAAAACGGGACGAAGAGAGGCTTTCAAAAGAGGAGAAGAGGCTTAAAGAGCAGGGCAAAAAGCTTATTAAGGATGAGAATAAGATTCTTAAGGATAAGCATATGCTTGAGCTTGACAAAGAGGCTCTCGAGAGAACCAGAAAGGCTCCTGTCGGAAAGGAGAAGATCAGGTATGATATAATGCAGATCTTCCCCGAAGCGAGAAAATACAAAACAACTCTCACCAAAAAGTTTGTAAACCGGAAAGTCTGGAAGAGACCTGACCCCCAGGAGATCAAATCGATTATACCCGGAGTTGTAATATCGCTGGAGGTAAAAGAGGGTGACCATGTTACCAAAGGAGCACACCTTATGACCTTTGAGGCGATGAAGATGATGAACCTGGTACTTGCCCCGTTTGATGGTACAATAAAAAAGATACTTGTAAAAGAGGGGGCGAAAGTACCTAAAGGGGTTGTGATGATTTACCTGGAGTCGGAATATGAACTCGATAACGAAGATCAGAATACTACTTCCAACGATCTAGATCAATTCTGATAAAGATAAAGAGAAAGAGAGTAAAGCTCCATAATGAGGATCCCCCGTAGCTTATAAAAGGCAGGGGGATTCCTATTACAGGCATTATCCCTATTGTCATTCCGATATTTATAAAGAAGTGCATAAAGAGAATTGATGCAAGCGAGTAGCCGTAAATCCGGTTAAATGTATCCTTCTGCTTTTCGGCCAGATTGAAAATTCTGATTATCATAAAAAGGTAGAGGAAGATCAGGAACGAAGAGCCTAAAAATCCCCACTCCTCACCAACGGTACAAAAGATAAAGTCAGTGCTCTGCTCCGGAACGAAGTTGAATTTTGTCTGAGTACCCTGCAAATACCCCTTGCCTGAGAAGCCACCAGAACCAATTGCAATCTTTGATTGGTGAACATTATAACCCGCCCCCTTAAGGTCTACATTTATTCCAAGCAGGTTCTCAATCCTCGCTCTCTGGTGATCCTGAAGAACCCTTTCAAAGAAGAACTCAACCGAGAAAATAAGGATGACCGATGTCACAAAACAAAGGGTGATATACCAGTATATCTTCTTCATCGTTTTAAAGGCCTTTATTAAATGAACCAGAAAGAGCGGGGCTATTATAACTCCGAGCCACGCCTCATTGGACAGGTTGACAGCAGAAAGAGACGATATCTCCCCTATACGTGGCGAAAGTATCATAAGGGGAGTCAAGGCAGCGAGCAATAAAAAGTGTCTGATTGTGCTGCCTGTAAGAATTCCTCTGGCGGCAACAATAATCATTGTTATCACAATCAGGGCAACAAAAGGAGAGAAACTCAATGTAATGAGGAAGAGTATAATTGCAAGAATTCCCAGGGTTATATACCATCCGCTCATACCTTCACGGTAGAGCATAAAGATGAACGCTGTATAGATTAAAGCACTTCCGGTCTCTTTCTGCATTACAATTATTAACATTGGAATCAGAATGATGAGGGCAACCTTAAAATAGCTCTGCAACGATTTAAGGCGGAAACCATACTCACTCATTATTGAGGCGAGAGCAAGAGTTGTTGCTATTTTGGACAACTCTGCAGGCTGGAACCTTACAGGTCCAAGTTCAAACCATGAATTTGAGCCGTTTACCTCAATTCCAAAGAATATTACTGCCAACAGTAAGAAGATGCTTCCCCCGTAAATCAACCAGGAGAGTGCACTGTATATCTTAGGATTTATTACAAAAAGGATGAGAAACGCTATTCCAATTGAGGTCATAATCCAGATAAACTGCATTCCGTAACGTTGAGAGATGTCGAATATCTGCCCGTGCTCCTCGTCATATACCGCCGAAAAGATACTGAACCAACCAATGAGCATAAGAATCAGATAGACAACTATCAGAGGCCAGTCAAGCTTTTTATATTCGTTTCCCCTTGTCATTTCATATTTCTGTTACCGATCAGGTCACCCTGAAGTATATATGCCTGAAGATCAACTCTCTCAATTTTTCTTGTAAGATACATCTCAGTAATAAGCGAAGCAATAGGAGCTGCCCATGTGGCCCCAAACCCGGCGTTCTCAATATAAGCAGCAACTGCAATCTTTGGATTGTCACGCGGTGCAAAACAGATAAATACCGAGTGGTCTTTACCGTGAGGATTTTGTGCAGTTCCCGTCTTCCCGCATATCTCCAGATCTTTGACGGCAGCAATGGTAGCAGTTGCGCCCGACCCTTTCGGAGCGTTAACAGCCAGGTACATACCCTCAATTATCTTTTCAAAATTATATGTACTGACCATTGTGTAGTTCTTCTCACGATACTGGTTGTTAATTAACGTATCTGTCGAACCCATTACAATGTGCGGTGTGATGTAATACCCCCTGTTTGCAATTGTTGCGGCCAGATTCGCAAGGTGAAGCGGAGTTGTTCCAATCTCACCCTGTCCGATAGCCAGTGAGATTATCGAAAGTGATTTCCAGCGGTCTTTACCGTGAATTTTGTCATAGGTTTCATTTGTCGGCAGGGTTCCGCCCTGTTCCGACGGAAAGTCTGTACCCAGTTTTTCCCCGAAACCGAAACTCAGAACCATCTCACGCCACCGTGCAAAACCCTCCTGCGGACTTGAATATTTTCTGTTGTCTATAATATCGCGGAAGACATTGCAATAGTAGGTGTTACAAGACATCATGATAGATCTGGTAAGATCGGTGGGAGATGGGTGAGCATGGCATCCAACCGAGATGCTTCCCACTTTATAGCCTCCATGGCAACTATACATTGTCCCGAGATCTACAACACCCTCTTCCAACCCTATGAGAGCATTAACCAGCTTAAAGACAGACCCCGGAGGATATGGAGCCATAACCGCTCTGTTATAGAGAGGCTTAAGAGGGTCTTTCAAAAGATCTCCGAAGTGCTTGTTTATTATAGCCAGTTTTTCAACGTCTATTCCCGGGCTCGAAACAAGGGTGAGTATCTCACCTGTAGCCGGTTCGATTGCAACAAGACTTCCAATCTTGTTTTTCATAAGCCGCTCTCCGTACTGTTGCAGCTCGGCATCAATTGTGCTTATGACGCTCATTCCCGGAACGGCTTCAATATCGTATTTACCATCGGCAAAACTCGACTTTACCTGATTGTGTACATCACGCAGGAAAATTGCATGCCCCTTCCTCCCCTTAAGTACAAACTCATATGACTGCTCTATTCCGGTCTTTCCAATATAATCCCCTCTCCGGTACTCCGGATTTTTACGCAGATAGGCTGTATCGGCCTCAGTTATATATCCCAGAAGATTTGCACCGGCGTTGTAGGGATAATTCCGGATTGTTCTTGCAACCGCACTGAATCCCGGGAATTTATAGGCTTTCTCAAGAAAAATTGCATATTGCCGGCTTGTAGCCTGCTTAACGAATGGTAATGACTGATACCCTATTCTTCTTCTGTTCTTACGGTACTCTTTGAGTTTAGATCTCACCTCATATATGTCCAGATCGAATGTCCTGCACAGATCCATCGTATCCAGCTCTTTCACCTCATAAGGGGTGATCATTATATCGTATGCGGTCTCATTTCCGGCAAGAATCTTTTTGTTCCTGTCCATAATGAGACCCCTGGCAGGATATCGGATATCGTAGCGGTAAGCATTGTTCCCCGCCGTAATTTTATACTCTTCGTCAATAATCTGCAGATAAAAGAGCTGTCCAAGATAGACCAGAGCTACAACAATAACTCCCAGAATCAGCACATTTTTTTTCCCCAGATCGAAAGCCATAATTTGTATTACCTCCAGTTCTTGTAAAAGAGTCCGTATTCGATAAGCAAAATAAGTAAAGTGTTTATAATAAGGCTTATAAATACTCTGGGCAGATTATATATAAAGTTGACAAATCCGAAACTCTCAATTACCGACAGAGCAATATGGTGAACCAAAAGCGCCGAAACCAGATAGGTTATAAATTTACCGGCTCCCAGCTCCCGCATTCCCGGTCTTACCTGGTTATCCCAATCACCCTTACTGCAGATAATCTTAAGGATTCTGTACTGAAAAAGCGCCATTATGAGAGCAGCAGCACTGTTTATTCCCAGAATGGAGTTTGTGAAATAGTCTACGGCCATACCCATTGCAAAAGCCCAGAGAAGTGTAGAGTGGAGCGATGTATTTGCAGGTCTTGTAAGAATGAAAAGCGGATATACCGAAATAAAGAGAAGCGGACCCAAATCGACAAGACTTCCCAGAACAATCTGGATAAGTGCAAAGGAGAAGAAAAGTATTAAATTATTGGGCTTTCCCATCGTTATGTCTTATTAAGAGGTCCAGTTCGTCTTTCTTGTTGTTTGCTACAATGTTAACATAGTATAGTGTGCTGAAATCCTGGAAAAGTTTAACCTGAATCTCGTGGTATGATCCCTTTATTACAGATGATTTTCTCACTGTTCCCAACGGAATATCCGGCGGATAAATAGATGAAAAGCCACTTGTGTAGACAGTATCTCCCACCATGTATTCAATATGGAAGGGAATCTCCTTGAGTGTTGCATAACCGATCCGCCTCCCCTCCCAGTTCATTGGCCCAAAAGCACCGCTTGTTCCTATCTTGGCGCTTACACTCTGATTTACATTAAGGAAGGAGATTACATAGGAGTAGTTCATTGATACCGATGTTACAACCCCGACAACGCCGCCGGAAGAGATAACCCCCATATCTTTCTTTACACCATGCACCCGACCTCTATCCAGAACAAGGTAGTTGTGCAACCTGTTTGTACTGTTTGCTATAACTCTTGCAGGAATGTAGGAGAACTCGGGAGAGGATGGTCTCCCGCCCGGCATTGTGTCGGCCACTCTTGCACGGGCCTTGAAAATTTCATTCTCCTTTAAAAGTCTCAGATTTTCCAGACGTAAAAGCTCATTTACGCTTCTGAGTCCGAAATATTGTCTTATACCTGAAGAGAAACCCGAAATACCGCTCTTAATCCTCATGGTCAACCCTGTAACCTTGGCCTGCTGGAATATACTCTCATTTGCAATAAATGAGATTGAGATCACCTCAAGAACGAGGAAGAGTAAAAGCGCAGTTAAGGTGCGTATTACAGGAGTTTTTCCCCACATTTTCCGTTATCTCATTAGGAATGGTAGCTTGTCGGTATTCTTGAGTGCTATGCTTGTTCCCTTTGCAACAGCGTGCAGAGGATCCTCAGAAACATGAAACTTAATGTTAATCTTCTCATAAAGCCTTTTATCCAGCCCACGCAGCAGCGCACCGCCGCCTGTCAGATAAATTCCGTTCTGAACAATATCGGCATAGAGCTCCGGCGGAGTCTGCTCAAGAACCTGTATAATCGCAGCCTCTATCTTGGCCAGTGACTTATCTATACTGTGTGCAATCTCCTGGCTTGTGACACTCACCTCAACCGGGTGTGCAGTCATAAGGTTAGGACCCCTTACGGAGTATGGTTCAGGATACTCATCCAGTTCTGACATTGCCGCCCCAACCTTGATTTTAATATCTTCGGCTGTTAGCTCTCCAATCTTAATTGAGTGTTGCTGACGCATATACTGCTGAATCTCATAGGTAAACACATCTCCTGCAACCCTGATACTCTGATTGATTACAATACCTCCAAGAGAAATAACTGCAATCTCGGTTGTACCGCCCCCTATATCCACCACCATATTTCCTGCCGGAGCCTCAACATCGATACCGATACCGATTGCCGCAGCCATTGGCTCATATATGAGATATACATCCCTTCCACCGGCATGCTCCGAAGAGTCCCTTACCGCACGAATCTCCACCTCGGTACTTCCTGAAGGAATGCAGACAACCATCTTAAGACTTGGTGTGAAGAAGGAGTTCCGGTAATTGATCATCTTGATAAAACCCCTTATCATCTGCTCGGCAGCGTTAAAGTCGGCAATCACGCCGTCCCTGAGGGGTCTGATGGTTTTAATGTTTGCGTGGGTCTTTCCGTGCATCATTCTGGCTTTTTGCCCGAATGCGATTGGTTTCCCGGTGTTCTGGTCTATTGCTACGATCGAAGGTTCGTCAACGACAATTTTATCGTTCATCAATATTATCGTATTTGCAGTTCCAAGGTCTATAGCCAGCTCCTGTGTCAAAAATGAGAATGCCATAATTTGTATATTTCTCTTTATATATTTTAATGTTTGAAATGTCTTTTGTTGGTAATGACCATTGCAACATGGTTATTATTGCAATATTCAATACTTTCAGGGTCTCTTACCGAGCCTCCGGGCTGTATTACCGCCGTAATTCCCGCATTGTGTGCAATTTCAACGCAGTCGGGGAACGGGAAGAATGCGTCGGATGCCATAACTGCCCCCTCAAGGGAAAATCCGAAATAGCGGGCCTTCTCAATAGCCTGTTTCAGAGCATCTACTCTGGAGGTCTGGCCTATACCCGAAGCTATGAGCACACTGTTTTTAGCCAGAACAATAGCATTTGATTTAGAGTGCTTTACAATTTTATTTGCAAAGATCATATCCCTTACCTCAGTTTCGGTGGCAACCCTGTTTGTGACCGGGATCAGAGAGTCGGCAATCTCAACGGAGGCATCCCTGTCCTGAACCAACACCCCGCCAAGCATACTCCTGAACTTTTTGGCAGTGCGCAGATCCTGCCCGTTTACAAGAATAATCCGGTTTTTCTTTTGCATCAGTATCCCGAGGGCCTCAGGGGAGTATGAAGGAGCGATTATTACCTCGAAGAATATCTTGTTCATTTCTGCCGCACTTTCGGCGTCAACCCCGCGGTTTGTGATGATAATTCCACCGAATGCCGATACGGGATCGGCAGCAAGTGCTTTTTCCCAGGCCATGGCAACGGTATCGCAGGAGGCGCACCCGCAGGCGTTATTGTGTTTAAGTATGGCTACGGTAGTCTCGTCAAAATCTGATATAAGCTCTATTGCGGCCTCTATGTCCAGCAGATTGTTATATGAAATCTCTTTACCGTGTATCTGCTCAGGCATATTTTTCTCTGTACCGTAGAAGAGAGCTTTCTGATGAGGATTCTCTCCATAACGTAAAGGCATTGAGGTATTGATACTCTGTTTGAAACAATCGATAGCCGCCTCTCTGTTAAAGTAATTAAAGATTGCAGTGTCGTAATGGGAGCTTACATTAAAAGCCCGGGCGGCAAAGTTATATCTCTCCTTCATGGTAGTTGTACCGCCACTCTTTGTGAGAACCTCCGATAGTGCAGGGTAGAGCTCCTTGCATGGGATTATTACAACATCCTTATAATTTTTGGCAGCTGCCCTGATAAGCGATATCCCTCCGATATCTATCTTTTCTATTATCTCCTGGTGATCAGCACCTGAAGATACATACTTTTCAAACGGGTAGAGATCTGCAATAACCAGATCAACCTCCGGAATGTCATACTCCCTGAGCTGGGCCAGATCGGTCTCATTATCCCTTCGGCTCAATATTCCTCCGAAAACTTTTGGATGGAGAGTCTTTACACGCCCGCCTAAAATAGATGGGTACGAAGTTATCTCTTCGACTGCCTTTACCGGAATTCCTAAATCCTTTATAAAATCGTAAGTCCCTCCGGTTGAGAGGATTTCTACTTTTAAATCACTGAGTTGCTTTGAAATGACATCAATCCCCTCCTTGTGATAAACCGAGATTAACGCTCTTTTGATTGTTCTCTTTTCCATACCCCTTAAATGGGTACAAAATTACTAAAATATACAATTAATACCTACTTTTGTTGGTATAAAAGATTGCTGAATGGGAAAAAAATATTACGCAATTATCGTAGCCGGCGGAAGCGGTGTGAGGATGGGTGGAGATGTAGCAAAACAGTTTCTTGAGCTGGGTGGAAAGCCGGTCATTGCAACAACTATCGGAAGATTTCTTTCGCTCTCTTTTCCTGTGGAGATTATCCTTGTCCTCCCAGACAGGTATAAAGAGTACTGGAAAAATTACTGCTTTGAACACAATCTCAACTTTCGCCATACGCTCGTATCAGGTGGGCTGACAAGGTTTCATTCGGTTAAAAATGCCCTGAAATATGTTGAAAAGGGGGGTCTTGTTGCAGTTCACGATGGTGTAAGACCATTTGTGACGCGAGAGTTTATAGAGGAGCTTTATGAGATGGCCGGAAGGGAGGGGGCTGTGATTCCCGTGCTTGCACCACCAGAATCTATGAGGATTGTTAATGAAGATGGATCCACTTCAATTACAGAGCGGGAGAGGTATCTGCTTGTTCAGACTCCGCAGGTATTTTCGACGGATATTCTTCTTGATGCCTACACCCGGGCATATTCGCCTCACTTTACCGACGACGCTTCTGTTGTTGAGAGTGCAGGTATAAAGATTCACCTTGCGAATGGCAAGGTGACTAATATTAAACTTACAAGACCGGAAGATATGCTCCTGGCAAGAGCTATACTCAGCGTTTTTTAACTGTCGAGGCCTTTCCCGGGTAATCCTTAACCCAAACTTGTCTTTCAATAGCCTGATCAAGAGAGATGAAAGTCTCGGTTTGCTCAACAGAAGGGATGTTTTGAATTGTATTTATGAGGATCTCCATCAGATGATCGTGATTCTGGCAATAGATTTTTAGCATGAGCGCATGTTTACCGGTTACGAAGTGACACTCTACCACCTCAGGAATGTTCCTCAGCGCCTCAATTACCGATGGATAGTGGTTGGCTTGTGCGAGACTTACCCCTACAAATGCACAAACATTCAATCCGAGCGTTTGAGGTTTAACAAGGAGTCTGGAACCTGTTATAATTCCTAAGTTCTCCATCTTCTTCACTCTTTGGTGAATAGCTGCTCCTGAGACGCCGCATTCACGAGCTATCTCAAGAAATGGCATCCTTGCATTTTTCACAAGGAATGACAAGATCTTTTGATCAATCTGATCAATCTGATATTTAGGCATACTGATAATAAATATAATGTCGGAGGACAAATATAATAATAAATTATAATTAATTCGGATTTATTTTTTGAAAAAAGAAAAGCCATCGCAGCGGGATCTCCCCTGAGCAGGCTGTGGCGTAATCCGAATAGGAGCATGGAATAAATTGATTATTACCGGACTTAATCTCCGGAATCTCCATCCACCAGCGCCCCGAAGAGCTGCTTGTAACAAAGATGATGTCCTGCCCCTCCTGACCCATACTTACGATTTTTCTGAGAAAAAGATCCTCTGTGGCACTGTTGCCGGGATCCTCATAAATGCTTGATGAGAGGGCTTCTGCAATGTGCCATGCAACCTCTGCGGCCAGCTGTGGCGATACTGAATCATGTTTTAAACCGGTAGGGTAACCGTATATGTATACATTTTTAACCTTTTGTCCCATACCCGCATATCTGGCCAGCTGGCAAATCTCCTCGGCATAAAGACCGTTCGGAGACTTTAATGAATTGTGAGGGAAATCGCTGGTTCTGACAGCGTTCAGGTCTATAAAGATATGCTCTTTTGTGCGGAGCATTGGTTCCGAATTTGCCGGATTACCCCTTAGCAAGCCCAACCTTATCTCCTCAAAATTACGTTCGTGGAGAAGTTTCAGATGGTCCGGATTGTACCTGTATGTCTGGTATCCTATATGTGAAAATTCGGTTGTGGCGGGATTGTTTAAAAGTTGCTCCAGAATGTAGTCACCGGGGCCGGTTGCACTCCCTGCAGAGATGAGGGCTGCTGCAAAAGAACTTCCGTTTATAATGTCTGAGAATGGGGGAAGCTTCTCCCCGCAGAGAACCACTGTTTTTATTCCGAGTGCCGAAGCCAGTTCAAGAGTCTTTGGGAGTCGGTTAATTCCCGGTGTGGTGTAGCAGATTTTGTACTGGAGATGGGTGTACATCTTTCCGAGAATCTGCGCCATTGAGCCATCTCCCGGAATATCAACAAAAAGAGCGGCGGGAGTTGCCATGACTTCACTCAGGGCATCGGCAGGTATCACCTCCAGCGGGTAGTTCCCCTTTATCTCGTTACTCTTCATAAAGCACTATTTTTTTGCAGATGGTTTGCGGCTTTTCCCTCCCTGTGTGCTCTTCTCAATAATCTCTTTCACAGCCTCAAGTGTCAGCGACTCCGGAGCAGTTCCCTTTGGAATCCTGAAGTTCTCCTTACCTTTTTTAATGTAAGGGCCAAACCTGCCGTTGAGTATCTCCACACCCTCTTCCGGGAAGCTCTTGATGCTGCGCTGGGCCTCTTTACGGCTGTTCTCTTCAATGAGTGTGATACACTTTTCAAGATTGATTGTGTACGGGTCATTATCCTTGCCAAGCGAGATAAATGCCCCCTTGTATTTGATATATGGTCCGAAACGGCCTACGGCGCAAACTATATCTTCACCGTTCAAATCTCCTACAGTGCGCGGAAGTTCGAAGAGCTTGAGCGCCTCTTCAATTGTGATTGTTTCAATTAGCTGCCCCTTTGCAAGGCTCATATATCTCTTACCCGGATCGTCGCTCTCGCCTATCTGCGCCAGAGGGCCGAAACGGCCAATTCTGGCGTATACATTTTTCCCGCTTTTAGGATCGGTTCCGAGCAAACGCTCTGCATTGGTTGGACGTGTCTCGGTGAGTGTTGTGTCTACCTTGCTGTGGAATGGTTTGTAAAAATCCTCTATAAGCTTGTTCCAGACAAGTTTACCTGCGGCAACCCTGTCGAAATCCTCCTCAATTTTAGCTGTGAAGTTGTAATCGAGAATCGATTCGAAATTAACTGCCAGAAAATCTGTTACAACTATTCCTATATCCTCGGGGAAGAGCTTGTTCTTCTCTGCTCCGTAACTCTCTTTTTTGGTATGGTTCGAAATTTTCCCCTTCTCCAGGGTAAATTCACGGTAGGTGCGCTCCTGTCCGGGGCGGCTCTCCTTAACCATATACCCTCTCTGACTGAGTGTGGAAATTGTAGGAGCGTATGTAGATGGCCTTCCAATACCTAACTCTTCCAGCTTTTTAACCAGACTTGCTTCGGTATATCTGGGAGGTTTCTGCGTGAACTTCTCGGTTGCTTTAATTGAAAGCTGCTCCATAGGCTGCCCCTTTTTCATCTCGGGCAGGAGCAGCTCCTTCTCTTCGTCCAGGCTCTCATCATCCTTCGACTCCATATATATCTTGAGAAAGCCGTCGAAGATTACATGGTTGGCGGTTGCAATAAAAGGGTATTTTACCTGTCTGGATTCAATGGTTATCTGGGTTTTGTTTATTGTCGCATCGGCCATCTGTGAGGCTATTGTCCTCTTCCATATGAGGTTGTAGAGCTTCTTCTCCTGAACGCCTGCCTCAATCTCAATATTGCTCATGTAGGTTGGCCTTATTGCCTCGTGTGCCTCCTGAGCCCCCTTGCTTTTAGTCTCGTACTGACGTGTCTTTGAGTAATCCTTTCCGTACAGCTCTGAGATAACCTGTTTTGATGCCCCAATTGCCAGTTTTGAAAGGTTAACGGAATCGGTACGCATATAGGTTATGAACCCCGATTCGTAGAGGTTTTGTGCTGCCCGCATTGTCTGGCTCAGTGAAAGTCCCAGTTTTCTTGAGGCCTCCTGCTGTAGTGTTGAGGTTGTGAATGGCGGAGGAGGTGTTCTTTTGCTCTCCTTCTCCTCAATTCCGGTTATTTCAAAGGAGGCACCGTTGCAGTTGTTGAGTATTGCAAGCGCTTCATCTTCAAGCTCAAATCTCTCCTGAATCTCTGCAGAGACCTTTGTGGTTGCCGGAGTTCCCCCGGGGTTGAAAACTCCCTCGATTCTGAATTGCGATCTGGAGTTGAACTGCTGAATCTCCCTCTCACGCTCAACTATTAACCTTAGTGCAACAGACTGCACCCTTCCTGCCGAGAGTTTCGGTCTCACCTTTTTCCAGAGAATTGGCGAGAGTTCAAAGCCTACCAGCCTGTCCAGCACTCGTCTGGCCTGTTGGGCCATAACCAGGTTCATATCTACGCCGCGAGGGTTTTCGATGGCATTTGTTATGGCATCTTTTGTTATTTCGTGAAATACAATCCGCTTTGTCTTTTTCGGATCAAGGTTCAACGCCTCCTGCAGATGCCATGCAATTGCCTCCCCTTCACGGTCTTCATCGGATGCAAGCCAGATAGTATCTGCCTTCTTTGCAAGACTCTTCAGCTCCGAGACCACCTTTTTCTTATCATCTGAAACCAGATAGTCCGGTTCGAATCCGTTTTTGAGATCAATTCCCAGATTTTTCCTGGAAAGATCACGAATGTGACCGAAGCTTGATTTAACCGTAAATCCGTTACCCAGAAACTTTTCGATTGTTCGGGCTTTAGCCGGAGACTCCACAATAACTAAGTTCTCTCCCATATATAATTATCCTTGATGGCTGCAAAGTAAAGTATAAATTGAGGTAATATCAAAATTTTTATTCCTAATTTTGGCAGTTGATACACCTGGAAATATTGCCGGAAATGGATATAAATAAGCGGAAAAAGATTGTAAGATGGCTGTGGATATTGTTCCTGAGCCCCTTTGTTTTACTATTTATCTCACTACTTTTTGTGGGCATTTTTACCGACATCCCCTCTTTTGAGGAGCTGGAGGATCCCAAGAATAATCTGGCTACCGAGATCATTTCGGAGGATGGCGAGATACTCACAACCTTCCATATTGAAAACAGATCCTATGTCACCTATGATGAGCTTTCACCTTCGCTGGTCGATGCCCTTCTGGCTACCGAGGATGTCCGGTTTTACGGACACAGCGGTATAGATTTAAGAAGTCTTGCAAGGGTTGCAGTTAAGTCGCTGGTTCTGGGGCAGACCCGTTCGGGTGGCGGGGGTAGTACCCTTTCGCAGCAGCTTGCAAAGACGCTCTTCCCGAGAGATACCGTTGAGAGCAGCTTCCCGGGAGCGAAAATGTTCAAACTTGGGATCTCCAAGTTCAAGGAGTGGATTACAGCTGTAAAACTTGAACGGAATTACACTAAACAGGAGATTATAGGTATGTATCTGAATGCCGTATTCTTCGGAAGCAATGCTTACGGGGTGAGGGCTGCTGCCAATACCTTCTTCGGGAAGCATCCGTCCCAGCTTACCGTTGAGGAGGGTGCGCTTCTGGTGGGGATGGTTAACAAACCTACACGTTTTAACCCGGTTTTGAATCCCGAAAGGTCGCTCGCCCGCCGGAATCACGTTCTGGGGCAGATGAGAAAGTACGGCTATATTACAAAGGATAGCTACGATACACTTATAAACATACCTATAAAACTCTCCTACACCCAGCAGGACCACAACTCCGGTCTGGGGCCATACTTCAGGGATATGCTTCGCAGGGCCATGAATGCATCCGAGCCGCAGAGATCTTCCTACAGACAGTATGAGGATTACCGGGCCGACTCTACTTTGTGGAGGGATGATCCGCTCTACGGATGGTTAAACAAAAATCTTAAACCGGATGGCTCCAGGTACAATCTGGATAAAGAGGGTCTGAAAATCTATACAACAATCAACTCCAGAATGCAGCGTTATGCCGAGGAGGCTATAGCTGAGCATTTGGGAAAGGAGCTTCAGCGTGATTTCTTTGCAGATATCCGCTGGAAGACCAACCGTCCATTCTCGAATGATGTTCCTAAAGATTTGATCGAGACAATAATGAGGCAGGCCCGCCGGTGGAGCGACCGTTACAGGAATATGCTGGCGGCAGGTGTTTCGGAGAGGGAGATTGAGGAGAGTTTCAAAAAGCCGGTACAGATGACCGTTTTTGCATGGAACGACAGGGGCAGGGTAGATACTATAATGACTCCGAATGATTCAATTAAATACTACAAATCTTTCCTTCGTGCCTCGATGATTGCAATTGAGCCGCAGAGTGGGTTTGTTAAGGCCTATGTTGGCGGGCCGGACTACCGTTTCTTCAAATATGACAATGCCCGTCAGGGAAAACGGCAGGTTGGTTCTACAATCAAACCGTTTCTCTACACTCTTGCTATGCAGGAGGGTTATACTCCTTGTGACAAGGTTGTGAATGTGCCTCAGACATTTATGGTTGGGGATTCCACATGGACACCCGAGAGTACCGACAAACCGGAGTGGATAGGGAAAAAGGTTACCCTTAAGTGGGGTCTTACCAGGAGTAGCAACAATATATCTGCCTACCTCATGAAGCAGTTCGGGCCTGTTGCTATGGTGGATATGTGTCGTAAACTTGGGATAAAGAGCTATCTGGATCCGGTTGTTTCACTATGCCTTGGACCTGCCGATCTTACTCTCTATGAGATGGTTGCTGCCTATAACACATATCCGAGCAGGGGTGTCTTTATTGATCCGCTCTTTGTTCTGAGGATTGAGGATAAATCGGGCAATGTGCTGGGTAATTTCAGTGCGCGTAAAAGGGAGGCCATTAGTGAATCTACGGCCTTCCTTATGGTTAATCTTATGGAGGGTGTTGTAAGAGAGGGTACTGCGGCGCGGTTGCGTTCAAAATATGTTACAGAGGGGCCTATTGCGGGTAAGACCGGGACAACCAACGACCAGAGCGATGGTTGGTTCATTGGCTATGTGCCGAGGCTCACTGCGGGTGTCTGGGTCGGGGCCGAGGACAGGCAGGCTCACTTCGAGACGCTTGCCAAGGGTGGCGGTTCAAATATGGCGCTGCCGATATTCGGGATTTTTATGCAGAAGGTTCTGAGGGATCCATCTCTCGGAATATCTGTATACGATGCATTTATCGCTCCTCCGGGATTTTACGTCGATCTCAACTGCGATGGCTCCGACGATGAACTTGAGACCTCCCAGACCACCCGCGACCCGTTTTTTAATTAATTACAACAGATAGATGAAAAAGAGGATAGCGTTGATCTACGGGGGTGACTCTTCTGAATTTGAGGTCTCCGTAAAAAGTGGAAAACATATTGCAAAACATATAGACAGAGAGAGGTTCGAGGTGTTTGAGGTGCTCATGAAGGGGGCGGACTGGAGGGTCATTTGTGAGGATGATGAGACAGATTCATATTTTATTGATAAATCGGATTTTTCGGTAGTTATTCCGGGCAAGAGATGGCATCCCGAGACTCGTCTCAATTTTGACCTTGCATTAATTATGATTCACGGCTCCCCTGGTGAGAATGGTCTTCTTCAGGCCTACTTCGAGATGATCGGAATGAAATTCACCTCCTGTCCGGCCACCGTATCTGCAGTCACCTTTAACAAATATGCATGTAAATGTTTCCTCAGGGATACCGGAGTGAAGCTTGCCAGAGAGATCTTTCTCAGACGTGGCGACAGCTTCAATACCTATGAGATTTCAATGCAACTTGGTCTTCCACTGTTTGTCAAACCAAACAATGGCGGAAGCAGTTTCGGGGTTACCAAGGTGAAGAAGCTGGACGAACTCAATGATGCGATTGAGCTGGCATTCAAGGAAGATGACTCCATACTCATCGAGGAGTTCATTGAGGGTCGGGAGATGACAAACGGTGTTTACGAATATAATGGCTCGCTTGTAAGATTACCTGTTACTGAGATTATCTCCAAAAATGAGTTCTTCGACTATGAGGCTAAATATCTTGGTGCCTCTCAGGAGGTGTGTCCCGCACAGATTCCGGACCAACTTGGGGTAAGGATCGTCGATCTCTCACACCGCATCTACAAATACCTTGGCTGTAAGGGGATTGTAAGAGTAGACTATATTGTTCGTGGTGAAGAGATATACTTCCTGGAAATCAACACTGTACCAGGTATGACCGAAATGAGCCTCGTTCCCCAGCAGGTGCGCACCGCCGGCATGACCATCAAAGAGTTTGTAACGCAGTTGCTGGAGGAGGCACTCTAATGTCAGAGTGCCTCATTGAGGTATCCTCTTATATTTTGAATACGGTCGTAGTCGGCTTTAAGTGCCGGGTCGTAGTTCTCATCGCCCTCTTTTGGAAGGATGGTAGTCGGGGTAATGTTGAGTTTTTGTTCAAGCATCTGCAACTCTTTTCGTTGGGACTTTTCACCTATTGATTTTGCCGAGATTGTCGGTATAAAGGTAAAGATGGAGAGGAGTGCGATTGCTATATAGCACATATATAGGTATTTATTAGTTTTGTGAAACATGAGCAAAAGTGTTGAGATGGTTAAAATGGCTCCGCTTACAAAGAGGTAGACACGGGCATCGGTAAACCCATACTCGGAAACACGCTGGAATGCTCCTACCCAAAAGAGAATCAGGGGAATGATAAAAAGTGGATACAGATATTTGTAAAAAGTTGAAAATTTTTCTCTTTCTATAATTCCTGTCAGTGCCTTTATGAGGATTCCTGCAATTACATATGCAGTTACGATGATGGAGAGTGTTCCGTTTGGTAATGTGAATGTTACGGCAATTTTTAATATGTAAAGGTAAATTATGGCCGTGAATATAATGAGAGCCGGGGTCAGTATGTAATTGACAACCGGGGTGCAGATTATGTTTCTGATTTTTGTTATTTGAGCTGAGAGTTGATTATCTTCTGATTCATGCGATGCATAGAGGAAAAGCATTGGTGTAAAGAGGATTATGAAGGTACTCATTGTCCAGTATGCGCAGTTGTTGACCATCTCGTGTGAAAACTCGAATAGCTCCGAGGTTGAGAATAGAATTGCCATTGCAATCAAAAATGTCAGCACCGAGATTGCAAAAGAGGCGGCTATCCGCGCAGAAACGTTTACAAAGCTATCAGTGAGGAATTTGTTGTCAGCCATTAAATTGTTGTCAGCCATTAAATTGTTGTCATCCATTGAATTGCCGCTGGCAATAGAGTTATAATTATAATCTGCACCCCTTGGAAAAGCGGCTATCGCCAGGAGGGTGATCACAATTGTTGCTCCGTAGGCCGGTGAGAAAATCCACTCTTTTAGGTTTACAAGGAAGAGAGGAATGAGGATCAATGCTGACAGATAGTAGATTATGCGTGTGAGACTGTTTTTTCGGAAGAGTCTGTTGAGGATGTAAGGAATTGCAAATGCTACGGGTGCTGCCATAAGGTTGTCGCCAAGGAGGGAGGGTTGAAGAATCTTGTGATAGGTCAGCACCGAAAGGAGAAAGAGGGCAATTGTAACGCTTACCTCGACCGGATTCAGAATCAAAATTGCTGCTAAAGATTTAAAAATCTTTTGATTGCCGGTTGTTTTCATGTTAGTATATGTTTTAAAAAGTTCTCCTTATAAATGCTGCCGACAGGAATTGTTTTGTCTTTAATTTTTATTGTGTTGCGTTCGATTTTGTCAATTTTATCAATTGCTGCGATAAATGATTTGTGAACTCTTACAAAGTTTTCAGGGGGGAGTAGCAACTCGATTGCAGCAAACGACTGCAAAACCATCAGTTTTGAACTTTTTGTAACAATCTGCAGATACTCCTGCATCCCTTCAATATAGAGAATTGAATCGAAATCTACCCGCTCCATGCTATATCCGCTCTTTACAAAGATATAATTTCTTCTTACGGATGAGCTGACGCTTAATTGATTGAATATTTTTTCGGTTGCTGCTACAAATTTCTCAAATCCGAATGGTTTAAGCAGATAATCACTCACTTCATATTGATAACCTTCAATCGCATACTCTTTGTAGGCCGATGTTATGATAACCTTGGGCCTTATCTTCAGGGATTGTAAAAAATCGATACCGTTGAATTCATCCATTTGAATATCAAGGAAAATCAGATCGGTATCGTTCTCTTTCAGAAAAACAAGGGCATCTATTGCGTTGTTGAAGGTCTGTTGCAACCTGAGCCATGATATCTTTGATATAAATGAGCTGAGTTTATCTGTTGAAAGTGGCTCGTCATCAATAACTATACAGCGAATCTCCATTCCTGATTGTAAATTCATCTCTGTTTGTAAATTAGGTCTTTCCAAATTTAACCTCTTTTTCATTAATTTCCACTTTTATTTCATCAAAAGCAATTATCTCATCTGCCAGGTTGTATCAATTTCCAGACTGATTTTAAATAGCTTCTCATCGTGTGAAATCTCCAGTTTGTGTTTATTGGGGTAGAGTATCTGCATACGTTTTGATACATTGCTAATTCCAATTCCTTTGGAGCTGTCTTTTGAAATTATCTTGTTGGGGTCGTGCAAATTGCTTACCGTGAAATTAATGATGCCGGATTTTTCCCGTAGATTTATAACAATTCCATGCTGTTTTTCTTTATCGGTGGTGTGTTTATAGGCGTTCTCCACGAAAGGAATCAGCAACATTGGTGCGATTTTAACATCCGGGTTTTCAACGGAAATATTGAACTCAACCAGTTCACAATTTGTGATACGAAGATTTTGAAGATTAATGTACTTCTTTAAATAATCTATCTCCTTGTCGAGTCCCGTGTACTCAGCCTCGGCTTCATTAAAGGAGTAGCGTAGCATATCTGACAGTTGCAGAAGGGAGTAAGATGCTTTTTGCGGATCTTTTGTTATGAGTGTGTCAATGTTGTGCAGGGAGTTGAACAGGAAATGGGGGTTGATCTGATTTCTGAGGAGTGCAAGCTCGCTCTTCAGATTCTGTTTTGATTGCTGTAATTGCATCCGGTCTTTGTTAACCCAGTCGACGAAGAAGCGAAAGAGAGCTCCATAGATTGCCCAGGTAACCATCAGCATATAAAATCGAAAGAAGTACATTGAGATATCTCTCTTAATAACAAAAACAGAGGCGGTCATAGCCATAATTACCACTAGAGTGGTCAATGTCCATTTTATGTTTTTAATGAACTTGAAAACATTAACATACGAAACATAAAAAAAGAGCGGGATTATACAGGCCATTATTACATTAAATATTGCAAATGCCTTCTGATCTGTTATTGTGGGTGCCAACAAAGAATTAATCAAGCGGTTGAAAAAGTAGATGCCCCAAAATGCAAGATGGGCTTTAATGATTGTTGATTTTTTCATAATAGTTTGTATTTATTTCACCGCAAATATCTCTTAGCTTTCAGGTAAATACAAAAATAATCAATCAAACATATAAAACGCTAAACTAATTCACAGCAGGAAGGCATATTTTATACTGTGAGATCGTATTGAGAGTTTTTACCCGTAAAAACTCGCCCGATATTATGTGTTGATGTAATGAGTGGAGATATAAAATGGAAAATGTCCAGTTATTTTGTTAATTTACTGGACAAATTATTTATATTTGCACAAGAATTAATGAAATGAAAACTGCTGAATACATACTATTTACAATTAATAAATTTCCGAAAGGATTTGTTTTCACCTATTCTGATTTTACTACTGAGGTAAATCAAAAGGAAGCGGTCATAAAAGCATTGAATCGTATGGTGGCTTCGGGTAAAATAGCCAAACTATCCAAAGGTAAATACTACAAGCCTGAAAATTCAGTTTATGGCAAGCTTCAACCCATTCAGTACCAGATAGTAAAAGACCTACTGGAAGAGAACGGAAAGATAACAGGTTATCTGACAGGTTACAGTATCTACAACAAATTAGCATTAACCACCCAAGTAAGTAATACAATACAAATCGGCAAAAATCAAATTCGCCCCGGTTTTAAAAGAGAACGCTATAGTATTGCTTTTATTAAGCAAAAAAACACCATAACTAAAGAGAATATTCCTTTGCTGCAATTGCTGGATGCCATACGCTACATAAAAAAAATACCTGATGCTGGTATCAGTGATTCCTGCAGACGCTTTTTAGCAATAATAAAAGAATTTTCGGATAAAGATGTCAACACCTTGATTCGTTTGGCTTTGAAATATCCTCCCTCAACAAGGGCTTTATTAGGTGCTATTTTAGAGCAATTACAAAGCACACAAGCTACATATTCTCTATTGAAATCGTTGAATCCAATTTCGAAGTATAAACTGGCAGGTGCAGAGAAGGTACTATCCACCACCGAAAAATGGAATATAATATGATATTACATAATGATATAAAACTATATTCAGATACCTTGAGAGCAGCATCGAAACATCTTGATATTAAATTGGAATTTATTGAGAAGGACTACTGGATAACTCAGGTGTTGAGTCGATTAGCAAAAAGCAGATATTTTAATGAATCTGTTTTTAAAGGAGGGACTTCGCTTTCAAAAGGTTACGATTTGATAGAGAGGTTTTCAGAAGATGTTGACATTGCTATCGTAAACGATAGAGGGAGAACGGGTAATGAAATTAAAACCATAATTCGCACAATTGAAAAGGAGATTACATTGGATCTGTCAGAGCTGCAGATAGATGGAGTTACCAGTAAAGGTTCTAGGTTCAGAAAATCTGTTTTTGGATATTCGAGTATTGAAAAAAATAATGAAAACAATAAATTGATAGTCGAGATTAATTCGTTTGCTAATCCTTACCCTTTTCAACAGCTCAGCATAAAAAGTTTTATATACGATTTTTTAATACAAACTGGAAATGAAAGATATATTGAATAAAAAGATCTCCATCCTTTTGAAGTAAATGTGTTGAGCAAAGAGCAAACTTTACTGGAAAAGATGGTTTCACTAATCCGGTTTTCGTACGAAGAAAATACAGTTGAAAGTATCTCTAAAAAGATTCGCCATTTTTATGATTTATACTTTTTAATGAAAGATCCGGAATGTAAAAAATTTGTAGTATCTGATTCGTTTAAGACACAATTTGATTTTATTCTGCAACACGATAAAGGTATGTTTGAAGAGCCCACTGGCTGGCAAACGAAAGAAATTATAGAATCTCCCTTAATAATTGACTTTGTGACTATTTGGGAGCAAATAAAGGGAAAATATCAAGCTGAATTATCCGCTTTAGCTTACAGAACAATTCCTGATGCAGAGAGCGTTGCAAAGAATTTTATCCAACTAAAAAACAGAATTATATGAAGGTTTTAACACATATGGTAATTCTGGCGGGGGTGCTATTGTGCGCTACGACAGATGTTTATGCAAAGGATATTTCCCGGACGGATGAACGTGGTTCCCGGGATGTGCGGGGGATTGTGGTGGATGTGCGGGGCGCAGGTGTTGCCGGGGTTGTGGTGTCGGATGGATTTGGTGTTTACAAAAGTGGTGCGGATGGGAGGTTTGCTTTTGATCCTGCTAAAAGGGCGAGGTTTGTGTTTGTGAGTACGCCGGACGGTTATGAGCAGGTTGGGAGTTTTTATTACAGGATTGATGGTAAGGGGGGTGTTGGTTCCGGGGCGAGTGGGAGATCCTGGAGTGGTGCAGATGGGCTGGTTTTTAGGGTGGTTAAGAGCGCGGCGGGGAGTTCCGTAACGAGTCCGGCGGGGCGTCCGGAGTTTCTGCATCTGGGTGATACTGAGGCGAGGATTCATAAGGATTGGGTAGATGTATTGAAGGAGTATGTGGAGTATAACAGGCCGGCCTTTGTGGTTTTCAATGGTGATATCTGCTATGAGAACGGGCTTAGGTTTCATGCAAGGGAGCTTATGTCGGAAAATCTGGGGGTGCGGGCAGTCTATTCGCTTGGTAACCATGATCTGGTAGATGGTGCATATGGTGAGGAGCTGTATGAAGATCTGTTCGGTCCGGTTTGGTATTCATTTAATTGTGAGGGGGTTCATTTTGTAAACATCCCGGTTCTTCAGGGTGACAGAAAGCCATCCTACAGTGCCGATGATGTCTATTCATGGTTGAAAAAGGATCTGGATGCAATTCCTGCCGGGATGCCGGTTGTCCTTATAGATCACCACCTTGTGGGTTATTCCGATGATTTTCTTCTGAAGGGTGATAAGGTTTCGGTTAACCTCATGGATTACAACTTAAAAGCGTATCTGTATGCCCATTATCATACCAATTTGCTGGAAAAGAGTGATAGAACTGGTGTCTCAACAATTGCTACCATGTCGCCGAACAAAGGTGGAATTGATCATTCGCCATCTTCATTCAGGGTGATAAAATTTGACCGCAACGGGAATCTTGAATCTCAGATAAGATATGCGTCGTTAAAGGGGCACATTGCTGCGACAATCCTCCCAAACCATAAACTAATTGTAAATGTTTATGATACGCGTGCAGATGTGACAGATGTGAGGGTTAAGTACAAGGGTGTCGATTATAATCTGCATAAAACAGGTGACTGGACATGGAGGGCCGATCTCCCTGCTACGGGACCATCTGAATCGGAAAAGGGGTCTTCAATTGTTACGGCAACATTTGAGAATGGAATGGTTGTGAAGACTATAGCAAAGGATCCGTCCGATATCGGTGCATCTTCTCCCCGGAACGGGGATAGATACTCTCCGCACATCAAATGGGTGACATCTCTTGGAAATCACATATTTATGACAACTCCTGTGCTATATGAAGGGTTGGTGATATCTGCAACTTTTGATGACAATGGGAAGGGGGGGAGTGCGATTCATGGTTTGCGACTGAGCGATGGGGAGGTTGTGTGGAGGTTGCCGGTGAAGAGTGCGGTTAAAAATAATATGGCGGTTTGGAATGGGACACTTCTTGCTTGTGATGTTTTGGGACAGTTATATGCTGTTGAGGCTTCTACGGGTAAGCTTTTGTGGACAAGGGCTTTGAGGGAGAGGGAGCTGCATCCAGTCTACACCCAGGGGGTGGCTGTGCACAATGGTGTCGTATATGCGGGTCATGGTCACTACCTTACAGCTGTAAGGGTCTCCGATGGGGAGGTTTTGTGGAGGAATTCTGCCTGGAGGGGTGGCGTATGTACGGTGGCCTCTCCTGTGGTTGAGCCTGAGTCCGGGGTCTTGCTTACAGCGGCTTACTGGACAGGGCGCTTTGCTCACTATGCTGCAACCGGAGAACTTTTGTGGTCGAAAAAAGATGATGATACCAGAATTGCCGATAATTCTCCGGTCTGTTTTAAAGGTAAGTTTTTCTATGCTTCGCCGGGCTTTATAATGGAGGTAGATCCATTGACCGGCAATGAGTTGGTGAAACACAAAATCAATTACACGATCAATAACAACTCCCGCCCCGTGGTTACAGACAGGCTTTTTATCGTGGGGACTACCGATAAGGGGGTAGCTGCTTTTGATCGTGAGAATGGTTACAAAGAGCTCTGGAATTTTAAAACCAATCCGGGAATTATCTACACAGCACCATATACTAAAGATTTTCAGATGACTGTCGAGAGTGGTGCGCTTTTACACCCGGGAACTTCGGGTGATGTGCTCTATTTTGGGGCGAATGATGGTTATCTCTATAGTGTAGATGCTGTTACGGGGGTGTTCAGATGGCGGATCAATCTTGGGGCTCCTGTTTTGGGCAATATTGTGATGTCGGATGGTGTTCTCTATGTTTCGGATTTTGCCGGAAATGTCTGGGCGATTGGCGTTCAGGAAGGCAGATAGTTGGATGAATATTAATTTAGAAATGGAAAGCTGATGGTTTATAAAGAGTATATTGAGTGGGTACAGGGGCTTACGGGGCATCTGTATGGGAAGGAGGAGGGGCGGGCGATAGCCGTGAGGCTATTGCAGCACTTTTGCGGGATTAGTGCTTATGAGCATCTGGTTGAGCCCTTCGGGGCGATTGCTCCTGAGATTCTGGGTGAGTTGCAAAGTGCTGCGCAGCAAGCTGCTGCCGCCCGCCCGCTCCAGTACATAATAGGCTACCAGGAGTTCATGGGGCTAAAAATCGCCGTCGAAGAGGGCGTCCTCATACCCCGCCCCGAAACCGAAGAGCTGGTCACCCTGGTTCTCAACCACATCGCCACCCGGCCATCACAATCTACCCACCCGGCCGGCCTGAGAATACTCGACGCAGCCAGCGGCTCAGGGTGCATAGCCACAGCCCTGAAACACCATCTGCCAGAATCACAAATTTTTGCCTGCGACCTCTCCCCAAAAGCCCTCCGGATAACAACCCGCAACCTAATCTCTGCGCAAAATTTATCTTCATCCCCTCCCGACAAATCATCATCCGGTAACGTGTTATCTTCTGAACATTCAGATTTCAATTATGAACACTCTGTATTCAAATACGAACACTCTGTATTCAGTTACGATCTGCTCAAATCTCCCGAAGGGTTTCCGCTCAAAGAGCTTGACATAATAGTAAGTAATCCACCCTATGTGATGGAGCGTGAACGTAGCGAAATGCGGGCAAATGTACTTGATTATGAACCATTTGAAGCGCTGTTTGTGCCTGATAATGATCCACTTGTCTTTTACCGGGCTTTGGAAAAGCTGGCATCTGCAACCCTTAAACCAGGCAGCGCAATATTTATGGAAATCAATGAAAACCTGTCACTTGAAACCGCCTCAATCTTTAAAAACGCTGGCTACACCACTGTTGAAGTAAAAACCGACCTTTTCGGGAAACAGAGATTTTGCACTGCAAGAATTTGATCCCTCAGTGTTTTTTACAATCAACATAAATACTGATAGTTAACACCTGAATCCCCCATCTAAATTGGTACCCACAACTGCGTTAAAGAAAAGATAAACAGCAATATAAAAAAAACACTGAGGGATTACATTTTTTTTATATACATTTGCAGGCAAGAAAAAATGAACAGAAATCTAAACATACAGCTTTGGTGGTGGCACAGTCCGGAAAGATCTGTGAGCACGGCTATGTTTGGATGATATGTAAGTAAGTTGAATTAATTTTTTTAACCGATACAGGAAGGTCCGGCGCTCACGCTCCGGGCCTTTTTTTATTTAATTTTTAATAACTCAAAAAATGAAAACAACCAAGAAATTCCAGCTCACAGAGAGCGAAATCCCGAGGCAATGGTATAACATTCTGGCTGACATGCCAAACCAGCCTCGCCCGTTACTGAATCCGCAAACCAGAGAACCGCTAAAGCCTCAGGAGATGGAGGGGCTTTTTGCGAAGAAGCTGGTTGCGCAGGAGTTCTCGGCTGAGCGATGGATCGACATTCCGGATGAGGTGATTCAGCTTTACAAACTTTACAGGCCGACTCCGCTTGTGCGGGCTTATAAGCTTGAAAAGGAGCTGGATACGCCGGCGAAGATCTTCTTCAAAAATGAGAGTGTGAGTCCTGTGGGGTCGCATAAACTCAATACCGCTATTGCTCAGGCATATTACAATAAAGAACAGGGGATAACCCGGCTGACTACTGAGACAGGTGCCGGTCAGTGGGGATCGGCAATGAGCATTGCGTGCGGATATTTCGGAATCGATCTGACAGTTTTCATGGTTAAGCAGAGCTATCTGCAAAAGCCTTACAGAAAGATTGTTATCAACACGTATGGCGGAGAGGTGCATGCATCACCAAGTGCATTGACTAACTATGGAAGGGCAGTTCTGGAGAGTGATCCTGAGTGCAGGGGGAGCCTGGGGATGGCAATTTCGGAGGCTGTCGAGATGGCCGTTACAACGCCCGATACCCGTTACACCCTGGGTAGCGTGTTGAACCATGTGCTTTTACATCAGACCATTATAGGGCTTGAGGCCGAGAAGCAGATGGCGATGGCCGGCGAGTATCCGACTAAGGTGATTGCCTGTTTCGGCGGCGGATCAAACTTCTCCGGAATCTCGTTCCCGTTTCTGAGACACCGGCTTACTAAGGGCCGTGCCGTTGAGCTCATTGCTGCCGAGCCGGCCGCATGCCCGAAACTAACCCGCGGAGTACTTGAGTACGACTTTGGCGACACAGCCGGGATGACACCCCTCATACCGATGTACACACTCGGCCACGACTTCCAGCCCGAGCAGATACACGCGGCCGGCCTCCGTTACCATGGTGGTGGCCAGATCGTGAGCCAATTGAAGTCAGATGGTTACATAAACTCCTGCGCCATAGAGCAGAACGAAACATTCGCCGCCGGCCGCCTCTTCGCCAAAACCGAGGGGATAATCCCGGCACCCGAATCGTGCCACGCCATAGCAGCAACCATCCGCGAAGCACTAAAGGCAAAAGAGGCCGGCCGCAGCGAAGTGCTGCTCTTCAACCTCTCCGGCCACGGACTGCTTGACATGGCGGCCTATGAACTCTGAAAGAGACTATCTCTTCAAATTCACAAGAACAAGCACCGGATTGTCGGTCTCTTTAATGCGGCCGGCAATCTCTTTGAATTTTGCCGACACTTCGTGGGTTTCGGCGCAGGTGATAAAGTCAATGGCGTTAATGAATGAGACCATCTGGTTAGAGATGTTCACATAAAGTGGCCATACGGCCGGCCCGCCCTCGAAATCATCCGGGAACCCAATCTGGTTCATCCCGGGCTGATCAACAAATATGAACTCACCGGTTTTCTTATTGAACAGTGAGCATGAGATATCTGTGGCATAGGTGTCATTATTTGGATTATCTCCACGCTTAAGCATCACTCTTGGTTTGTGTGCCGATGATCCAAGTTTAAACTGGTCGAAAATAAAGGCTGTTGATTCAAAAGGAAACATATATCTGTATATAACGGATCTACCGCCACCTTTGTCGAAAAGTCCGCCCGGAATACCCCGAGGATTGTATTTCCCAAACTCAATCCTGAACAAAGTGTCAATATTCAAGTCGTTATCAATACGCAAAACACTCTCATCCAGACCATTTATCAGCAGAATTCCATCGGCAGAGCGTAAAGCTGTTATTTCAAAAAATGAGTATCGGTAAATTTCAGGCAACGACTTAACGAACTCCCTCTCTTTTGGCGGATATTTAATCTTTATAATCTTGTCTGACTTAAGGTCTGTTATAACGGCAGAGTACTCATTATCTACACCCCTTTTGAGCTCTGTTATAAACAGATACCTCTCTTTACCAAGAGGATAACAGTTTTTTAAAACAACTCCCGGAGCGAAATTCTTATCGGCCAGGACTTTAACAAAATTTCCCGATTTGTCGTACATGATAAATCTCTCAAAGCCCCTGACAATGATATTGTCATCAGGATCGATATAAAAATCGGACAGATAATCGTACTCCTGCGGCCCTCTGCCATATCTGTTAAAATTGAAAAGAAACTTTCCCGTGTTATCAAAGATAAATAGCGAGTGGTTATACTTTATATAAAATTTGTTGTTTTCGTAAACAATAGAATTCCAACGCAATTTGTCAATAAGTGAGCTCTGGTTTGTCTCAAGCGGGATGTACTCAATAGATTCTGCAATGTGTGAAAGAGGGACAATCTGCCCTTTGCCAACAGCTCCTGCTATGTCTATTGTTTTAATAGCACTCTCCACATGTGCGCTCCGGTTTTTGCACGATGCTGTAAGCAGAATTGCCAATAAAAAGAGGGATAAAAATCTGTTCATGATAGAGTTGTATTAGTCTTTAAATCTAAACAAAAATTATCACACAACCAAGATGTTATCTTTTTTTTTACATTTGCGGCTCAAAACCTCTTACAGATGCAACAATATTTTGGTGAGCTCATTGCAATAGCAGTAGCGGTTTCATGGACTTTCACGGCCCTCTTCTTCGAATTTGCAGGTAACAGAGTCGGTTCTCTGGTTGTTAATCTGCTCAGACTATTTTTTGCATTTTTCTTGTTAGGGGCTTTGCTCTACTTTACGACCGGATCTTTCCTGCCGGCAAGTGCAGATGGTAAAACCTGGCTCTGGATGTCGCTCTCGGGGCTGGTCGGATTCGTTTTTGGAGACCTGTGTCTTTTTTACTCTTATATCCTCATAACGGCCAGATTTTCACAGCTCCTGATGACTCTTGCACCTCCGTTTGCCGCTCTTTTCGGCTGGATGATGCTTGGCGAAAAACTCTCGCCGATGGGCTTCCTTGGAATGGCGGTCACACTCACCGGAATAGCCATCTCCATACTCAAAAAAGGGGGTAAAACTCAACCAGGCGATAACGGGCAGATAAAAGATGATACACTAATAGCCGGGGTGAGCAACATGAGAGGGATACATCTGCACTTACCTTTGAAGGGGGTGTTACTCGGGCTGGGAGGGGCTCTTGGTCAGGGTCTTGGAATTGTGCTCAGCAAAATAGGTATGAACCACTATGCCGATGCTGCACAAGGTACCGAGGTGGCATCTTACATTCCATTCGCAGCCACGCAGATGCGAATCATAACCGGTGTCATTGGTTTTGCCTTCATCATCTTCCTGACCGGCCGCAGAGCTCTGCTCACAACCGGTATAAAAGACCGCAAAGCCGTTGCCGCAATATTCATGGGCGCCATCTTCGGCCCATTTGTAGGCGTGTCACTATCGCTCATGGCCGTCCAGCACACCAACACCGCAATCGCATCCACCATCATGGCAACCACCCCGATAATCATCCTCATCCCCTACGTGCTGCTCTACAAAAAACGCATAAGCCCAATCGAAATCCTTGGCGCCATCCTCAGCGTCGCCGGCGTCTCCCTCTTTTTTATGTAATAAAATCTCTGAAATTGTCTCTGCTAATCACCTTGTTTTCCGACTCATATGTGTTGGTAAAGGTCTTTGGCAGATTTAAATTTTTCTTTGGTTGCCATTTAAATTCAAATCCGTATATCTTACCATTAACCTCTTCAACAAAATCTACCTTTTGTTGCTGTTTTGTTCTCCAGAAGTATATATGGGCAAGGCTTTGCTTGTAGTGTATCTGTTTAATCCGCTCTGATATAAGGAAGTTCTCCCAAAGTGCACCTTTGTCCGGGCGGATTTCAATTGAATTGAAATTCCCAATTACCATATTTCTGATACCGTTGTCATAGAAGTATATCTTCTTGTTGCTTTTTATCTCATTTCTGAGATTTCTGCTAAAGCTGCTCAATTTGAAGATGACATACCCCCTTTCAAGAATATCTATATAATTGCTAACGGTCTTTTTATCGGCATTAACTATCTGAGAAAGTTCGGAATAATTAACCTCTCTTCCAATCTGGAGAGCCAGAGCCTGAATAAGTTTGTCAAGAACTTCCGGTTTGCGGATATCTGCATACGAAAGGATGTCTTTATACAGATAACTGTTTGATAGATTACGCAATATCTCAACTTCATCTCCGGGGTTGTTTAAAACATCGGGATAGAAACCGTATAACAGCCTGTTTTCCAGATTCTGTTCTGCAAACAGATAACCATGATTTTTCTCATACTCATCCCAGGAGACCGGATACAATTGAAACTCCCATTTTCTTCCGGTCAGGGGTTCATTAATTTTGTTAGATAAATCAAAAGAAGATGAACCACTGGCAAATAACTGAACATCTTTAAAACGATCTGTAATAATCTTCATTGTAATCCCTATCCCCTCTATTCTCTGAGCCTCGTCAATGAACACAAACTTCTTATTTCCCAAAATTGTCCGGATCTGTTCCGTATTCGGGTTTGTTAACAAATTTCTGATGAGAGGATCATCTCCATCAAGCAACAAGTAATCTTCCGACTCAAGGATTGACTCAATGAGTGTAGTTTTACCCACTTGTCGCGGACCGGTTATGATAATAGCCTTTCCGGAGCCGATACGACCCCTTATCTTATCTGTAATCGTTCTTGCATACATCTTTTTTTTGCAAAGATAATAACTTTTAGGGATTATAATCCCTTTAAGTCATAACTTTTGGGGAATATGTTCCCTTTAAGTCATAGCTTTTGGGGATTAGATTTTTTATAATTGAAATCGGTGGATTTATCCGGCTAATATGTAAAATTTTTATATATTTGTCAGATAGCGATTTAATCCAAATCAGATTTAAATCTTAGTTGCAATTAGGATAATCAAATGAGAATGGTGTTAAAATTAAAACTGATATTATTGTTTTGTGCACTTTCATCTAATATTGTGTTTTCACAAAACAGATTTAACCCAAATTTTGAATATAAAATCAAAGGCGAGAAGAGTGAATATAATGCAAAGGATTTTTGGTTGGATAATAAAAAAATTAGTATCGATATTTCGAATATTAAAAATACTTTCGGGACAGACAGATACCCGGAGTATGTTGAAGATCACGGGGGTGGATTATATTCAAAAGATCAATATATCCAGATTTTTGAAATTTTTAAAAATTCATTAGACTATAATGATTATAAGAAGTTGACTTTTACAAACGATTATATAGGAATATTTATTGTTTATTTTCCCGGAGGCAAACCGTTTGAAGTCTGGTTTACATTAGGAGGGAGAACGATAGAGAAGCTTCCGATGGATTGTTTCAATAACATAGAAGAGGAGATAAAAAGAAGTCATTCAGTCCAGGCACTAAAGAAAGTCAATGACAGATACATGCAACTCAAATATGAATTCCGTTTTAACAATTTAGACAGGAGGCAATTTGATGGTGAGAAAGTTCAGCTTTCAAAACTCTGTCAGAGTGAAAATTCTCGTTAACTACTACTAGTGTGCGTGTTAAAGCAGGCGAAAGTTTTTCATCCCTCACTGTTTTTTGCTATATGCAGATAATCAACATTATATCTATTTGATCCCCGGTAAAAACGGGGGTAATAAAGAGGCTAAATAAAAGGCAATCAATTGTTTGTAAAAAACACTGAGGGATCAAACGCCTGGGCTTACCGGAAAAGATTACGCACCAATTCGGGAATGTCCTGAACGGCAACTACTTCGATGGCGGGTTCTTTGGCGGATGAGGACGCTGCTGGTGCTTTGGCGGATGTCGCTGGTTTCCCGAAGGTGGAGATGAAGATCTTTTCGAAGCCGAGTTTTTGGGCTTCGGCGATGCGGCGTTCGACCTGGGCGACGGGGCGGATTTCACCGCTGAGGCCCACTTCGGCGGCGAAGCAGATGCGCTGGGAGATTGCTATGTCAAAGTTGGAGGAGAGGATGGCGCAGACAACTGCCATGTCGCATGCCGGGTCGGTAACCTTGAGACCGCCGGCCATGTTGAGGAAGACATCCTTGGCAGAGAGGTGAAATCCGGCCCGCTTTTCAAGCACGGCAAGAAGCATGTTCATGCGCCTTACGTCGAAACCGGTGGCCGACCTCTGAGGCGTTCCGTAGGCGGCGGTGCTCACCAGCGCCTGGGTTTCAATCAGGAACGGGCGCGAGCCATCCAGCATGGCGGCCACCGCGATACCCGAAAGGTTCTCCTTGTGCATGGGGATGAGCATCTCAGAAGGGTTACTCACCTCACGCAGACCGGTGTTTATCATCTCGAAGATGGCCAGCTCGGCAGTGGAACCAAATCTGTTTTTAATACTTCGTAAAATTCTGTAGGAGTGTCTGGTATCCCCCTCGAACTGCAGCACAACATCTACAATGTGCTCCAGAATTTTAGGCCCCGCAATCATCCCGTCCTTGGTAATGTGGCCGATCACAATCACCGGAGTGTTGGTCTCCTTGGCATACTTGAGCAGGGCGGCGGCCGACTCGCGAACCTGAGTAACGGAGCCGGGCGAACTCTCAACAACTTGTGAGTAAATTGTTTGAATCGAGTCTATTATAATAAGTTGCGGCTGTGCCTCCTTAGCACGCTCCAGAATATTCTCCAGCAAAGTTTCACACAAAATGTAGCAGTTGTTGTGGATGCCGCCCAGCCGCTGAGCACGCAGCTTGATCTGCCGGGCACTCTCTTCACCCGAAACATAGAGCGTAACCAAATCAGGACAATGAAGCGGAATCTGCAAAGACAAAGTAGACTTACCGATGCCCGGCTCACCACCTATCAGCACCATTGAACCAAGCACCAGGCCGCCGCCCAGAATCCTGTCCAGCTCATTGTTTCCCAGCGAAATCCGATGGTCATCCGAAAAGGTGATCTCAGAAAGCAACTGCGGCTTCGAACTCCTCTCAGAGATAAAACTCATCCCCCTGGCACCACCCCCGGTATCTTTGGAGATAATCTCCTCCTGCAACGTATTCCACTCCCCGCAGGCAGGACATCTGCCCAGCCATTTGGCACTCTCATTCCCGCAAGATGTACAGAACCAGCCCTTTTTGATTTTTGCCATAACCCATGTCTATTGATTAACAAATATAGCAATTTAGATTTCCATTTTCTATTATCTTTGTGACCGTTGCCGGCAGATTTTTAACCTCCGGCGCTAAAAAAACGGAAGATTATGAAAAGAATTACTGCACTATTGCTGATGCTCTTTTTTATCCCGGCAGCATCCCTGCTGGCTCAGGACAATGACGTTATTGTCAAAAAAACAGTTGATTACGCCAAAGAGGTTCAGAAGCTGTGGCAGATTCCGGGAATGGCCATTGCTATTGTCAAAGATGGGCAGATGATCTACTCGGGAGGTCTGGGCTCAAAGGTGAAATGTGCAGATAAACATGTGGACGCAAATACTTTGTTTCAAATAGGATCCATATCCAAGTCATTTACGGCGGCGGTGATGGCATCGCTGGTTGATGAGGGGAAGGTTAAGTGGGACGATACCGTGAAGAATATTCTGCCCGATTTTAAGATGTATGACAAATGGGTGGAGAGCAATCTGCAGGTGAAGGATATAATGACGCACCACACAGGTCTGCAGGGCCAGCTGGGCACCTACATTGCCAATATGGGCTACGGACGGGAAGATATCTGGAACATGCTTCCGCTACTTAAACCAAAATACAGCTTCAGAGGTGCTTACGAATACAACAACATCACCTTTATAATTGCCTCGAAGATAATTGAGAAGCTCACCGGCAAGAGTTGGGAAGATAATGTACGCGAGCGCATCTTCACACCCCTCGGAATGACCTCGAGCAGGGTTACCGGCGATGAGTTCACGGCAGCCCTCAATGTGACCACACCGCATGAATTCACCTACAAAAAGGGGCGGATGGTCAACGACACCACCTGGATGGACTCGGTGGCTGTAAACCCGCTTTACGGATCGGAGCAGGCACTTCACTGGCTTACTGTAATAGGGCCTGCCGGGTCGGTAAGCTCAACCGTGAACGATATGGCAAAATATCTGCTTTTCCACCTGAATAAAGGGATGGCAGGCGGCAAGCAGGTAATCTCCCGCGAACAGGCCGACTATCTGCGCAAAGGGCACACAATCACCTCTCAGGACTCCTCACGGGTGACCCTCTACGGCCACTGCTGGTTTGTGGAGCAGAACAGCCGCTACAGAGTGATCTTCCATACCGGTACAACATGGGGATTCACAGCGCTTTGTGCTTTTGTCCCTGAGCAGGATCTGGGGATTGTGATCCTTGTGAACTCCGAAGCTCCTGCCTATCCGCGCTATGCGATAATGAGGCGGATGATAGATCTTTACAAAGGTTACCCCGATAAAGATTACAATAAAATATTCTACGAAGAGTGGCTGGCATCTGCCCGTAAGGGGATGAAAGAGTCAGATAAAAAGCTTGCCGATGAGGTAAAAGCGGCGGCTCCCGATTTTAAACTGCTTACCGGAACTTACGATAAGGGGCCGCTTTTTGGCAAAGCGGTTGTCACACTGGAGGCCGGCGGGCAACCTGATGCCGGCGGGCAACCTGATGCCGGCGGGCAACTCTTTATAAAAGTTGGCCCAATGGGTTGGAAGAGCAAGCTGACGCACAAAAACGGGAACGAATTTACATTCCGGATGGATGGGAATGAGTTCAAGGTGAAGTTTGTAAAGGATGAGAAGAGTGCGAAATTCACCGCTCTGGATATAGATTTCGGCTACACCGAGAATTTTGGGAATTGGAATAAAATAGTTACAAAATAGACAATTTTAAGGATTTATTCACGATTTGAACAGGATTGATACAGGATATATTCACGATTTACACAGGATTTAAACATTATTATATAAAATCAACAAAATCAATTATTAACCGTCCCCGATAAGGACATAAAAACTTAATGACAAAATGACTAAAAAAAGCCGTTTTGCCCGTGTCTTGGACACAATAGAGGTGGTGGGAAACCGTCTGCCGCACCCGGCCACCCTCTTTCTGATAATGGCAGTGATTGTTGCCCTCGTCTCATGGTGGGCATCTGCATTCGATCTTCAGGCTACACACCCCGCTACCGGGGAGATAATCAAAGTTAAAAACCTGCTTAGCGCCGATGGAATCCGCTGGATCTACACCAACGTGGAGCATAACTTTGTGAAATTTCCTCCACTGGGGCTTGTACTGGTTATAATGGTGGGAATAGGGGTTGCCGAGGGTTCGGGACTCTTTACGGTTCTGGTGAGGCAACTTGTACTGGGGGCTCCAAAAAGGTTCATAACCGCGGCGATAATTGTTGCCGGTATCTTCTCACATCTGGCCTCCGAGGTTGGTTATGTGATTCTTATCCCTTTGGGTGCGATGATTTTCCACGCGCTTGGAAGGCATCCTATGGCAGGTTTTGCGGCTGCTTTTGCGGGGGTAAGTGCAGGGTTCGGATCTAACTTTCTGATTGGTTCGGTAGATCCTATTCTGGCAGGGCTTTCAACATCTGCTGCTCAGATTATTGATGCAGATATCAACATCAACCCTATGGTCAACTACTTCTTTATGTTTACCAGCGCTGTTATGGTTACGCTGGTTAGCACATGGATTACCGAGAAGATTATCGAACCCCGTCTGGGGACTTATGGCGGAACTGAAAAGCCGCTTGAGGTTGAGCAGCTTACTGCGGTTGAGAAGAAGGGGTTGCGCTGGGCAGGATATGGCACGCTCATCTTCATAGCTTTAATGGCCTGGACAATCATCCCTGAAGATGGTCTTTTACGAGATCCTCAAACAGGAGGCATCCTTAAATCGCCGTTCTTCTCGGGTATAGTTGTGGGGTTGCTCTTGCTGTTTATGATTCCGGGTCTTATCTACGGAATAATAGTAAAATCAATCAGGAACGACAAGGATGTGGTAAAACATATGACCCACTCTATGAAGGGTCTCGGAGGGTACATTGTTCTGGTCTTCTTTGCCGCACAGTTTATCTACTGGTTTAACTACTCCAACCTTGGACTGGTTCTGGCAATTGACGGGGCGCAGTTTCTGAGCCATGTCGGTTTTACGGGAATACCGCTCATCCTGGCTTTCATTCTCTTATCGGCCTTCCTCAACCTCTTTATGGGGAGTGCTTCGGCAAAGTGGGCAATTATGGCACCGGTATTTATTCCAATGTTCATGCTGCTGGGATACCATCCGGGCTTTACCCAGGCGGCCTTCCGCGTGGGCGATTCGGTTACCAATGTGATAACCCCTATGATGAGCTATTTTGCCCTCATTGTGACCTATGCTCAGAAATATGACGAGAAGAACGGAATCGGCACCATCATCTCCCTTATGATTCCGTACACCGTTATCTTCCTCATTGTGTGGGCAGTCCTTATTACCGTCTGGATGCTTCTTGGAATCCCCGTAGGCTTCGACGGCCCTGTTTATCTGCCTTGATAAGACATGAAGCAATATTTGGAATCACGTTATAATAAACCATATGAACCTATTGACATATAGAGAAAAATCTGAATTTTATTAAGATGTCAACCAATTAATATATGCTAATAGATATTGAAAAATATTTTAATTAGATATATTTGTACAATTCTATATTTTAATTAATGTCATTAGAAGAAGGTTTGATAAATGGAAGAATGGACTCTTTTGAAAAGGTCTACATACTCTATTTTAAAAAAGTCTTCAATCTCTCTTTGAAATATCTCAAAGAGGAGGCTATTGCTTCGGATATAACTCAAGATGTTTTTCTCAAGCTTTGGAGGAATAGAACAAAAATTTCTCACGAACATACACTCGATCAACAACTTTATGTAATCACAAAAGGGCTCATAATAGATCATTTTAGAAGGATAACTTCAGAAGAGAGGCTTCTTTTTGAATTCAAAGATTCTGCAATTACAGAATCAAGAGATGAGGAAAGTTTAAAAACAGAGAAGATCAGAAAAATATACATGACAATAGAAGAATTGCCAAAAAAACGAAAGGAGATCTTTAAAATGCTCAAATTTCAGGGTCTGACTTATGAGGAGATATCACAAAAATTAGGAATATCTCCAAATACAGTCTCAAATCATATTACTGCGGCAATAAAAGAGATAAGAGAGAGACTTAAAGGATCTATCAGAATTTTTTTCCTAGGTTTCTAATATTTTTTGTCATTTTTTTAATAATGACTAGTGACCTTCATTTTTTCAATCGTAATAATTACATAAGTCATACTAATGGAGAAGAAGATTCAAGATTTGCTGGATAAATTATCTGATAGAAGGTGCTCACAAAATGAGCTGGATTATTTGTTGAGAATCTTCGGCGGGAAAGAAGAGAGTGAGTTATCCCGAATGATAGAGAAGGACTGGACATTGTGTTATGAAGATAGTCTTCATAATGAAGAAGATAACAGAAAGTATAAAGAAGAGATCTGGAGAGGAATAAGACTAAAAATAAGACAAGATAAGAGCAGATTGTTTTTAAGAAAGACATTGAAATACGCTGCAATATTTGTGGTTATGTTGATTGTATCATTATTTGTCATTAATACTTTTAAAGGAGATATTTCAAAGGAGATACTTCTGGTTGCAGATGGTAAAGTGATTATTGTTAACGATAAGAATACCGCAAGACTGGCGAAAATGGGAATTGAGTACCGCGAAGGTATTCTAACTTATCAAAAGACACTAATTCAAAAAGAACATATTATAAGAGTTCCCTCTGTCAGAAAACAACGCTTGTTTATGCCAGATGGAACAGAGATCTGGTTAAATTCTAAATCAGAGCTAACTTTAAGAAATACAGACTGGTCAGACCAAAAAGATTCTGAGTTGGACAGAGTCGTTTTTCTTAAAGGAGAAGCATATTTTTCAGTTGTCACTACTGGCCGGAAATTTTTGGTTATTTCCGACAAAATAAATGTTAAAGTTCTGGGTACAAAGTTTGTATTCACAGCATTTGATGAAATTAACAGAGTAGTTCTGGAGCAGGGATCTGTCAGGGTAAGCTTGGCCGGGCATGATAGCCGTTATGCCAATCTTCAACCTGGAGAGATGGCTGTACTCAAAGATACAAATGAGGGATTTAATATTGAAAAGATTGTTCCGGAAAACTTCTCTCTCTGGAAAGAAGGTATAATTATGTTTAATGATGAAAAATTTGACAATATCCTTAAAATACTTGAAAGAGAATATAATATAGTAATTATAAACAATAATGTCGAGCTATCAAACAAAACATTTACCGGTAGGTTTTACAAAGGTGAAATTGAACAGATACTTGATGTATTTAACTTTACAAACGGAATAACTTATAAAAAGACGAAAAACTCTATTATTATAAATTGATGAAAAAATAACAATCTAAAAACTTAAAGGAAATCGGGAAATGTTTAGGCCATTCCCCGATTAGAAAAATTTAAAAAAAGTGTCCCATTCTTAAATTTTTAACAAAAATATGAAAAAATTATTACTATTAACACTAATAGTTTGGTTTGCTTCGTTAAATCTATTCGCTCAAAACCAGAGAGTAACTCTTAAAATGAAGGATGTTACTATCGAACAGATTATAACTGAAATAGGCAAACAAGCTAAATTGAATCTATTTTACGAGAACTCAAAAGTAAATCTCTCGGTAAAAAAATCAGTGACCGTTCAAAACGAAACTATCTCAAAGGTATTGGATAATCTTCTTAAAGATAGTGGGTATAAACATGATATCAAATCAGGACAGATTATAATTTTCCCAGACAGCTCGTCTGTGAAAGGTTTACCCAAGCAACAGGCTGTGCTGAGAGAGGTAAAAGGAGTTGTGAAAGATGAAAACGGAGAGACTATGCCGGGTGCTACAATTTTTGTTAAAGGTACAAGCAGGGGTACAAACTCAGGTCCTAAAGGAGAATTTTCAATACAGGTCCCCGGTAATTTAAACTTTCTTACAATTTCATTTATCGGATTCGAAACTCAGGAAGTATTTATACCTCAGAATAATAATGTAGTAATTATTCTAAAACCCGAAAAGAACTTTCTTCAGGAAGCTGTCGTTGTAGGTTACGGAACAACAAGAAGAGAGGATATTACAGGATCTGTAGGAATTGTTGATATTAAAAATATTAAAGTTCAAGCTCCTACAATTACTTTAGATCAGGCGTTACAGGGTCAGATACCAGGAATTTATATTGTAGGATCTAATGGTCAGCCTGGTGCTCCTTCTAAAATCAGAATTCGCGGTACAACATCACTTTCTGGATCGAATCAACCACTATACGTAATTAATGGAATTCCGGTTGTTATGGAAAGTAATATTCCGGTGGGTGGAACAGAAGGGCAGAATTTAGGCCAAAACTTAGATCAACAGGGGTTGAATACTCCAATAGGCAACCTTAATGTCAATGATATTGAATCTATAACGGTTCTTAAAGACGCTTCTGCTGCAGCTATTTATGGGTCGCGTGCAGCTAATGGAGTGATAATTATTAATACAAAGAGTGGTACCATTGACGATACTCCAAGATTTAATATGGATTACTCAATGAGTACATCGTCTCCAAAATCACTAAGTGTTTTGGATGCCGATCTGTTTAAACAGGTGTGGCAAACAGCAGTTAGAAATGGCACAACAAACAACGCATTCACTCAAAGTGTTCTTGACGGATCATACTTTGGAACAGCAAATACCAACTGGGAAAAAGAGATAGCTCCGGTTACCCCGGTAACCCAGAATTTTAACTTGAGTATTCAGGGTGGAAATAGAGGTACCAGATATTTTTCAACAATTGGGGCCAATACTCAAGATGGAATTTATGCGGGATCGGGGTTCGACCGCTACTCATTTTTATTGAATTTTGACACTAAAATGTCAGAGAAACTAACATTTGGAGTAAAGTCAAATACTTCATATTCAGACCAGAAGGCGCTGGATGGATCGTTAACAGAAAGAATTTATGTTTTTCGCCCCGATGTCCCGGTTAAAGATGATAAAGGTATATACTCTATATCAAGTGGATATAGCCTTGAGAATCCTGTTGCTCTTTCAAAGGCAACCAACAGAAATAAAACATTATTAATACTAAACTCATTTAGTATTGAGTTAGAGTTATTGAAGGGAATTAAAGCGAAATCAATGCTTTCTATCAACTATAATAATGGAATTCAAAATAGCTTCTATCCAAAATACACATTCAGAGGGGGCTGGAGCAGAACTACCGGTGATGGTGATGGATATGCGCAAGAGAGTAGGACAACTTACAGGAATATAATGTGGGAGAACACTTTAAACTATTCCGCTAAAATAGGTGAAATACATCAGATTGATGCTGTGATTGGGGCCTCTTTTGAACAGGTACAAAACTCATATTTGAAAGCATGGGGAACTGGTTATTTTAACGATGTTCTGTCAAATATCACAAGTGCGACAGTTAGTCGTGACGGCTCTTCAATGAAGACTGTTTCCGGACTGGCTTCATATTTTGGAAGGTTTAACTATGGAATTAATAACAGATATCTTATAAGTCTGTCAACACGTGTTGACGGATCATCAAAATTTGCAACTGAGAATAAATATGCTTTCTTCCCTGCTGTTTCAGTTGGTTGGAGAATTTCTCAGGAAAATTTTATGGAGAATGTTGATTTTATCAAAGACCTGAAATTAAGATCAAGCTGGGGCATTACGGGCCAACAGGATTTTGGGCCATATATATGGAGAACACTATACTCTACAAGCGATTATGGCAATGAACCTTCTATAGTTATATCTCAACTCGGTAATGATAGACTTAAATGGGAGAGAACTAAACAATTTGATCTTGGTTTAGATTTTTCGTTGTTTAATTACCGGCTGAGTGGTGGTATTGGATATTATCAGAAAGATACAGAAGATGCAATTTTTGCAGCAATTACCCCTGGAAATACAGGATTTTCAAGCGTACTTGCCAATGTGGGAAATACCAGAAACGTCGGACTTGAGTTTGAACTTATGGGTGATATAATACAGACTAAAGATTTTAACTGGAGAATGACACTGAATGTCAGTCATAACAGCAACAGATTAACAAAAATAAATGATGATTTTAAAGATGACAGAGGATATGTAACAGGATTTGGAAGTGGTGGAACATTAAGAGAGGGCAGTCCCATTGGTCTGATATATGGTTATGTATTTGAAAAAATATTTCAAACAAGTGAGGAAATACAGCAATTGAATCAAGCCTCTTCAACAGGAATATATCAAAATGCTGCAACATCTCCCGGTGACTTGAAATTCAAAGACATAAGTGGACCAGAGGGTGTCCCTGACGGGGTCGTAAATACATTTGATCAACAAATTATCGGAGATGTGCAACCAGATATATTTGGAGGATTCAGCACAAGTATACGATATAAGGGTCTTACACTTTCTGCTTTTTTTACCTATGCAATGGGGAATGACCTTGAATGGTTCCAGCAGTCAAGAGCGATAAATATTTCAGGTACAGCAGTTGGAGAAAATAAGTTAAAAGAGATTTTGGATGCCTGGACTCCTGAATCTCCATCAGATAAACCAAGACTTGTTTTTGGAGATCCAAATCAGAATTCAAGAATTTCTAGTTATTATGTTCATGATGCATCATACATCAGAATGAAAAACTTAAATATAGGATATACATTTAACAGAGAAACTCTTAATAAACTCAAATTTATAAATCTTAAAGAGGCTACAATATATTTATCAGGACAGAATTTACTTACATTCACAAAGTATCCAGGATCTGATCCCGAGGCGGCTAATCTCTTTAATAATGATATAAGTACAGGGCGCGACAATAATAAATTCCCTGTTTCAAAAGTGTTTACATTTGGTTTAAAAGTAGGTTTCTAAATTTGAAAATATCATGAAAAAGATACTATTATATATCTCGATTATTTTGATGACAACATCTTGCGTACTTGTAGATGTAATCAATCAAGATCCACCAAATCACCTGGTTCCAGATAATGTTTTGCAAAATGAAGGTGATGCTTCTGCATTGTTAAATGGTGTATACAGCACAATTATATCATATACAAGTGCACACTACTATATGTATTCAGAGCTGATACCATCGGGAATGTCCGGCTCAATGAGTACCATCGGAACCGGAAGCGCTAATACTCAGTTTACAACAAACACTCTCCTTTTCGATAATTCGAATGTAGATTCGTTTTGGACAATCCTTTACCAAACAATAAATGGGGCAAATAATGTTATATCCCTTGTCAGCATTATGCCAGATGCCTTTTTTGAACTTAAAAGCAAATCAGAATTAATAGGTGAGGCATATTTCCTCAGAGCAATGGCTACTTTTGATGTTTTGAGGTATTTTGGTGAATTTTATGATCTTAACAGTCGTTATGGCATTATTATAAGAACAGAACCTGTTAACTTTGTGACAAGAGACAAAGCCAGAAGTACCGTTGCAGACTCTTATGCGCAGATATTATCTGATTTAGACCATGCTATAGCTGATGCTCCTGATTTCAGCGTTACTTATAGAGGATCAAAGACAGCTGCAAAGGCACTTAAAGCCAGAGTTCTGCTTTTTATGGGTAGATATCCGGAAGCTGTAACAATGGCTAATGATGTAATTAGTGAAGGTAAACGCACACTCGAGACATCTTTTGCTAATGTTTTTAACAAAGGGCTTACTTCCAGTGAAATGATATTAATGACTCACAGACACTCTACTTCAGATACAGAAGATAATAACAGAAAACGATTTTATGCAGGAAAGCCGGGAACAACATGGTTACCTTCATTTATGGCAGGCGATCCAAGAACTGCTGTAAGTTATAGTGGTACTACTATTCTTAAAACCAATCATGTAGCGACATTTCGTCCCACCTATTTTATCAGACTTTCTGAAATGTATCTCATTAAAGCAGAGGCCCTTGCATTTAGCGGAGCAACGTTGGATAACATAAAACAACCTCTGAATGTCATCAAACAAAGAGCAGGTATTGCTCTATCTTCTGCTACAACTTTAGATGCGGTTAAAAATGATATTTTTACTGAGTATGTTAGAGAACTGTTGTTTGAAAATGGAAGCGAGTGGTTTGCTGCAATAAGATTTGGTAAGATCATGCAGCTTAATCCTACTATTAAAAGCGTGAATCAATTCATCCTCCCAATCCCTGAGAATGAAATCACAGGTAATGGATCTATAACAAATTCTGATCAGAATCAGGGTTATATATAAAAATTTCAATCATCGGTAGCCGGTAACTATGAAAATCGAGTTGCCGGCTATATTAAAAATTTTCAAATGAAACGTATTACAGTAACATTATTATACTGTTTGGTATTTCTTTTTGCCTCAGGGCAGAATCATTCAAATAATTATAATCTGAAAGATCAGGTTCCAATGGATCCGAACGTAAGAATCGGCACACTTGATAATGGACTAAAATATTATATCAGACAAAACAAAACTCCAAAAAACATTGCAGAACTCAGACTTGCAATAAATGCAGGTTCAATACTGGAAGATGATGATCAAAGAGGGCTTGCTCACTTTATTGAACACATGGCATTTAATGGAACAATAAATTTCGAAAAGAACCAATTAATTAATTATCTGCAAAATCTTGGTGTAAGATTTGGTGCCGATTTAAACGCACATACAAGCTTTAATGAGACAGTTTATAAATTATCTCTTCCTTCAAACAATGAAGAGGTATTTAACAAAGGTTTTGAAATTCTGAAGGACTGGGCAGATGGGATCTCTTTTGACCAAAATGAGATAGAAAGTGAAAGAGGAGTGATTCTGTCGGAAGCACTTGGCAGAAAGGGGGTCAAGAATAGAATTTTTGACATATTTGCATATGGAGTTACTAATGGATCGAGATACTATCATCGTCTGCCAATAGGGAAAGAGGAGATTATAAGGACAGCAGACCGAGATAGATTTTTACGATTTTATAAAGATTGGTACAGGCCAGATCTTATGGCTGTAATTGTTGTTGGTGATGTTAACATTGATAGCACAGAGCAACTTATTAAGAGAAATTTTAACAAAGTTAAACAAATTAAAAACCCGAGAGAAAGAGAGTATTTTCATATGCCAGATAATGATGGCATAAAGGTGTTTTCAATAAAAGACAAAGAGGCAACAGAATATAACCTTCAGATATTTTTCAAAAAAAGAGCATCACTTGTATCTACATTAGGGGATTTCAAAGAGAAGTTGCTTGAGAGATTATATACAGGAATGCTAAATGATAGGTTTACTGAGTTATTTGTCAAAGGTGATGCCCCATATATGAGTGCTAATGTATCAATAGGCACATTATTAGCCACAACAGATAGTTACTATTTAAGAGGAGCACTTAAAGAGAGTTCAATTTATGAAGGATTAAATAAGATTTTTTATGAGCATGAACGTGCAAGAAGAGATGGCTTTACTGTTCCGGAGTTTGAGAGATACAAGACAAAAATATTAAGTTCGGCATACAATGCAATGCATTCCCAAGAGGATGTAAACTCAAAAACATATGTAGATTTGTATGTAGATAACTATATCGATGGTGTTCCGATACCGGGTGAAAATTTTACTTATGAATTTTATAGAGAATTACTTCCAAAAATCACCCTTGAAGAGGTAAATAAAATTGCTGATAAATGGATCGGTAACGATAATATATCTATAGTCTTTTCAACACCGGAAAAAGATGGAGTTAAGCTACCTTCAGATGATGAATTGAAAGAGATGCTGTTGTCATCATATGATTTGTCAATAAAACCATATATCCCGGAGATTGTAAACGAATCTCTAATGAAAGACAAACCTGTACCGGGTAAAGTTTTAGCCAAAGCATATAATATAAAGACAGATATTACTACTTTAACGTTATCAAATGGAACGGAGGTAATTTTAAAACCTTCCAGATTCAGAAAAGATATTGTTATGAATAGCTTCAGACCCGGAGGAACTTCACTTGCACCGGATTCACTTTACTATTCTGTGAGACAAGCTTCAGAACTGATTAATAATAGTGGGCTGAACGGGTTCACAATAAGTCAATTGCGAAAAATAAACACGGGTAAACAAGTAACTGTTAAGCCCTCGATTAACTTCTATGATGAGCTGGTTAGTGGAAAAAGTTCATTGCAGGATTTTGAAACCTTACTACAGATGACTCATCTCTATTTTACAGCTCCATACAAAAACGAGGCTGTTTTTAGAGTATATAAAGATTGGTTGATTAATAATGCAAAGGATGCAGATGTTCAACCGGAGAGGTTCTTTTATGACGAAATATCAAGAGTGATGAGTCAGAATCATATGAGAGCCATTCCTATAACTCCGGATCAATACAAAAATGGTTTTCAATTGGATAAGGCTTTTGATTTTTATGTATCCAGGTTTTCAAATGCATATGGATTTAAATTCATTTTTATTGGTGATTTTGATGTAGATCAAGTTATTCCGCTAATTGAACTCTATATAGCAAGTTTACCTTCAAAAAAGAGTGTAGATCCAAAATCTGCAGATATTGGATTAAGATACAAACCCGGAGTATTTAGAAAAGAGTACTTTCTTCAGAGTGAAAATAAAAGCAATGTGGTACTTCATTTTAATGGAGTTTTGAAACATACTCTCCGTGAAAAGATTATAATTGACGCTCTTGCATCTGTTCTAAAGTTAAGATTATACGAAGAGGTTAGGGAAAAAATGGGAGGTGTATATGGTGTTGGGGTATCTGGTTTCACTACAGATAATCCTTATGAATGGTTCAGAATAGGAGTAGAGTTTGTTTGTCGTCCCGAAGATGTAGATAGTATTATTGGTGTTATAAAAGAGGAGATTGAGAAAATTAAAAGGGATGGGCCTCTAGATAGCGACGTAAATAAAGTTAGAGAGGCCATGAGAGTATCTGCAACTACAGGGAAAACCAATAATGATTATATTTTAAGTCGCATAAAAGATGCTTTAAAGTATGGGCTTAACTTAGAAGACATTATGGATGTTGAGACGGGGTTGGGCAATATTTCAAAGGATACACTTAAAGAGGCAGCAAATAAATATCTTTCAGGAGAGAACTTTGCACAATTTGTACTTTACCCCAAAAAAGAAAAGTAATCAGATAGGCAATCAATGATATGGTATACTCATTGCATGGGCTGTTCTCATAAACGCCTGGATGCTTCTCAGAATCTCCGTAGGCTTCGACGGCCCGGTTTATCTGCCTTGATCAAAACAGTAGATAATTTGCAGATTAATTATTGAAAAGCGATTTAGCAATTCCCATCTCCAGACCCCGGAGCTCTGCTATGCCTCTTAACCGGCCGATGCAGGAGTAGCCGGGGTTTGTTTTTTTATTGAGATCATCACATATCTGATGCCCATGGTCGGGCCTTAAAGGAATTGATAATCCCCTTTTCTGCTGAATTTCAAGAAGAGCCTTCATTACCCCGTACATATCTACATCCCCTTCAAGGTGGTTGGCTTCATAGAAATTACCCTCTTCATCTCTTTTAGTGCTTCGGAAATGGACAAAATTGACACGGTCATAATATTTATGTATTATGTTTGCGAGCTGGTTATCGCTTCTGACTCCGAATGATCCTGTGCAGAGGCAAAGCCCGTTGGAAAGACTCTCCACCTCATTGATAAGCAATCCGAAATCGTCTGATGTACTCAGAATTCTTGGAAGTCCGAATATTGGGAAAGGGGGGTCGTCGGGATGGATTACCATCTTCATACCCAACTTTTCTGCGACCGGGATTATCTCTTTTAAAAAGTATATAAGATTTTGGCGCAATCTTTCGGCGTCGATATCTTTGTAATTATCAATAGCCTCCTGAAACTGTTCAACCGTAAAACTCTCTTCGGAACCGGGTAATCCGGCAATTATATTTCTGGTTATGACAGATTTCTCATTGTCGCTCATCTGTGCAAACCTCTCTTCTGCCTTTTGTATCCGGGTTGCTGAGTACTCCTTCCGGGCACCGACCCTTTTCAGAATAAAGAGGTCAAACGCAACATAAGCAGCCATTTCAAACCGTAATGCTTTCGATTTATCATCAAGAGTGTACTCCAGATCGGTTCGGGTCCAGTCAAGAACGGGCATGAAGTTATATGTCACTGTTTTAATCCCGCATTTTGAAAGGTTCTCGAGACTGATTTTGTAGTTGGTAATATGTTTTTTATAGCTACCTGTTTGTCTTTTAATATCTTCGTGAACAGGAAGGCTTTCGACAACACTCCACTTCAGACCTGCAGCAGCAAGTTCCCCGACTCTCTTTTCTATCTCGGAAACACTCCACACCTCGCCGTTTGGAATGTGGTGAAGCGCCGTTACAACTCCCGTTACCCCGGCCTGCCTTATATCCCATAACGAAACAGGGTCCTGAGGCCCGAACCACCGCCACGTTTGCTCACACAAATACATCTCTGTCTTATTGTTTAAATTGAAAATGCATCAAATCCACCATCAATTACGGTGACGGTACCGTTTACAAAAGAGGATGCGTCACTTACCAGCCAGTGAAGAGTTCCTGTCAACTCATCGGGGGTTCCGAATCTGCCAAAAGGGGTATGAGCGATTATCTTCAGAGCTCTTTCGGTGTACGTCCCATCGGAATTTAAAAGCAGCGATCTGTTCTGTTCGGTAATAATGAATCCTGGAGCTATTGCGTTAACCCTTAATCCCGGACCATATTTTGAGGATAACTCCCCTGCAAGATACTTTGTAAGGTTGGTCACGGCGGCTTTTGCAGCCCCGTAACCGGCAACTCTGGTTAGTGGTCTGAGTGCAGATTCCGATGAAATATTTATAATTACACCCTTTCCGTTCTTTGCCATGACCGGAGAGAATACCATGATTGACAAAATGGTGCCAAAAAGGTTCAGATCTACAACAAACCGGAATGCATCCATATCTATGTCAAAAAAAGAGCTCTCCGGAGGGACAGTTGCTCCGGGGACATTACCTCCCGCTCCGTTTATAAGCACATCTATAGTTCCGAATCGGGCAATTATCTCTTCACGGTTTTTTTCAAGAACCTCTCTCTTTAACACATCGGAATAGAGATAAAGAACCTTGAACCCCTTTTCAGAAAGTTCATTTTCAAGCTCTTTTCCTGCATTCTCATTTCTGTCAAGAATTATGACAGTACAATTCTGAGTGGCAAAGTATCTCACCATCTCCGACCCCAGGACACCGGCAGCACCGGTTATAAGGATCACTTTGTTATCTATTTTAAACAGGTTCATTCTTCTCTCTCTTTTATTCCATAGCACATTAAAAGTGCTTTCCGTGCATATCTTTCTCCTATTATTATCTGGCTCTCCCTGTTAAAGTGTGGGTCTTTAAGATCGGTTTCCGATTTGGTTCCTTCAACGGTAATATAGTCTGTGTAGGGTATTACGGTTGAGATAGATTGTATCACAGGGTTGAAATTTGAGGCGTTAGGTTCCCACCACCTGGCAATCTCTCCTGCAATGAAGGGGAGTTGATTGTTGCCGAAATCTTCACGAAGATTGGATACGAACAGAGATAACTTCGAAAGGTAATCTTTTGGATCTTCACTGTTTCCCTCTCCCTGATGCCAGATAATTGCTTTCAAAACGCCAAATTTACATGCTGCTTTTGCTCTTCTTACAGCTTCGCTGTAGTAATTTTTATCAGGATTATCTTTTGACCACTCTTCTATTACGGAGCCACCCCGCGCATTTACAACTAAAAGTATCTTACGGCCGGTCTCCTTTTGAAGTTTCACAGCAAAACCATATGCAGGAGACATCTGCTGCATTGAGATATCCTTTCTTATGGTGGAGTACTTATTTAGCGGGTTGGCTGCAGGTTCCGGGATATCTTCCTGATTAAGCAGATAAACACCTTGAATAAGATTATAATCACCCTCTGTCAAAGCTCCTCTTCCTGCCATATTCGATTGTCCTATCATTAGGAAAACATCATACGACTCCTGACAATTGCCATTTACACAGGTGTATCCGGAAAGAAGCAATAGTGTTAATAATTTAACCAAATATAGACCGGGATTTTTCATTATTGAAATGTAATTAATTGTTATATAACACTATTCAGATCCCAGCATAATCTCAAGCCCTGCAAATTCAAACACATCTATACCTCTGAATGTACTGAATTTTTTGCACTCTTTGACAATATATTCAAGTGATGTTATAAGATTCTCCCAACCCTGAGGCTGGAATGAGGTGAGCGGTCCATCTTCTCCCAGGGTGTTCAGACTGGTTTTTACGGCTACACTTACCGATCGGGGATACCCTTCGGCAGCAAAAAGCAATGGGGTAGCCATCTCTACCACTCTGGTTGCCTTGTAGTTGTATGCCATTACTATTACATTGTCACAATATTTCAGGAACTGATCTGCTCCACCCCACTCAAGATGTCCTGAATTTACCCTTGGCTGGACAAAGAATCCCAGCGCCTGGCTAAGTGTCAGATTTCCCATATCTCTCTTTGCAAGAGCCATCACATCGATTGTTCTTTTCATAAGCAGATCGTTATCGCCCCCCTTTTCGTAGTTCTCCTGCCATGAAAGGGTGAGTCCCGGAGGTCTTCTATCGGAGTTTATCTTTAGAATGTGGGCCTCAAGATCGGCTGAGATTCCATCAAACCTCTCCAAAGGTTCTGCACTGTCGTTAAATGAGTTTATCTGATCAAGATCGTCTGCAATTGGCTGGTCACTAACATATAAACTAAGGTTATCCAACATTAAAGCGTGGACTTTCATCTTGTTGTTATGGGCCAGCCTGTTGAATGCTTTGTGCCAGGCGGCGTCAAAGCAGGGATATGAGCCGGGTTTGTCAAAAGATATGTAAACATCCGTAAAACCAAGCATAACAAGCTTATCTATCAATAGTTGCGGATTATCCAGATATTTTGTCATTCTTGAACGGTAAACATATGTTCCTGACCGGTATCCCGATCTCTCTGTTTCTATAACTCTTTTAAAATCGGCTGCTCTCTCCCTCATTTTAGAAGTTATTCCATTTGTATTATTCTCTTTGTCGCATGACTGTGAAATTAAAAGAGCCGGTAATAACAAGAGGATGGATGTGAGGGTAACTTTGTAAATCTTTTTCATTGCCGGAATTTTATTTATTGGCGGGTCAATGTTTTCATTGTATTGTAGATTTTCATCAATTTCTCGTTACGAAGTTTATTGATCTCATTTAACTCCTGGTCGTGTAGAAATCCTCTGTTTAACCTGAAGAATCTCTCATCTAAATTTTTTGCTTCCATAACAAGGGGTTTAAGCCGTGCCTGAAATTCGGTAGCTCTGCTTCTTGAGAATGATGCGGATTCATATTCAGCCTCTATCTCCTTAAAAGAGAGGTAGTGAACCCGTATGTCAAACATTAGTTTAAAGTGTTCAAATTCTGTTCTGTTTTTAGTTGGAAAGAGTTTATAAAGCTTTGATCTGAGGTCTCTTGTCTCCTTAACTATTTCACTTACACTTTTGCCTGCAGCATCTCTCCCTTTAATTACCATCTCCTGAGGAGATGTAAGGATACTCCAAAGCTCCTCTCCCTCCTGAGATGTTAGTCCGAACCTCTCTCCGGCATATTTTACAACGAAACTCTTTGTGTCTATGGCCCCGGCAGTTTTTAAAGCCTCTCCGTAACAGGCAACAATAACTCTGAACCCTGAGAGTGGATAGACATATCTTATGGGAAACATCTGTATAACCTCCCAGTTTGTGTCATAAAGAAATCCGTATGTCCCTCCGTTTGACCAGGATGTCATGACAATTCCCTCATAGTTTTTCTCTCTGCAATATGGGATGAATTGCTGTTGATTGGCAAAGTGTTTATTCCACTGAGTAAGATAGAGATTGTCGGGATGACTTCTGATTGAGGGCGATCCCCAGAATGTGACCCCCTCTTTATAGAGTCTGTTAATGTCGCCGAAGTAATCATTTTTCCATCCGTAATTCCAATCTATGAAGATTGCGTCTTTCGGGAGTTCGTTCACTGCTTCGGGGTATTTGAGAATAACATCTGCCCAAAGGATGGGACGTTTACCAAGGTCATGAACTATTTTGCACATTGCTTTTACATAATCTACAAAGAGTTTTGACTTTCCCTCTTTTAAACTCTTTTGTGCACACTCTTTACAAGATCCCAGAAGGTAAGTTTCATCTCCGCCAATATGGAAATATTTTGAAGGGTGAATCTCTGCAACCTCTTTGAATATCTTTGAAAAGATCTCTATACACTCCTCCTCTTTTGAGGGGCAGACCTGGGAGACCTCTTTTTTGTCCTCTTTAACATGAGAGTACCTGTCGTGTGCAAGGATATATTCAGAGTGTCCAAAGCAGTTTTGCAGGGGGATCACATCTATACCCAGCCCCTGACAGTGTTTTATGAATGATTTTAACTCCTCCTTTGAGTAGGCATATTTATTTGACAGTGTTGCATTCTCTTCAAAGGGGAAGGTGGCTTCATACTCCATCACTATTGTATTTATTCCAAACCCGGCCAGATCGGTTGCAAATGCTTTCAGTGCCGGGATGGTCATTACCTGACACCGGAGATCAATATGAAACCCCTTAACCGGAAAGTCGTTACTGACTTTTGCAGAGATAGTTGACCAGAACAGAATAGAGATTGATGTCAAAGTCAGTCTCAACCATTTTCTAAATCGTTTATTGTAAAGCTTATTCATGGCAGAGATTTTATGTTATATACTTTGCACTGTCTTTATCACAGTAGAGTGTTGCAGATTTATGAGTTCTCAGTACAGATGCGGGATTTTTTTCGCTTATCTCCTCTGTTACAACTGCTTTGATTGCATTGGCTTTTGATGGAGCAGGTACAATGCAGAAGATTCTTTCAGAATTTAACAATGCAGGGATTGTCATGGTAACAGCGTGAGTAGGAACATCATCAATCGTTTTGAAAAAGCCGTCATTTACCTGCTGGTTCCGGCAGGTAGTGTCTAGTGATACAATTTTCACCATCTCTGGGTCGTTAAAAAGTGCTACGTGCGGGTCGTTAAATGCAATATGAGCATTTTCACCGATTCCCATAAAGACGATATCAACAGGATGCTCTTTTAATAATTTTGAGTATTGAATACAAATATTTTCCGGATCAGTTCCGGTTTCGTGAAGGTAAAAGATCTTTTTGAGAGGAATTGAATCGAATATTTTATTTTTCAGGAAATTACCGAAGCCCTGCGGGGAGTCTTCAGGTAAACCAATGTATTCATCCATATGAAATGCGTTTACCTTTTTCCACTCGATTTGCTCCTTTAAAAGTGATGAAAGGAACTCATTTTGTGACGGTGCCGAGGCAAAAACAACATTTATCTCCTCTTTGGTTGCAAGGAGCATTCTCATATATTCTGCAGCCTCTCCTGAAACTGAAAAACCCAATTCTGCTCTTGATTCATAAACCTTTATCTCCAGTCTGTCCTTAAAGAAATGTGCTAACATTTAATTGGTAATTAGATAAATAAGCCGTTAATTATGGTGCTTTGTACTTCTATGTTTTCGTTAAATATTACTAAATCGGCATCGAACCCCTTTTCTATTTTTCCTTTTTTATGATCGATGCCTGCTATAAATGCGGGAGTTGAGGTAGCCATCCGGACAGACTCTTTAAGTGGGATGTTTCCGATATCCCGCATGTTTCTGATCAAAAGGTCGGTAGTTGCCACACTCCCGGCAAATGCCGACCTGTCTGTAAGTTTTGCCACACTATCTTCAATTATTACAACCTGACCATTTTTTAAGCTCCCTAAAACAGACTCCCCGTCAGGCATACCTGCTCCACGCATAGAATCGGTAACCAATGCAATTTTATCGGCCCCTTTTAACTTGTATATCAGTTTCATCAATGGCTCAGGAACATGAACGCCATCGGCTATTATTTCGACTGTCATCTCATCAATAAGATACCCAGCCTCAATGCATCCGGCATATCTGAATGCATTTCTCCTTGTTATTCCGTTCATACAGGAGTAGAAGTGGGTTATATGACGGAATCCGGCATTGAATGCCTCAACTATCTCTTCATAAATGGCATCGGTATGGGCTATTGAGGGCATAATCCCCTTTTTGATAAGAACAGACGCAAACTCATGAGCACCAGGCAGCTCCGGAGCAATGCTCCAACGTTTTATATCGCTGCTTCTCTCAAGTATTTCATTATACTCCATTGGAGATGGGTTTCTCAAATATTTGGGATCCTGTGCTCCTCTGTGGTTGTAGGAGAAGTATGGACCTTCGAGATGGATTCCCCCGAACTGAGCCCATCTGTTTTGCTTTTGGGCCTCTTTGTAAACCTCAAAAAATGAGTATAATTCAGAGTTATCACCGGCAAGAGTTGTTGGGAAGAGCAGCGTGGTTCCATGTTTTGAATGAAGTTTTGCTGCACCAGTAAAGGCCTCAACCGTGCAGTCCATAAAGTCATGATTCCCTCCTCCATGAGTGTGAAGATCAATGAATCCTGGTGTTATATAGTTCCCTTTCGCATCGTGGGACTCAAACCCGGAAGCCTCAATATTGCCCTTTTCCACAGCAAGAATCTTTCCACCTTCAATTAAAATGGTTCCTATCCCCAAATCTTCAAATGGAGTTATAACTCTGCCGTTGTGTAATTTTATTCTGTTCATATAGCTTTGCTTTTACTCCAGTGTTCAATTCTATGACCCTTAAAAGCGTAGAATATCAAATATATAAAACATGGAACCAGCACCCAGTACGATAGCCGTTCACCAAAAGAATCTGCTGCAGCACCATAAATTACCGGTAAAAATGCATTTCCGCATAAAGCCATAACAAGCAGGGAAGAGCCCAGATTTGTAAATTTGCCAAGATTTCTGATTGCCAGAGGCCAGATCCCGGCATATATAAGTGCATTAGGGAGTCCCATCATTACCAGAAACCAAATTGAGAGATCTGTTTTATGAGAAAACAATTCGATATTTCCGGAGATGTAAATTACTCCAAGTGAAAGTACAAGGCCAAGAGTAGTAGCAATCTGAAGGGCTCTTTTCTGGCTCAATACCTTCGGGATTAGTATTATTCCAAGAAAGTAGCCCATCAGAGTGCAGGACATTGTATAAGAAGGGAATACCTTAGCCGCCGTTAATTCAATCCCCATAGTTCCTGCGTAGTTTATTATTGTATCAATCGATATTACCTGAGCCCCGACATGGAAAAAGATGGCGAAAGCTCCCAGGATCAAATAGGGATATTTAAAAATTGAAGATCTGTCGGAATGAGATGGGTCGTTGCTACTGTTCTGCTCCTTTGTATTGATATCCGGCAGCGGTGAGTATCTTATGAAAAGTCCGAAAGCCAGAAGTAAAACTGAGAGAAATGCATACGGAACCATGACTCTTCCAATAAGTTCGTCCAGTACAATCTCCTTGTCGGCTCCTGTGATCAACCCCTCCTTAAGCTGGCGAAACATTTCGGAGTCGTTGGCGTTAAGGATTACTGCTGCGAATATTAGAGGGGAAATTATGCCTGCAAATTTATTGCATAATCCCACTATGCTTATCCTCCTTGCTGCACTCTCAATAGGCCCTATGATGGTCACATAGGGGTTTGCTGCTGTCTGGAGAATGGCCAGACCTGTGCCTATGCAGAAAAGACCGAAAAGGAAAATTCCGTAGGTGCGGGTATAGGCTGCCGGAACAAAAATAAGAGCTCCGAGTGACATCATTATAAGACCCATCAGCATACCTTTTTTAAAGCCGGACCGGTTAAGCAATTTTGAAGCTGGAATTGCCATTACAAAATATGCTATGTAGAATGCAAATGCAACAAAATAGGCCTGAGTGTGAGTCAGTTCACATGCAATTTTAAAGTATGGAATAAGGATGGCGTTTACCCATGAGACAAAGCCGAAAATGAAAAAGAGGGAACATAGTATCATCATTGAGATGATAAATTTAGATCTGTTTGTTTCTCCCATAATCTCTTTTATTTAGCGTAATCGGGGTAATATGTAATCCCTTTCGAGTCCCAGTATCTTTTGAGAATTTCAAGAGAATTCAGGAAACGGTTAAAGTCTTTGTTCTCTTTTCTGGTCCAGCCAACCTCGGCATATGCAGCTATTCTCGGAAAGACCTGTCTGTACATATCGGTTACCTTCGGGATATATTCACTCCACATCTGACAACCGGAGCCAAGCACGTTCTTTGCTTTTCCGGGGTCCATCCCTTCCGGGACAGGGGAGAAGTTGTATGCCTTCACCAAAGGAATTCGTGAATAAGTATAGTCAAGATAGGTATCCCAGTGGTTGGAGTTTACAACATCGTACCCTTTGTCAATAGCCTCTTTCAGGAGTGCGGGCTCACCCTTCCAGAAATGGACAATACTGTTTCTGGATAGTGTTTGCTGCGAGTTCTCTTCGCTTGACCACTCATGAATATTTTTTCCCATGATTTCGTTCCAACCCATCATCCTGTAACCCTTTTTGTCGAAAAATCCCGACAAACGGTTAACGAAAAATACCTGTACATCGGACGGAGACTTAAGACCTTCACGTTTCATCAACTCTTTAACATGTTCGCTTGAATTCCACTCATCATATTTAACCTCATCCCCCCCAATGTGTATTATGCCGGATGGAAACAGAGACATTACCTCAGTCAGAACATCTGTAAGGAATGTGAAGACTCTCTCGTCAGCTACATTATATGTTGGTTTGAATATTCCAAAATCACCGGTAACTTTTATAGGTTGTGCAGATGCCGATAACCATGGATATGATGCAACTGCGGCAGTTGCATGTCCGGGCATCTCAACTTCAGGAACAATCATTATATGACGTGACTTTGCGTAATCAACAATCTCTTTTATTTGCTCCTGCGTGTAAAATCCACCGTGCGGATATTCATAATATACTCTTGCACTATCTTTTGGTGCATATTTTAATTGAGTTTTTTCTCTCCATGCACCTGTTTGTGTAAGCAGCGGATATTTTTTAATCTCTATCCTCCAACCCTGATCATCTGTAAGATGCCAGTGAAAAACATTCATTTTAAGAAGTGCCATCTCATCCAGCATCTTCTTTACAACAGCCATCCCTTTAAAATGTCTCGACTCATCAAGCATAAAGGCTCTCCATGAGAAAGCAGGAGAATCGGCAATATTGCAGACAGGAATAGCGTATGAGCCATCCCCTTTAAGGGTAATTAGCTGGCGGATAGTTTGCAGAGCATAAAAAAGAGCCGATGCAGAGTTAATATCAATAGAAATTTTGCTCTTGGTTACATCTATTTTATATTCGCTCTCACCAAGTTTTAAATCTTTGTTTAATGAGATCTCAGCTTTGTTACTTTGTTTAAGTTCAATAGAAAACTGATTCCGGAATATCTCCTGAAACAATTTCAATTCAGACGAATACTCTTTATTTCCGGTGATTTGAATTTTGTCTTTAATTATAAATTCACCATCGCCGGGAGTCAGTTTATTGGGATATGGGATAATATTGTATCTCCCCTGAGAACTTAATGCAACAGCAATAAAAATTGTGAGCAGAATTAAAATTATTTTTTTCATAACAGGGTTATTTAATCTTATTTATATCATTTTAAAGGGTGCTGTTGACCTCTCTCCGAAAAGATTAATCTCTACGGCATCACTGTTTTTAAATAATAATACTCTTCTTCCCAATCCCGGAGCCTCAATTTTAACTCCTGTTCCGTTGGGAGAATCCTCTTTTTCAATCTTCAACTCTGCTGATTTCAGACTCTTCGGGATAATCAGGTAGGTAGAACTTACATACCCGTCTCCTCTTAACAGATAGTTAATCATTGGAGCTTTAAAATCAGAACCATCAAGATAGAAGTATTCATTTGTTGTGTTAACCGACTCAATAATTTCTGCATTTAAAGGGATAATTGTCACTAACGAATCGGCATAAAGAGAGAAGCTCTTATCTGCTTTATTATAACTCAATTCTACCGGAGGAACATGGAAAAGTGTCTGATAACTATGATTTCCGGTTGCTTTAAAGTTGTCCCGTATCACCGCAAATCCATCATTACTGAGTACGGTAATTCTCTCCCATTGAACACCATTATTGGTTGGATCATCCTTTGGAGATACCATCTTACAAAAAGTGTAATTTTTTTCTTCTATCCATTCAGTGATTCGATTACCGGTTTCTCTCTTCTTTGCATACTCGGCATTGGAAGATGACTCTGCATCCTGCAGACCATCAATCAGTACTGTGTTGTGTGCTTTTGATGTCCTGTACCATCTGTTCTTTATCGGTTTATCATAGTTGCAGCATCCCGCCTCAATCAGAACCGGATTACCACCGTACCATAGATAGACCCCCAGGCGCCCTGCATGGGCGTGAGATCCGATTCTCCTTGCAGGATTAAGGAGGATATACCACTCATCACCCTTTTCCCTGCTGCCACTCCGCATTACCGCTACCTGTGTATCGGGGTAGTATGCATTTCCGGCAGATCTGAAAGGGAAGGATTTATTAAAAATTCTGTTCAGGATATCTACAGATGGAATTACATTTACGGCATAGGAGTCATTAAGCGGTGGCATTGTGGCATCCGGCTGGGCAAAATCAGAGATATACCCGGCCAGCTTCATTATGAAAGGGACCAGATTTGATGGATAGTCAATTTTGTTTGCTTTGCAGAGCAGATACATATCCCTGAATATTGAGGTCTGGAATGGAAAATATCCGAACATCTGCTCAATGTTGCCGCCATCGGGGTAATGGGCAGCTTCAATATGGTGTCTGAGGATTCTCATTGAGTTATCCAGAAGCTCAGTATTGTTTACATCCCTGAAAAGGGTGCTCAGATAGAGCATTGCCAAAGCTCCGTGTGACTGGTGGTTGAAGTCGTTCAGTGGCTGTCTGGCGAACCACGATAAAAGTGCCTCAGAGTGATCTCTCTGTATATTTTCAATTGTTTTTCTATCGGTTGCGCTTAGGGCATCATATGTAAGATAATAACACCAGGATAGATGGATGCTCCTCCATGCAACCTGCATATCTCTCCAGTTAAAAGATTTCCGTTCCGACCCGGGAACTCTGGGATTGGCCTTGATCCATTCGTTAAGAATGGTCATCATATCCTTTACATATGATTTATCTTTTGTTAAATAGTACATTCTGGCAAAAGATGGGAGAAAGTACAGTCTGTTAACCCAAACACTAGTCTCCAACCTTGTTTTTTCGAATTTCTCCCATCCTACAGGCTTGCCAAATATTTCATAAAGAATCCCCTCTCTTATTTTCTGAACTATAACGGCATCATCTTCCGTCTTAAAGATCTCTGTCTGAATGAACTTGCCCCCCTGATCCTTAGGCATTATATCTCCGGAATTATAAATTTTTGCAAATTCATAAAACGGGAAATTACCGCTTTGAGCCCATACAGAGATGTTTGTGACTGCAATGATTAATGACAGCAGTAAAACCTTTAATGCTTTAAGATTACGGTCCATAATTTTATAAAATAAAAGAAGTAATTAACGGGGGATCACCCTATCCCCCGTTAAAGTTAAGATTAAGGCAAATAATATACAACATCGGACGAAACATGGATAATTCCATTTGTAGGTCTGATGTTTGAGACATATATCACAAATGATTTCTTTGTACCGTAGTTTACCATAACCTGGAAATTGCTGTTGTGGGACAGAAAAATCGGAGTTGTGGTCTCTGTCTGATACTGAATAGGGTTGTCGTTTTTGATAAATTGCGGATCCTGTGTGTAATATGTAGCCTTCACAATGTGATATTTCAGGACATCTGTGAGTGTAGCCAATGGAATAGCGGTAAGAGATGCATATTTATTGGTTTTCATATATGCTCTGAACGCTGGATTTCTTGGCATAATGAATGTCCTTGGCCCCGCCTGACTGTAAAGAGTCTGTAAACCGGTTAGTGCTATTGCCTCTTTCATAAGAGAGAGAGAGTCAACAGCTTTTGCGTTATTTACAAAATCCAGAGCTGTTCCGTTGTATTTGCCGGTTTCGGATGTGGTAGAGGGCTCGTAGTCGAAGCTCTCCTGAATACAGGAGTTAAGTGAGAGAACCAGCGCCAGTAATATCGTACCTGCCGCTCTCATTCTGAAATGTATATCTGTTCTTTTCATTTTCTGAAATTTTGAATGCTATTTGTAGAAATCATTCTGTACAATATTCGGATTCTTATCTATTGTAGAGGTACTGATTGGCCAAAGCAGATTTCTCACATCGCTTAATCCGTTTATAGGTTGCATTGTTGAAATAGCTTTACCTGTTCTTACCAGGTCGAACCACCTGTGACCTTCATAACATAGTTCGATAGATCTTTCGTGCAAAATCGCATTTTCAACAGAACCGTACATTGAGATTGCCTGAGCTTCGGTAAGCAGATTTGGTACTATTCCGGCTCTTTTTCTTATAGGTTCGAGCAGTTTAAGTGCATCTGCAACATTGGTAGCTCCACCCAGCTTATTAAGAGCTTCTGCTTTAAGCATAATTATATCGGCCAATCTGATAAGTATGATATCCTGCTTTGAAGGTGTTGAAACGGCATCGCTCACCCCTTTGCCCAGATATTTCCAGATTGCTTTTGGATCGGCTTGTGTTTCATCATAAATGTATCCTCTGCGCATATCTCCCGGTTCAAAAGATGCCATAAACTTGGCAGATGGGGTATAGTGGGCATCAGAACCGATTGCATAGAGAACCCTCAATCCATTGGTCTGAGTGTCATTATAACCTACTTCAAATATGCTTTCATTTGAGTAACTATCAGTAAACATCTTACCCCAATCTGCCATACTGGTAACCAATGAGTAAAGTGGATTTGCAATTACAAGATTCGCTGTTGCTATTGCCTCATTGTATTTCTTCCTCCACATGTAAACTTGGGTTAATAAGCCATTTGCACCACCTTTATTGAACAAGATTCTGTCAGTTGTGTTTCCAAATTTATCAACACAATTTGCAGCAGCGTACTTTAAATCCTCTTCAATCTGATCAAGTACCTTCTCTGAGTTCTCTCTGGAAACAAAAACATCATCTCCGGCCTGTGTGTAAGGTTCAAGAATCAGCGGAACATCACCCCATATTCTTACGAGGTAGAAATAGGCCAGAGCTCTGAGAGCTTTCGATTGTCCAATAAGTTGTTTCCCGGTAGCGTCATTCTCGGCAAAAACCTTAGGGATGTTAGCGATAGCATAGTTGGCCCTGCTTATCATTGTATAAAGTGCTGTCCAATCTGCAGATGAGATCGAAGCGGTCAGGGTGTTATTCTGAAGAAATGTGGTCTCGCCGGAATGTTTTATTTTAACATTATCGGCACGACCCTCTCCCCAGAATGAGAAATTTGTATGCATTACAGATTGAAGGCCGTTATAGATTCCATATACTCCGGCCTTTGCCTGAGCCTGGTTCTGATAGAAACTTTCTGAAGAAAAACTGCTTATCGGTTTCTTGTCAAGCAAAGAATCTATACAAGAGGAGAGGCCAAAGAGGGCTACTCCCAATATAATTAATTTGTAATTAAAATTTTTCATTTTATTCTATGTTTTAGAAGCCAATATTTAAACCAAACATGAATGTTCTGCTCTGAGGGTAAGAACCATAATCAACTCCTTGTCTCAATCCTGATGATAGAGTATTAACATCGGGATCGTATCCGCTGTAGTTTGTAAATGTCAAAAGATTGCTTCCGGTTACATATAATCTTAGGCTTTGAACTTTAAATTTATTTACCAACTGAGCCGGGAAGTCGTATGAAAGGGTTGCTGTCTTGACTTTCAGATAGGATCCATCTTCAACCCATCTGCTTTGTACTCTTGATTCATTCTGCATTGGGTCATTTCTTACAACTTTAGGATATTCGGTTATGTCTCCCTGTTTTCTCCAGGCGTTGTAATAAAATTCAGTACACACATTGTTGTAAGAGAAAATGGAGTTACGATAATAATCTACGTTATTATAAATATCGTTCCCATAGCAGAATTGCAAAAATACATTAAGGGTAAAGTTCTTATATGAGAAATCATTAGCAAGACCTCCGACAAAAAGCGGCTGGGCATTTCCAATAACCTGACGGTCGTTCTGATCAATATAACCGTTCTTATCGTAGTCGTCCCAGATAACATCGCCACCTTTGAAAACTTTCCCGGTTGCGGTAAGATTTTTCAGTTGTGTTGTATTGTCTGTATCATATGCGTATATTCCCATGTATTTGTAACCGAAGAATGTAGATACTGGTTCACCCTCTTTGAGTATGTGGAATGATCCGTTCTGGATGTAACCATTTACTAAAACTTCTTTTGGCAGGCTTACAACTTTGTTACGGTTAAAGCTTATATTAAAAGCTGTTGACCATTTGAAATCTTTAACAAAGTTTTTGGAGTTTATCGAGAATTCGAGACCTTTATTCTGAATCTCGCCCACATTGTTAATTACCGAGGTGAATCCGGTTGTGTTTGGCATTGGAACCTCATAAAGAAGGTCTTTGGTGTTTTTAATATAGGCATCAAAGACAAAATCCAATCTGCCGTAGAAGAAAGATAGATCAAGCCCGAGGTTATACTGAGTTGTTGTCTCCCATGTGAGATCGGCATTTGGCATCTGGTATGGGGCAACACCGGCGTAGGTGAGATAGTTTCTGCCGGTTACAAAAGTTCCTTGTGCAGTATAGTTGTCAATTGCCTCATTACCTGTTTGTCCGATACTGAACCTTAATTTTGCATCATTAATAAACTTGAGAGGTTTAAACCACGACTCATCTGATAAACGCCATGCGGCAGATGCCGATGGGAAATACCCGAATTTATTGTTTTTACCGAATCTTGATGATCCGTCCGCTCTGAGGTTTGCTTCAAACAGATATTTCCCTTTGAAGTCATAACTTACTCTTCCGTAAAACGATGCCAATGCATGTCCGTATGCTACGTTAACCTCTTGTCCCGAGATAGTACCTGCACTGTTCAGTGTTCTTATATCATCACTTGAAAAGTAAAGTCCGTTAAGCCCGGTTACATCTGTTTTCCATTCCTGTTGACTGAATCCAAGTAACCCTCCAAAGGTGTGGTTACCAAAAGTTTGATTGTATGTGAAGTAATTTTCATTTGCCCAGGTAAAGTTCTCTTGCACCCTTACTGCTCCCGAGTTGTAACCCTCTCTGTAGTCAACTGTTGTAGGGAAGAACTCATCTTCCTTCATTGCTTCGAAATCGAGACTGAGGCTGGATCTGAATTTAAGCCATTTATTGAAAGTTATCTCAAGATATTCGTTTGCATTGACCCTGTTTACGGTGTTTAAGTGAAGACACTCTTCTGCCAGTGCGATAGGGTTTCTTTTACCATTGAGATAACCAAGATATGAACCGTCGGGATAGTTGAGGGCATATGTTGGTGGTCTTGTAAGAAGGGCAACAACCATAGACCTGTTTCCCATACCACCGGCCGATATACGATCGTTGGTGCTGTTTGTGTATGAGATATTTGTACCTACTTTAATAAATTCTGTGGCATCATACTCTGTATTTGCCCTGGTTGTGAATCTCTTATACCTTGAATTTCTTATTATACCCTCCTGATCAAGATAGTTTGTACTTAATGAATACCTCAGGTTTTTAGTTCCTCCTGCGATATTCAATCCGAGTTGTTTCTCATAGGCTGTGTTATACATAAGCGATTGCCAGTCACCGTCTCCTGAGTTAACAGGGTTAAGTGAATCAACTACAGTATAGTGAATTGCTGTTTCTGTCGCAAGCCCCATGTACTGGTCATAGTTGCGGTATCCTTCAATTATGAATTCGCGCCACTGTTTTGAGTTTAAAACACTTAGTTTTCGGGTGATGTTGCTTATTCCAAATGATGTATTCACGGAAATTTTAGCTCTTCCCTCTTTTCCTCTTTTTGTTGTTATGAGTACGACACCGTTTGCAGCTCTCGATCCATAAATTGAAGATGAGGCAGCATCTTTCAATACCTCAAGAGATTCAATATCGTTCGGGCTCAGATAAGAGAGTGGGTTCAATCCGTGTTCATCATCTACGTTAAGTAATGAAGATGATGTAGTCTCAATTGGAATTCCATCAACAACATAGAGTGGTCCGTTTCCCGAGTTCAGAGATGAAGCACCGCGGACGCGAATCTGCATACTTGAGCCGGGAGCTCCTGAACTTGAAAGAATCTGGACACCTGCCACCCTTCCCTGCATTGCTGTCATTACATCTCTAACAGGACCCGATTCGATATCTTTGCTGCTGATTGAGGCGATAGAACCGGTAAGGTCTCTTTTCCTTTTTGTCCCGTATCCTATTACAACCAGTTCGTCAAGAACACTTGCATCTTCCTGGAGGATTATTACTCCTCCGGTTAGTTCCGAAGCGGGGAGCTCTTTGGTTTTGAAGCCCAGACAAGAGAAAGATATTACTTTCTTTCCATCTGTAATAATTGAGAAAAGTCCGTTTGAATCTGTAACGACTCCCTTTCTTTCCCCGACAATGGCTACATTAACTCCCATTACAGGTACATTATTTACATCAACTACTTTTCCGTAAGCTTTAACATTTTGTGTTTGTGAAAATGCATTGTTTGAAAAGCTTTGGCTCATAGTCAGAATAATGCACAGACAAAAGCCGATTAGCAACTTCTGTTTGTCTAAATTAAAATAATTCATTACATTAAGTCTTTGTTAGAGGTTTAAAATTTATTTCAAATATCTCCCGAAACATATTTGCATGACAAATTAAGGTAAAATAAAACTGACTTATTTGTCCATTTGCGTAATTTAATCCTATATTAGCGTCAAAGTTTCAAAAACGGTTTCAAATTGTTATCATCATGATAAAAATTCTTATACTTACAGACTTCACAAGCACATACAGCCGTAGTTTATTAAGAGGAATCATAAAGTATTCTCATGAAATTGAGGAGTTGAGCTTTTACAGAATGCCTCTTTTTTACCGTTCGGTATATGGTGATAAATATGTAATAAGTTGGGCTAAAAAATGGAAAGCAGACGCAATTATAGGGCAACTTCAGGATCTTAATCTATCTCTCTATTCAAAGCTCAATATACCAATTATTATTCAAAACTATTATGACAGAGCAAATAATGTAATAAATCTAACCGGGGACTACATTGGTACCGGATACATGGCTGCCGACTTTTTTATTCAGCGTGGGTTTAAGAATTTTGCCTATTATGGTATTGTTGCAACAATTTGGTCAAGAGAGAGATATCAAGGCTATAAAGAGCGGGTGGAGGAGAACGGACTAACATTTTTTGAATATCTTGAAAATCCGAAAGCCAGAGAGAGAAGGTCTTTTAACCTGGACATGCTTGCTAAATGGTTAAAGTCGCTTCCTAAGCCTGTTGCCATTTTTGCTTGTGACGATCAATACGCGCTGTACATCTCTGAAACCTGTAAAATTCACGATATTAATATCCCAGGTGAGATATCCCTGCTAGGGGTGGATAACGACAACCTTTTGTGTAATATCTCCAATCCTCCGCTCTCTTCAATTATTCTTGATGTTGAATATGGCGGATATCTTGCGGCGAAGACAATCTCCCAATTGATTAAGGGAGATATTACCCAGCCTTCCGATATAACTGTTAGGGCAATCCAGATTGTTAAAAGGGAGTCTACAGAGAAATTTGCAATCAAAGACAAGTATATTCAGAGCGTAGTCGAGTTCATCGAATCAAATTTCAGAAAAGATATATCTGTGAGTACTTTGCTTGAAATTGTCCCTCTTTCCAGAAGGGTCCTTGAAAAAAGATTTCGTCTCAATACCGGATCCTCAATTTGCAGATATGTACAGACTCTGAGAATAGAACAAATCTGTATGCTTTTAATTAGCAGTGATAAATCTATTGATAATATTGCAACAGAGTGCGGATTTCGCTCTAATCAGAATCTATCCAAGGTCTTTCTGAAGTTTAAGGGAATGACACCATCTGAATACAGGAAAAATTACAAACACTAGTCAGTTAAAATCTTTATTATATTTGTACCCATGGCAGATGTAATTACTTTTACAATCGTCGGGATTGCTCTGTATTTCAGAATTTTATTTATTTTAAAAAATTCAAAATCTTAAACTCACACAATATGAAAAAGCTTTTATCAATTGTAGTTCTGCTGTTTATCGCGGCATCTGTGTTTGCTCAGGCAGGGAAAAAACCTGTAATCGGGATCTCATCTACATCGGGAGAGGGGACATCGGCATCGGCTCCGCTCACCTATATCGAGTCTGTAATTCGTGCCGGAGGTGTTCCGGTTGTGTTGCCAATCACGCTGGATCCTGCGATTATGTCGCGGATGCTTGATTGTGTCGATGCTGTGATTATGACGGGGGGTGAAGATATTGATCCTTTGAAATGGTTTGGTGAAGAGCCTGTTCCGGCTATGGGAGAGATTGCGCCGGTGAGAGATTCGTTTGATATTGCTTTGATAAGAATGGCTGTTGGACGCGGATTGCCGCTTCTGGGTATCTGCCGTGGTCACCAGTTGCTCAACGTTGCATTCGGGGGTACTCTCTTTCAGGATATTCCCTCACAGGTTAAGGGCTCAAATGTGAAGCACAGCCAAAAGGCTCCCCGTTACTACGGAACACACTCAATCACAATACAAAAAGGTTCTCTGCTTAACAAACAGATTGGTCTTGAGAAGGTTGCAGTTAACTCGTATCACCACCAGGCAGTGAAGGATGTTGCTCCGGGCTTCAAGGTTACCGCCCGTTCGGCCGACGGCATTGTTGAGGCCATGGAAAAGATAGGCACCACAAAGGTGTTCAGCGTTCAGTTCCACCCGGAAGGCTTCACCGCCAGCAATATAGACACATTCTTAGGCATCTTCCAGCACCTTGTGAAAGAGGCCGGGAAGTAACTCTGACAGTGTTTTTTTAAAACCATTAATATTTAGCACATTATAAAGGGTCGC
>CAZFTS010000017.1:0-69086 GCA_964521685.1 uncultured Muribaculaceae bacterium
ATCAAAAGATACTTCGTTTAAAAAGTGGTTTTTGCACAGACTCTCGGATGCTTACTCTAAAACAAATAAGGCGGCTATAAATAACCACCTTAATTGATATGTATTTTTATTTTGATTAATGTTTTGATTTATAGTACATTTCCACATTTTCAAAAAGCTCATTCAATGTATTGTACAAGTGCACTAACTGGTGACGTTCGTCAGTCAGAATTTCATTTTCTGATGTTAGGCAGCCAAAGAACATTTTGTCAAGTGTCTTTTTTAAATCAATTGGTTCAGAATAAAAGAGAAAGTTGTTTACAATCTCCCCAGGTGTCAGGGTTCTTTGTTGCAATTCGGAATTATGTGCGTTGTTCATGTTAAATTTTTTTTAAAAAGTTAAATTTTAATTATGCTGTTGTTTATGTGTTAAAAAGCTAAAGATTTTTTATGGATGGGGCGTTCCTTGTAGAAATCGCTTCATTTCGCATATACGGTTTAGGTATGGCAAGAATGTGCTTTTGCCAATGTTGGCTTTTACTGTGGCAAAGTGCTGTTCAATGAATAGGGGAACATTTTTTACTGTAGTGCATTGGTTCAGCATAATGGATTTGGTCGGCAAAATTATTCCTGTAAAGTATGTTTCCAGTTCGCAAATTTCTTGTTCCCAGCTTTCTAATTTTGCTATTTCTTGTTTATTTAAATTGATTTTAGATTCAATATGTTTTATATGGTTCACCTCAACAACTGACTGAGAGAATTGAAGTTGTTCTATAGTTTGAGGTTCTGGCATGGCAAATACTTTGAAGTCAAATTTTATTAAGTAGTCTGCTAAATCAAGTCCTTGTTTCCGTTCTTCCTCGCTGGCTTTGCGTTCCAGTAAATCAGAGACATTAAACAATGTTATGCTTGATAGCTCAATTGCTTTATTTTTCCATTTTTCAAACCCGTTTAGGTCAGGAAATAGAGTAACAGTTCGTCCCTTTAAAATGCTACATTTTTCAGTATTCAAGTTAGTAAGACTACCAACGGCCAACCAAATAAACTGAGGTAAATAAACACTGGCAATTATGGCCGTTTTTTCGCTTTCGACAATAGCAATGGGTTTCGTTCCATCTACTAATAAGTGTTCACCATACAAACACTGTTTTAACTCAAATTCAGGCTGTTTAAGAACTTTATGCACCCAATGGATATGATTGAAAGGTTCTTTTACTCTTTTGCCCGTAGTGGGATTATAAAGCATTATTTTGCCTGTTCTAACTTTACCCAGTGTATCAATTTGCCAAAAAATTGTTGCTCCGTTCCAATGCTTTGATGTGGCAATAAAATAACGGCTTATCAATTCATTTGCAATATCAATTCCGAATAAGCTAATAAGGAACGTTACAAAATTATTTTTGTTATGTTCTTTCAAACTTGCTTTAAATTCCTCAATGGAGATAAATGAAACTGGTTTTGATAAAGATTTGATTGTTTTAGGTTTGTATGCATTTGGCTTGGGTACTTCAAACGAAATATTATTTTCCTGGAAATACTGTTTAGGGGTGTAATGATAACCGCAATTACTTTCGCGATTGCATCTTCCAACTGTAGAGTGCACGTATTTGCCTGTTTCCGTATCAACGTACCTAACAAATGTTTTTCCCTTACACTGTGGATTTGGACAACGGAAACGTGTATTCATACCCTTATATGGCTCTAATATATATCGGTGTTCGTTCATGTAGTTTCTGTTTGCTGCGTTCAAGGTGTTCATTGCGTTCATGGCATGAACGCTGTGAACAGGCGTGAACATTATTTTCTAATATACTTATTTACAGCTCCTAACGAAATACCCAATTCGACTGATATTTGTCTTTGGCTTCGACCTTGTTTGCTTAATTCCTTAACTTTCTCTATAGTGCTTTCCCTGTCTTTTTCTGTGTATTGCTTAAGATGTTCCCACTCTTTACCAAACTTTAAAAATTCAAATTGCAAAAAATTTAAGGGCTTTTCAATCTGGCAAACGCAAACATTTTCAGCATCATAAATTTGTTCAGTGTTCCTTTGCTTAATCTGTTTAATGTATCGTAAGCTTTTATCGCAATTGCTTTCACCTATAGCAAACGCACTATCACAAAAATTTATAAGCATCTTACTTCCTTGTAGGTCATTTCGTGTAATTGGTTTTGATAAATCCCTTTTTGGAGTGTGTGCCAGAGAGAGAATTGAAAGTCCGTATTTGCTCTTAAATGCTTTTAATTGCTTCATTAATGGCAGTGCGTCTTTGGCCTTTTCCGTTTCGCTTTTGAGATATGTAATATTGTCAATTATTAAAACTTTTGCACCAGTTTCTATAATACTCCGTTCCAAAGAAATGTTTAGAAAGTCTTCAAAATTTAGTGTTTCTGGCATTACGGCATCGGGATTAATTTCAACCCTTATGAAGTTGTTGTCAAAATTATAGTGTTGGTTAAAATTCAACGAATAGCGGGTTTCAAACTGTTTATCGGACAGTTCAAAATCAAAATACAATATCGGTTGTTTTTGTGCTTCCAACTTAAAGCCTCTTATCTGTTCGCCTTTGCTAATGCTGTTGCATATTTGCACAGCTAATATTGATTTTCCTAGATTGGTATCTGCAAACAAAATGCAAAGCTCGCCCTCAAACCAAAATTCACCAAATAGCATTTTTGGAATAGGTCGGGTTTTAGCTTGTTCAATCCAGCTGCCTGCTGTTTTTACGGTAAACAAACCTTTGTTTTCTTTAGCTTTGTTGCCTTGTTTTATCCGTAGTTCAGTTTCGGTTTTAATGTCCTCAATACCAATATTATATTTACCAAAATCAAATTCTGGTTTTATATGAATAAAATCATTATCTTTGTTATGTTCTATAAACAAAGAATTATCAGGGGTTTTTAATGTTTCGGTCATTATTACCCCTTTTTCCTTGTTAAATAACTGTTTGCTTCCGCCTCAATTTCGGCGTTTGTTTTCTTTCTGCCAGCCATTAGGTAATCAGATAACTCTTTTCGTGAAAAATATATCCTCTTTGCCCTTTTCATAAATGGCAGTTCTCCTCTGGATGCCTTGCTGTATATTGTGGGTACGGTCAAATTCAATAAGTCAGCTACCTGGTGTACGGTTAAAAATTCGTCCTTTTGTTCGATTGTTGGTGTTGAAGCTGTGTCCCCATGCTTAATGTCAAGCAAAAGGCATTCAATGTTAGTTAATCTTGCGTCGATTAAATCAAATGGATTGTTCATTGTGTACAAGTTTTAAATTCATATTGACGCAAAGGTCAAACTAACAACATGGTGTTACTGGTTATAACTGGTTACAATATTTTCTCAGTCGTACTTGTTATAGTATTTTGTCAGTACTTCAATATCCGCCTTTGCCATGCTCTGCTTGTCTTTGGGTAGAAACTCCAAAACGCTCTCTATTAGATTTATTTGATTTAATGTTTTTTTCGCTGTTCCCTGGTCGCCGTTTCTGTCTGTTCCCAGTATATAACGACAGTGATACTGGTACAACTTTTCTCCCGAAGCATAACCGTATCTATTGGCAATCTCGTTTCCATTATCTCTGGTAATCGGATTATCCTCATATATATACTTTAGGGCAATCTGTTTGAGGCTAATTTTTTGAATACATCTGTCTTCCTGTTTTATATCTGCTTTCAAATGATATTTAAGACTTTGCAGGATTTCATAGAAAACATATTGCCCCTCATAAATTGCCTGGGCAAAAACATACTTTTCATTTGTTAAGTCTAAATCATTGTTGCTCGCATCAAATTCTTTACTCATTACTGGCCTATAAATATTAAGGTCTTCCAGATACTGCAATTTTCGTTTATCTGAAAGGTATTCGGTTTGCTTTATAAAATCATATAAGTACTGCAATGCAAGGCTTTTCCCACCCTCGCTTACAAAGCTTGTAACCTCACTAAATGTGTCAATGATACATGCATTAAACCTCTCTTTTTGGTTTGCCTTGGCTGCTTCAAACAGCTCCAATAAATCTTTTTTTTCCATAGGGTTACAAGTCCAGTATAATTTTATCCGCTGCTTTGCGTTTTGATGCATCCACGATTTTCGCGTAAATCTGTGTAGTTTTAATGTCACGGTGTCCCAGCATCTTTGAAACTGTGTATAGGTCTGTACCATTGGCCAGCTGTAAGGTAGCGTAAGTATGTCTAAAGCAATGGAACGTTATGTCTTTTGTAATGCCAGCCGCAACAATCCATACAGACAAATGTTTATTCATTAATGCAGAATATTTCAACCCCTCAAAAACCTTAGCGGAATTTTCGCGCCGCTCTCCCAGAAAACTAAAAGCCTGTTCCGATATAGGCAATACCTCAACGCCCTCTGTTTTTTGCTGTGTAAAATTAATATAGTAACCCTGTCCCTCAATGTATTCAATCTCTCCCCAAACAAGTTTCTCAATGTCTGAAAACCGAAGCCCTGTTAAGGCCGAAAATAATGCGGCTTCCTTTAATTGTTTGTCTTTACATAGAGTTTTAACCAGAGCGTTTAATTCCTCAATTGTAAGGTAATGACGGCGCGTTTCTGCTGGCTTGATTGGTTCGACTTTAGCGTTGATGTCAGTTTGTAAAATCCCGTCTTTAAACGCCTGTTTTAATGATGCTTTGATTTTGTTGAAGTATGAGACAGCAGAATTTGTAGCAAGTGTTGTTTTGTCGCTTTTATTACTCTTAACTGTTAATAAATATTCCTTAAAACCCTCACACCAACTTTCGTTAATGTCGGCAAATTTAAGTTTACCTCCTGTATAGTTTATCAGGTATTTTGATGCAGACGCCCAATTGTCATGGTTTGAGGATTTGCGTTTATTGGCAAGCATCTGGAAGTAGGCAACAAAATCCTTTTCTCCGTTCTCCTTTATCCTTAACTGCCCTTTCTCGAACGCGCTATAAATTTCTGGCTTATTTAGTGCGTTTTCTTTTTTTTGCCTAATGCTGTTTGCCAGGGTTAGTGTTTCTTCATTGTGGGCTTTGTCAATGGGTGTTTTTGGTTTCTCATAAATGTATAATCCTAAAAAATCCCGACGGGTTTGTTCGCCAGTTTCGGGGTGGGGGATAGGTGGGTAAAAATCCAGGTATAAACTCTGTCTGTTTCCTGATATGGGTTTCTGCCTTAGTTTTACTTTAATTGTCATGCTTGGGTGTTCCTTTATATAGAAATATATTGTCAATTAGTGTTTTTGGTAGGTAGACGTACCTGCCTTTTTTTATTTTGGGTACGTTATTTCGTTTAATTATGTCGGTTAAACCTTTTTCTGATACTCCGAATTTATTTTTAACCTCTGCTATCGAATAACAGTCAGAAATTCCAGGAATGATTGGCGGCTCCTGGGACTGAATAATAAAAGGGTGGTTTGTGTCAAACAACATGTCAATATCAGCACGTCGCACCCTGGTAATTCTTTGCCCCAGATTAACAGCATTAATAGCCCCGCATTCTATATAGTAATATACTGACCGAGCAGAACAACCCAACAATTTTGCAACCTCTCTAACATTCAAAAACTCTTTCTTTTTAAGGTCTTCTATTTCTCGATTCCTTAAATATGATGTTTCATTGTCGCTAAGCTCGATTTTAACCTGTTTTAAGCCCTGTTTGTAGGCTTTTTTGGCGCAGGTGTCACCGCAGTATTTTGTAACGGTAGTGCGGGCTGTAAACTCCTTTCCGCAATACTGGCAAATCCTTTGTACTCTAATATTTGACCCCATTTTGTAGCTTTAATTATAATTAAGTGTCGTTAAGTGCAATTAAGTGCAATATAATAAGGGGTTAGACCCCATTTTTTGTACCTCAACGTTTCAAGGTACAACAAAGGTACAAATATTATCATAATATCACAATGCAATGCAAAACAAACATTATATTTGTTGCATTAAAAAAGCCCCGATATACAGGGCTTTAGAGTAGTTATACTACGTTTGTTATTTGCTTGATTTGCGGGGGTTACTTTCCAATACAGAATTTACTGAAGATGTTACCCAGTATCTCTTCGGTATTTATCTCTCCCACAATTTCTCCAATATGGTAAAGAACCTCTCTTATATCCTGAGCCAGAAGATCGGTGGGGAGTAATGATTCGAGTCCTGAACTTACTCTTTCTAGAGATATTTTTGCCTCTTTGAGCGCATCAAAATGTCTTATATTGGTTACCAGAGTAGAGTAGGAGTGGCTCATTTCAAAATTCCTTGATTTTATAAGTGTCTCTTTGATAATTTCAAGACCCTCCCGCTCCTTTGCAGAGACAGGAATTATAGCCTCTGTTGTAAGACTGTTTGTAGTGCATATCGATTTTATTTCAGATAGTGTTTTTTTAATTTCAGCCTCACCGTTATCTGAATTATTCGTCTTGTATATATCAGATTTATTCAGAATTATAACTACTTTTTGATTCTCGGGATCAACAATGGACGATAATTGTTGAATACTTGATTCAAAATGATTTTCCCTCTCTGAATCTAGTACCAGAAGTACAATAGAGGAGCTTTTAATCTTTTCAAAACTTCTTTCAATACCTATGATCTCGATAAACTCCTGGGTCTCCCTGATTCCTGCTGTATCAATAAACCTGTAACCGACCCCTTCAATATTTACGAATCCCTCAATAAAATCTCTTGTCGTTCCGTGAATATCAGAGACAATAGCTCTCTCCTCATCCAGAAATGCATTAAGAAGTGTGCTCTTACCGGTATTTGTGGCTCCTGCGATCGCTACCGGAATCCCATTTTTAATTACATTTCCCAGTTTAAATGATTCAATAAGTTTGGAAATATGTTCATAAACAGAATTAACCAGCTTTAGGAGCTTATCTCTGTCGGCAAATTCGACATCCTCGTCACTGAAATCAAGTTCCAGCTCCATCAAAGAGACAATCTCAAGCAATGAGGCTCTCATTCTGGAAAGCTCTTTAGAGAAGCCTCCCTTCATCTGTTGCATTGCAATACGATGAGCAGCCTCTGTTTCAGAAGAGATAAGATCTGCAACCGCTTCGGCCTGAGCAAGATCCATCTTTCCGTTTAAGAATGCACGCTTTGAGAATTCACCAGCAGCTGCAAGTTTTGCCCCTCTGTTTAGCAGCAACATCAGGATCTCCTGTTGGATATATTGGGAGCCATGACATGATATCTCGGCCATGTTTTCGCCGGTATAGGAGTGTGGAGTGCGATAAAGTGAAACCAGAACTTCATCAATTAAAACATCACCATTGTAAATAGATCCGTACCTGACTCTGTTTCCCGGAGTCTCTGTCAGGGATTTTCCTTTAAAGGGTTTAAAGATAGAATCGACAATGCTTATGGAATCCTCACCGGTCATCCGTATTACTGCAATCGCCCCCTTACCCTGAACCGTAGAGAGAGCGCAAATTGTTGAATTAAAATTGATATCCATAGGTAGTCCGGTTTTTCAAATTTAATCTATTTTAGTCAATAAGACAATATTTTCAAGATGATGTGTATGAGGAAACATATCAACAGGCTGAACCTTCAGAATTTTGTATTTTTCTCCCAAAAGCGCTATATCCCGTGCCTGTGTGGCAGGATTACAACTCACATAAACAATTTTTTCGGGAGATGCCTGCGATATAACCTTAGCAACATCAGGGTGAACTCCAGCTCTGGGTGGATCAAGTACAACCACATCTGGCTTTCCGTTATCCTTTATAAATTCAGGTGTCAGCATGTCTTTCATATCTCCGGCATAAAAGGAGCAATTATCAATATTATTGAAAAGAGCATTCGACTTTGCATCCTCAATCGCCTCTGAAACATACTCTATACCTACAACTCTTCTTACATTTTTAGAGAGGAAGAGAGCAATAGTGCCGGTTCCTGTGTAAAGGTCATACAATACTTCATTACCTTTTAGCTGGGCAAATTCCCTTACTTTAGAATACAAACGATAGGCCTGTTCCGAATTGGTCTGATAAAATGATTTTGGACCGATTCTGAATGTTAAATCCTCCATTCTTTCATAGATATACTCATGACCATAAAAGAGATAACAGTCAAGATCAGATATTGAGTCGTTTTTCTTACTATTTATCATCCAGTTAAGAGATGATATAGAAGGGAATTGATTTTTAATCGCTTCAAGAAGCTTTTTTCTTAAAACCTCATCTTCGTAAGCGAATACAACAATTACCATTGTCTCACCGGTTGAGGTTGTCCTGATTACAAGTGTTCTCAGAAATCCACTCTGTTCTCTCAAATCGAAGAAGATGTAGCCATTTTCTATTGCAAATCGTTTTACAAAGAGTCTTATCTCGTTTGATGGAGATGGTTGCAGATAACAATGTTCAATATCAAGCACTTTATCAAAAAGGCCGGCTATGTGAAAACCAAGACCATATCTCTCTTTTTCTGACAGATCTTCCAATTCAGACGATGAATCAATCCATCTTTTTGAGGAGAATGTATATTCAAGCTTATTCCTGTACTCTGTTGTCTTTTCAGATCCAAGAATGGGAGAGATCTCAGGAAGTCTTAAATGGCCAATTCGAACCAGTTGGTCAATTACCTGCTGCTCTTTATTTTTCAACTGTTCAGGGTAGGGGACAGATTGCCATTTACACCCCCCGCATAATCCATAATGGCTGCAAAATGGCTCTATTCTGAAAGGGGAGGGGCTTATCATTCTGGTGATATATCCCTCCAAATAACCTTTTCGTTTGATTTTTACCTGAACATCCACAACATCGCCAGGTACTGCAAAAGGGACAAAAAGTACCTTTCCACTGACATGGGCAAGCGATTTACCCTCCGCTGCAATAGATTCAATTTTAATATTTTCAAGCAATTCTTTATCTCTTCTTCCCATGATATTTTGTATTGGAGTGCGAAATTAACTTTTTTTATCTTTAACTGTTAATATAATGGTTTAAAAATCGTAATTTCGCATCAATGGGCGAAGTTATTTTTTAATAAATTACAGATTATGAAAAGATACTATTTTATAATTGTCCCGTTTCTGTTTTTAGTACAAATCATTCATGGACAGGATTTTTACCCGGTTACGGGTAGAGTACAGGACGCCTCTTCCGGGAAAGCATTAAATTTTGCTTCTATACAACTGATTTCAACCAATATCAGCAATGTGACCAACTCTGAAGGTATTTTTGTTTTAAAGATTCCTTCAGGGGTAAAGGCCGATTCATTAATGGTCTCTTATCTTGGGTATAAATCAAAAAGAGTTGCTATAAAAGATTTTGGAAAAGAGCCTCTGAAAATCAAGCTTGAGCAATCCGATATTGCACTTAACCCAATAACAATAAGACCTCAGGATGCACCATCAATTGTGAAGATGGCATTAGCCAGAATACCACGAAACTATAAGCTTGCACCTGTCCAAATGACTGCTTTTTACAGGGAGATGATAAAAAAAGGCAATACATATGTATCTATAAATGAAGCTGTATTGGATATTAATAAAGCATCTTACGCAGGTTACAGAGCCGATCAGCTTGCCATATATAAAGCAAGAGGCAGCTATGATATAAATCGTATTGATACATTGTTGGTTAAATTCCAGGGCGGGCCTAACTCAGCATTGGATCTGGATATAGTTAAAGATCCGTTTCTGGGTGCCGATATCATGATGCTTGAGCAGATTTATAAATTCAACTTTACCGATCCGGTAACAATAAATAACAGGTTTTTTTATGTAATTGAATTCGATGAGTTGTTAAAACAGCGTGAAATCTACTTCAGAGGTAAGATATTCATAGATGCCGAATCTCTGGCTGTTGGTCGGATTGAGTTTGCAATGAATGTAGAGAACAGAGAGCTCGCAAATTCATATTTTGTAAGAAAAAAACCGGCTTCACTTAAAATGGATGTAATGAGTGCAAATTACATTGTCAACTATAAACTCATTGATGGATTATGGTATTTTGACTACTCCAAGACTGAAGTGAAATTTAACGCTAAGTGGGATAAAAAATGGTTCAGAAATATCTATACAATATCATCTGAAATTGCAATAACCGACATATCCGAAAATGAGAGAAAGATTGAAGTTGAAAGCAGAATTAAGCCTCGTGATATCATGTCAGCCAAGGTGAGTGACTATACCGATGAAAATTTCTGGGAGGACTATAATATAATAGAGCCTGATCAATCTATTGAGAACGTTATTTCCAGAATTATAAAACAGCTTAGAAAAAGAGAATAGTAACACAATTTATATTATGTTAAATAGCCCCGGTGGGATACCATTACCAGAAAGATTAAGACCAAAGACAATTGATGATTTCGTAGGACAGGAACATTTGGTTGGCAAAGGTTCAATACTTAGAAAAATGTTAGAATCTGGTATCCTCTCCTCTTTTATACTTTGGGGACCACCCGGAGTTGGAAAAACAACTTTGGCAAGAATAATTGCCAGTAGTCTGGACAGACAATTTTATTCATTATCGGCCATCAATTCAGGAGTAAAAGATTTAAGAGAGATCATTGAAAAATCAAGGTCAAACTCTATATTTCAAAAAAGCAGGCCAATTCTTTTTATTGATGAAATTCACCGTTTCAGCAAATCCCAACAAGATGCATTACTTGGTGCAGTTGAAGATGGCACAATTACACTCATAGGAGCAACTACAGAGAATCCATCATTCGAAGTGATTACTCCCCTCCTTTCCAGATGCCAGATTTATGTTTTAAAATCATTGGAAACAAATCATCTGGATATATTAATTGACAGAGCTATAAAAAAAGATGCCCTGTTTTCTTCAAAAAAGATAAAAATCACAGAGAGAGAAGCCCTATACCGTTTTAGTGGCGGTGATGCAAGAAAGCTTTTAAACATACTTGAGATTATAGTCTCAAGCTTTACTAACAATGAGAAAATCATTATAGACAACAATGTTGTTATAAACAGATTACAGGAGAACATTGCGTTATATGACAAGAATGGAGAGCAACATTACGACATAATTTCGGCGTTTATTAAAAGTATCAGAGGATCAGATCCCGACGCTGCACTATACTGGATGGCAAGGATGCTTGCAGGGGGCGAAGACCCACTTTTTATTGCCAGAAGAATGATAATTCTCTCAAGTGAAGACATTGGTCTGGCCAATCCGAATGCTCTTTTAATTGCTCAGGCCTGCTTTGATGCTCTACACAAAATTGGCATGCCGGAGGGAAGAATTGTACTCTCACATGCAGTTATTTATCTGGCAACCTCACCAAAAAGCAACTCTGCATACCTTGCTGTAGAGGCTGCAATGGAGGAGGTGAACCGTTCCGGAGATCTGCCAGTCCCTTTACATTTACGGAATGCCCCTACTAAACTCATGAAGGAGCTCAATTACGGAAAAGGGTATAAATATGCCCACTCCTTTGAGGGAAATTTTGCAGAACAGGAGTTTTTACCTAAGGAGCTATCAAATTGTAAGTTTTATGAGCCGGGTTCCAATTTGAAAGAGGAGGAGATTAAAAAAAGGTTGCAGGCGTTGTGGAAAAAGTAATATTATTAATAGTTTTTGCCTAATTTTGCGACGTTATGACAATATCAAAAATAGAGTATATTAAGAATACCGACAAGGGACTTTTCTTTCTATTGGCAGGCCCCTGTGTTGTTGAAAACGAAGAAATTACATATAGAGTTGCATCTGAAATCAAGTCTATTACCGAGAAGTTCTCTATTCCATTTGTGTTTAAATCATCCTACCGTAAAGCTAACAGATCGAAAGCAGATTCTTTCACAGGTTTGGGAGATGAAAAAGCATTAGAGATTCTGCAAAAAATCCGGTTTAAACTATCTGTTCCTTATGTTACAGATATTCATAATGCTAACGAAGCTGCTCTTGCAGCATCCTTTGATGCCGATATTCTTCAGATACCGGCATTTTTGTGCAGACAAACCGATCTTCTCGAAGCTGCTGCTTTGACCGGAAAGTTTGTGAATATTAAAAAAGGTCAGTTTTTATCACCTGAGTCAATGAAATTTGCAGCCGGTAAAGTTGCCCTGGCAGGTAATAACAATATTATGTTAACAGAGAGAGGAACCCAATTCGGATATTCCGATCTGATTGTTGATTTTCGATCCGTACCTGTTATGAAATCAATTGGATATCCTGTTGTTCTGGATGTTACGCATAGTCTTCAACAACCAAATCAATCATCAGGTGTAACCGGCGGAAAACCTGGGATGATCTCGACAATTGCCCGGGCAGGAATTGCAGCAGGAGTTGATGGATTATTCATTGAGACTCACCCGGAACCTTCCAAAGCACTTTCAGATGGGGCAAATATGTTAAAGCTTGATCTGCTCGAAGATTTGATTAGATCATTAATACCGATAAGAGAAGCAGTTGTCCCATTTTTATAAAGATTACATAACAATTTTAACTATAATTTTTTAACCATGATTATTAATACAGATTTTACTAAAAGGTATGAGAAGATCCCTGTTGATATCTTTGATGAATCTGATGTTGCATGCAGAAGAGTTGCTCAAAACATTGCAGAGACCATTAACAGGAAGGAGAGAGAGGGTAAACCCTGCGTTTTAGGGTTAAGTGCTTCATCTGTAGCAATAAAAGTCTATGAAGACCTCGTAGACCTTTACAACAAAAAAGAGATTTCGTTTAAAAACGTTCATATTTTCACAATTGATGAGTACTGGCCTCTTAATAAAAATGAACTCCAGTCCCATTTCAGATTCATGAAGGAGTATTTGCTGGATAATATTAACATTCCTTCAGCTAATATACATTGTCTTGATAGTGAAGTTCCTAAATCTAAAATCCATGAATACTGCGATAATTATGAGCAGAAGATAGCATCTTTGGGTGGTATAGATATAATGGTTATTGGTAATATGGGATTTAACGAACCCGGTTCGCACTATAACTCAAGAACACGTCTCATTACCCTAAACTTCAATACACGAGTTTCTGCCGCCTCTGAATTCTTTGGCGTTGAATATGTTCCTTTCCATGCTCTGACAATGGGTATAGAGACTGTTCTATCTGCCAGAAAGATATATTTCCTTGCATGGGGTGAAGGTAAGGCACAGTCAATAGCAAAACTGGTTGAAGGAAACATCAGTGAGCAAATTCCTGTCTCTTATCTGCAGAAACATGGTAATCTTGATGTATATCTTGATTATGCAGCCGCAGCTGAGCTCACAAGAATAAAGACTCCGTGGTTAACCGGCCCGTGCGAATGGACAGATCAATTAACCCGTAAATCGGTCTTCTGGCTCTGTAAAAAGCTGGACAAGCCTATTCTTAAGCTCACAGACAGAGACTATAATGATAATGGTATGAGTGATCTCATTACTGAACAGGGTCCTGCGAGTAAAATAAACATCAAGGTCTTTAACGATCTTCAGCATACAATTACAGGCTGGCCGGGAGGTAAGCCCAATGCCGATGATGCTACTCGTCCGGAGAGGGCTCTCCCCTACCCTAAAAGGGTGATTATCTTCTCGCCCCACCCTGATGATGATGTAATTTCTATGGGTGGAACTTTGGCCAGGCTATCTGAACATGGACATGAGGTTCATCTCGCCTATCAGGTCTCTGGCAATATTGCGGTTTTTGACCACGACGCCATAAGGTTTCTGGATTTTCTAAGGGATAGTGCAAAAATATATAATTCAGAACTTAATAAGGCTGACTCTATCTACCGGCAGGCTCTGGAGGAGCTGGGTAAAAAGCATCCCGGAGAACCCGATTCGCAAAGTATCAGAGAGGTAAAAGGTGCAATAAGAAGAGGTGAGGCAAAAGCTGCTTGTCGCTATCTCAGAATTCCTGAAGAGAGGGTACATTTTCTGGATATGCCATTCTATGAAACGGGCGGGGTTAAAAAGAAACCTATCGGACCTGAAGATATTGCAATTGTAAAAGATCTGCTTAAGCGGGTTAAACCTCACCAGATCTATGCTGCCGGAGATTTAAGTGACCCCCATGGAACTCACAGGGTCTGCTTACAGGCTATTCTAACTGCTTTACAGGAGCTTAAAAACGAAGATTGGATTAAGGATTGCAGAGTCTGGCTCTACAGAGGTGCATGGCAGGAGTGGGATGTTGCCGATGCCGATATGGCTGTTCCATTAAGTCCGGAAGAGGTAAACATAAAAAGGGAGGCCATTTTTAAACACCAGTCTCAGAAAGACAGACCATTATTCCCGGGATCCGATAAACGTGAGTTCTGGCAGAGAGCCGAGGAGAGAAACCATAATACAGCCATTCTTTTTGATAAGCTTGGAATGGCAGAGTACCAGGCAATAGAATTATTTGTACGATATTATATTTAAGATTAATAACTTAACCTGCTTGAAAAATGGATAAAAAAAGTAATTTCATTATCCCGATTGCATTTATCGGCATGATGTTCTTTGCAATAGGATTTGCATTAGGTATAAACTCTTTTCTGATTCCGGTGCTGAATAAGACGCTTGACGTATCATCGGGAGAGGCCTATCTGATACTGGCAGCAACCTTTTCAACTTTCATAATATTTGGTTACCCGGCTACCAGAACAATAGCAAGAATCGGCTATAAAAAAACTATGTCGCTTTCATTTCTGATGTTTGCAATAGCTTTTGCACTCTTTATTCCATCTGCTAAAAATGAGAGTTTTGTCCTTTTCCTTGTTGCCTCATTTGTTAGCGGAATTGCAAATACATTTCTTCAAGCATCTGTTAATCCATACATTACTATCCTGGGCCCGCTTGAAAGTGCTGCCAAAAGGATGTCAATTATGGGTATCTGCAACAAACTGGCATGGCCGGTTGCACCGGTTTTTCTTGCATTTGTTATTGGAAAAAACACAACGGACACCCTTATCTCCGACCTGTATCTTCCTTTTTACATAATTATCGGAGTTTTTATTCTCCTGGGCTTACTATCTATGTTAGCTCCGCTGCCTGAGGTTAAAGCTGCCGGAGAAGAAAGCGGAAATGAGGCCGAATGTCCTTATGCTGCTAATAAGACTTCAATATGGCAGTTTCCACATCTGCTTCTTGGTGCGTTGACTCTCTTCTTTTATGTAGGAGTTGAAACAGTTGCACTGGGCACGTTGGTAGATTATGCAACCTGGCTCAAACTTCCTGATGCGTCCTTTTATGCCTGGATTTCACCTATCGGAATGGTAGTTGGATATATTTGCGGAATTATATTTATTCCTAAATATTTAAGTCAATCAAAAGCTCTAATCATCTGCTCACTTCTTGGAATTGCAGGCTCTATTCTTGTAGTTCTCACTCCGGCAGAGATGTCAATCTGGTTTATCTCTCTGATGGCTCTTGGTTGCTCATTGATGTGGCCGGCACTATGGCCTCTGGCAATAGCCGATTTGGGAAAATTTACCAAAACGGGATCCTCTTTCCTTGTGATGGCAATTGCTGGTGGTGCAGTAATTCCTACTATTTACGGATTCCTGAAAGATTCAGTAGGTGCTCAGCAATCTTACTGGATTGCATTACCTATTTATGCATTTATTTTGTATTACGGAGTTTCTGGTTATAAGATCAGGACTTCAACATTAAAGAGCTAAATGCTGATTGTAAAGAAGATATCGTTCCCCTGCAAAAATCCCCCTTTTAGATTAGTCGAGAAGATGATGGATAATGCAGGGGTCTCTTTTCACAATTTATCAAATAATTGCTGGAAAGATGAGTTTCCATATACTCCTGTTGTTGATTTCAGAATCGCATGGTCAATTGAGGAGATCTATATACAGTTTGTTGTAAAAGAGGAGCATATAAAAGCATTTTACACTCAGGATTCTGGCTCCAGTCCATACAAAGACTCATGTGTTGAGTTTTTCATGATACCTCCCGGTTCAGAATGTTATTACAACATGGAGATGAATTGTATTGGATTCGGAACTTTTGCCTGTGGTCCAGACAGAACACATAGAACCAGGTTCGGTGCAGATATCCTTTCAAAAATCAGAAGGATTTCGTCTTTAGGTAGTGAAGGATTTGAGACTAAAACCGGATTTTTCGAATGGAAAATATCAATTGCCATTCCATTGGAATTATATGGAATAACCAATTACAAAAACCTGAATAACAAAGAGGTAAAAGCGAATTTTTATAAATGTGGTGATGAATTGCCTAAGAAACATTACATTTCATGGAGCCCGATTATAAAAGAAAAACCAGATTTCCATACACCTGATTTCTTTGGAACTATTTTCTTTGAAAAATAAAAAATCTGATCACTTAAAATGGGTATCCTACACCAAATTGCAAGGAGTAGCTGTTCTTTTTGAACCAATCACCGGCCCCCAACCATCTGTTTGACATAGGATCATGTGCTACCATACCCAAATCCAGCCTTAAAATAACAAAATCGAGATTTAATCTGGCACCGAATCCCCAGTTTACCGCAACACTCTTATAGAAATCCTTTAATCTGAATGTCGCCTGCTCCTTACCCGGCTCATTTCTTATTGTCCATATATTACCGGCGTCAATAAAAATTGCACCTTCAATATTCCAGAACATTTCAAACCTGTATTCAGCATTTAGTTCAAGTTTAAAGTCTCCGGTCTGGTTCGCAATAGAGAATGTAGTGTCTAATGCAGATGATCCAGGGCCAACGGATCTGGCTTGCCATCCTCTCAAACTGTTTGCTCCGCCGGCATAAAAAAGTTTTTCATATGGTAATGATCTTGAATTGCCATATGCATAACCCACACCAATATTAAACCTTGTTGCAAAGGATTCTCTCCCATTCAGACGCCAGGTTTGACCCAATGTAAAATCACTTCTTAAATATTGGGCATAAGGTGTGTTCCAGATTTTTCTGTAACCGGAAGTATCTCTGGAAAGAGCAGAATTGAAAATACTTATAAGGTTTCCGGCAATATCGTTTGTCCATCTTAAATAGAAAAATGATCTGTCTGGGTTTGTATTTGGATTGGTTGTGTAGTAAAAGGTAGCTCCGGCTCCAAGGTCAAAATGGTTTTTATATGAGTTCTTCAGAAAAGGGTCCTGCAATGACTCATAGAATTTTGAGCTTAAGTTGAAAAGCCTTACTATATTAAGTTGCACAGGATTAACAGTATAGAAAAGTCTCTCTCCCACCCTCCAGTTATAACCGTAATTTAAGGAGATCAGATTTCTTGTAAACTCCGGGCGACTCTGGTAGTTATACCCTATATTAACCTCAGATCTTGGCACATTACTTTTAAAAAGAGAGTCAGGTAACAATAGAAAACTTGGAAATGATATACCGGTATTAATACCTAGTTCAGTTGATCGGACAGGATCCTTAAGCTTAAACTGAAAGTTACCCATAAAACCTACGGTAAACCACTCTCCACCCTTAAAAAGATTTTTATGGTAATAAGATACTGCAGGAGATACTCCTAAAAGATTGTTTGAGTTACTTGAAGCTTCAAGATTTAATTTATATCCCTGGCTTTTAGATGGAGTAAGTCTTATAATACAATCTACCTCTCTTTTTCCCGAAGTTGAGTCATACGGCACTTCGTCGTACTGAATGTTGACTCCCGAGAAAAATCTGAGTGACATAAACCGATTATAATTCAGAGATGCCATTTTTTCATTATATAGTTCACCTGGTTTCAGAATATTCATTTTCTCAAGGACAAATGGTCTTATACTCCTCTCTCCCCTGTGAAAAATCGTAAAATTTCTCATTTTGTGAATATTATACCTTGAGAGTGAATCCTCCCTGCTCCTCATCGGGTCATAATCAGAGAAAAGGGAGATATTACGTATTCTGTATAGTTCATGTTTCCTGGAATCTTTCGGCGATTCGTTCCTGGTATAGTTTTCAATTTTTATAAAAAGATCTGCCTGTCCGTTACCGGCTAAAGTATCAGCTTCAAAGAAGAAAAAATTCTTTGTAAAGTTATAATATCCCCTTTCCCTCAACACATTGGTAATTCTCTCACTTTCAAGATCGAGAGTTTTTTCAGAGAGTCTGATTCCAGGAACAACAACAGTCTCATTATAAGTTTCAGATACGATTCTCTCTATTGCAGTATCTTTAATTATATAGTTTATCTCTCTCAATTTAAAACTCTTACCCAATGTAACCCTATAGTTTACTGTACTCTTTTTTCTTTTTGTAACTATTGTATCTTCAATTAATGAGTTGTAATATCCAAGTGATGAGAGATGATTCCTGAGATTTTCACTGCTTTTTCTTACAAGAGATGAATCCAGAATTACCGGAGGTTGTCCGATTTTTTTTACAAACTTGTTCCAGCCGTTACTCTTTCCGTTACTCCAATTATATATCATTAAAAAGGGATTCCAACCGTAAATGAGAGATCTGTTTGGTTGTTGTCTTATATACTGAGAGAGGTTCCCGGACTCTATCTCCTCGCTGTTGGTAATTATTATATTATTCTCTTTCAATAAAGAGCTGCCTTCAGGTATTACTCTTACGGTACTGCAGGAGTAAAAAGAGAAGGTGATGATAATAATTAAAAAAAACAGAACTCTTAAGAGGGAAACTCTATCCATCAATATTTTATTTTACACAAAAATAGTAATTATAATGATTTGTTTTTTTTGAAATATAAAAAAAGATATATTTGCAGGACGGTTCAAATGCAACCAATTTACATTGATATTTTTTTTATAATCTAACTCACTTACATTTTAAAGATGAAGAATAAGTACATTGATCTGGTAGAACAATCTTTCGACTTTCCACAAGATGAATTCACTGTAGAAGATGGAGAACTCTACTTTCACGATATACCAATGATGGATATTATTGAACAATACGGTACTCCTCTAAAAATAACATATCTTCCAAAGATTTCCTCGCAGATACAAAGGGCAAAAAGAATGTTTAACGTTGCCATGGCAAAAGTTGACTATAAAGGTGATTATCACTATTGCTACTGCACAAAAAGTTCTCACTTTTCGTTTGTTATTGAAGAGGCGCTTAAAAATGACATTCATCTCGAAACATCCTCGGCATTCGATCTCAACTTAATAGAGTCGTTATTTGAACAAGGGACTGTTACAAAGGAACTTTATATTATCTGCAACGGTTTTAAAAAGGACATTTATATTGAAAATATTGCAAATTTTATTAACAATGGATGGGAAAATACGATTCCTGTACTTGATAATATGAGGGAATTCGATGAACTTGATTTGTGTATTAAAGAACCATGTACAATAGGACTTCGGATTGCTGCAGAGGAGGAGCCCAAATTTGAGTTTTACACATCCAGATTGGGAATAAGGTACAGTGATGTTATACCTTTTTATGAAACAAAGATAAAGCAGAATAACAAGTTTACTTTAAAAATGCTTCACTTCTTTATCAACACCGGTATCAGGGACAATGCCTACTATTGGAATGAACTCTCCAAGTGTGTATCAGTTTACTGTGATCTTAAAACGATATGCCCGGAACTTGAATCTTTGAATATCGGTGGTGGTTTCCCTATTAAAAATTCACTTGCTTTTGATTACGACTATGAATATATGGCAGAAGAGATTATAGCTCAGGTGAAAAGCATATGTTCACAGAGGGGTGTTCCTGAACCAAATATTTTTACTGAATTCGGAAGCTTTACTGTAGGAGAAAGTGGTGCCGTTATTTACCAGGTGCTTGACCAGAAACAGCAGAATGACAGAGAGAGATGGTATATGGTCGACAGCTCGTTTATGACCACTTTACCTGACACATGGGGTATTAAGCAAAGATTTATACTTTTGCCGGTAAATAAGTGGAATAGTGAGTATCAGCGTGTATTCCTCGGAGGCCTCACTTGTGATAGTCAGGATTATTACAATGCTGAAGCACATGCTAATGCAATATTTCTGCCCACTATAAACGGTGATGAACCACTTTACCTGGGGTTCTTCCATACAGGAGCTTACCAGGAGTCTATTGCAGGTTTTGGGGGTATTCAACATTGTCTTCAACCAGCTCCGAAGCATATTACAATTGACAAAGACGAAAACGGGGAGTATTTTACAAGACTCTTTAGTAAAGAGCAGACATATAAATCAATGCTCAAGATTTTAGGTTATTGATATGATCTCAAAGGCCGATATTAAGCTTATTCGCTCACTGGAGAGAAAGAGAGAGAGGGACGAAACAGGAATGTTTATTGCTGAGGGAGAAAAGATTATAAATGAGCTGATAATTGCCGGATGGAAAGTTGAAAAGATCTTTTATAAAGAGGAGATCGGAGAGGAGATGATGTCAAGAATCTCGCTTTTATCATCTCCATCTCCTGTTCTTGCAGTTGTAAAAAAACCAACAAAGAGAGAGTTGACAACTCCTGAACCGCGTAAGCTATATTTAGCACTTGATTCTATAAAAGATCCCGGTAATATGGGTACAATTATCCGTTTATCCGATTGGTTCGGGATTGATGCGATTTTCTGTTCTGAAGATTGTGTAGATATTTACAATCCAAAGGTTGTTCAATCGTCAATGGGTTCACTCTTCAGAATTAAAATTGAGTACAGATCACTAAACAAGTTGATTGAATCGAACTCTGGAAAGATTAATATTCTGGGAACATTTCTTGAAGGTGAAAATGTTTACGATACACAAATGCCGGAATCTGCAATTATTGTAATGGGCAGTGAGTCATTCGGAATCTCCCCGGATATGGAAAAATTGATCGATAGAAAAATAAGTATCCCTTCACATAAGAACAGTGGGGCTGAATCATTGAATGTTGCAATTGCAACTGCAATCATATGCTCCGAATTCAGACGCTCCTCTGCCTCAAAATTTCAAAAAGGATAACTGAAGCGGCTGCCGATACATTTAATGATCCGATAGAACCTGCCATTGGAATTCTAACCTGAGAGTCGGAGATTGCGATAGCCGATTGCGAAACCCCCTTCTCTTCCGAACCCAGAATTATTGCAACCGGAGAATTATAACTCTCTTCGTAAATTGTTTTTTGTGCCTTTTCTGATGATGCAACAATTTTATAACCGGACTCTTTAAGATAGAATATTGCCTCTCTCACGTTTGAGACTTTAGATACGGGAATTCTGAGCAAAGCTCCTGCTGAGGTCTTAACAGAATCGGCATTTACTGCAGCACTCCCTTTTGCCGGAACTATTATGCCATCGGCACCGGCACACTCTGCTGTTCTTGCAATTGCACCGAAGTTCCTGACATCACTAACTCCATCAAGTATGACAATGAGGGGTGATTTACCTCTACCTTCGGCAATTTTGATCATATCTTCAATTGAGACGTAGTCGACATTCGCAATAAATGCTATTACTCCCTGGTGGTTATATCTTGTATATGAGTTCAGCTTTTCGACAGGTGCAAATTGTACCTGAATATCAAGAGCTTTTAATTTTTCCAGTAAAAGGCGGAACTGAGGCCCCTCAATTCCCTTTTTGAAAAGTACCTTTTCTATCTTTCTTTTGCTCTCAAGAGCTTCAAGGACCGGATGAATTCCAAAAATAAAATTATCTGTTTTCTCCATAAATTTTCAATCAATTATTGTGTAAACTCTCCCACTCTTCCAACAATATATTGAGTATTTTTTTACTCTCCTCATATTGAGCTAAAATTTCGGTCAAAGGTAAATCATTATTTCCACTATTCAATCTCTCCTCAATTTCAGAAATAATCTTCTCCTGTTCGGCTATCTTCTCTTCACACTTTTCAATTTTAGCTCTTTTACGCTTCAACTCTTTTTCAAATTCTCTCTTCTGCTGGTAGTTACCCCCGGTTGCATCATTTGTTTTCAATGAAATAGAGTTGCTGTTTGTGCCACTCTTCTGTAAATCATCAAGTGTTTCAATATTTTTCCTATCAAGAAAATCATTCAATCCTCCCAGATGTTCTCTTACTGAGCCATCCTTGAATTCGTATATTTTATTGACCAGTCCATCAAGAAAGTCTCTGTCGTGCGATACCAGCACCAATGTACCATCATATTGCAACAACGCCTGCTTCAGGATATCTTTAGATCTGATATCCATGTGATTTGTAGGCTCGTCCAAAGCAAGAAGATTATAGGGTTTGAGAATCAGTTTAGCCATAGCAAGCCTGGATCTCTCTCCTCCGCTTAATACTGCCACCCTCTTGTCAATATCCTCACCTCTGAAAAGAAAGGCACCCAGAATATCCCTAAGTTTTGTTCTGATCTCTCCTGTTGCAACTTTATCCAGAGTCTCAAAAACAGTATCACCTTTTGAAAGAAGCTCTTCCTGATTCTGTGCATAATATCCTAAGTGGACATTGTGTCCTTTTTCAACTTTTCCCTCAGATGGTTTAAGATCACCGGTAATAAGTCTCATGAAGGTTGTTTTTCCCTCTCCGTTTTTACCCACAAATGCAACCTTTTCACCTCTTTCAATTACAATGTTGGCCTTTCTGAAAACTGTTTTAACACCAAAGGAGACTCCTGCATTTTCAGATTTTACAACAACATGTCCCGAACGTGGAGATGGGGCAAATTTTACATATAGCCTTGAATTGTCCTCCTCTTCTATTTCAATCCGCTCCAGTTTTTCAAGTTGTTTTATTCTCGATTGGACCTGATTTGATTTTGAGGCCTTATAACGGAATCTTTCGATAAACTCCTCTGTTTTCTCAATTGACCTTTGCTGGTTGTCGTATGCAGCCCTCTGCTGCTCCATCCTCTCCTTACGCAAAATAAGATATTTAGAGTATGGGACTTTGTAATCATTTATTTTTCCGAGCATTATCTCAACAGTTCTCTCGGTAATGCTATCCAGAAACCTTCTGTCATGCGAAATGAGCACAATTGAACCTCTGAAATTCTGAAGATAGTTTTCCAACCACCTTATAGACTCAATATCCAGATGGTTTGTTGGCTCATCAAGTAAAAGAACATCGGGTTTTCCCAGCAGTACCTTAGCAAGTTCAATCCGCATATTCCATCCCTGGCTAAGTACTGCACGTTTTCTGCCGAACTCTTCCCGTTTAAAACCTAAACCTACCAGAACCTTCTCTGCATCAGCCTCCGGATTACCGTTTCCCAGAACGTTTAGTCTTTCTGTTAAATCGTTAAGATTAACAATTAGTTTATGGTAGCTCTCACTTTCATAATCGGTTCTTTCACATAATATTGCATTTATTTCATCAATTTGCTGATGAACTCGGGCAATATGTGAAAATGCTTTCATTGCCTCATCAAAAACAGTACTCTCTCTTGAATATTCCATCTCCTGAGGCAGATATCCAATTGATAAGGCAGATGGTATCTGAACGACTCCTGAAGATGGGTGTGTTATTCCTGCAACAATTTTCAGAAGAGTAGTCTTCCCCGAGCCATTCCTCCCGACCAGACCAATCCTGTCATTATCATTTATATGAAAAGAGACCTCTTCGAAAAGATTAAAACCGCCGAATGATACGGTAAGATCATTTATTGATATCACGGCAAATGAGTATGCTAAATTCGTAAAGCAGATAGAGAGGTGCACCTACAATAAACAGGGTGAAAGCATCTCCGCTAGGAGTAATGATTGCTGCAATTATTATAAGGATTGTAAATGCATGTTTCCGGTATTTTCTCAGAAGAGATTTTGATATAATTCCCATTCTGGATAAAATTGCAGCCAGGGCAGGCATCTCAAAAACTATTCCCATTATTAAGATAAGCCATGTGAACATTGAGATATAGGATTTGAGTGAGATTTGATTAGCAACCCAGTCGCTCACCTGATAGGTTCCAAGAAACCTTACTGTTAAGGGGAAAACGAAAAAATAGCCAACAAGTACACCTATAAAAAAGAGCAGAGAGGCGAATCCAAAACCAGTTTTCACCGATCTTTTCTCTTTCTCATATAGTCCGGGACTAATAAAAGACCATAGCTGATACAATATAAACGGAACTGCTAATATAAAGGCCAGGGTTAATGAAACGCTTACATGTGTGAAAAACTGAGCCGACAACTCGATATTGATGAGTTCAACGCTGAAAGGAGCTGGTTTAATGGCCTCTATCCCGGTTAAGGTTGCCAACGATTCAAACCATTTATAAAGAATAAAATCTGAATTGACCGGACCAAAAATAATAGTGTCAAAAACAATTCTTTTATTAAGGAAAACGATGACAGTCAATACAAATACGGCAATGGCCGAGCGAAACAAAACTCCCCTCAGCTCATCCAGATGGTCCCAGAATGTCATCTCTTTACTCACTTCAGATGAGTTCTATTTTGTTTTAGGATCGGAATCGCCCTCTTTAATGTCATCTTCAATTCCTTTAACTCCATCCTTGAAGCTTTTCACCCCTTTTCCTATTCCCTTCATAAGCTCGGGAATCTTCTTTCCTCCGAAAAGAAGCAGAACGATAAAGGCAATAACTATAATTTCAGGAGCTCCCAATGATCCAAAAAGTAAAAAATGGTTCATATCAATAAATATTAGTTTGTTTCTGTTTTTTTAAAATATGGTTCAAAAAGAGAGGTAATAAATTCAGGGACTCTTGTGACCCGTCTGCTGTCCGATTTAATAAAGCCCAAAGTTACACTTCCCGAGCAAACCAGTTCATTTTTTTCGTTAAAAATCTCTGTTTCGACAAAAAACTTAACTCGTGGCATCTCTTTTACAAAAGTAACAATTCTTAGTTTATCTCCCTGTTTCGCAGGAGTTTTAAAGTTACATGACAGATTTACCACAGGCATCATAATGCCCTTTTTCTCAATATCCTGCGTTGGCAAACCAAGTTCAACCAGTGCAACATGCCTGCCCCACTCAAAATATCTGATATAGTTCGAATGGTGTACAATACCCATCAGATCTGTTTCGTAGTAACGTACTTCAAGTGTAGTCTCAGATTTATACATTATTTTAACAATTCAATTCTCTGTTGATTAAGCTTTTCAATCTTTATACCTGCATCGGATCTTTTTTTGAGTTCAGTTTCAATAACCTGTTTTGGCGCACTTGCCATAAACTTTTCATTTGACAATTTACTGTTCACTCCCTTTAAAAATCCTTCCAGATGTTTGAGTTCGGCATCAATCTTCTTTAACTCCTCATCTATGTTTATCATTCCTGACAGAGGGACAAAGAACTCACTCGTCTCAACCATGAATGTAGCACCGGAGAAATTTTCACCCTTCTCAGACATGTCTGAAACAGAAGAAATATTAGCCATTTTCACGATTATACAATTCATCTCAGAACGCAGATCTCCTTTAACATAGAGGTTCAAACTCTCTTTTGAAGAGATCCCTTTCGATTGTCTGATGTTTCGTATATTAACAATACTGCTCCTTACAAGATTGAAAGAGTTGATATATTGCTTATCATACTCTCCTGAAACCGGCATTTGCGATAACATTATGCTTTCACCCTCAGCTCTCCGAGAAATATTCTGCCACAGCTCCTCAGTTATAAAAGGTATAAAAGGATGCAAAAGTCTCAATAGTTTATCCATGAAGAGAGTTGTTGCTTCATAAGTTTTTGCATCTATACCATTTCCGGATCCCGGTTTAATAACTTCAAGATACCACGCACAGAAATCATCCCAGAACAACTTATATAATAGCATAAGTGCATCTGATAATCTGAATTTCTCAAAGTGATCATTTATAGTATCTATCGACTGAGAAAGCAGATTGTCAAACCATTTCACTGCAATTGCAGACTCTTCAGGCTGTTCAGCCACATTATCTATACTCCAGCCTTTGATTAACCGGTAGGAGTTCCATATTTTATTGGAGAAGTTTCTCCCCTGCTCTACCTGACTCTCATCAAAAAGGATATCATTACCTGCACTGCTGCAAAGAAGCATACCCACTCTTACACCATCGGCACCGAATTGTTCAATAAGTTTGATAGGGTCGGGAGAATTCCCGAGCGACTTTGACATCTTTCTTCCAAGCTTATCTCTTACTGTGCCAGTTAAATAGACATTTCTGAAAGGGATGTCGTTGCAAAACTCCTGGCCGGCCATTATCATTCGGGCAACCCAGAAGAATAGTATTTCAGGGGCAGTAACAAGGTCATTTGTAGGATAGTAATATGCAAGTTCTCTGTTTGGTTCTCTCTCCGGAAATCCTGGTTTTTCGGGATCAAAAACAGAGATAGGCCATAACCAGGACGAGAACCAGGTATCCACAACATCCGGATCCTGTTTCAGATCTTCAATTTTAACTGAATTATCAATTAACAGGGCCTCTTTAAATGCAGATTCAATATCGGGAGCTACAACTACTTTTCCATCGGGCAGATACCAAGCCGGAATCTGCTGACCCCACCAAAGCTGTCTGGATATACACCAATCTTTGACATTCTCCATCCAGTGTTTGTAAGTGTTTCTATACTTATCCGGTATAAGCTTTATTTTATCATCCATAACAGCTGCTAATGCCGGGGCAGCTGCCTCACCCATTTTAAGAAACCACTGAAGTGAAAGTCTGGGTTCGATAATTGCATTTGTTCTTTCGGAATAACCTATCTGCGAGTTGTACGGCTCCTCTTTAATGAGGTTTCCTGACTCCGACAACATCTTCATTATCTTCTTTCTCGCCTCAAATCTATCTTCACCTACCAGTATAATAGCCTTTTCATTAAGCCTTGCATATTTATCCAGAATATCTATAACCGGCAAATTATGTCTGAGACCTATTTCATAGTCATTGATGTCGTGTGCAGGGGTGATCTTCAGACATCCTGTACCAAAATCCATTGATACATATTCATCTTCAATAATTGGGATCTCTTTATTTATAAGCGGTATAAGAACCTTTTTGCCTCTCAGGTGAAAGTATCTCTCATCCATAGGATGGACACAAACAGCAGTATCTGCCATAATTGTTTCAGGACGTGTAGTAGCAATTTGCACAAACTCTCCGGTGCTCTTGCCATTTTCGGAAATGTAATACCTGAGGTAGTACAACTTTGATGGTGTCTCTTTATGAATAACCTCCTCATCGCTAACTGCGGTCTGTCCTTCAGGGTCCCAGTTTACCATTCTTACGCCTCTGTATATCCACCCTTTTTTGTAGTAGTGAACAAAAGTATTGATAACAGATTTGCTGAGAGCAGGATCCATTGTGAATTTTGTTCGTTCCCAGTCACAGGAGGCACCAAGTTTCTTCAGCTGTTCAAGTATTATTCCTCCATGCTTCTCTTTCCACTCCCATGCATGTTTTAGAAACTCCTCCCTGGTTATATCACTCTTTTCGATTCCCTCAGCTCTTAGTTTTGCAACCACTTTTGCCTCAGTTGCAATAGATGCATGATCGGTGCCGGGAACCCAGCAAGCATTCTTGCCTGACATCCTGGCTCTTCTTACCAACACATCCTGTATAGTGTTGTTCAACATATGTCCCATATGCAACACCCCGGTAACGTTTGGTGGGGGGATTACTATAGTATATGGTTCTTTCTCATTTGGTTCTGAGTGGAAATAACCTCTGTTCATCCAGAAGTCGTACCATTTACTCTCGGTTAGAGAGGGGTCATATTTAGCAGGAATCTCCATCTTAATTTTAAAAAAGCGTTTTATATAAACTGCAAATCTAATCATTTTAAAAAAAGTGAACAAAATTAGCTATTAAGAAAAAATCTTATCTTTGCGGGTGTAAAAAAAATCAGAGAGAAATGAGTGCTGAAAATGAACTTAATATTGAATTAAACAGTGATGTTGCACAGGGTTCTTATTCAAACCTGGCAATTATCACTCACTCCAGCAGTGAATTTATTATTGACTTTATTCGTATGCTTCCGGGTGTTCCGAAAGCTCAGGTAAACAACAGAATAATTATGACTGCAGAGCATGCAAAGAGACTATATCTGGCAATGCAGGATAATATTTCTAAGTTTGAAAGTCAGTATGGAGTAATTGAACTTCATAACGAACCAGTAAACAGAGTACCCATAAACTTTGGCAACAATTCTGCCGAAGCCTAAACTTCCATTTTAAATAATTATGACAAAAAAATTCAAGATTGTTGTTCTGGCCAAACAGGTGCCGGATACCCGTAATGTTGGGAAAAACGCAATGAAAGAGGATGGTACCGTTAATCGTGCTGCCCTGCCTGCAATCTTTAATCCGGAGGATATGAACGCTCTGGAACAGGCACTCAGATTGAAGGATAGATACCCGGGTAGTGAGATTTTACTTTTAACAATGGGCCCGTCCAGAGCTGCCGAAATTATTCGTGAAGGATATTACAGGGGAGCAGATGGTGGTGTATTGCTCACGGACAGAAAATTTGCCGGAGCCGATACATTGGCTACATCATATGCCCTTTCCATGGCTCTTAAAAAGATGAATGCCGATATTATAATTGCAGGCCGTCAGGCTATTGATGGAGATACTGCACAGGTTGGACCTCAGGTTGCCGAAAAGCTCAATCTTCCTCAGGTCACTTATGCCGAGGATATTGCAGGTTTTGAAAATGGCAAACTAATAATAAAAAGAAGGCTTGAGAGAGGTGTTGAGACTGTAAAAACTCCATTGCCGGCAGTAATTACCGTTAATGCAACAGCACCGGAATGTCGTCCGAGAAATGCCAAACAGTTAATGAAATACAAACATGCAAGAACACTGACAGAGGAGCAGGACAATGAACACAACTCATATCTTCCGCTTCAAAGTCCGGAATCACTTAGAATTCCTGAATGGAGCGTAAATGAAGTGGGTGGAGAAGAGAGCAACTATGGACTCTCCGGCTCACCAACAAAAGTTAAGAAAATTGAAAATATTGTATTTCAGGCAAAAGAATCAAAGAGACTATCCTCTTCCTATGAAGAGATTGATATGCTTATCACTGAATTAATCTCGTCACACACTATTGGATAATAATATTTAACATGAATAACATAATCGTATACATAGAGACCGAGAATGGAAAAATTTCAGATGTAAGTCTGGAACTTCTTACAAAAGGGCGTTCGCTTGCAAAGGATCTCTCATGCAAACTGGAGGCGCTTTTAATTGGCAACAATGTTGAAAGCTTATCAAACGAACTTTTTCTTTATGGTGCCGAAATAGTTCATATAGCTCAGGATAAGAGACTTGAACACTATTTAACTCTCCCGTTTTCGGCAATTACCATTGACATATTTAAGAGAGAGAATCCCCAGATTGCACTTTTTGGAGCCACAAGTGTAGGAAGAGATCTTGCTCCAAGAGTTTCAAGTGCACTATCCAGTGGACTTACTGCAGATTGCACCTCATTAGAAATAGGTGACCATAAAGAGAACAAAACCGGAAAGGAGTATAAAAATCTTCTCTATCAGATAAGACCTGCATTTGGAGGAAATATTATTGCTACAATCATAAATCCCGATTACAGACCTCAGATGGCTACAGTAAGAGAGGGCGTTATGAAAAAAGAGCCGCTTGAAAAAGCTGTTAAAGGGGTAATTAAAAAGGCAGATGTTTCATCTCTTCTCAAAGATGAAGATTTCGTTGTCGAGATAATTGAGAGGCATATAGAGGAGCGTAAAATAGACATTAAAGGCTCATCTATCATAATTTCAGGTGGTTTCGGTGTAGGGTCAAAAGAGAATTTCAACCTCCTGTATGAACTGGCATCAGTTCTTGGTGCCGAGGTTGGTGCTTCGAGAGCAGCAGTTGATGCAGGTTTTGCCGATCATGCACGTCAGATAGGTCAGACAGGTATAACTGTAAGGCCTAAACTTTATATTGCGGCAGGTATTTCCGGACAAATCCAGCATACAGCAGGAATGGATCAATCTGCAATGATTATCTCCATCAACAACGATCCTAACGCCCCTATCCACCAAATAGCAGATTATGCAATTATTGGCGACCTTAATGACATTATACCTAAGATGATAAAATCTTACAAACTTAACAGCAAATAGCAATGGCAAATTTCTATAAAGATAACAAAGACTTAAAGTTCCAGTTCAATCACCCTCTTATGTCCAAGATTGTTAGACTAAAAGAGCAGGATTTCGCAGATTCGGGAAAATTTGATTATGCACCATGCAGTTATGAAGATACAATTGATTCATACGACAAGGTGATGGAGATTCTCGGAGAGATTTGCGGTGAGACAATTGCTCCAAACGCAGTGGAGGTTGATAAACACGGTCCGATTCATGAAAACGGACGTGTAAAATATGCCCCGGGGACTCAAAAGAATCAGGATACTCTCACCCAGGCAGGACTTTACGGAATGTCACTACCACGGGAGTTCGGAGGTTTGAATTTCTCAATGGTTCCATATGTAATGGCAGCAGAGATTGTTGCCCGGGCCGATGCAGGATTTGCAAATATCTGGGGATTACAGGATTGTGCAGAGACTATTCACGAGTTCGGGTCAGAAGAGCTAAAGCACGAATTTCTTCCACGAATTAATGAGGGTGAGACATGCTCAATGGACCTTACAGAACCTGATGCCGGAAGTGATCTGCAGGCCGTGATGCTAAGGGCATCCTATAACGAATCTACAGGCATGTGGTATTTAAATGGAGTTAAACGCTTTATAACAAACGGTGATGCTCAGATCAAACTCGTTCTTGCACGCTCGGAAGAGAACACAACTGATGGACGAGGTCTCTCCTATTTTGTACATGACCAGGCCTGGGGAGGCGTTACCGTAAGAAGGATTGAGAACAAACTTGGTATAAAAGGCTCTCCAACATGTGAGCTGGTATTCTCGAATGCTCCTGCTAAAATAGTAGGAGAAAGAAGAATGGGACTTATCAAATATGTTATGTCCCTGATGAATGGTGCCAGACTTGGAGTTGGTGCTCAATCGGTAGGTATTTCTGAAGCTGCGTACAGAGAAGCACTTAAATATGCACATGAGAGAGCTCAGTTCGGTAAACCAATCATTCAGTTTCCAGCAGTCTATGAAATGCTTGCGGTAATCAAAGCCAAATTGCAGGCCTCAAGAGCATTACTCTATGAAACAACCCGTTTTGTAGATATGTATAAAGCATATGGATTTGTTGCTGAACAACGCAAACTCACTCCGGAAGAGAGAGGAGAAGCAAAGCAGTACCAAAAGCTTGCAGATATGCTGACTCCTATGTTAAAGATGATGGCATCGGAGTACTCAAATCAGAATGCCTATGATTCGCTTCAAATTCATGGAGGTTCCGGATTTATGAAGGATTACACCGTAGAGAGGTTATTCAGGGACGCCAGAATCACTACTATATATGAAGGAACTTCGCAGCTTCAGGTAGTAGCTGCCCAAAGATATGTAACCAATGGTGGATATCTTGCACAAATACGTGAGTATGAGAAAACAGCAGTTAAGGCAGAGTTTGAACTTCTTAAAAAAGAGCTCATGGAGATGACTTCTCAGTATGAGACAGCACTCTCATTCCTCGATGGAATGGATAACGAATATATTGATTTTCATGCAAGACGATATGTGGAGATGGCTGCTCATATAATAATGTCATATCTGCTTCTTATTGATTGTCAAAATGATAGTAGTTTTGAAAACTCAGCCAGAATTTACATTGGAAAATCGAAAGCCTGGAATAATGAGAGATTCAGCTATCTTAAAAACTTCTCCTCGTTTGAGCTAAGTTCATTTATGGCTGTAAAAGAGGAGATTGTTCCTGAAGATTAACAAGATCTTAAAGTATAACATTTATAAATCCGCATTTGTGAATAAGTAACAGATGCGGATTTATTATTGGCACGGGTTATCTTTATAGCTGCACTCTGAACACTCTTCGTTACTTTCAGTTTCAATTGTCACATGATCAATTCCGAATTTCAAAACAGAGTCTCTGACCTTTTTTTTGACACAGTTTTCGGGTTTGTATTTATATCCATCTCTGTAAACAATGTGAATGGTAAGGATATGGTTCTCCCCATCCATTGACCACAGATGTAAATCGTGAATTGATTCTATCTCGTCTAGCGCAAGAATTTCCTCCCTTATTTTTTCTATATCTACCTCTTTTGGCACCTCTTGTAACATAATACTTACAGTATCTCTTAAATTTTTGTAAACATTATATAATACCCAAAGAGTTATTGAGATTGAAAGAATTGGATCCAATACTGGAATTTCGATGAAGATCATGACTATACTGGCAATAAGAACCGCAATCCACCCCAGAACATCTTCCATCATATGAAGGAATACAGCTCTTTCATTATGATTTTTCGCATTTTTCATTCTTAGCACTGCTGCCCCGTTTACTGCAATTCCTAAAATTGATAGAATTAACATCCCTTTGGCATTGGCCTCCTGAGGGTCAATTATTCTGATAATCCCCTCTCTTATAATGAATACCGAACTTATAACAAGCACCAAAGAGATAAATATTGAGCCCAGAAGTGAAAAGCGTTTATACCCGTACGAGAACCTGTTATCTCCCTTTCTCCCCGAAATTCTTTGCAGATAATAGGCAACACCCAGAGAAAGTGAATCTCCAAAGTCATGCAGTGCATCAGATAATATGGCTACAGAGTTTGTGAGTATTCCTCCTGCCAATTCAATAATAGCAAATGAAAAGTTCAAGAAGAATGCATATGCAATGTTTTTTCCCGATGATTGTGCTTCATGGTTGTGATTTGATCCCATACATTTTTTTAACTTTGTGTAACTTAAAATTTATTGAAATGGACAGGAAACTTAACCTAATTCCCCTCTCATCATCCCTGAATGAAAATGTATCATTTGATCTTGATAAAAGAGAGTCGGTAAGACTCCTCCGTTCAATTTACAAAACAAATATAATCAATCCTCAAAATCTGGATAAAATTAACGATGATGCTCAAATCACTGCACTCTTCATCGCATCGGGAGGCTCTGAAGAGCAGTTTGTTAAAATTGCCCATCTGCTCCCTGAACCTGTGATTATCATAAGTGACTCTTTTCACAACTCTCTAGCTGCTTCAATTGAAATATCATCATGGCTCTATTCTAAGGGGTTAATGCACAAACATTTTAATCTGCCGGATGACCCTTCTGAAAAATTCATGAAAGCTTTAGATGAAGAGATGAGCGTTTACGAAAAAATTCAAAAGGGTTTAAAAACGATCTCAAAATACAGGATTGGATTGATTGGAGGAGAATCTCCCTGGCTCATATCCTCTAAGGTTAACAAAGAGAATATTCAAAAAAGATTTGGAGTTGTATTTCATGAGATAGCTGTTAATGACCTGATTGAGACATATAATAATGAAAATTGCCGTGATACCGATTCCGTTCAGCTCATAAATTCATTGATGAATCATAAGGAGGATTTTATCTCGGAGAAATCTATCGAAGATGCTGTAAAAATGTATAATGCAATTAATCACATCTGCCTTAAAGAGAGTCTGGATGCCTTTACTATAAAATGTTTTGATCTCCTTAAGCCATGCTCTGCAACAGCCTGTCTTGCATTGTCGCTTATGAATGATAATGGTATAGTCGCAGGATGTGAGGGTGATATCCCTTCGTTATGGAGCATGATAATAGCAAAGGTAATATGTGATTCTCCTTCATTCATGGCAAATCCTTCATCTGTAGACAGAGTGGATTACAGTATTGATTTTGCACATTGTACAGCCCCTCTGATAATTGGCAAAAGCTTTAAACTCACTACACATTATGAGTCTAAGACCGGTATTGGAGTCGCTTCAAAGGTAAACCTGGGTAAGTTTACACTGTTCAAATGTGCAGGTGATGATCTGAGCAAGTTTTGCCTCTATGACGGAGAGGTTATTCAAAATACTTCAGTAGTTGAACGTTGTCGCACTCAGGTAAAATTTGTCTTCAAACATAAAGAAGATCTTGATAATTATCTTGAAAGCTATCTTGGAAACCACTCAATTTTAATCCCCGGCAAACACAAAAAGGTTTTACAAAGGTTTATTACACTAATCAATAAATGAGATTAATTTTAAATATCATGACAGTTAATAAAAACTCTTTTCTCATATTGTGGATAATTTTTACGTTATCAATTCATTATACCACTTCAAATGCTCAGACTCTGATAAACAGGGATGGCAGAATCTCTGCTGCAGTAAATATGATATCGGCCGATAGTATCAAAATCCATATTGATAATCTGCTGAAATTTCATACAAGGCATAATTTAAGTACGAAAACATCTGTCAGTAAAGGGATTGGAGCAGCAGCTCTTTATCTGGATAAGTGCATCAGAAGGTATTCGGCAAAATCAGAATCCTGTATAACCTCCGAAATTATTAATTACCGTGCAGGTGGTAAGGAGAGCCGTCTGGGAAGGGAGATAACCTTGTCAAACGTTGTTGCTACCATCCGCGGTGAGGATAAAGATGACAACAGAGTGGTTGCACTCCTGGCACATTATGACAATCGTATAGATGATAATAACGACTCTACATCGTATGCTCCCGGAGCTAACGACAATGGAAGCGGCGTGGCTGCTCTGCTGGAAATTGTAAGGGTGCTCACATTATATAAACTTCCCTTTACTGTAAAAGTGATGTTTCTATCCGGAGAGGAGCACGGTCTTCTTGGGGCGGCTCATATGGCAGCTATTGCAAAACAAGAGAAGTGGAACCTTATTGCAGTTCTTAATAACGATATGATAGGCAACTCTCAATCTAGTGATACAGATATAAAAAACAACTCTCTATTAAGAGTTTTTTCTGAAAATATCCCTTTTACCGAGAGTGAACAGGAATCCAGAGAGAGGATTTTCAACTCATCGGAGAATGACAGCCCGTCAAGGCAGCTTGCCAGGTATATTAAAGAGACCGGTGAGAGATATGTCGATAATCTGAAGATTATACTGATATACCGGAACGATCGCTTCGGAAGGGGTGGCGATCATACTCCTTTCAGTAAAAATGGTTTTACAGCTGTCAGATTATGTGAGTATTATGAAAACTATGACAGAACACATCAAAAGGTGGGAATCCGGGATAACCGTTATTACGGAGATACTCCGGAGGGAGTTGACTTTGAGTATGTAAGAAAAAATACCGGAGTAAATCTGTCTACTATTTTAAATCTTGCATTTGCTCCGCAAGCTCCTCAAAATGTTCGGACAAATGTTTCAGGACTCTCTAACAAAACTGTTATAACCTGGGAAAAACCCTCTAAAGGAGTTGAGCATGAAGGATATTTTGTTCTGATAAGAGAGACAGACCAATCTTCATGGGAGAAAAAAATATTTGTAAAGGGTGAATCCATCGAGCTCCCTTTGAGTAAGGATAACCATTTTTTCGGAGTTCAGTCTCTAAGTAAAAACGGAAATGAATCCCTCATTATATTTTCAAAAGGAAGCAGGTAACAGATGAATAGCAGTAGGTACAAAGTCTCTGTAATTGGTACGGGTAATGTCGCATACAGGTTATCACTGGCATTAAATACCGCCGGAATGGAGTTGCTATATATTATGGGAAGAGACAAAGATGAGGCAACTAAACTCTCCTATATTCTCAATAAACCGGAAAACAGTAGTTCTTCGCGGCAAAATATGACTCAAATCACTTCCGATTATGCAAAACTATTTGAGAGTGATATTATAATTCTGGCAGTAAGCGATAACTCAATTGAAGAGGTATCAGAGATCCTATTTAAAGAGTCAGAGTTATCTACCAGGAGTTCAACAATTATACATTGCAGCGGAGCATGTGATGCCTCTTTGCTAAATAAATTTGAAAATTACGGAGTACTCTATCCTCTAATGACTCTATCAAAAACAAAACCTGTCGATTTTGCTTTGATTCCATTTTTTCTCGAATCTTCAAATTCACAAGTTAAAGAGCAGCTTACAAATATATGCTATGCCTTAAAGTCAGAATACAGGTTCACAAACTCTGAGGAGAGGTTAAGGCTACATTTGGCAGCAGTATATGTAAGCAACTTTGTAAACCATCTGACCGGACTGGCCTACGATATTTCAAAACCAAACCAAATGTTTCTTATGCCGTTGGCAATTGAGACAATCAGAAAGGCTTTTTTGTACGAACACCCGGCTTTGGTACAAACAGGTCCTGCTGTAAGAGGTGATAATGAAACAATTGAAAAACACATGAAATTGCTTGAAGATATGCCTTTCCATAAGGAGATATACAATCTGATTACAGATCAAATAATAAAAAGGAGAACAAAATCTGAATAAAATGTCCAACTATAAAGTAAAATTATCTAAAATAAAGGCATTTGCATTTGATGTTGACGGAGTCTTCACAGATGGAACCGTTTTATGCACAGAGACAGGAGATCTTTTGAGGATGCATAACGCAAAAGATGGTTATGCAGTAAGAATGGCTGTTCTTGCCGGATACCCTGTTGCTATTATAACCGGAGGATCTTCCGAAAGTATCAAAAAGAGGTTTGACCCGATTGGTGTAAAGGATATTTATTTGAAATCGGTTAACAAGATGCCTGATTTTCAGGATTTCTGCAAAAAATACAATATTGATTCCGCTGATGTTCTTTTTATGGGTGATGACATACCTGACATGGAGATATTATCTGCATGCGGGCTTGCAACCTGTCCATCCGATGCCGTTAATGAAGTTAAAGAGATTTGCGAATACATCTCTCTTTTTGCCGGTGGCAAGGGTTGTGTAAGAGATGTGATTGAACAAACGTTAAAAATTCAGGGGAAATGGTATCCTAATTCAGGTGCATTCTCGGGTTAATATTACAGAAGATGTTATTGGAACTGGTAAAAAATTATCGAATTATATTGGGATCGGCATCTCCGAGAAGAAGAGAGTTACTGAATGGACTTGGCTTACATTTTGATATTGAGTATAATGGGGACGTTTCCGAAGAGTTTGACTCAAACGAAGATCCTTTTTTAATACCTCTGCTGCTTTCACAAAAAAAGGCGAACCATTTTCATAGATCATTAATGGATAATGAAATACTTATAACGGCAGATACTCTTGTTATCTGTGATGGGATAATATTAGGAAAACCGGCAGGCAGAGATGAGGCATTTAAGATGTTAAGAGAGTTATCAGGTAAGTCTCATTTTGTCGTAACCGGAGTAACTTTAAAAAGCAGCAAATTGTGCGAAAGTTTTGATTCTGAGGCAAAAGTCTTTTTTAAAGAATTATCTGACAAAGAGATAGATTATTACATCGAGAACTTTTCGCCTTTTGACAAAGCCGGTGCTTACGGAGTACAGGAGTGGATTGGTTATAATGCAATCACCGGAATTGAGGGGTCCTACTTTAATGTGGTAGGTCTTCCTGTTCAATTGTTAAGCGAAAAGCTCAAAGAGTTTATTTTGAAACTAAGGTGATCATGTCGCCATCTATCCTGACCCCTCCCCTGTCTGACATCTCTCTGATAATCTCAATATAGCTCTTTGTCTCATCATTTATCAGCAGAGCAATCTCCTCAAGCGTCTTTGGAGAGTCTATAAGAGTCTCGATCACTCTCCTCTCAATGTCAAGTTTATAATATTTACTATCTACACTCCTTCTCTTCCCGATACAGATATCGCAAATTCCGCAATCTGAAGATTTTTCCTGCCCAAAGTAGTCTACTATAAAGGCTGAACGACAAAATTGCTCCTCTTTAACATAGCCTATTACCGATTCAATTCTCTGTTCAAAAGCATCTTTTCTTTTTTCATACTTCTGTTCCGATATGTATAAACCCTTCTCCTCGAGTCTCTCTTCCAAAAATATAAGCAGTGGGGAGATTGCACCTGGTATATAACCTATCACCCCCATTCTGGATAATCTTATGAGCATAGAGACCACTGCAGCCTTGCTATTTCGGGTTATTTTTGCTATATACTCTTCATCAATAGATACATATCCTGAAAAAAGCCCCTCGTATAACCTGAGAATAGATTTAATAAATGAGTCAAGTGACTCGTTTTTTAACTGAACAGCATACAATTCGTCTCTGTTAATTAAAAACATAATTCTGGATGGATTCTCGATCTCTTCGGTCAGTTTTAAAAATCCCTCTCCCTCAAGAATTTTTATGGCATAGTAGGCCATAGTTGCATTCAGTTTATAGCTCAGAGAGAACTCCATAAGGTTAAATCTGACTGATTCTCCTTTCCCTGCTCCGTAAGTATAGTTAAAGTAACGGTATAACTTTTGGTAGATATCCTTTAAATAGTTAATATCCGGAAAAGTTAATGTTACAATCTGTCTTAATCTTCTGGTGTCGTTTCCGTTCCATAATAATACAGCATACGACCGTTTACCGTCTCTTCCTGCTCGCCCTGCCTCCTGAAAATAGGCCTCCATCGATTCAGGCATATCAAAATGGCAAACAAATCTGACATCTCCTTTATCTATACCCATTCCAAATGCATTGGTAGCGACAATTATATCTGTTGTTCCATTCATCCAGTCATCCTGTTTGGATGAACGAAGTTTTGAAGAGTAGCCTGCATGGTATGAGTCTGCCTGAATATCCTGAGATCTTAAAAAGGCTGCAATCTCCTCGGCCCTTCTCCTCTCTCTTACGTAAACTATTCCAGAACCCCTCACAGATTTTATAACTCTTAAGAGCTGCCCGTTTTTATCCTCACTATGTCTTACAACATAAGATAGGTTCTCTCTTTCAAATCTTCCGGAAATAATATTTGGCTCTCTGAATGATAGTCTCTCCATTATATCTGCAGATACAATCCTGGTTGCAGTTGCAGTCAGCGCTATAACCGGCACTCTTCCGATTACCTCAAATATATCTTTGATTTTCAGATATTCCGGTCTGAAATCATATCCCCATTGAGATATGCAATGTGCCTCATCAACAACAACAAAAGAGACATTCATCTTAGATGCCCTTATCCTGAAAATGTCGGTACTGATTCTTTCCGGTGATAGATACAGAAATTTATAGTTGCCGAATATTGCATTGTCTAATGCAGCATCTACTTCATAATGAGTCATCCCAGAGTGCACGGCCAATGCTTTGATTCCCCTGGATTTTAGATTTTCCACCTGATCTTTCATTAGTGCTATCAGAGGAGATATCACTATACAGATTCCATCGGACATGAGTGCCGGGATCTGAAAACAGATCGATTTCCCTCCTCCTGTGGGCAAAAGGGCAAGCGTGTCTTTACCTTCCAGAACAGATTTTATGATCTCTTCCTGTAATGGTCTGAAAGTGTCATACGACCAATACCTCTTCAAAATATCGAGCGGAAAACTCATAAAATTACATTTTATACAAAAATAGTCAATAATTATATGTTTTAAATAAGGAATTTTGACTATATTCGTATTTAGTCTTTCAATTATAAATTATCCGCTATTTTTTAATTAAATTTTATGGCACTTTTAGATCTAACTATTTATGGAATTCATAATGTGAACAGGATAGTTCACAACCCCTCTTATGAGGAGTTATTCAAAGCCGAGACATCTGAAAAAAACGAAGGTTACGAAAAAGGGGTTGTGACCGACACAGGAGCAGTAGCTGTTATGACAGGAGTTTTCACCGGACGTTCACCTAAAGACAGATATATATTAAGGGATTCTGTTACAGAAAATACCATCTGGTGGGATGGTAATATTAACAAGCCTGTAGATAAGGAGGTTTGGGATGATTGCATAGAGCTTGTTAAAAAGCAGCTTTCAGATAAAGATACCATTTATGTTGTTGATACATTCTGCGGTACAAATGAGGGGTCCCGAATGAAAGTAAGGTTTATAATGGAGGTTGCATGGCAAGCGCATTTTGTAACCAATATGTTTATCCGCCCTTCCAAAAAAGAGCTTGAAGAGTATGGAGAACCCGATTTTGTCTCAATTAATGCCTCAAAAACAGTAAATCCTAAATGGAGAGAACACAATCTTAATTCAGAGGTCTTTGTAATTTTCAATCTTACAGATAAAATTCAGATAATAGGTGGTACATGGTATGGTGGTGAGATGAAAAAGGGTATCTTCTCTATGATGAACTACTATCTACCGTTAAAGGGTATAGCCTCAATGCACTGTTCTGCCAATGTTGGTAAAGGTGGTGATGTGGCCGTATTTTTCGGACTTTCAGGCACCGGTAAAACAACTCTCTCTGCCGATCCTAAACGCTACCTCATAGGAGATGACGAGCATGGATGGGATGAAGAGGGCGTGTTTAACCACGAAGGGGGCTGTTATGCAAAAACAATAAATCTGAGTGAAGAGAATGAACCGGACATCTGGAGAGCAATCAAGAGGGATGCATTACTCGAAAATGTTACTGTAAAAGAGGATGGTTCTGTTGATTTCTCCGATGGATCTGTTACTGAAAACACCCGGGTTTCATACCCTATATATCACATTAACAAGATAGTATTACCTTCAAAAGCAGGTCATGCCAAAAAGGTGATATACCTCTCTGCCGATGCTTTCGGAGTTTTGCCTCCGGTTTCTATACTGGATAAGAAACAGGCTCAGTACCACTTCCTATGCGGATATACATCAAAACTTGCCGGAACAGAAAGGGGTATTAATGAACCGTTGCCATCTTTCTCTCCCGCATTCGGAGAGGCATTCCTGTCACTTCATCCTACTGTTTATGCCAAACAACTTTCAAAGAAGATGGAGGAGCACGGAGCAACTGCATACCTTGTAAATACAGGTTGGAACGGAACGGGAAAACGAATTTCCATTAAGGATACCAGAGCTATAATTGATGCTATTCTGGACGGAACAATTGAAAAATCGGAAAAGAGAAAGATCCCTGTTCTAAACCTCACAATTCCTGTTAAATTGAATAATGTTTCGGAGGGTATACTTGACCCTCGTGACACCTACCCGGATGTTAAAATATGGGAGGAGAAGGCAAGAGCACTGGCCACCAAATATGTTAAAAATTTCGAGCAATATTGTGATAATAAAGATGCATTGGATCTTGTAGAATCCGGACCAGTACTTTAATATCATAAAACAAAATTAAAAAGAGAGTGATAATCTTAAATGTCACTCTTTTTTATTTAAATTTGTTAGAATATTTATCAAAAAACTTTCTGAAATGAAAAAAAATTCCGCCGCTTTTATAACGGTATTTATCACGTTTATTTTGCTCTTTACCTCTACGGATAATTATGCCAGGAGACTGACTTACTACTATGTTACTCTTAAAACAACATCAGGAGAGATTACACTAAGGCTGTATAATGAGACACCTCTTCACAGAGATAATTTTGTAAAACTTGCTAAATCCGGTTTTTTCAACGGTATTATCTTCCACAGAGTAATAGATAATTTCATGATTCAGAGTGGTGATCCCGATTCTAAAGCAAGGGAGAAGGGTAAGCTGTACGGTGATGGCGGTCCCGGATATGATCTTCCGGCCGAAATAGTTCCCGGAATATATCATAAAAAGGGGGTTCTTGCAGCGGCAAGAGAGGGTGATAACGTTAACCCAGATAGAAAATCAAGTGGGTCACAATTTTATATAGTAAAAGGCAAAGTTTTCAATGATGAAACACTTAAAACAGTTGAAGAGAGGATAAATTCAAGAAATGCAGCAAACAACATAAAAAAAATTCACACTATCCCTGATGAGTGGCGAGAGATCTACAAAACTGTAGGAGGAACTCCCCATCTGGATACTCAATATACAGTTTTCGGAGAGTTGATCTCCGGTAGCGATGTTGTAGAGAAAATATCTGCAACAAAAACCGATAAAAACGACAGACCCCTTGAAGATATCGTAATTTTATCTGCTAAGGTTAAAAAGTCAGGAAAATTCAAAACCAAATAGCAAAATGAAAAAATTAATGTTAACATTTGCTGTACTTCTTTTATTTACAGCATGTTCAAAGTTCGATGAGATGAAACTGAAAGAGATTATTGCCAATGTGGAGAATGAGGTAAAACCACTTGCAAAAGAGGCAGCTCTTGCTTACTGGAATGGCACTATAACCGGAGAGACCTCCTACTTCGACAGCTATTCTTCAAACAGTCTGAAAATTACAAATATCTATTCCGACAAGAAAGTATTTGCACAATTGAAAAAGATCAAAGAGAGAGATAATATTGCCGATCCATTGCTAAAAAGGCAATTAGAAATTCTCTATAATAATTACCTTAGTAATCAGGCAGATACTCTCATTCTTAAAGAGATTATTGATCGCTCTGCTGCTCTGGAACAAAAGTATGCTTCCTTCAGGGCTAATTATAAAGGTAAAGAGATTTCAGATAATGAAGTTGAATCAATTCTTAGAAACTCAACGAACAATAAAGATCTCGAAGAGGCATGGAAAGCTCATAAACTGATAGGGCCATTTGTTGCTAACGATGTAATTGAATTAATCAAACTAAGAAACCAGGTGGCGAAATCTCTCGGGTTTGAGAATTTCCATGCAATGAGCCTGGAGTTGTCGGGCCAGAATCCTACTCAGATTTCACAACTTTTTGATGAACTGGATTCACTTACAAAAGACTCTTTTGCTGCATTAAAGAGGGAGATGGATGCTTCATTTTCAAAAAAATACGGAGTTAAAGAGAGTGAGCTTATGCCATGGCACTACCAAGGAAGATTTTTTCAGGAATCACCTCAACTATATCCCGTTGATCTGGACCACTATTATAAAGGCAAGAATCTGGAGACAATCACAACAGTATTCTACAACAGTATTGGATTGGACGTTAAAGAGATAATGGCAAAAAGCGACCTTTATGAAAAACCAAAAAAGAATCAGCATGCCTACTGTACTGATATAGATTCAGAAGGAGATATCCGGGTACTTTGCAACATCAGCGATAATGAGCAGTGGATGGGAACTATGCTTCACGAGTTTGGTCATGCAGTATATTCTAAGGGACACGATATTGATAAGAATCCCTATTTATTAAGAAATGCTGCCCACCCTTTCACAACGGAGGCTATTGCAATGATCTTTGGAAGATTATCAAGAAATCCGGTATGGATGAAGGATATGTTGGGTATTGACAGTGCAGAGGTTAAGAAAATTTCAGAAGATTGCTTTAAATCACTCAGACTGCAACAACTTGTTTTCAGCAGATGGTCACAGGTTGTTTACAGGTTTGAAAAATCTATGTATGAGAATCCGGACCAGGATTTAAATCAATTGTGGTGGAATCTTGTTGAGAAATATCAGATGTTAACAAAACCTGAAGGACGAAATGAACCTGACTGGGCAACAAAAATACATATAGCTATATATCCATGTTATTATCACAATTATCAATTGGGAGAACTGCTCGCATCTCAAATGCACTATTATATCGTTAATAATATTACAAAATCGGGTAATTTTAAATATGACTCCTATGTTAATAATCCTGAAATAGGTAAATGGATGGATGAAAAGGTCTTTAAAGCCGGTATGAGATACAGCTGGAATGAGATGATTGAATTGGCAACAGGAGAACCTTTGACAGCAAAATACTACGCAATGCAGTTTATAGAATAATATATCAGCTTAAACTTAAACTATGAAAAAACTTTACTATTTATTTCTGCTTCTCGTTCTTACATTACCTCAGGTTATAAATGCCCAGGTTTTAAAATATTTTCTTCCTGAAGGTGATTACATTTTAGATAAAAGCATACCCACCCCGAAACAATCTCTCGGATTTGAAATCGGTGACAATCACGTAAGTTATGATCTGCTGTTATCATACTTCAGAACACTTGCAGCCAACTCAAAAAGAGTTAAAATTGAAGAGATTGGTGAGACATATGAAGGGAGACCAAATCTGTTTTTGATTATCTCTTCAGAAAAGAATATTTCTAATCTGGAAAAAATCAGAGAGAATCAAATTGCACTTTCCGATCCAACCAGATCCGGGAAATTGCCATTTAAAGATATGCCCATTGTAATGTGGTTCGGATACAGTGTCCATGGCAACGAGGCATCAGGTGTAAATGCCTCTCTTGCAGTAGCATATTATCTTGCAGCTGCACAAGGAGATAAAATAGAAAAAATTCTGAATGAGTCGGTTATCGTTATTCAACCTGCACAAAATCCCGACGGTGTAAACCGTTTTGCACAATGGGTAAACTCTGCCAGAAGCTACTCAAACGTAACGGATCAGTATTCAAGGGAGTTCAGAGAACCGGCACCTGGTAGCAGAGGTAACCACTATTGGTTTGACCTGAACAGAGATTGGCTTCTTGTCCAGCATCCTGAAACATATTATAAACTAAAGCTCTATATGAGCTGGCATCCAACTCTTGTGAATGATTACCATGAACAAGGGAGCACAAACGGAACCTACTTCTCTCCAGGAATAAAGAATAGCACAAACCCTCTTGCTCCCCTGAAAAACAGAATTTTAACGGAAGAAATTTCGCTTTATCATGCAAAAGCTCTGGAAAAAGATGGTGTTCTCATCTTTACAAAGGAGGGGTACGATAATTTTTACACAGGCAAAGGGGCCTCATATCCCGATATGATGGGTGCTATAGGAATTCTGTACGAACAACCGAGTTCAAGAGGACATGTACAGATCAGAAACGGTGTAACATTGAGATTTAAAGATTTTATAAGGCATCAGGCACTTTGCAGCTACTCTGCCATTGATGCGGGGATAGATAAAAGAGAGGAGCTAAACAGGTACAAAGCAGATACATACAAAGAGAGTGCAGAATTGGCTTTAAAGAGTCCTGTCAAAGGATATGTTATATCCGCAAAGTCAAATTACTCTTTGATTAAAGAGTTGCACAGAATTTTGTCTGCACACACAATCGATCTATATAAATTAAAAAAAGATATGGTTGTCAATGGAAAAAGTTTCAGCTCTTCCGATAGTTACCTGCTTCCTCTGAATCAACGGGAATACAGAATAATCAGAACACTGTTCGATAAAATGACCAGCTACTCCGATACTACATTTTACGATGTATCGGCCTGGACATTACCTTTTGCGCTAAATCTTAATTATGAAGAAGTTACAAATACAGATGGTTTTATTGGGGCAAAAGCCAATAAAATTGAGTATCCCGGGAAATTAAATTGTACAAGTAATATCGCCTATCTGTTGACACTTAATGAACAAAGTTCTTATAGTCTGCTATTTAAACTAATGCTTAATGATATAAGTGTCCGTATTTCCGATTTACCATTTAAATTAATGTCCGGAGGAAAATTGATTGATTTTCCGGCAGGTACAATATTAATTCCTGTCAGAGGTCAAAAGATGAACAGCAGCGATCTTTTTACATATTTATCAAAACTCAGCAACGAATCTGAAAACGACATATATGGCGCCGATACAAGTTTTGGAGAAGAGTTCGATCTTGGGAGTAATCACTTCAGAAGAATAACTCTTCCTAAGATTGCTATAATTACAGGTAAAGGAGCATCAAATGGTTCAATTGGTGAAATCTGGCATCTCCTGGATCAAAAGTATTCAATTCCGGCTTCAATGGTAGATGCTTCATTGCTCGGCGAAATAGATCTGAATATATACAACACCATTATTTTAAGCGGTAATTATAAGTTTACTAAAGAGATAAACGACAAATTGAGAACGTGGTCACTTTTGCCTCAGAATACTATAATTGCGACTGAACAATCATTGTCGACATTAAATGAAATTGGGATTTCTGACATCAAAGAGCAGTCAGGTCGGGGTGAAAACTTAAATGGTGTCATTCTAAAAGTTGATTTTGAGAAAGAGAACCCTGTTTTTTACGGAGTGAATTCTCCTCAGGTCTATTTAATCAAACGTGGCAGGACATATCTTGAAAAATCCGGAAGTCAGGCAGCGAAATACTCAAAAGAGCCACTTGCCAGCGGATATATCAAACCAGAGTCAATTGAGAAACTTAAAGAGACTCCGGCTATACTTTCTGGTAATAGTGCTGTTTACTTCGCAGACGACCCTCTCTTCAGAGGGTATTGGTACAGCGGTTCAAGATTATTTTTGAATTCAATTTTTTTCAGAGAACTTATATCTTCACAGAGAATTCAAATGAGATAACATTTATGATCTTTTCGGGGAAGGCAATTTAAATTGATTCCCTCACCAAATGACACCCCCATTTCGCGAAGAGTTGAAGCTGTAGTCTCATAAGCGATCTCGGGGGTGTTATTATTATCACTCAGGTGGCATAAGAAAATATTGCAAATCCCTTCGTGGAAGAACTCTTTGACAGCCGCTGAAGCCTGATCATTGCTTAAGTGTCCCCTATCTCCTTTAATTCTGTTAATTAACGCCTGAGTATAACCTCCGTTCTCAAGCATATAACTATCATAATTGGACTCAATAATAATATGATTTGATATTTTGCAATAATCGATAACTCTTTTTGAGACAACTCCAAGGTCGGTAATTAATGTAAATCGCTCTCCTTTAAAGTCAATGTAAAAACCTAAAGACTCTTTTGCATCATGCGAAACATCAAATGCAGTAATTGATACCCCTTTGTGACAGAAAGGGATCTCCTTTTCAATAACTCTTTTATAGGCACTATGATTGTTCTTGTTATTACCCTCCAGTACTTTATGCAAAATTTCAGTAGTATAGACAGGCTTGTTGTATTTAGAGGCTAAAGCTGTAATGTGTTTAATATGATCAAAATGGTCATGAGTAAGCAATATCAGATCAATAGAATCGATATCGATATTATACTCAGAAAGTCTTCTCCTGATGTTTCTTACACTTATCCCTGCATCAATCAGTATAGAGACATTTTCATCTCCTATGAAATAACAGTTTCCACTACTGCCACTGGAGAGACTAATAAACTTAAGATTTCCGTTGTTTGAACTACTCATTCACATAATCGATTTTTAACCTCAATCTCAAGATTCATCTCATCATTGTAGAGTAAGGTTTTTATTCCAAGAGTCTCAGCCATATTAATGTTAATGGAAGAGTCGTCAATAAATAGCGTCTCAGAGGGATTCAGGCTAGCCATTTTTAAAATTGTTATAAAAATCTCCCTGTCCGGTTTCGCCAGGCCCATTTCAAAAGAGAGAAAGCTATGTTCGAAAAAATCATCAAACTGTCGGTTTTTATAGATGAAATATGGTTTAACAACCTCAAGTGCAATAGGATTGGTGTTGCTTAGCAAAAAAACTCTGTATTGAGATCTCAGTTCTAAAAGCAGATCCAGTTTATAATCAGGAACACTTTCCAGAAATGCACCCATTGCCTTATCAATATCTGCGTCTTTAATTTCATCTCTCAGTTCAGGTTTTATTTGATCTCTTATCCACTCTCTGAAGGTCCCGGTTGAAACCTCACCTAACTCATACTTCAGAAAAAAACCACCTTGTATATAGTCATTCAATATATCACCGAAACCATCAAAACCTATACTTGAAAATGCATCTGTGCAAGCTTTTCTATTAAGACCTACAAGAACTCCTCCAAGGTCAAAAACAATATTTTTAATCATCACTATTCTTTAAAGTTATAGGGGAATCTGTATATCCCCTTTTCTGTAATAATTGCAGATATTAACGTAGATGGTGTTACATCAAATGCCGGATTAAATACTTTCACCCCTTCAGGAGCAATCTGTCGGTTGAAATATTTACCGGTTATCTCATCGGAATCCCGCTCCTCTATCACAATATCCTCCCCACTTTTGCAAAATGGATCAATTGTAGATGAGGGTCCGGCAATATAGTGAGACACTCCATAATAATTTGCTGCTAAAGAGAGTGACAAAGTCCCGATTTTGTTAGCCGTATCACCGTTTGAAGCTATTCTGTCACAACCGGTTATTACGGCATCTGCCAGACCTTTCGATAATATATAACCAGCCATATTGTCACAAATAAGAGTTACATCAACTCCCGATCTCATTAACTCATAACTGGTTAATCTTGCACCTTGAAGTAATGGACGGGTTTCACAAGCAATTACCTTTATATTCATACCTCTCTCATTTGCAAGATAAACAGGAGCAAGTGCAGTTCCAAATCTTGAAACAGCAAGATGACCTGCATTGCAATAGGTTAGAATCGTACTTGATGGCTTGAGCAGAGTGACTCCAAACTCAGCTATCTTTATATTTGCCTCAATATCTTCGTTTTTAATCGTAATGGCTTCACTGAAAAGGGAATAATGTAAGGAGTCCGGATTTATAACATTTTGAGAAAGAGAAGAATCAAGCCTGTCCCTAAGGCGTTTCAAACCATTCCTGATATTCACGGCAGTAGGCCTGACAGAGACAATTGATTGCTCTAATCGCTCAAATTCCTTGACATATTGGTTTAAAGTAGATATTTTAAGATTTTTAAGTACTACACATATTCCCGAGGCAGCAGCAATTCCTAAGGCCGGGGCTCCTCTGACTTTCAGATGCTTAATAGCATCTATCAGATCTTCTTCCTCTTTTATGGTTAAATAAATTAACTCTGTTGGCAACTTTGTCTGGTCAATCAACCTTATAAAATTGCCATTTGGGTCAATCTCAACTGAATCAAAGCCAAAAAAATCATTCTTCATCGCACTTCAATTTTTAATTGGAAAGATATCTCTTTTCAATCATAGCGACCTCATCTTCAGTCAAGAGAGTAGCGTTGTCTCCTCTCTCCATAATTAAATGTGAAATCCGGCATGTACTTTCCATCACCTCTGTTCTCCACCACGCCTCCCTTAGAGACTCCCCCCAGGTTAACAATCCATGATTCATCATTAATATAACCTTCATCCCTGCCGATAATTTCATAATCAAATCCGATAGCTCCTCAGAGCCTGGCAAAGCAAATGGCAATAGGGCAATCTTACCCGTCCACAGAACTGATTCAGGGGTTATATTACTGAATGGCAATTTATTTGTACAAGCAAATGAACAAGTATAAGGCGGATGGGTGTGTATCACTGAGAATGCATCCGGATTCAATTTATAAATAGCAATATGTGACTTAATCTCCGATGATACCTCCCTCTTTCCAAATATCTTTTTACCCTGCAGATTGGAGATTACCATATCATCATCCTGAAGATCTCTTTTTGACTCCAATGTTGGAGTTGACATAATGAGGTTATCCGGGAGGCGAACAGAGATGTTTCCTCCATTTGCCTCAGTAAATCCTTTTTGCCATGCAAGATGTGAATACTCCGTAATTTCCCTTGCAAAAGTCAGAAATTCGGATGGTAATGATTGCATATATCTCTGTTAATAAGATGCTATGAGCTCTGTAACCAGTTTAGATAATTTTTCAGCTGCTCTGTTCGCTGCCTGAATAACATCATCTCCGTCGTTTACAAAATCATCAGCAAAACTGAATGCTTCGTTTGTGATAACAGAGAGTCCAAATACCGGAATTGATGAATGTCTGGCAACAATAACTTCAGGAACTGTTGACATTCCCACTGCATCGGCACCTATAGTTCTGAAAAATGAATATTCCGCCGGAGTTTCGTAAGTTGGTCCGGTACCTGCAAGATAAACACCGGTTTTAAGAGAGATGTCAAGTTTTGCAGCAACGGATTTAGCTTTTTCGATCAGATCTCTGTCATATGGCCTGGTCATATCGGGGAACCGAGGTCCGAATGTGTCCAGATTCTTTCCCACGAGTGGATTTGGCATCAAATTAATGTGATCTCTGATAATCATTATATCTCCGACACGGAAATCCTTATTCACACCGCCGGCTGCATTGGAAACAATAAGAAATTTTATTCCAAGAAGCTTCATAACTCTGACAGGAAGAGTTACCTGATCCATTCCATAACCCTCATAATAGTGAAACCTCCCCTGCATTGCAACTACAAACTTTCCACCCAAAAGACCGGCTATCAGATTTCCTTTATGTCCCATTGCGGTTGATACCGCAAAATGGGGAATATCTTTATATGGAATAACAATTTTGTTCTCAATTTTTTCGGCAAGCTCACCCAGTCCGCTGCCGAGTATAATTCCGGCCAATGGCTCTTTATCTCCAAGTTTTCCGGTAATAAAATTTGCCGCTTCGTTAATTTTTGTGATATAGTCTGCTGACATAATTATTGAATTAGTTTTTTATACACTCTGTTTGCATTTTCGATTATCTCTCTCTCTCCTTCAACAACTCTACCCTCCATCAGAATATTCCCGTCACAAATAACGGTATCTACGCATGAACTATTCGCAGAATAGATAAGGTTTGCCATAAAGTTTATGTTAGGTGTAAAAGCATATGAATTTGTATCGATCAGAATAATATCTGCAAGGGCATTCTCTTTAATCGTTCCGCAATTTAAACCCAATGCCTTTCCTCCATTTAAAGTTGCCAGATCTATCAGTTCGTTGAGTGGCATTGCGGTAGGGTCTTTTCTCCACCCTTTTTGCACTAATGCAGTAGTCTTCATCGTCTCAATCATATCGAGATTGTTTGAAGATGCACATCCATCTGTGCCAAGAGTTACGGTAACCCCCGCCTCTTTGAATTCATTATACCTGAATCTGTAACCTGAAGCAATTTTCAGGTTTGAATTGATATTATGAACAACCTTAACACCTCTCTCGGCAAAAATTTCGATATCTCTGTCGCTCATCCACAAACTGTGGGCAGCAATCACATCCGGGCCAAGCACCCCTATGCTGTCGAGATACTCCGTAGGAGATAATTTTCTCTTTTCCAGAGACTCTAGATTTTCCCCCTCTGTTTCAGATACATGGATATGAATTAAAAGACCATTCTCACGTGCGAAACCAGTTCCCCATCTTACCATCTCCTCTGAGACACTGTAGGGTGAGTGAATACCAATTGCAAATCTGTTTCGTTCACCCCACTCTTTCGATTTCTCAAAAGCTATTCTGCAATTTTCCTTTATATCGTTCCATTTTGAAGAGTCCTCAAGATCAAGAATTACGAAAGGTTGCACCGATCTTATTCTCATCTCCGAAGCAGCTTTAACCGCAGCATCCAGATGCCAGTACTGGTCATTAAAACATGTTGTTCCCGACTTTATCATCTCAAGTGAGGCAAGTTTGGTTCCCCAATAGACCATCTCTTCATCCAATCTGGCTTCTATCGGCCAGATCTTGTTATAAAGCCAATCTTTAAGGACCATATCCTCTCCAATACCTCTCATAAGAGTCATAGCTGCATGAGTATGCATATTAATAAATCCGGGGAGCGCATATTTTCCCTTCCCGTCAATGATTTTTTTTGCATTAAACTCTATATTGTCAGCTATTTTTTCAATTTTATTCTCAAGGATAAGTATATCCACACATCTCTCATCCAGAATTATCCCTTTTATTAAAATACTATTGTTCATCATCATAGAAAATTTACCAAAAGTAGTTATTTTGTCCTATATTAAAAAATCGCCTGCAAACTATATTTAACTAACTTTAAATAAAAAATGAGAATTTTGTGGCTGGACATAAATGCATCTTATTCACACTCTTCACTGGCAATTCCGGCTCTTCACGCACAACTTGACACTACAATTGAAAGTGCTCATATCTGGAGAGTTATCTCAGGAACACAAAAAAAAGAGAGATCTTATTATATATCAGAAACAGAACTATTCAAACCCGATTTAATACTATCTACATTATGGCTTTTCAACCATAAATATGTTGTTTCGATACTTGAGAAAGTCAAAAAGAGCTTACCTGAAACAGCAATTGTTCTGGGAGGGCCGGAATTTCTCGGAGATAACTATCATTTTCTTAAAAAAGAGAGTTTTGTGGATGCTGTTTTCAAAGGGGAGGGTGAGGAGGTGTTTCCCCGCTTTATTGACATTTTCGGGAAAAGTGGGAATTGGAAAGTTTTACCGGGATTTTGTTTTATAGATAATGACGGTCTCTACCATGAGAATAGAATGGCAATAGCAGAGAATTTTTCAATCCTATATGCTCCGGAATCATCACATTACTTTAACTGGGACAAGCCATTCATTCAACTTGAAACCTCCAGAGGATGTTTTAACCGTTGCAGATTCTGTGTAAGCGGATGTGATAACTCGATCAGAAACATCCCGGTAGAGGTTATAGAAAAGAGGATTCACCACATAAGATCAAAAGGGATAAAGGATATAAGAATTCTCGACAGAACATTTAATGCAAATCAGTCCAGAGCTTTAAAATTGCTCTTACTCTTCGCACGATTTCCTGAAATAAGATTCCATCTTGAAATTCATCCATCATATTTAGGTGATGCTTTAAAAAAGAGTTTAGTTGCCTTACCTCCGCGATTACTCCATATTGAAGCAGGGGTACAAAGCTTGAATGACAATGTGCTGGAAGAGTGTTTAAGAAGCGGCACTGCACAAGAGACCTTAATTGGACTCGAGTATCTTAATTCGCTGAATAAATTTGACATACACTGTGATCTGATTGCAGGATTACCTTTATACTCTTATGAGAACCTTATTGATGACCTAAGAAGGTTATTGATTATTAATCCGACTGAGATACAACTTGAATTACTTAAGTTGCTTCCCGGGACCGAATTCAGTGTAAATGCTCACAAATACCATTTAAAATATTCCCCGCTCCCTCCATACGAAATTATTGAAACAGCCTGGATTTCATCTAATCAACTATATAAAGCAAATGTACTTTCCAAAATAGTTGAGTTGTTTTTTAATGGAAGCATCTGGAGAGAGTTATTTCGTGAGATAATGATATCATCGCATGAAAACTTAGAGAAATTCATCTCATTCATAATAGAATCTGAAATCAAATTCAGTATAAACAATGTGCAAAAAGGGGAAATACTTTATAAATTTTGTACACTTTATTGTAATGAGTTTATTGAACAACTTATTTTTGTCTGGATGAAGAATGGACTCTCGTTTAAAGTTGCCCCAGGCTCATTATCAAACTGCTGGAAATCCGGCGATCAACTTGTAAATCCTTTGACAGATCACAAATCTGCCTATGATACATACAGATATATTGAGACCGGGAATAAAAGGATGTGGTTTCTCTACAATAAAAATAATAACAATTTTAAGTCAATTAAAGAATTTATTGAGATTTTATAAGCATAACAGTATATTTTAGTTGCTTTTTATTATATTTGCGCGCTAAATTCTAATTATGATAACTAAAGAGTTAATTTCACCAAAAAGCATTGTCGTTGTCGGCGGTTCGGAAGACACCCAAAAACCCGGCGGAAATGTTTTAAAAAACCTTCTTGATACAAAATATTCAGGCAAATTATATGTTGTCAATCCTAAAACAGAATGGGTTCAGGGAATAAAGGCCTATAAAACTGTTGAAGAGCTGCCAGAGGTTGATTTGGCAATACTTGCCATTCCTGCCGGTATTTGTCCTGAAACTGCCAATATTTTGTGTAACAAAAAGTCATGCAAAGCAGTTATAATATTTTCTGCCGGCTTTCACGAAGATGGACCTGAAGGTGCTAAGCTGGAGGATGAGATTGTAAAGATTTGCAACAGAGCCGGAGCCTCTCTGATAGGACCAAACTGCGTAGGAGTTCTTACACCTTCGTATGCTGGTGTCTTTACAAAACCTATCCCCAAACTGGACCCAAAGGGTGTCGATGTAATTTCGGGTTCTGGGGCTACTGCAGTTTTCATTCTCGAATCTTCCATGCAGTTAGGTTTAACCTTCTCCTCACTCTATTCGGTGGGTAACAGTGCTCAATTGGGAGTTGAAGATATTTTGGAACACCTGGACCAGACATATATCCACGGCAAAAGCTCACCTGTTAAACTTCTTTATATAGAGAGTGTTACAAAGCCTGACAAACTATTAAAACATTCACAATCCCTTATAAAAAAAGGAGCAAGAATTGCAGCTATCAAATCTGGTTACAGTGAAGCCGGCAGCAGAGCTGCATCTTCTCACACCGGAGCGCTTGCGAGTCCCGATGCTGCAATAAATGCCCTCTTCAAAAAAGCTGGAATAATAAGATGTTACAGCAGAATGGAGCTTGCAACAGTCGCATCTGTATTAATGTATCCAAAACCAAAGGGTAATAGGGTTGCTATTATAACACATGCCGGCGGTCCTGCAGTTATGCTCACCGATGTCCTCTCTGCAAATGGTATTAAAATACCTGAAATAAAAGGAGAAAAAGCTGACTCGCTTCTTACTCAGCTCTATCCTGGATCTTCAGTTTCAAACCCAATAGATTTTCTTGCAACAGGTACTGCCGGACAACTTTCGCAAATCATAGACGCATGTGAGAATGATTTCGATGTAGATTCTATGGTGGTAATTTTCGGGTCACCGGGTCTGACATCGGTTTTTGATGTTTATGACAAATTGTGGGAAAAGATGACAACCTGTAAAAAGCCCATCTTTCCGGTACTGCCCTCCATTGTAAATGTAAAGGAGGAGATTCAATATTTCCAGACAAAGGGCGGAATAACATTTCCTGATGAGGTTGTATTCGGATCGGCTTTAGCAAAAATATTAAATACCCGGGATACATTTGATGAGACCGAATTACCTCCGGTTGATATTAAGCTTATAAGGTCTGTTATCGATAATTGTGAAGATGGGTATCTTGCTCCCGGAGATGTACAGAAACTTCTGGATGCAGCAGGTATCAGCAGAGCCAAAGAGGCAATTGCAAACAATCTGAATGATGCAAAGAGGATGGCAAAGGAGATCGGATATCCTTTGGTAATGAAAGTTGTAGGACCGGTTCACAAATCCGATGTAGGAGGGGTTGTTCTGGATGTTACAGACGAGGAGACACTTTTACTTGAATTTAACAGAATGATAAAAATTAAAGATACAACTGCAATTTTATTACAACCAATGCTTTCCGGTAATCAGCTTTTTATCGGAGCAAAAAAAGAGGGTAATTTTGGCCATCTGGTTATGTGCGGACTTGGAGGAATCTTTATCGAGGCCATGAAGGATATCAGCACCGGTCTTAATCCTGTAACAAAAGGCGAAGCCGAAGAGATGATTAAATCTTTAAAGGGTATAAAAATCATAGAAGGAACCAGGGGCCAGGAGGGTGTGAATCAATTTTTATTTATTGATGCAATAAGAAGAGTATCTGCCCTTTGTAATTCAACTCCTGAGATTTTTGAAATGGATTTAAATCCGCTCTTGGGTAACACTCGTCAGGTCATTGCAGTAGATGCACGAATAAGAATTGTTAAACAGTAAATTATGTTTTCAAAAATTAAAGAACGTTTTATTAACCTCTCTCCAACCTCAAAAGGGTTTGTAATAATAATTGTTCTCTTAATTATTGGAATTATAATAAGATGGAATGTTATCATAAGTGATGTAATTAGAGGTTTTAACTATTTTTCTAAATAATTCCAAGCATTTTCTTACATTTGCTATCATTTTTAGATTAAATTATATATTTTTGTAAATAATTATAAACTTAACACAAAAACAACATGGCATTAAGAGGAGCTATTGTGGTAGACACAGAGAAATGCAAGGGCTGCAGTGTCTGTATTGTAAACTGTCCTACCAACACCATTGCTTTGGCTAAAGAGGTAAATAGCAAGGGTTATAACTATGCCTATATGGCTTTCCCCGAGAACTGCACAGGGTGTACAAATTGCGCAACTGTTTGTCCGGATACCTGTATTACCGTTTACAGAGTAAAAGTTTAACCGAAATAATAATAATTAGATATGGCAGAATACATTTTAATGAAAGGTAACGAAGCTATTGCAATATCTGCAATCAGGAATGGTTGTGACGGATATTTCGGTTACCCTATTACACCTCAGTCCGAGGTAATGGAGACTCTGATGGAAGAGAAACCCTGGGAGACCACCGGAATGGTTGTTCTTCAGGCAGAGAGTGAAACTTCATCAATTAATATGCTTTACGGTGGAGCATCTTGCGGGAAAAAAGTAATGACTTCATCGAGCAGTCCGGGTCTTAGTTTAATGTGTGAAGGTTTAAGCTATCTGGCAGGAGCTGAATTGCCGTGCCTTGTAGTTAACGTTGTCAGAGGAGGTCCTGGTCTTGGAACAATACAACCTGGTCAGGGTGATTACTTCCAGGCATGTAAAGGTGGTGGTCATGGTGACTACAAAATGGTTGTTCTGGCACCATCATCGGCACAGGAGATGTATGATTTTGTAGATCTGGGGTTTGACCTTTCATTTAAATATCTGACACCTGTGATGATTCTTGCAGACGGTGTTGTGGGACAGATGATGGAGAAAGTTGAGCTCAGACCTGTTAAACCAAGAATTACAAATGAAGAGATAATAAAAAAATACCCTTGGGCAACAACTGGAAAAACTCCTGACCGTAAGCAGAATGTTATCACTTCGTTAGCTCTTGACGCATCTGTTCATGAAAGATTGAATCATAAACTTCAATCAAAATACAAGCAGATGGAAGAAGAGGATGTTCGTTTTGAAACTCTTATGTGTGAAGATGCCGAACATCTTATTATAGCTTACGGCTGTATGGCACGTATATGTGAAAGTACCGTAGAGCTTGCCAGAAAAGAGGGCATAAAGCTGGGATTACTCAGGCCTGTTACACTATTCCCTTTCCCGACTAAAGAGATTCAAAGATTAGTTCCACAAATGAAGTCAATCTTAACCGTAGAGTTAAGCGCAGGTCAGATGGTTGAAGATGTTCGTCTTGCTGTCAACGGAAAGGTTCCCGTTAATTTTTACGGAAGGCTGGGTGGTATAGTACCTTCTCCTGAGGAGATTTTCGAGGCATTCAAAAAAGAGATCAACAAATAAAGAGCATATAAGATGGAAATAAAAGATATTATAAAGCCCGAGAATAAGGTCTATTCAAAAAGTCCTGTTCTTACAGATAATGTAATGCACTACTGTCCGGGTTGCTCACACGGAACTGTACACAAACTGATAGCAGAGGTAATTGAAGAGATGGGTATTCAGGATAAAACAATTGGTATTTCTCCGGTTGGGTGTTCTGTATTTGCCTACAACTATGTAGATATTGATTGGCAGCAAGCTGCTCACGGAAGAGCACCTGCACTTGCTACTGCAACCAAAAGATTATGCCCGGATAAATATGTTTTTACTTACCAGGGTGATGGTGATCTCGCATCCATAGGTACCGCTGAAATTATCCACGCCTGCAACAGAGGTGAAAACATTGTTGTAGTTTTCATAAACAATGCAATTTATGGTATGACAGGTGGTCAGATGGCCCCTACCACTCTTATTGGGATGAAAACCTCAACATCTCCATACGGAAGAAGCGAAGAGTTACATGGCAAACCATTAAAAATCACCGAACTGATTGCACAATTAGAGGGAACTTGTTTTGTAACGCGTCAATCGGTTCATACCTCTGCTGCGTCAAGAAAAACTAAAAGAGCCCTCAGAAAAGCTTTTGAGAATTCGGCAATGAACAAGGGTACATCTTTTGTTGAAGTTGTAAGTACATGTAATTCAGGTTGGAAGCTCTCACCTGTAAAATCTAACGAGTGGATGGTTGAAAATATGTTTCCAAGTTATCCTCTAGGAGATCTTAAAGACAGATAAAATAAAAGAAGATATGAAAGAAGAGATAATAATTGCAGGTTTTGGAGGACAAGGGGTTTTGTCCATGGGTAAAATTCTTGCCTACTCGGGTATAATGCAAGGTCAGGAGGTAACCTGGATGCCTTCATACGGTCCTGAGATGAGAGGCGGCACCGCCAACGTTACAGTTATACTTAGTGATAAAAAGATCAGTTCTCCTATTCTGAGCAAATTCGACACAGCCATTATTCTGAATCAGCAGTCTATGGATAAATTTGAGAGCCAGGTTAAGCCTGGGGGACTTCTTATTTATGATCCAAATGGAATTACCAGACATCCCAAAAGAAAAGATATAACAATTTGCTCTATTGAAGCGGTTGATCTCTCTGCAGAAATTGGTAATTCGAAAGCTTACAACATGGTTGTACTTGGAGCATATTTAAAAAAGAAGCCTATTGTCGAAATGGCAAATGTTGTTAAAGGTCTGAAAAAATCTATTCCGGAGCGCCATCATTCTCTTATTCCTATGAATGAGAAGGCAATACATGTTGGAATGGAACGTTTGGTTGAGATAAACACCATTTAACTATTATATAAGACTCCACTATGTGAGTTGATGCTCCCGCCTAAAATGCGGGAGCATTTTTGTTTAATATATTTATTATTTACTATCTTTGTCAAACTGCATATTGATTATGAACTCAGACTATCAAACTGTAATTAACAGCCTAAAGGCAAAAATCGAAATGATTATTTCGGCCTATGAACAGGCAATTGCTGATAATCAGAAATTAACACAAGAATTATCGGTTTGCAGAGATGAACTAAACAATAGTATTAACAAAACAAAAGAACTTGAAGATAAAGTAAATAAGTTACAATTAGCAGAAGCCTTCAAATCATCCTCAACAGATGTAAAAGAGGCAAAACAAAAGATTGGAAAAATTGTCAGAGAGATTGATAAATGTATTGCTTTGTTAAATGATTAACTAATGGAACAGCAATCTATACAAATTACCATAGCGGACCGGAGCTATCCACTTCGAATTCCTGCTGCCGATGAAGAGAAAATCAGAGCAGCAGCCAAAATTATTAATGAGAAGACCTCACTTTACAGGAAGAAGTATGCTAACAGGGATACTCAGGACGCATTATCAATGGCTCTGCTTCAATTCGTTATCAGATTAATTGAAGCTGAGCAGAATGAAGAGACAAATTTAATTGTAGAGGAGTTAAAGTCTCTTGATAATCTTCTGGACGATTATATAAAAATCAATCTTGTTTAAATCTGCAATTGTTTAATTTTAGCCGTTGGTTAAGCTCTTTGCCAAAATCAACACTATAAAAATACCGAGCCAACTCGATAGTCAAAAACAGGCCTTTTTACCCATTGTGGGATTCCGTTTACGGGACGTTGGACGTTTGCGACACAAAATCGGAGCTCAAATCTTATTATTTAAGATTTTAGCCTAAATAGTTTAACCGGCGGCTTTTTGAAATGAACAAACAATATATATACAGATATACAGGAAATGGAAATCATAATAACTATTCTGCTGGCCGCAATGGCCGGTTTTGGTATCTCCTACTACATAGGACACAACATAATACTTAAACGGAAAAGAGAAGATATAATAAGATGTGCGGAACAGGACGGTGAAAATATAAAAAAGGAGAAAATTTTTCAGGCTAAAGAGAAATTCCTTCAGTTAAAAACCGAGCATGAACAACAAATACTTGAGCGTTCCAATCAGGTAATACAACAGGAATCAAAACTAAAACAACGTGAACTTCTCATTAATCAGCAAAATGCCGAACTTCAGAAGAGACAGAGGGAACTTGATACAATAAAGGATAATCTCAAATTACAACACGAACTTCTGGAAAAGAAGGGAGAGGAGTATGAAAAACTTAGAGTTGAGGCCATCCAAAAAATTGAGAATATTGCTGGACTCTCGGCACAAGAGGCTAAGAATCAGCTGATTGAGACAATGAAATCAGAAGCGAAAAGTGAAGCTATGTCTTACATTAGTGAGGTGATGGATGAGGCTAGGCTCACTGCAAGTAAAGAGGCTAAAAGAGTAGTGATTAACACTATACAACGTATTGCACCTGAAACTGCAATCGAAAATGCTGTTACGGTTTTCAATATTGAGAGTGATGAGATAAAGGGACGGATAATTGGCAGAGAGGGTAGAAATATCAGAGCACTTGAGGCTGCAACCGGAGTCGAAATAGTAGTGGATGACACCCCTGAGGCAATTCTGCTATCTGCATTCGATCCGGTAAGAAGAGAGGTTGCAAGACTTGCTTTACATCAACTAGTTACTGACGGCAGGATACACCCTGCCCGAATTGAAGAGGTTGTTGCAAAAGTTCAGAAACAACTGGACGATGAGATTCTTGAGACAGGAAAAAGGACATGTATTGATCTTGGTGTTCACGGTCTTCATGTCGAACTTATAAAGCTGATAGGCAGGATGAAGTACCGCTCTTCTTATGGTCAGAACCTTTTACAGCACTCAAGAGAGGTTGCCAATATCTGTGCTACTATGGCATCTGAGCTGGGCCTAAATCCAAAAACAGCCAAACGGGCAGGTTTATTGCACGATATAGGTAAGGTTTCTGACGAAGACCCGGATCTTCCTCACGCAATTCTGGGTATGAGGCTTGCAGAAAAATATAAAGAGAAACCGGAAATTTGCAACGCTATCGGGTCACACCATGAAGAGACAGAGATGAGTTCACTCATATCTCCGCTGGTTTTAGTTGGAGATGCGATATCGGGTTCAAGACCAGGGGCAAGAAGAGAGGTTATCGAATCGTATATTAAAAGGCTCAAAGAGTTGGAAGATCTTGCACTTGCATATCCTGGGGTAACAAAATCCTATGCAATTCAGGCTGGTAGGGAACTCAGAGTTATAGTTGGCAGCGAACAGGTTTCCGACAAAGATTCTGAACAACTTTCGCTTGATATTGCAAAAAAAATACAGGACGAGATGGTATATCCAGGACAGGTAAAGATTACGGTTATTCGTGAGACCCGCTCGGTGAGCTTCGCAAAATAATTTATTTCTGATTTTTTTACAGACTACTCCCCAAAGAGTAGTCTGTAATCATTTTTAGCAGCATCTTTAACAAACGATTCCGGTACTATTTTCCAATGATTCAACTTTACAGCTGTAATTGAACCATTGCTTTTAAGGTAATTGTAAATTATCTCCCTTATATCTGAAAACCGTCCTGTAACCCTTTTTTCGAGTTCGTCGGCCTTAATGCCGGCACCCTTTTCCAGGAGGTCACCTCCTCCGCTTGCTCTGTATGAAGATAGGGCTACTTTATACCTCTTTGCCGGTTCAAACGGCGATCCATCTGCCATGGATTTTATTTTAATTTTGTTGCCATAATCTTTTGTTGCATCTACCTCATAAATAATGCCTGCCCCTGAATCGAAATTGAAGAATATATTTTTGAATCTATTTCGTTCATTTGTACCTGAGAGGTTTAATAGCAATAAATTATCACTCTTTTTTTCCATTTTGTTAATCCATTTTGAATAAGAGTACTCCAGATAACTCTTAATCTCCTCTCCCGACATCTCAATCATATAAAGTTGATTTTCATAAGGATATATATTCATCAAATCCTGATAGGTAAGATCACCTTTATCAACTGTTACGTCGAAAGATAGTGGAGCTGCAAAGGAGATATCTGCCCCAGAAGCATTGAGTTGAATAGAGTGAATCATATCAATATACTCACTTGGGCCAAAGTAAGCATCTCTTGTAGAAATTCTGTTATTTAAAACTCCCGTAAATTGATTTGTGAATTTTTTCACTTCACTGAACTCTCTGCTAAATTCAGATGTATACTCTTTATCGGCTGCCACATCTTTCATAGCCACCAAATTTGCTCTTTTATATTTATTTACAACCTTCCCATTTTCAATTATCACATTAATTTTGCCAAATGACAGATTTGATGCACGTGAACCTCCCTCAATCACCCAAACAGAATCAGAACCGTTCAGGATAAGTTCAGCAGTCGTTTTATGGTCGTGTGCTGCAAATACAAAATCCAATCCTTTAATATTTTTTGCAATAAACCTGGATGGATTTTCTGCAGAGTATTCATCTTCAACACCAAGCCCTCCATGGAGAGCGGCAATTACAATATGGGCTCCTTCGTAATTAATAACTCTTTGTACCAGACTATCAATTAAAACGATCATCTCCTGAAATTTAATACCTTTCCATAAATCAGGGGATAGCCATTTTGGGATATTTGGATTGGTCATTCCGATCACGGCTATTTTTATCCCTCCTTTATTCAATATTGTATATGGTTTAAAGTAAGAGCCTCCGGTTTTTTCATCTATCGCGTTAGCGGCAAGATATGGTGCTTTTAGCTCTTTTTTCAGTTTATCATATACCGGGTGGCCTGCTTCAATATCGTGGTTACCCACAACAACAGCATCATATCCAATGTAATTGAAAACCTTTGAAAAGATATGTGGGGAGGCAGTATCGACAAAATTATAATAAAACACAGAATTATCACCCTGAAGATTATCTCCAATATCTAGTAAAACAATTTTGTCCGGACCTTTCAATTCTCTTTTCTCTTTAATATATGCAGAAACATTTGCCAGTGAATATGGATTTACGTTGCTATTGTTATAAAGAGAATCAAAAAATCTCCCATGCAGATCGTTTGTTGAGTAAATTTCAATTTCGTACACGCCATCTTCAGGTGAAGAGTTTCTGCACGAAGTCAAAAGCAGCAGTAAAAGAGTTAAAAATTTAATATCTGTTATCTTTATCATCTTTATCATTTATTTGGTTATTATAAATTTATCGGCATCTCTCCAAGCCTGAAATTTCTCACGGTATTGATTTAGTTTTACCCTTTCAATGTTATAAAGCGAAAAATAGTCGTTTCTTATCAGAGGAAACTCTTCTTTTCCCTTAAAATCAAATAGATATCTTTCGCCATTATAATTATTGTCGGGATCGGATCCGCATCTGTTAACAAAAGCAAAATAGGATAGATTCTCGATAGCTCTGGCCCTGCAAAGAGGCTCAATTACATCGGCTCTTTTATCGGGCCAGTTAGCGATATTGATCATTAGATCATAAGAGAGATTTGTGTTTCTTGCCCAAACCGGAAATCTTAAATCATAGCAAATCTGAACAGCAATATTTATCTCTTTATAATTGACAATCAAAACACTATCACCTGGTGAATAAACCTTATCCTCTCCTCCATACCTGAAAAGATGTCTTTTATTATAACAAAGATATGAGCCATCGGGTTTAACAAAGAATGCTCTGTTATAATAATTATCCCCATCTTTCAAAGGGATAGATGCTAGTAAAGCACAATTAAACCTTTTTGAAACATCTTTCATCCAATTTAAGCTTTCTCCATTTACAGACTCCGAAACCATCCGGTTCATCGTAAAACCGGTAGAAAAGAATTCAGGGAGAACAATAAGGTCAACGGAGGGTCCGATGTTTAAAATAAAATCTCTGATATGCTCTTCGCATTTAATCAGATTATTACTTACAGATTCCCAAACGATATCGTTGCTAAAAAGAGCGATTCTCATCACATTTCGTTTTTTGCAAAGATAATCTAATGTATATTACTATAGTTAGTTGATAAAAATTAATTAGGTTTGTTTCAGATTTCAAAACCATATGAAACTATATTTATCGATTCACTATATTCCGAACAACGGTCAAACTATTTCACTTAGATTTAATTCCGTCAGAAATGGTTCCGTTGAAGATTATATAATTGAACACTCAGATTTAGTCAATAATTTTTGGCATTTTAATCTTGAGGTTGAGGAGTGCACTTATCTTAATTATATATATTTTTTTAAAGATGAAAATGGTGTAATCCACTATGAAGCAGGAGGTCCAAGAGAATTATCTTTTGATTCCGGCTTGAATATGAGGATTTGTGACGAGTGGAGGGGAATGGACGAGAATGCCCCGTTTCTTACCGATGCTTTTAAAAATATATTGTTTAATAGTGAGGAGCGTCAAATCCTGAGTCTGGATGAGTTTAATATCTCTGTACCTCCTCTCTTTATTCAAGGGGGTTACAGGTTGTTTATTTGCGGCAACAGTAAAATATTAGGCAACTGGAATCCGGAACATTCAGTTCAAATGAGAGCCCATAAAAACGGAAATTTATATTTCAGATGTAAATATGATGTGGTATCAGATTTGTCCGAGTATAAATTTCTTTTATGGGATGGTAATCAATATATATGGGAGAATGGCAATAACAGAAGATTGTTAACTAGTGCGTTTGATGGATATAACTCTGTTATTATCAATCACTCAATAGCATATTTCAATATTGAAAAACCAAAGTTTTGTGGTACATCTGTTCCGGTCTTTTCATTGAGAAGTAGGAATAGCGCTGGAATAGGAGATTTTGGAGACATGATAGATTTTATTGATTTATTGCATATTACCAATCAAAGCATCTTTCAGATTCTCCCTGTTAATGACACTACCAGGTTTCATGATAATCGCGATTCATATCCTTACGGCTCGATATCTGTGTTTGCTCTTAATCCGGTCTATTTGAATCTGCAAATGGCAGGAAGTATTAAAGATAAAGAGTATCAGGAGTTCTATTTAAAAGAAATTCAAAAACTGAATAAGTGCAAAGCGTTGGATTATAAAGGTGTATCCCGCCTGAAATTGGAATATATAAAAATTATTTTTAAACAGGATAAGGATAGTCTCTTCAAAAGCAAGGATTACAAACAATTTTTCGAAAATAACTGTGACTGGCTTATACCATATGCGGCATTTTGCTATTTACGAGACAAGTACGGGAATGCCGACTTCAGAAAATGGGGTGATTATGCAACTTATAATGAAGATGAGATAAAAAATCTGGTCTCTCCGAACGGTGATAAGTTCGAAGATATTGCCATACACTATTTCATTCAATATCACCTTGATAAACAACTAAGAGCAGCACATGAATATGCATCCAGGAAGAGGATTATTTTGAAAGGTGATATCCCTATAGGTATAAACAGAGATTCTGCCGATGCCTGGATAAATCCACACCTGTTTGATTTTGAATCACAAGCCGGGGCTCCTCCCGACTACTTTTCAGATGAGGGACAGGTTTGGGGTTTTCCAACATATCGGTGGGATATTATGATTTCCGATGGGTTAAGTTGGTGGAGGAGAAGGTTAGCAAAAATGTCGGAATATTTCGATGCCTACAGAATTGACCATATACTTGGTTTTTTCAGAATTTGGGAGATTCCCATTAATACCGAAAAGTCAATATATGGAGTTTTTAATCCATCATTACCATATAGTTATAAAGAAATTACAGAGTCGGGATTCAATTTTGATAAAGATATGATCTCTCATCTGTTCATTGAAGATAGATCAGATGCAAATTATTACCATCCAAGAATAAACGGATTTAAAACGAATGTTTTTCACAATCTTTCCGAATCACAAAAAGTTATATATCAAAAATTGTATAATGGCTACTTTTACCATAGGAATGAACACATATGGTATGAAAACGCAATGAAAAAGTTGCCGCCGCTTATTGCGACTACAGGAATGCTGGCTTGTGCAGAAGATCTTGGAATGGTACCCTCATGCGTTAAAGATGTATTGGAAAAACTTAAAATTCTCTCATTACAAATAGAGAGAATGCCAAAAAAATCCGGAGTATTGTTTGACAGAAGTGAAGAGAATCCTTATCTCTCAGTATGTACAACAAGCACACACGACACATCCACTTTGAGAGGATGGTGGAGAGAGGAGGCATCGAATAACAATGTATATTTCAGAGAAGTATTAAATAATAGCGGAATAGCTCCGGCAGATTGTGAAACATGGCTCTGCAAATCAATTATTGAGAGACACCTTCTCTCCCCTTCGATATTTACTATTATACCATTACAGGATTGGTTCTCTCTTTTAGAGGAGTTAAGACGGGATGATTTTGAAAACGAGAGGATAAACAACCCTTCCAATCCCCTCAATTACTGGGGATACAGGATGCATATCGAGATTAAAGAGCTGATTACCAATATAAAATTTGTCTCTATTGTTAAAACTTTAATTCAATCTAGTGGAAGAGGAGCTTATTCTATTAACGACTAATGCAATAGCCCCGTCACCTGTTACATTGCACGCAGTTCCAAAGCTATCCATTGTAATGTAGAGTGCAACCATTAATCCAGTCAGAGTCTGATCAAAGCCAAGCATTGATTGCAAAATTGCTATTGCAGCCATAATTGCCCCTCCGGGAACTCCAGGTGCAGCCACCATAGTAATTCCAAGCATCATTATAAACCCGGAAAAGAGATCCAATCCTGTTGGCAATCCTGTCATATACATAACAGCAACTGCACAGGAGACAATTTTTAAAGTACTTCCTGCCAAATGTATGGTTGCACATAAAGGAATTACAAAGTCTGCAATATCTTCATTTACCCCGTTTTTTTTTGCCTGCATCAGGGTTACAGGTATTGTTGCTGCCGAAGATTGTGTCCCAAGTGCCGTTACATATGCCGGCATCATGGTTAATAATGCCTTTACCGGATTTCTCTTACTTATTAATCCTGCAATTGTAAACTGTACTAAGAGTAGGATTACATGCATTGCAAAAATCACCAATATTAATTTAAAGAAAAGATTGATTATCATTGACATTTGTCCTTCGGCACCAATTTTCAGGAAAATGCCGAAAATATAAAATGGCAATAATGGTATAATTACCCCTTTAATTACCAGGATGATTATCTCTCTGAATTCACTGAATGCCGCTTTTAATTTATCACCTTTAATTGAAGAGATTCCAATCCCCAGAAGGAAGGCGAGAATCAGAGCAGATGTTACTCCCATTAGTGGCGGCATATCCAGTTTAAAATATGGGAGTAAAGTATCAGTAAACACAAATCCTGATTCACTTATGTTACTGTTAGGTTCAATGATTAAGGGTAATGACCACTTTGTGGAAAAATACGAGAAGAATCCGGAAAAAATTGTTGACCCGTAAGCAATTGCCACAGTGATAATCAGAAGTTTACCGGCCCCCTTTCCCAGGTCGGCAATTCCGGGAGCAATGAGTCCAAGGATAAGCAAGGGTATAATAAATGATAAAAAATTGCTGAACAGAGCATTCAGAGTCACGAATACCCTTACTAACCAATCGGGGAAAAACAATGAAAATAATACACCTAAAACAATTGATATAAGCACTTTAAGCAATAAACCAGGTCTCTTGTTTAATATCATATTACTATTTTTTAATAATTTTATTATCCTCTTTTAAAATAGCCACACCAACCTCTCCGTTCGAAGTAGCCCACGATCTGTGCATCATTCCAGTATTGAATACCATTGCTATATTGCCCCTCTTATCTACGCAGATAACCCCTCCGCCGGAACCTCCCATTGGTGTAATTTTATTAAATATAACCTCTTTCGCTGCATCTTCCAGAGACAATCCTTTATACTCCATCAATGCGCAAATGTCAAAAGCCACAACTCTTCTTATCCAGTACTCCCCATGTCCGGTACCTGAAATTGCTGCAGTGTTGTTATTTGCATATGTGCCTGCACCAATTACCGGAACATCTCCTACCCTGCCCCATCTCTTACCTGACATTCCTCCGGTTGAAGTAGCAGCAGCAAGATTACCATATATATCGAGTGCCACACATCCAACTGTACCTCTTGGGTCAGACTTCTCCTTATTATCCTTAACACGATTATATTGCTCCTCTCTCTGTTTTGTTGAAAAATAGTTGTTATCTACTATCTCCAGCCCCATTGATTTTGCAAATGCAGAAGCTCCCTCACCAATTAAAAAAACATGTTGAGTACTGTCCATAACCATCTTAGCTGCTAAAATAGGATTTTTTACATCTTTCACTCCTGCAATAGCTCCCGCTTTAAGGTTTGAGCCATCCATAATCGCAGCATCAAGTTCGTGTTTCCCATCCATTGTCTTAACAGCTCCTTTTCCTGCATTGAAGAGCGGACAATCCTCCATGTAAGTCACTACACTGACAACAGCATCAAGTGATTTTCCACCCTTTTCCAAAATCTCTTTACCAATTTCGACTGCTTTTTGTAAATGCTTCTCATAATCTGCTCTCCTTTCAAAAGTTAGATTTGAAGGAGCCCCTCCGGCACCTCCATGTACGACTATTGACCATTTATCACCTCTGTTCTGAGACATTACTGATGTTACAACCGGCATAACGAGTATAATCAGTATTAAAATTTTTTTTTTCATTTCAGATTTATTTTTGAGTTAAATAACAGGGAAAAATCAAAAAGGGACATGAGTACACAAATATAAAAAAATAAAGGGGAAGATTCATTTTTAGAATATCTTCCCCAATAATAAAAAAAAAGGGTTATCACTTTCTTATCTCTATTTCCTCTAAAACATAATCCGATCCGGAATATTTATTTAAAATATAGAGAATATATCTAATGTCTACGGCAATAGATCTGGATACATTTGAATCATATCTGTAATCAGATGACAAACCCTGCCATATTCTGTCGAAGTTTACTCCAATTAACTCTCCTTTAGAATTTAAAACAGGTGATCCTGAATTACCACTGGTAGTATGTGCATTTGTCAGAAAATTCACGTTTAGTTTACCGCATTTTGAAGCGAACTCCGAATAGTCGTTCTATAAAAATAAATCTCTTAATTTCTTTGGCATATAAAATTCAGGATCATCTTTATTAATCAGATATTTATAATTAACCCCCTCCAATGTGGTAAAAGGAGAATAAAATATACCCTCTTCAACTGCAGCGCCTTTAACACTTCCATAACTTATCCTTAGAGTATAATTTGCATCCGGATAATTAATTTTATCCTTGTTCATTTCCATAAGTCCCTTCATATACAAATTATTCAATTCTAAAAGATTGGCTTGCAATTTAGCCCTTTGTGTCATTATTCTCTCTACATTTATCATGTAATAGCCTATTGAAATCTTATATAATGGATCGGATTTAATTGACTTAACAATATCTCTCTGTTCGTTATCCAGAAATTGCATTAACTTATCCTTTGATGCGAAGATAGATGAATAGAAGATATCTGAAGTCAGCCTCTCCAGATCCCCGTTATATTCGTTTATATAAAAAGAGGGGCCAAAAATTTTCTTTTTGGACACCCTCTACTAAAAGATGGCGGCTCGCTATCTCCCACTTGGTATAGCAGTACCTTTTTTGCTTGAAAATGTCGTTATTACTGCGTCGTATTTCGGTCGTCTTCGCTCATGTGGCGCTGCCACACTGCGCTCGTCAACCTTTATCCTCCTTGTAAAACATACATTTTGAAGCAAAAATCATACTGATGTCAGGTTAAACCCGTTTGCGCCGTTGGTGAGAAGCTGTTATTGATCGCATAAAAAAAGCCCGATGATTTCTCATCGGGCTTCGTAAAAGATGGCGGCTACCTACTCTCCCACTTGGTATAGCAGTACCATCGGCGCAAACGGGCTTAACTTCTCTGTTCGGAATGGGAAGAGGTGGAGCCCCGTCGCTATAGCCACCTTAAATTTGCTGCGTACTTCGCGTTCTTGCTGCGTTATCGTTCCGCCCTGCTGCTGTCATTTACTTTAGTAAACTCCTTTGCAGTGCTCACTCTGCCTTGCAATTGCTGAAAATAACTTGCAACTTACTAATTTGTAAATTGCTGCTTATTTTGCGGCGTACTTTGCAGTTTTACTGAATATTGAACTCAGATATTCTGCTCTGTACACGTATAATATGTAAAGAGAGAGATAAAGTGTTTATCTGTCCGGTAACACTCGTTTGCGTTACTCTGTAATAAGAAGCCTTTCGGGTGATTAGTACTGCTCGGCTTTGACATTACTGCCTTTACACCTGCAGCCTATCGACGT
>CAZFTS010000018.1:0-62083 GCA_964521685.1 uncultured Muribaculaceae bacterium
ACTATCGGGCCAAGCGGGCCCCAAAAGAAGCTCTTTTTAACCATAACGCTGGCCGTTCTGCCCATAGAGTTGTAATAGAGATAAGAGATTACAAAATCCCACCCCGATGTGTGAGGAACTCCCAGAATAATACACTTAGGTTCCGGAACGGGAGGCTCTACAGCCTTCCAACCCAGAACCCACAAAATAAACTTCGAAAAATACTTCATCGCAATTATTAAATGAGATGCGAAGATATTAAAAAATAGTTGTCGTATTAAATAAAGAGTGACATATTGGCCTCTTCGCTCCTTTCAAGGTATGTTGCAACGCCGGCAAAATTTACACCCTCCATAAGCTCCTCCTCTTTAATTCCCATCACCTCCATACTCATTTTGCATGCAATAAACTCTATTCCATTGCTCTTTGCCTGTTCAATAAGAGACTCAAGCGAATCAATTTTCCTCTTCCTCATTACAAATCTCATCATCTTACCTCCAAGGCCAAACATATTCATCTTCGATAACTTTAAAGATGAGGCCCCTTCAGGAAGTAAAAGTCCGAAGAGTTTTCCGATAAAATCTTTCTTAACAGACTCTTTTTCCGTTCTTTTAATGACGTTCAACCCCCAGAATGTGAAGAACATTGTAACCTTTTTACCCATTGAAGCTGCACCGTTTGCAATAACAAATGCAGCAAGGGCTTTATCCATATCGTCACTGAAAACAACAATTGTTTTGTTGTCTCCGGCTGCTGTAACTCCGATTTTGCAGGATGATTCACCCTTTTCAACAATGGCAGTAACAACTCCTTTGGAATTATCCAGCGCAATCAGTTTTGCACCGGTGATGTTACACCAGGAGGCCACATCCTTTCCGAATGCCTGATCGGTAGCCTTAATCTCAAGACGTTCGCCGGTATGAAGAGTGTCATAGCTCTTTTTCAACTGCATTACAGGCCCCGGACACTGAAGCCCCATTGCGTTAACCTCCAGAGTAACCCCTTTATCTACCTCAGTGAGAAGGTCGTCAGAGCCTATCTGCCCTGCAAAGTATTGATCAACGGAAACATTCTCGGTAGCAATTGAGTAAGTCTTATATCCGCCCGAAAGGTTTGCAATATTTGTGAACCCGTTATGGTGCAAAATTCTGTAGGCGACATAACCCCTGAGTCCCACAGCGCAGTAAACAATCACCTTTTTATCGCGGGGAACCTCGTTCAGTCTGCCTCTGAGCTCATCCACAGGAATATTTACGGCATACTGGATAGCGCCCAGATTATACTCTTCGACACTTCTCACGTCAAGGATGAAAACCTGCTCTTTGTCTGCCCTAACAACATCCCTCCACGAAACAACCTTCACACGCCCCTTTAAGATATTATCGGCAACAAATCCGGCCATGTTCACAGGGTCCTTGGCCGAAGAGTAGGGTGGAGCATAGGCATGCTCAATCTCCATCAGGTCATAAATAGTACCCTTTGCCTTAACAACCTGGGCAAACATCTCAATCCGCTTGTCAACACCGTCAAAACCAACAACCTGAGCCCCGTAAAGCCTTCCATCCTTTGGAGAGAACTGAATCTTTACCGAAAGAGGCAGTGCATTAGGGTAGTATCCGGCATGTGACGATGAGTGGGTGTATGAAGATATATAATCGATACCCTCTCTTTTAAGCCATCTGCCACTCGCTCCCGTTGATGCCACAGTGAGATCGAAAACCTTAGCGATACCGGTTCCGATACTTCCCTCGTATTTTGCCAGGTTTCCGTAAACAATATTGTCGGCAACTATCCTTCCCTGTTTGTTTGCAGGACCAGCGAGCGGGATCAGAGCCGGCTTGTTTAACACAGGATTGATTACCTCTACCGCATCGCCAAGTGCATAGATATCCTTATCGGAGGTCTGCATGAACTCATTTACCTTAATACCCCCCGTAACACCTATCTCAAGCCCTGCCTCCTTTGCAAGTTTTGTCTCAGGCTTAACACCTATACTCCAGATAACTATCTCTCCTTCCAGCTCTTTGCCACTCTTTAGGATAACACCTATCTTATTTCCCCTCTCCTCAAATTTTGCAACGGCATCGCTTAAATGCAACGAAACCCCCTTGGTTCTGAGCTGTGAGTGGATTATTGTCGCCATTGAGAGATCCAGATGTGACATCACCTGATCGGCCATCTCCACCACATCAATCTCGAAACCAAGATTGTGAAGATTCTCTGCCATCTCCAGCCCAATGAATCCGGCTCCCACTACAATTGCTCTCTCTACATCCTTTACAGTCACAAACTTCTTAATACGATCGGTATCGGGAACATTTCTCAGTGTAAATATGCCCGGAAGGTTTATCCCCTCGATTTTGGGTTTAACCGGCTCGGCACCCGGAGAGAGGATCAGTTTATCATAACTCTCGGTATATCTGCTCCCCTTCTCAATATTGTAAACATGTATCAGCTTTTTGTCCGGCTCTATCCTCTCAACCTCCGATTTTACCCTGATATCAATGTTGTAACGGCTTCTGAAACCCTCGACAGTCTGAACAAAAAGGGCATCCCGGCTTGCTATAGTTTCACCAATATAATAGGGTAGACCGCAATTGGCATACGAGACATACTCTCCTCTTTCAAAGAGAACTATCTCTGCTGTTTCATCATTTCTTCTAAGTCTGGCAGCGACCGTTGCGCCGCCGGCAACACCGCCGATAATTAAATATTTCATCTTATATATAGTTTTAAATAGAATCAGTTTTCACAATGCAAAGGAAAGGAAATTTCTTTTAACTGCAAAATAATTTCCTATGGAAATTTGTTTTATTAGAAACTATATATATATTTGCACCAATTAAAACTATTATACCAATGAAAAGAATTAAAACAATAATACCGGTACTCCTTCTGATTGTTTCAGTTGCAGCCTGTGGAGCGGGAAAAAACGACAAGAAGGGAACTGCCGCATCTGCTTCGGTAAATAAAGCGACAATATCTCTTACAACCGACCTCTTTTTAAAAAAGGTTGCCGATTTCAAAGCCAACCCGAGTGAGTGGAAATATTTGGGAGATAAACCCTCAATTATTGACTTTCACGCCGATTGGTGTGTCTATTGCAAAAAACTGGAACCTGTTCTGGAGGAGCTGGCTAAAGAGTATGACGGAAAAATATATATCTATAAGGTAGATACCGAGAAGGAGCGCGAGATTGCTGCTGCATTCGGAATTCAGGCCTTACCAACTCTTCTTTTTATTCCGATGAATGACCAGCCAAGGGTTGCCCAGGGGGCTGTTCCAAAAGAGGAACTTAAAAAATATATCGATACTATTTTGTTGAAAAAGTGATTAATATGAAAAAACTTTGCGTCATAAGAGACATCTGCAGGGCAATCAGTGAATTTGAGAGTGAGTTTATATCGGTTCATGGAATAACTCTTAACGAGGGGATGGTATTATGTACTTTAAAGGATAAGAAACTCTCTTCGGGAGAGATTGCAAAGCAGATAAACCTCACCTGTTCAAACACATCAAAACTAATCAGGTCGGTTGAGGATAATGGCTATATCGCCAGAGACCTGGGAGCGGAAGACAGAAGGCAGATGTATTTCACCCTAACTGAAAAGGGGGCCCTAAAGCTGTCAGAGATAGAGAAGGATAAAATTGAACTAACCGGACCGTTGGCAACAATCGGTCAAAATTTGTAAAATCATGTTTGTAGAAAATTTGAGCAAATACGGTTTTGAAGAGACCGTAAATAAAATAAACGATGCAGTTCTTGCTGCAGGCTGGAGTGTTCAGCATATTCATAATATAAAAGATACTCTGCAGAAAAAGGGATTCGATGTTTTACCTGTGTCGGTAATTGAGGTTTGCAAAGCATCCCTATCTGTTAAACTGCTTGAAAGGGATAAAGAGAGAACTTTCTCATCTTTAATGCCTTGCAGGATTTCTGTTTACAACACCTCAGATGGAAACACTGTTATCTCCCGGCTAAATGCCTCTGTAATATCAAAACAGTCCGGAGGAATTGTTGAAGAGGTTATGGGTTTGGCATTTACCCAGATGGAGGAGATACTTGACCCATTTCTGGTTAAATAAATCAATAGTTTATAGCTAATTAAGTACAATCAAAATGAAAAACATTAAAGAATTTTTACTTTTCGGCTCTTCCACGGAAGATAACCGCAGCTCCTGTGCGCTGCTCTTTTTAAGGGTTGCGGCGGGAGTGTTAATGATGCTTCACGGATGGGGAAAACTGAGCAATTTTGAAGCGATGAGCGGAGGTTTTCCCGACCCCCTGGGAGTGGGAATAACTCTCTCGCTTATTCTGGCAATCGGTGCCGAGTTCTTTGCTTCAATCTTCCTGATGATGGGATTGCTTACAAGATTATCGCTCATTCCATTGATGTTTACAATGGGTGTTGCATTCTTTGTAATTCATGCAGCCGACCCGCTTCAGACAAAAGAGCTTGCGCTGCTCTATCTGGTAGTGTTTATCTTCCTCTTCATTATTGGAGCAGGCAAATTCTCACTCGACAGGCTACTATTCAGAAAATATCTGAAGAACAGGGATTAAATCCAGTTTTCACTTAAAATTTCGCCCCGGAGAGACATTACCATAGATTTAATTGGTATGTTTCTCTCTGCTTTTTCACGCGCACTCTTTGCCATCTGCAAAAGACCACCGCAACATGGAACCTCCATCATCAGAACAGTTATTGTATTGAGTTGCGCCTGGTCAATCATGGCTGTCAGCTTTTCGATGTAGTTCGGAATATTGGAGTCCAGTTTGGGACATGCAATTGCCAGACTCTTGTTTTTAAGAAAAGTGGAGTGGAATGATCCGTGGCTGAAAGATGAGCAGTCAGATGCGAGCAGCAGATCTGATCTCTGGAGAAATCCTGCTGTCGGATTCAGAAGGTGGAGCTGAACCGGCCACTGTTGCAACTCAGATCTTCCCGATATTTGCGGAGCCACTCCTGCAGGGTTAACGCTTGCAACGTTACCGATATGCTGCTTTCTGAAATCCTGCTCCATCGAACCCGGACATCCGCAGGCAAGTTTCTCTTTAACCTCAGGTTTTGCGGTTTCGCCAATCTTAGACAGATCTATCTCCACACCGTTTTTCCTGCACCACTCCACACCCTCATTGTACCACTTCATCTCGTTGTGGTCTCTCAGATGCTTCAGGTGTGCAAGTATAACCTTTTCACCTTTTGGTGAGATTCTCTTCATAACAGCCTCTTCGTTATACGGCTCAGTCTCCTTCTCTATAAGCTCGATAGCCCCAACCGGACACTCTCCGATACATGCACCCAATCCGTCACAATAGAGGTCGCTTATCATTACAGCTTTGCCGTTTATAAGCTGAAGCGCACCCTCATGGCACCCCTCGACACAGTTACCGCAACCGTTGCATAACTCTTCGTCTATTTTTATTACAGTCCTTTTCATTTTTTTCTTTGTTAACGGTTAATATTTGATTTATGGTGCAAATGTATAACACCGCTCAACGATCAAATGTAACATTTGATACACTTGAAAAAAAATTGTACCTTCGGTATGGTATTTGTGATCAACAGGGAAAAAAGAAGAGAGATTCAGTATGAAAAAAATATTATCCGGTTTATTTACCTTTTTTGCAGTATCCTGCTCACCTGCATATTTGGCGGTTGACTCGGTAGAAGAGTTTGATATAGAGAAATATATGGGTAAATGGTACGAGATTTACCGCCTTCCCAACTCATTTGAAGAGGGTCTTGAAGATATTACTGCCCGTTACGAACTTCTCGAAGATGGTAAAGTTCAGGTGACTAACGAGGGGAGACTAAAAAGCGATAACAGCAGAATCAAGCAGGCTAAGGGTAAAGCCTGGATTCCGGATCCAAAAAAGCCTTCAAAACTTAAGGTAAGCTTTTTCTGGCCATTTGCAGGAGATTACTGGGTGCTAAAAATTGACCATGAATACAACAATGCCCTGGTAGGTGACCCTTCTGGCAAATATCTGTGGATATTAAGCAGGGAGAGGAAACCTGACCCTGCTATCATAAATGAGCTTAAAGAGTACGCTTCAGACCTTGGATTCAAGGTTGAAAACCTTATCAGCGGCCAGGTCAATTAGCTTATCATCTGCAATTTCCGGGATTGTAACCTTTAGTAACGGAGTTCTCTCCATCTCCCTCTCTATTGCAAATATTGCTCCGCTGTTTCTTGCCCATGCTCTTCTTGAGATTCCGTTGTTTACATCCCAAAGCAGCATGTTTTTTATCCTTCTGTCGGCCTCCTCGCTTCCGTCAATAACCATTCCGAAGCCTCCGTTGATAACCTCACCCCAGCCGACACCTCCGCCGTTGTGAATTGATACCCAGGTTGCACCCCTGAACGAATCCCCGATTACGTTGTGAATTGCCATATCTGCTGTAAAGCTTGAACCGTCGTAGATGTTGGAGGTCTCCCTGTACGGAGAGTCGGTTCCTGAAACATCGTGATGATCCCTTCCCAGTACGATCGGGGCCGAAATTCTCCCCTCTTTTATAGCCCGGTTCATCTCAAGCGCAATCTTTATCCTGCCCTCCGAATCGGCATAGAGAATTCTTGCCTGAGAGCCCACAACAAGCCTGTTCGATTTGGCCTCTTTTATCCAGTGTATATTATCGGCCAGCTGGGAGCGAATCCCGGCAGGAGCCGTTTTCATAATCTCTTCCAGAACATCTGCCGCAATACGGTCGCTCTCATCCAGATCGGCCTCCTTCGACGATGTGCAAACCCATCTGTAGGGTCCGAATCCGTAATCGAAGAAGAGAGGTCCCATAATATCCTGAACATATGACGGATATCTGAATCTGCCATTAACCGACATAATATCGGCACCAGCTCTTGATGCCTCCAGCAGGAATGCATTTCCGTAATCGAAGAAGTACATCCCCCTTTCAGATAAAATATTTATTGCTGCCGCATGACGGCGGAGTGTTGCCTGAACCTCATTTTTAAACCGCTCAGGCTCTTCTGCCATCATCCGGTTCGACTCTTCGAAACTTATCCCTGCCGGATAGTAGCCCCCGGCCCAAGGATTGTGAAGCGAAGTCTGGTCACTTCCCAGATCGACATTGACTCCCGATTCGATAAACTTCTCCCACAAATCTACAATGTTTCCCTGATATGCCAGAGAGACAGCCTCTTTCGAATCTCTCGCCTTAACGATTCTCTCCATAAGTTTGTCAAGATCGGTATAGACCTCATCTACCCAACCCTGTGAATATCTTGTGTGTACAACTTTCGGATTTATCTCGGCAACAACACCTACAACTCCGGCAATCACAGCAGCTTTTGGCTGAGCGCCGGACATTCCGCCAAGACCGGAACTTACAAAAATCTTTCCCCGGATATCTTCACCCGCACTCTTCTGCCTCATACGGGCAGCGTTGAGCACTGTAATGGTAGTTCCGTGAACAATTCCCTGAGGCCCGATATACATAAACGACCCGGCAGTCATCTGTCCGTACTGCGAAACTCCAAGTGCATTGAATTTCTCCCAGTGATCTTTTTGTGAATAGTTGGGAATAACCATACCATTTGTAACCACCACCCTTGGCGCATCCTTGTGCGAAGGGAAGAGGCCGAGCGGATGCCCGGAGTAGAGTACAAGCGTCTGCTCATCAGTCATCTGCGCCAGGTATTTCATAGTCAGAAGATACTGTGCCCAGTTCTGGAACACGGCACCGTTTCCGCCGTATGTAATAAGTTCATGAGGATGCTGTGCCACCGCATAATCCAGATTGTTGCTGAGCATGAGCATAATAGCTGCAGCCTGGATAGATTTATGCGGATAGTCGTAAATTGAACGTGCCTCTATTTTATAATCTGGACGAAAACGGTACATATAGATTCTCCCGTATTTTGCAAGTTCATTTGCAAACTCAACGGCAAGAGTTTCGTGAAACCTCTTCGGGAAATATCGGAGTGCATTCTTCAGCGCCAGCTTCTTCTCCTCTCTGTTTAGAATATCTTTCCTCTTTGGAGCATGATTTATTGCCGGCTCCCATTCACGGGGCTGAGGCAGATTTTCCGGTATTCCCTGCAGAATTGCATTATGGAATTCTGATATATTCATAAAATAGTCATTTTTAAAGGAGTGCAAAATTAGTAAAAAAAAAGGTGAAATTTTGCCTTGTTTCAAAAAAATAGTTACTTTTGCAGCCCAACAAAAGGAGGTGTGTACGATATGATCATAGTGCCAATCAAAGAGGGTGAAAACATTGAAAGAGCCCTTAAAAAGTTTAAACGTAAATTTGAAAAGACCGGTATCATCCGCGAACTCAGAAGCAGAAAGACTTTCGTTAAAACTTCCGTAAAAAGAAGAGACGAGATTAAAAAGGCAATATATGTACAAAACCTTCGTCTTAACGAGGAGTAATAATTACATAAAATAAAACTGAAGAGGCTGTCTTAAAAAAGATGGCCTTTTCGTTTTTTTTTGCTAAATTAGATGCAAATTATGAGATCTCAAGAGTTGTTCATAGAATACCTGAAGGTAAACAAAAGATACTCTCCAAGAACATTGGAAATCTACCGGGAGAGTATTGAAGAGCTCTATGGTTTTATCTCACCGTCGGAGGGGGAGACTGAGGCTGATGTGCTTTTACCTGCCCAGATAAGGGCCTTCACTGCGGAATCCCTTAAGAGGGGGCTCTCTCCCAGAAGTGTCAATCTGAGGTTATCGGCAATAAGCAGTTACTGCAATTTCCTGGTAAAAAACGGAACGATTCAGGTAAATCCCGTAAAGCGGATTAAACGGCCCAAAGAGGATAAAATGCTTCCCGAGTTTTATACTTCGGAGGCTATGGAAGGCTACTTTAACGAGGAGATTGACCCGGGTGATCTTTTTGCGCTTCGGGACAGAGTTCTGGTCGAGACACTTTACTGTACCGGAATCAGAAGGGCAGAGCTGGTTAACCTAAAGGTTCATGACTGGGACCGCGGGAGAAGGCTATTCAGAATTACCGGCAAAGGGGATAAAACCAGAGAGGTGCCTGTTCCGGAGACTCTGGCATCGGACCTCGGTCGTTACCTGTTGCTTATGGAGGAGTACTATACCGATAATGCCCGGAAATACCTTTTTTTAACAGATAACGGAGAACCAATGTACCTCTCATTTGTTAATAAAATAGTAAAGAGGGAGCTTACCGGAAAGCGAGGGTTCTCGGGGAGAAGATCCCCACACGTTCTCAGACACACTTTTGCAACTCATCTGCTCAATAACGGAGCCGATCTGAACAGCATCAAAGAGGTTTTGGGACACTCGTCACTCTCGGCAACCCAGGTTTACACTCACAACTCATTTGAGAATCTAAAAAAAACATTTCTAACCGCTCATCCACGAGCAAAAAAAGGAGGTTAATATGGACATCAGGATTCAGTCACTCAAATTTGATGCAGATATCAAACTCATCACATTTATTGAGAAAAAATTGGCTAAACTTCCGAAATTCTACGATGAAATCAGTAGTATCGAGGTTACTTTGAGCCTCTTACCTGATTATGACAACAAAAATGTAAAGATTAAGATCTTTATACCGGGCAACGACCTGGTAGTCGAAAGACACTCACAAAGATTTGAAGATGCGGTGGTCGATTGCATCGGCGTACTTAAAGACCTGCTCGTTAAAGTTAAAGAGAAGAAAAGGGAGAATTAAACTCTCCCGTCAATTATATAAACATAGATAAGAACTCCTCTTCGGTTATATTACTGAAATAATCGGAGAGGTTTATTTTTTTTATCCGCTCTCTGATTGATTCCCTGTCAATTGCACACCCTTTGAGCAGCTCTTCTATCTCTGCTGTCTCTTTTGTGAAGAAATAGTTCCCGTAAAAGCGTATCACAGATACTCTTCCTCCCGAGACATCCATATAGAGTTCGAATAATCCCCAATCAAACCTCTTTATGTTTGAAAATCCGAAGGCAGGGGAGGAGCCGAAATTCCAGGAATCCTTCCCGTATTTCTCATGTTTCAGCTTTGCAATTTTTGCCAGGTCATCGGAAGAGTATGTGTAATTCACATATTTACCCTCGTTTTTACTTACAATAAACCGCTCCATGAAGGTGATAAAATCCTCTACATCCATCTCACTTTTAAGATGCTCACTTATATTTGTCACTCTGGCACGATTCGATTTTACAGCCTTCCCTTCAAACTGCTCCGGCCTGCTCGCCAATGCCTGAGAGAGATTTGTCATTGATGCCGAAAAAAGAAGCGTACCATGCTGGAGCACCCTCTCTTTAAAGACTGCAATCGCATTTCCGGAGAACTTTTTATCGTCAATTACAAGATCGTTACGCCCTTTCAGATGAGCATCTATTCCAAGCTCATTCATCGCCTCCAGAATGGGTCTGGTAAAACGTGCAAACATAGCAGATGTATCTTCGCCCGCAATTCTGTTGTCTATAAAGGTAAAATTGACATTCCCCAAATCGTGAAATACAGCACCGCCGCCCGACAACCTTCTCACAACAGGGATGTTACGCTTTTTCACATAATCGATATTAATTTCGGCAAAGGCATTCTGGTGCAGACCAATAATTATTGAGGGTTCATTTCTCCACAGACGGAAAACCGGTTCGTTGAATTTCTTGAAAAGGTACTCTTCGGCTGCAAGGTTCCACTGCGGATCTGTTGAGTGGTCAATTATATATAACATTTTAACTCTTTTTTTTAATTATTGAAGTTACAATAGGTGAGCTTAGAATTTTGTAAAAGAGATACCCTGCAATGAGCCCCAGCAGAGCTCCCGCCAATACATCGGCAGGGTAGTGTCTCCCCACATAGACTCTGCTGTACGAGACCAGCGCAGCCCAGATGAATATAGAAATTGTGTACCATTTTCTTCTGAAAACAAGGGATGTTATAGTAGCCAGTCCGAAAACGTTTGCAGCATGGCTCGATACAAACCCAAAGGCTCCGCCCTTACCGTCAAGTAGCCGGATCACCCCCTCCAGCTCCGGAACATGTCCGGGTCTTGGTCTTTGAACCAGGTCTTTAATAACTCCGCTTCCCAGATCGGTAACTGCAAATGTAAGTACGGCACATATAACAATAAGAGATGCATAGAGATATGAGCCCCCTTTATGGCCGAATCTGTAAAAAATCCAGATTAGAATCGCAATATAGAGCGGAATCCAGGGAGTCCTGGAGGTAAGAGTCATCATAACACTATCCATAAAGGCAGAGTGCAACCCGTTTATGAATAACAAAAGCGAGTTGTCGGCATTAAGTAACCATTCCATAATAATGAAGTTTAGCTATTTAACTTTTCCCAAAGCAGATCTTTAAGCTGTTCCAGCCCCTTGCCGGTATATGAAGAGATGAAAATATGCGGAATTGTTCTGGGGAGATGTTTTTTTATCATCTTCTCCAGCTCTTCGTCAAGAAGATCAGATTTTGTAATGGCAAGAACCCTATCCTTTTCCAGAAGCTCCGGGTTGTACATTCTGAGCTCCCTAAGCAAAATTTTATATTCGGAGGCAATATCCTTACTATCGGCAGGAATCATAAAGAGAAGCATGGAGTTGCGCTCTATGTGCCTCAGGAATCTTAACCCCAGCCCTTTACCCTCGTGAGCCCCCTCTATTATCCCGGGGATGTCGGCCATTACAAATGATTTGTGATCACGGCACTCAACGATTCCGACATTTGGTTCAAGTGTGGTAAACGCATAATCTCCAATCTTTGGCTTGGCTGCAGATATTTTTGAGAGGAGTGTAGATTTGCCTGCATTCGGGAAACCCACAAGCCCTACATCTGCAAGAATTTTAAGTTCTAAAATATACCAGTTTTCGGTCCCCTCCTCGCCAGGCTGTGCGTAACGCGGAGTCTGGTGTGTTGCTGTTTTGAAAAATGCATTACCCATACCGCCACGGCCACCCTTTGCAAGGATAACCTCTTCACCCTCTGTTGTTATCTCGAACAGAACCTCATCGGTATCGGCAATCTTTGCAACTGTCCCCAGAGGTACATCAAGATAAATATCCTGACCATTTGCTCCGTGACATAGCGCTCCGCCACCCTTTCCGCCATGTTCGGCCCTTATGTGTTTACGGTACTTAAGGTGTATAAGGGTCCAGTACTGAGAGTTCCCTCTTAGTATTATATGTCCCCCCCGGCCACCGTCACCACCGTCGGGACCTCCCTTGGGGATGAACTTCTCACGCCTCAAATGTACTGAACCTCCACCGCCGTTACCGGAAGCGCATAAAATCCGTACATAATCTACAAAATTTGAGTTACTCATTATCAATACTCTCCATTATAGAGCAAATATTCCTGAATATACTATCCACCTCAAGCTCCCCGCCGACAGGATAAAATTTGCCCTTCTGTTTATAATACTCTTTGAGAGGCTCTGTCTTTTTATGGTAGGTCTGAATCCTTCCCAGCACAGTCTCTATCGAAGAGTCATCTTTTCTCCCCTCAATCCCGGCTCTCTTTCTTATTCTGTCAACAATCACGTTATCATCTACCTCCAGTGAAAGCACCGCACTTACAGATTGATTGTTCTCCCTCTTCAAAAGGCAATCGAAAGCCTCGGCCTGGGAGATTGTTCTTGGAAAACCGTCAAAAATAAACCCCTTTACCCCCGGATCGGGATTCTTAATTACATCGGAGATCATTCCGAGAACGATTGAATCATCTACGAATTTACCGCACTCTATAAGCTCTTTTGCTATAATCCCGGTTTTGCTCTTTTTCTCAATTTCGTCTCTCAGAAGCTGTCCGGTTGAAATGTGTCTGAGATTATATCTCTCTACCAGAAGTGAAGACTGAGTCCCCTTGCCAGCCCCGGGAGGGCCGAAAATTATGTAATATTTCATCTCTGCCTTTTAAGATTCGTCAAGAACATAAATATCCTTGTACTGTCTTCCAAGTTCGTTATAATCCAGCCCAAAACCTACGATAAAATCGTTCGGGATGGAGATGGCTGTGTAATCTATTTTAAGATCCTTTTTGTAGGCATCAGGCTTAAGAAGCAGTGTGCAGATCTTTACGCCTGAAGCACCCTTTTCCAACAGAAGATCATGCAGTTCGACAACAGTATTTCCTGTATCCACAATATCTTCAATCACAATTACCTCCCTCCCTTTAACCGGAGAGACAAGACCAAGAACCTCCTTAACGGAGCCTGTTGAGGAGGTTCCGCTGTAAGAAGATAGCTTAATAAAGGATATTTCGCATGTAAAATCCAATTTTTCAAGGAGATGAGCGGCAAACATAAATGAGCCGTTAAGTACGGCAAGAAAAAGAGGTGCCTCTCTCTCTTTATACTCATTGTTCAGTCTATTGGCAACCTCTCCTATAGCATGAGAAATTTTCTCACTGGAGATGAATGGTCTGAAATATTTGTCATGTAGTTTTATCCGCTCCATACTCAAATTGTTTGTTGCGGCGAAATTAATCATTATTTTTGTCGAAACCAATTTTGTCTAAAAAACGATGAATCCACTAGTTAGTATTATAATGGGCAGCACATCCGATTTACCGGTTATGAAACAGGCTGCACAATTTTTGAATGATATGGAGATACCGTTCGAAATCAATGCACTCTCTGCCCACAGAGTTCCTGACCAGGTAGCGGCATTTGCAAAAGGGGCCCACAAGAGAGGAGTAAAGGTTATAATAGCCGGCGCAGGTGGTGCAGCTCACCTTCCGGGTGTTATTGCTGCATTCACACCGCTTCCGGTAATAGGGGTTCCTGTGAAATCATCCATCTCAATGGATGGATGGGACTCGGTACTTTCAATTTTGCAGATGCCTGCCGGTATCCCGGTGGCCACGGTTGCACTTGACGGAGCAAGAAACGCAGCAATTCTGGCATTCCAGATTCTTGCGGTATCGGACGAGAAGCTTATGAATAAGATGCTGGAATTCAAGGAAGATCTCGCATCAAAAATTATCAAGGCCAATAAAGAGCTGGAGGAGGTTAAGTTTCCGTTTAAGGTGAACTAAACGGTTTTTTTAAAATGAGGGGAAGATATGAGGCGGGAGACTATTATGCTATTACTATGCATATACCCTATCGGGGGTATTTGCCAGAAACAGGTTCGTGAGCAGCTGCACTCTGCAGTTTTGGCCATAACCGAAAAGATCACAACAATATCAGAAGATGAAGAGCTGCCCGATGGCTCCTCGTATGAGGAGCTCATCGAACACTTCACCTCTCTGATAAACAGACCACTGAACATAAACAGTGCAGGTGAGAGGGAGCTTGAAAAACTTAAAATCCTCACTGAATGGGAGATATCCTCTCTGCTCAACTACAGGAAGAGCTCCGGAGATCTCTACTCTCTTGCCGAGCTCTACCTTATTCCCGGTCTGTCGCAGGAGAGTGTCGCTCTTCTGATCCCATTTTTAACCACCGGATCAGCAAAATTTGTTTTGCGCGATGCCCTGCCGGGAAGAGCTCAGATTCTTCTCAGAGGCACGGTTGTCCCCCAGAAAAAGGCGGGGTATCTACCAATAACCAAAGAGGAGTATGAGAAAAAGCCAGACAGCAGGTATCTTGGCAATCCGCTATCGCTCTATGGGCAGATACGATACAACCTGCAGGATAGATTCACTGCTCATATTACCGTAGAAAAGGATGCCGGAGAGAGGGGTACCGATTTTATATCATGGAGTGTGGCAGCTAAGGATCTGAAATTTGCAGAAAAGATTATAATAGGTTCATATACCGCAAAATTCGGACAGGGGCTTGTGCTATGGAATGCGTTTACTCTCTCTGGAAACCGGGAGCCATGGTATTCGATGAAACGTGAAAATGGAATAAGGGAGTTCACATCTGCCGATGAAAATATTGCATTCAAAGGTGCAGCAGCAACATTTTCAGGTAAATATCTCTCTGCAACGTTAATGTTGTCGGCCCGGCGGGTAGATGCAAGGGTTACAGATGAGGGTTATACATCGCTCCTCACCACGGGGCTTCACAATACCAAAACTCTGCTCGAGCGGAAAGGGAGCCTCGGGACAGAGATGGCGGCACTGAATGCCGGATACTATGGTCGCAGATTGAAACTTTCGCTCACAGTGTGCGCCGATTCCAGATCTCTTCCCTATTCCGGGAAAAACAGTGCGCTTATTAACAGAGAATTATATAAATCACGCTTTATCTCAAATGCCGGTGTGGAGTGGCGATACTCTCCCGGGAAGCTTCTGTTTTACGGAGAGGTTGCTGTTGATCGTTCAGGCTCTGCGGGGGTAATCTCCGGGATTATCTGCCGTCTTACAGAAAACTCCCTCCTTTTTGCCAAGGTTAGCAAGGTTCAGGCAAATTACATTGCACCTTTTAGTTACAACTATAACACATCAGGATCGGGAGTGCCGGAAGCGGGTGGCGGAATTAAAATCAAGAGTGGGAAAAACCTCTTTCTCTATCTCAATTGCGACTACTCAAATGATAAGCTAAGAGTATCTGCCATTGGTGATTACAATAACAAAAGAGGCTTTAACACAATACTTAAGGGGAGTCTCTCATCTCTCAACTACTACCTCAGAGGAGATTTGAAGCTGACGGCCGGAGCACATCTGCTTAACCACTTCAGGGTAGATTATATCTGCTCTCTGGATGGAGAAAAAAGGGGTGGATTTCATATTCACAATGAGGCGATTTTTAAACTATCCGGCAATAAATTAAACTTCTCGGCCAGATGTGCATATTTCAATGTCCCGGACTGGGATTCAAGGATGTACAGTTATGAACGGGAGGTTCTTTATCAATTCAGAACAACACTTCTCTATGGGAAAGCACTCAGGTACTATGTAAATTTACATTTTAAGCCTGCCGGGTTTGTCGATCTTTGGCTGAGATACTCCTCTACAAGATATTTTGACAGAACAAAAACAGGAGAGGGCCCCGAAGAGATATCGGGACCCTCTAAAGGTGAAGCCAGAATTCAGATTCAGATCACGCTTTAAATCAGAAAGCTCCGATTTATACAGGCCTGATCTTAATTTTTGTACCCGGCATTATCTTGCTTCTTTTGGTAAAACCATTTAAACTCATAATATCGTCGAGGCTCACCCCCTCAAACTTTCTTGAAATCTCCCACAGAGTATCACCCTTCTTAATGACATAGTACTCATAACCACTGCTTTTTGTTGTCGAAGGGGCCGCCTGGGATGTGTTCCTGGCAATAGCTTTTGGTGGGTTGGAGGTGTAAATTATCAATCTCTGCTTTGGTCTTATCATAGTTTTGATACCGTTCCAGGATTGAATATCAGAGACTCTGACACCATATTTACCTGCAATATGGCTGAGCGTCTCACCCGATTTTACAATATGTGTGACTGAATTTCCCTTTGATGATGCAGATGCTTTTGCCTCATTATATACAATAGGATTGAAGAAGATACTGTCTTTGTATGTGTAAATTTCACTCTCTTTATCAAGGAAAGCAGCTGTATAGTTGAACGGAAGTCTAAGGATGTTACCCTTCTCGTTCCCCGGAACTATCTCGTTTAAATATTGCGGATTATGATCACTCAGCTCCTCTTTTGAGATACCGACAAGCTCGGATATCTGACCGAAATGGAGTGGTCTCCTAATTTGGAATGTGTCAATGTGCGCAGGCATAGGTATATTCAAAGGGGTAATTCTGTGCTCTTTATAATAATTCATGGTATACATTGCCGCAACAAACGAAGGCACATATCCGCGGGTCTCCCTTGGCAGGTATGGGTATATCTTCCAGAAATCCCTTGATCCGCCAGCTCTCCGGATCGCCTTATTAACATTACCCGGGCCACAATTGTAGGAGGCTATGGCAAGGAGCCAGTCACCGAAGATTGTATAAGAGTCGCGCAGATATTTGGCAGCGGCATGACCCGATGCTATAGGATCCAGCCTCTCATCGACATAGGAGTCAATTCGTAAATTGTACTGAAGAGCGGTACGGTACATAAACTGCCACATCCCTTTTGCTCTGACCCTCGATACAGCTCTCGGATTGAGGGCCGATTCAATTATGGCCATAATTTTGAGCTCCTTAGGAAGGTTGTACTGGTCGAATATCTCTTCAAACTGGGGCATATAGTAACCCCATAAGCCCAGTATCGCATTTATTTTGTTCGGAATTCTTTTAGTGTAATAGATAATGTGGTTCTTGACTATATTGTTGTAAGGCAAAGGAATAAAGGAGTTAATCGCCTTGAGTCTAGCAATATAGACACTATCCGGGACATCCGACTCAAAACTCTCTTCATCAAGATTTAACAGGTCGTTATCATCCAGATTGAGATTTTTCTGAAGATACCAGATGTTAAGCAGGCTGTCTGTCGGAAGAATTGCAGCAGTATCGGTTAAATCTTCACTGTCAAAGAAGGAGAGACCTCCCGGATTGATTGAATCATTTGTGCTTACAGTGTCGATTATTGGAATTGTACCAAGTTCAAGCTCCTGTTTCAAAGAGTCGATTGTCCTTTTTAACTTCTCTATTTCAAGCAAAAGATCGGCTTTGGAGGCTCTTTTTTTGAGAAACTGCCCGTTTGCCGGATTAACAGAGAGTGTGAAACAGGTTATTAACAGTAGTATAATATAACTTTTTTTCATCTTGTGTTAAGTGTGAGTTTTAGGTTAAAGCCCACCATAGGAGCTTGATTATTAATAAAATATGGCGAAATTGGAGTGACTGCGCCGGGAGATAGGGAGGCAGAAATATCGTCACTGACATCAAAGTCCTGAAAATGGGCAAAGACATTGGCATCAATTATATTAAGCGCATAAACCAATACACCCGAAAGGATGGAGTAGTCCCTGAACCTTCTGTATGTATCTTTATAATACTTCATTGTCTGGGCATTAAACTTTTGATACAGGGGTGACTCCGGATTACTGGTCTCATAGTAGAGATATTTATATCTCTCAAACTGTGAGTTGTTTGAGGTGATAAAGTAACCAACGGTGATTATTCCTCCGTAAATAATAGGGATTTTCCAGTAATCTCCATTGTAAAACTGGCCCAGGCCAGGTAACATTGCAGAATAGAGCGAGGCTCTGGCAGGCAGTACCTTTTTGTGGTACTTGAAATTTGAAACGCCGTCCATTACAGAACCCCAGTAACTAAGCACTGCTCCAAGATAGAAGAGATCACGCCTTGTCTTGTACTTCTCATCGGCGGTACTTAACCATTTCAGGTTGCTTTTGTAACCGGCATAGATGAAACCTCCTACCGTCCCGTAAACAACAGGAATTTTCCAGTACTGTTTATTGTAAAGCTGTGCACTTCCCGGTAAAATAAATGAACCAGCCCACATACGGGTGATGTTCATGCTATCCTTTCCGGCAAGACTTTTAAAGTATCTCTTTATTGGATAGGGCTCCCTCTTTACCACAGGACCACCGGTAGTATCACTCTGGTTGTTCTGATTCATATTTGAACCCGGCGGACCGTTCTGACCGATACCCCTGGTAAACTGAGCATTTGCATGAATAGAGCAAGACAGCAAAAACAGGAGGGCTAATGCGGGGCGTCTCATAAGGCAGATTACAGGTTGGTTTTCTCTATTGCTTTAATGAAGTTTATCACCTCGTTATCGCCATTAAAACGAATCGTAATTGAGCCTGTTCCACTTTTTTCGTCTCTTTTCAGACTTATATTGTTGTTAAAATACCTGCCCAGAAAATCGAGTAGTCTGAAATAGGACTCATCCAGCTCCTGATTAACCTCCTCGGGACCCTTTTTTGCAGCCGGCACCTCATTCAGTTTCCTGATCCTGGCCTCAGTATCCCTCACTGAAAGATCCTGCTCAATAATCAGATTGCACAGTTTAAGCTGCTTTTTGGGATTTTCGAGTGAAAGCAACGCTCTGGCATGACCCATTGAGATCTTTTTTGCCCTTATGGCAAGCTGTATTTCAAGGGGAAGTTTTAAAAGACGGAGATAGTTTGTTACCGTAGCCCTTTTTTTACCGACCCTCTCTGCCATCTCCTCCTGTGTAAGATTGCACTCCTCTATTAACCTTCTGAAACTTAACGCTACCTCTACAGCATCAAGATCCTCCCTCTGAATGTTTTCGACGATTGCCATCTCGAGCATTCCCTGGTCATCCGCCTTACGGATATATGCCGGAATATGGGTGAGCCCGGCCAGGATAGCAGCCCTAAAGCGGCGTTCCCCGCTGATAATCTGATATTTGTTGTTTTCAGTCAACCTTACGGTAATTGGCTGGATCAGACCCAGAACTTTTATAGATTCCGCAAGCTCCTCCAGAAGAGTCTCGTCAAAGGTGGTTCTAGGCTGAAACGGATTTGCCTCTACCTCTTCTACGGGAATCTCAGAAATTGAAGCCGGAGTAGCCTCTGTATATGGAACTGCTGAGCTATTCAGATTAAGGTTGTCAATATCTGAGATAAGGGCACCTAACCCACGTCCCAGTGCAGATTTTTTCATCATTACGAGTTATTTTTTAAAATCTCCTTGGCCAGATTAAGATAGTTGTTGGTTCCGGCAGAGAGAGCATCATGAAGAATAACCGGTTTCCCGTACGAAGGGGCCTCAGTAAGTCTCACATTTCTTTGAATAACAGTTTTAAATACCATCTCATTGAAATGAGTTCTCACCTCGTCTACAACCAGATTTGAGTGTCTTGTCCTGCCGTCAAACATTGTCAGTAAAAATCCCTCTATTTTAAGAGAGGTATTCAATCTGTTCTGAACAAGTTTGATAGTGTTGAGAAGTTTGCCCAAACCCTCCAGTGCAAAGTACTCACACTGAACGGGAATCAGTACCGAGTCGGCAGCTGAAAGGGAGTTGATGGTAATAATTCCGAGAGATGGAGAGCAGTCAATAATTATATAATCGAACCTCTCTTTAAGCGGAGCGAGTGCCTTTTTAAGTACAAGCTCTCTTTCAGGAATATTAAGCATCTCAATCTCTGCTCCCACGAGATTTATGTGAGAAGGTGCGAGGCTAAGTCCGGATATCTCTGTGTTGAGCAGAATATCATCAATATTCACAGATCCAATCAGGGTTTCATAAAGTGTAAGCTTAGATGTTGAATCCGGATCAAAGTTTAGTCCGGATGTGGAGTTTGCCTGAGGATCAGCATCTACAAGCAAAACTTTTTTCTCCATTACAGCCAGTGAGGCAGAAAGATTTATAGCTGTGGTAGTCTTCCCGACTCCTCCTTTCTGGTTAGCTATTGCAATTATTTTTCCCATATATTGTAAATGAATATTATCCGAGTCAATCATGCAAATTTACAAAATCTTTTTTTGCAACAGGCAAATTTGAGAATAATGGATAAAAGATTTAATAAGGATCTACATCAAAAAAAAGCTTAACCCCTTTTCCATATTTGGTTAACAGCTCTCCGACATCTTTTGCCAATCTCTTTTTTGTAGTTACGGAGGCTGGATTTCTTGGGAGTTTGATCCAGAAATTGAGCAGATACTCCCCCCTTTGCCTCTCTACGGGAGGTGGTATGGGTCCGGTGAAATTTTTGATTCCGGTTTTTTGAAGCATCTCCCTCAAATAGCCGGCAAAGCTCTCCGTTCCCTCTCTCTCTCTGCCCTTCAGGGTGATCTTTATCAATCGGGTAAACGGTGGAAAGCCGAATTCACCCCTCTCCTCCAATTCAGCAAATGTATTATCTTGCCTGCTCTTAAACATTTTATATACCGGATTATCGGGTAGGGATGTCTGTACAATAATATGGCATCCGTTTGATCTTCTTCCTCCTCTCCCTGCCAACTGAGTAAGCATCTGCATAGCCCTCTCTCCCGACCTGAAATCATCCCCTGTAAACATACTATCTGCCTGAACCAGAACAATAAGGGTAAGTTTTTCAAAATCAAATCCTTTACTGATCATTTGAGTGCCAACCATTATGTCGGTTGATCCATCGGCAAACTCCTTGAGTATCCTGCTCTGCTCTGTAACACGGCCGGTTGTCTCGGCATCAAATCTTGAAATTGCAGCATTGGGGAATAGTGTTTTAAGTTGCTCTTCAATCATTTCGGTCCCGCAACCCCTCTCCTTGAGACCCGGTTTCCCGCATTTAGTGCAAATTGTATTGAATTTGCGGCTGTATTCACAGTAGTGGCAAGAGAGAGTCCCCCTGTTTTTATGATAACTTAAGGCAACATTACAATTGAGGCACATAGGAGTGTCACCGCAATATATGCATTGGACCATTGGCGAATATGATCTTCTGTTCCTGAAAATCAAGGTCTGTTCGCCCCTCCCGAGTCTCTCTTTCACAGCCTCGGTTACACTTCGTGAGAAGAGACCCGACATTCCACCCCTCTTCTCCTCCCTGATGGTATCTACGATCTCAATATTGGGCTCCTCTCCCGCAAAGTACTTCTCCTTAAGCTCAGAGAGACGAAACCGGTTAGTATGTGCATTGAAGATGCTTTCCAGTGATGGTGTTGCCGAACCAAGTACCACACCGGCAGAGTGAAGTTTTGCCAGGACAATTGCAGAGTCCCTTCCATTATATCTCGGGGCAGGTTCGCTCTGTTTGTAAGATGAGTCGTGCTCCTCATCAACTATCACAAGATCAAGATCCCTGAACGGCAGAAAAACCGAGGACCTAAGACCCAGAACAATATAGTTCTCCTCTGCCCGTTTTATCCTGTTGTAAACATCCCTTCTTACCGCCGGGGTCTGTCCGGAGTGGTAAGTCAGCAATTTATCTCCGAATACCCCCGCAAGCCTCTGCCCGAGCTGGCGGCTGACCGCAATCTCCGGTACCATAAAAAGAACGTTGCCTCCGTTCTGCAAAACCTTAATTGATAGCTTTATATAGATTTCTGTTTTTCCTGAGCCTGTCACCCCCTTTATCAATATCGGGACCCTCTCTTTTATTGCATCCAGAGCATCCTGATAGACAGACTCCTGTGCGTCCGATAACTCAATTTCAGGAAAATCACCGGTTTCACATCTTTTCCCCCCTTTTTTTCTAATGGCCCTGCTCTTTCCAAGTGGTTCAGGGAATGCCGCTTTGAACACCTCACCAAGCGAGCACATATAGTACTCCGAAATCCACTCCCAGAGATCCATCTCCCTTTCAGAGAGGGGTGTTAACCCTTCAATGGGTTCAAGCTCCTTAATTTCACCGGTATATGCGGGAGCTTTTGATGAGAGACTGCGCACTGCGGCAATATACTCACGACCGGAAAAGATAACCTTGACTAAAGAGCCGGTACTGACTATGCTTTCATGAATTTCGGGAACACAATATGTTACCTCCATTGAAATTCTTAAAGGAAGAATTACGGATGCATAGAGTGGCTGCTTTGATTTCATAACTTTAAAACTCTGCAATTAATGCCGCTATCTCTTCGAGTTGCCACATTGGGGTCGATGTGGCTCCGCAAACCCCCACTGTATCACCCTGCCTGAACCACTCTTTTCTAATCTCTTCCGAATTTTCAACCTTATATGCTCTGTTATTTACCGAACGACATGTTTCAAAGAGCACCTTTCCATTGGAGCTTTCACCTCCGCTGACAAAGATAATAACCGAATGTTTCTGTGCAAATTGCTTAAGATGAGGATGCCTTGATGAAACCTGACGGCATATTGTGTTGTGATAGGTAAACTTCTCCAGCTGACCGCCACCCTCAATAATCATCTTTTTAATTATTGTGATAAGAGCAGAATATTCAGCAGGATCCTTTGTTGTCTGCGAGTAGATTGTAATGGGTCTTCTGAAATCGACACTTCCAAGGTCGTTAACACTCTCTATAATAGTGGCATCACTGTTAACCTGCCCAACAAGTCCGTTCACCTCTGCATGGCCTCTCTTTCCAAAGATAAGCAAAGTTCCCCCGATCGCTTTAACCTGCTCGTATCCCACTCTTATCCGCTCCTGCAGCTTAAGCACTACAGGACATGTACAATCAAGGACTCTGAGATTTCTCTCTCTGGCAATATTGTAGGTAGAAGGGGGTTCTCCGTGTGCTCTGATGAACAATACTGAATCTTCCATCTTCTCCAGATCTTTATGTCCTACCACTCTCATCCCAAGCTTTTCGAGTCTTGCAAGTTCTGTGTTGTTGTGCACGATTGCTCCCAGAGAGTTAATCTCTGCGGAGTTTTCAAGATAGCTCTCTGCCTGTCTGATTGCCTTAATTACTCCGTAACAGAATCCCGACTTACTGTCGACCTCTACAATGAGCCCCATCTTTGAGCTATTATTTTCTCTATCCATAACATCTCATCCTCCTCTGTCATATTGCTATTATCCAGAAAAACAGCATCATCTGCTTTTCTTAAAGGTGCTGTCTCCCTGTTCTCGTCCAGATAATCCCTCTCTTTCACATTTCTGAGAATCTCTTCAAAATTTGCCTCCTCGCCCCTGGCTTCAATCTCAAGAAACCTCCTCCGGGCCCTTACATATGGGTCGGCCGTCATGAAAATCTTGAGATCGGCATCAGGAAAAACCACGGTTCCGATATCCCTGCCATCCATGACAACACCCCGCTTTTTACCCAACTCTCTTAAAATTTTATCTACAAACTCACGGACCTTGGGAATTGATGCAAAAAGACTTACTTTAGATGCAACCTCAAGCGAGCGGATATCTCTTTCGATATTCCTGTCGTTAAGGTAGAGTTCGCTACCTCCGTTTTTTCCGGTATTCCTAAAGAGAAAATTACACCTCTCAAGCAGCTCTTCAAGTGGGGTACTATCCGAACCAACCACGACCGGAGCAACACCATCTCTGAGAGCTGCCAGAGTGACTCCTCTGTAAAGTGCCCCAGTATCTACATAAATTAACCCGTATTTTGCAGCAATCTTTCTGGCCAGAGTGCTTTTACCTGTCGAAGAGTGTCCATCGACAGCTATAATTATTTCACCTCTTTTCATATTTATACAATAAACAAACATACATAAAAAAGGATTATCTTTGAAAAAATAATTGTGAATGAAAATTGCTGTTTTTGACCTTGGGACAAATGTTTTTAACCTGTTAATTGCCAGGGTATCAAAAGGAAAGTGTGAGATAAGGGAGGTTGTCAAAGAGGGGAATCATATTGGAAAAGGTGGCTTTAAACCGGCGCTTCTCACTCAGGAGGCAATCGATTCGTCGCTCTCGGTTCTGGACAAAATGTATGCAAGAATAGAGGCTGCAGGCGGGGCCCAACATATAAAGGCTTTTGCCACATCGGCCATCAGGGATGCCGCTAACGGGGAGGAGTTTGTAAAGCTACTCCGTGAAAGATACGGGATAGATGCTCAGATTATCTCCGGAGATAGAGAGGCGGAGTTAATTTACAAGGGGATTCGGGAATCCGTTCTGTTGTACAACGAGAAGGTGTTGATGCTCGATATCGGAGGGGGTAGCAATGAACTTATAATTGCAGATAAGGAAAAAATTTTCTGGAAAGAGAGCTATCCGCTTGGCGTAATAAGGATGAAAGAGATTCTGGAGCCCTCCGATCCAGTTAAAGAGGATGAGGTACTCAGCTATGAGAGATTTCTGGAGTCAAAGCTTGAAACCTTTTTTGAGCAGATAAATATCTATAAACCAAAGTTATTAATAGGATCTTCGGGCTCTTTTGACACTCTCAGGGAGTTGATCTGTCCCGACGACGATGGCTCTCTTCCTGCCATGGAGCTGCCCCTTGAAAAATTTGCACAACTTCACGACAGACTTCTCAAATCTACCAGGGAAGAGAGGGTGAAGATGGCGGGGATGTCTCCTCTCAGAGTAGATTATATAGTTTTAGGCAGTATTTTTGTACAGTACATTATCCGGAAAACCGGAATCACAGAGATGTATCAGTCATCTTACTCTCTTAAAGAGGGTTATATGGCAGAGGTTGCGGCAACATTAACGGAATAACTTTTAAGATAAATACAGTTCAATGAAACTTCTCATTATCGATGATGAAAAATCTATCAGGAATACTCTTAAAGAGATTCTTGAGTTTGAAGGACACGACGTATCACTGGCAGCCGACGGTGTCGAGGGGCTTGCAATGGCAACCTCCGAAAGTTTTGATGTGATCTTCTCCGATATTAAAATGCCCAATATGGATGGTATGGAGCTTCTGGAGAGGCTCAATGAGGCCAATGTGGACTCTTCCGTAATCATGATATCGGGCCACGGATCAATTGATTCGGCAGTTGACTGTATTAAAAAGGGGGCATTTGATTTTATTCAGAAACCGCTTGATCTCAACAGAATACTCATCACTCTGAGAAACGCTACCGACAGAACCAACCTGGTAAAGGAGACAAAGACCCTGAAGAAACGGGTCTCAAGAATCCCTGAAATAGTTGGGGTATCTCCTGCAATATCAAGAATAAAGGATATGATTGAGAGAGTGGCGCCAACAGAGGCCAGAGTCCTTATCACAGGTTCGAACGGAACCGGAAAGGAGCTGGTTGCAAGATGGTTGCACGAAAAGAGCAGCAGGAGCTCTATGCCGTTTGTAGAGGTTAACTGTGCTGCAATACCGGGAGAACTAATTGAAAGCGAACTATTCGGCCATGAAAAAGGGGCGTTTACTTCTGCTGTAAAACAGCATAAAGGTAAATTCGAACAGGCCGATGGCGGCACTCTTTTTCTGGATGAGATTGGGGATATGAGTCTTGCCGCTCAGGCAAAAGTACTCAGAGTGTTGCAGGAGAACAGAATAAGCAGGGTAGGGAGCGATAAGGATATAAATGTGAAGGTACGGGTAATTGCCGCAACAAATAAGAATCTTAACGAGGAGATTGAGAAGGGAACCTTCAGGGAGGACCTCTATCACAGGATAAGCGTTATTGTAATACATGTGCCCCCTTTAGCCGAGCGGAAAGAGGATATTCCACTGCTTACAAACCACTTTCTGGATCAGATTTCCCAGGAGAGCGGCATGCCTCCAAGGAAAATCGAGAGTGAAGCTCTTGCCGAGCTGGCCTCATACAAATGGACGGGTAACATCAGGGAGCTGAGAAATGTAATAGAAAGACTAATGATTCTTAGTAACAATATTATAACTAAAGAAGACGTTGTAAATTACGCCAAACCTATCTTCAGATAGATAGTTGAGTCCCGGACTACTCCTTCTCTATTCTGAGCTGATGGATGAAATTTCCCTCTTTCTGTGTTCTGACCGTAAGAGTTATTCTGAAGATACTGCCCCCTGCGTTCAGAGTGCCTATGGCATACTTCATGGGAGCCTTACCGCTTCTGTATGAAATCGCAAAACTTTTTGGAGAGTAGGCAACAAAGAACTCCTTCAGAATCTGTTTTGCCTGTTGTTTACTGCAAACACTGTTAGTGCCAAGTATGTCTATCTCCAGATTCGGGGCAAACCAGGCCGACAAACTCTCGGCATCACCCTTCTGAATATATTTTGAAATTGGAACGAATACATCCTGCTCCTTGTCCTGATCCCTCACCGCCTGCGAAAAACCCATCTGACAGGTTGAAACAAAAATAGTTAACAAAAATAGAATCCTTTTCATCATATCTTTAATCCTCATTGGGCAGAGGTAGCAAAATTCAAGCCATTTGTAAAGGTATAAAATTATTGCAAAACCTGCCGGAATAACAAATAAATAGTAATTTTGTAAGGATGAAGACAGAACTAATCCTGACAGGTAAAACAGAGGCCTCATATCTGAGAGAGGGAATCTCCGTTTATGAAGAGCGGATAAAGTTTTACACAACATATACCAGAAAAGAGCTGCCCGATATCAAAAATGCATCGTCTCTCACCAGAGAGCAGATAAAGGAGCGGGAGGGGGAGGCTGTTTTAAAGCAGATTGCTTCAGGTGACCACGTGATCCTGCTCGATGAGCGGGGCGATAATCTTACATCAGAGGGGTTTGCCTCCCGAATTGAGAGGTGGAATCTCAGAGGGGTCAAAAAGGTGCTCTTTGTTGTCGGAGGGGCTTACGGTTTTTCGGATGCGCTCTATAAACGTGGCGATGAAAAAATCTCTCTCTCTGGCATGACATTTTCACATCAGATGGTGAGACTTATATTTCTGGAACAGCTGTACAGGGCATTTACCATTATTAACGGAGAACCATACCACCACAAATGATCAGAAACATTCTCAGTTATATTTTAAGAAAAAGAACTGCACTGCTCTGGGTATGTGCAGTAATGATAACCATCGCCTCGTTTATGGAGTTCTCATCGGTTGGATCCATGGACAGGGAGGTGAAACGTCTTGAGAAGAGAATTCATAAAAGACAGGAGATTCTTGAATCATTTGCATTACGAACACTTAAACTTGGCCATAAGGAGTTTATAAATTTCGGGAGTGAACTTCCCGAAGATATGGTTATCTACAGGTACTTTGATGATACTCTCCAGTCGTGGGCAAATCAGTTGCCAATCTCCAATGACGAGGTGGGCCTTTTCAGATTCGGGTATATTCTTAATCATATGAACAGCAGGGTGGTAACATACACTCCTCTGGCATATCTCCGGTTGACCGAAAGTGTTGAGCAATATGTAAGCCTGGGATCTGCATGGTATATCGTAAGTATTTATGTTGCAGGTAACCAAATGGTTATATCTGCGCTGCAGGTTCAGACCGACTATCCGACCGAAAATACAATTCTGAAAAACAAAATAAACCCCAACTTCTCGCTTAGCAGGCAACTCTCCATTGTACCGGTTACATTTGATGAATCATACATTGTCCATGGAAAGAGGGGAGGGGTTCTCTTCTCCGTAATAAAAACGCTGCCGGGAAGTGCAGCCTCTACCGGAATAGTTCTGAGGTGGATTGCAATTCTGCTCATTATTGCGGCACTCTTCTCCAACCTTCACGGCAGAAGAGGTTTCAGAGAGTTTCTCACAGTGGCTGCCGGTCTTGTGATTGTAAGATTTCTGGCACTTTACCAATCATCTCAGATGCAGGGTGAATATAAAATGTTCTCGCCTAACCTCTATGCCGATTTCGGACTCTTCAACTCACTTGCCGATCTGCTCATCAACAACATTCTGATCTTCTTCCTTATCACTGCTCTTTTTATGGTGAGGAAAAGTATTGCCAGATACAGGTTTAAGTTGAGCAGTAGCGGCGGCTTCCTTATGAAGATGCTATTTTTTGCGGTTCCGCTGGCACTTATTCCATATATACATTTCAGTATAAGATCATTAATCCTGAACTCCAACATTGAGATGGAGCTCTATAAAATTGATGAAATCTCAATCTATACACTCATTGTATATGTCAGCTACGGTCTGCTCTTTGTATCACTGCTCTTCTCCCTTCAGCTTATCAGACCCTTCATCAGGAAAGGGTGGCGTATCTCATTTTTAAGAAAAAGGGCTCTCACTATCTGCATAACCTGTGTCTCGCTCTACACTCTTTTTACCGTGAGCATTTACGGATACAATAAAGAGTTAAACCGCAATAAGGTATGGACAACAAAGATGTCAGTCGAGAGAGACCTGAATCTTGAACTTCAGCTGAGGGATCTTGAAAAATATATTGAATTTGACCAGTATCTTGCTACGGCAATCGGTATGTATCAAAATTTGAATGTAAATACCAGACTTACCGAGAGCTACTTCTGGAATATTCTTCAAAGGTATGATATGAGGTTGACTATCTGTAACAAATCTACAATGCTTGTTACCGATATTTACAACCCAACGTCATCTTCAATGCATTGCAACTCCTTTTTTGAATCGGAGATCAACAACTACGGAATCCAGCTGGGAGATGACTCCCGGTTCTACTTCATGAATAACTTCAATGGGAGGATCAGCTACCTCGGAATCTTCACCTACCTCAGTTTCGGTGAGGAGGTGAGACTCTATATAGAGCTGGACAGTAAATTCCTCAGAGAGTCAATAGGATATCCGGAGATGCTGCTGGATTACAAGAAGATAGAGAGTTACAACCTTCCATCGGGCTACTCATTTGCCAAATATCTGAATAATAAACTGGTATCCTACTCTGGAGATTACAATTACCCGGTAACCATAAATGATAATAAAGAGCCGGGCTATTACACAAATAAGTCGGAGGGATATCTCCACTTTGTTAATAAACTCTCCCAGGAGAACATCATAATTATATCGAGACTCGAAAGAAGCATGTTCCCGTATATTGTCTCCTTCTCCTATCTGATGCTGTTCTTCTCGTTTATAATCCTGGGTATTATTGGATTCAGGCAGAAGAATCTCCTGATGAACCTCCCGAAAAACTCATTCAGATGGAAAATTACAGTGCTCATAATCACAGCACTTGTAATTGCACTTCTGGCAATGGGGGCCGGCAGTATCTGGTTTTCGATCAGATATTTTAATGAGTCAAATAAGGCTCAGATGCAGGAGAAGATAACTTCGGTACAAAACACACTTTCTGAGAGGAGTAAGTTTGCAACAGGTTATTACGACTACAACTTTAACAACCTGGAGCTCATGAAAGCCATGAACACCCTCTCAAATGCAGCCCAGGTCGATATCAACCTCTACAGAAGCGACGGAATGTTTTTAAGGACAACCCGTTCTGAGATATTTGACCGTTTCATACAGGGGGGCAGGATGAACCATCTTGCATACCGGGAGATAGTTGTAAACAACAAGAAACTGTTTATCAATAAGGAGAAAATAGGTGAGCTCTCATTCTATTCACTCTATGCTCCGCTCTTCAATTCGGAGGGAACCCTTATAGCAATCGTCAATATTCCATACTTCTCAAGGGAGAGCGATCTCAGAAAGGATGCAACCTCGATTATTGCCGCAATTATAAATGTATATCTCCTGCTTCTGCTTGCATCTCTATTCCTTGGAGTAGCACTATCCAACTCCATCTCCAAACCTTTGGCCGAGATAAGCAAAAAGATGGAGCTGCTCGATATCTCCCAGCAACCGGAGCATATCAACTATACAAATAAAGATGAGCTTGGTATTCTGGTTGCAGCCTATAACAAGATGGTGGACGACCTGAACGAGAGTACCAGAAGGCTGGCAGCGGGAGAGAGAGAGCAGGCCTGGCGGGAGATGGCCCGTCAGATAGCCCACGAGATAAAGAATCCTCTCACGCCAATGAGGCTCAGTATCCAGCATCTGCTCAGGCTTAAAGAGCAGGGAGTTCAGGACTGGCCGTCAAGGTTTGACGCTCTTGCAAATACACTTATCGAGCAAATTGATATTCTCTCGGATGCAGCAGGAGAGTTCTCCAGCTTTTCGAGGTTCTACTCAGAGGAGATTTCACGTTTTGATTTGAACGATCTCATCAAAGAGCAGATGATACTCTTCAATACAAGGGACAACATAAACCTGAGGCTTGAAACAGCAGAGAAAGATGCATTTGTAGTAGCAAGGAAAACTCAGCTCACAAGGGTCTTTGTAAATCTCATCTCAAATGCAGTCCAGGCGGTAGAGCACAAAGATTCCGGCAACATTCTCATAACTGTAAAAAGAGATAACGACAATTACGTGGTAAAGGTTGAAGATGATGGCTCAGGAGTTCCTGAGACTCTCACTCACAGGCTTTTCAAACCGAATTTCACAACTAAAAACGGAGGTACCGGATTGGGTCTGGCAATATGTCGCAGTATTATGGAACAGAGCCAGGGAGATATTCTTTACCAACGCTCCGAAAGACTGGGTGGAGCCAGCTTTATAGTCTCTATTCCTGTTTAGGTTTAACTATTTTTGTCTGAGGAAAATCTGGATAGGAACTCCTTTAAAATCAAACTTTTCTCTGAGCCTGTTCTCCAGAAAACGTTTATAATCTTCCCTTACATATTGCGGCAGGTTGCAGAAAAATGCAAACGATGGCGCCGGAGTAGGGAGCTGGACTATATACTTTATCTTTATATACTTACCCTTTATAGACGGTGGAGGATACTTCTCTATCTCTGCAAGCATAGCCTCATTAAGTTTAGAGGTCGCAATCTTGCGAGACCTGTTCACATAAACCTGAGCTGCAGCATTTAAAACATCCAGAATCCTCTGTTTATTTATTACAGAGGTGAAAATAAGCGGAATATCATTGAATGGGGCTATCTTTTCCAGGATTGTTGAGGTAAACTCCTTCATGGTGTTTGTCCCCTTGTTTTCAATTGCATCCCATTTATTGACCACAATAACACAACCTTTTCTGTTCTTAATCACAAGGTTGAAAATAGACAAATCCTGATGCTCCACACCAAGAGTTGCATCAATCATTAAAATACAGACATCGGAATTTTCAATTGCCCTCACAGAGCGCAATACCGAATAGAACTCCAGATCCTCTTTAACCCTGTTCTTCTTTCTCAGACCAGCCGTATCTACCAGAACAAACTCATGTCCATACTTATTGTAATAGCTTGAAATTGAATCCCTGGTAGTGCCTGCAACGGGAGTGACAATATTTCTCTCCTCACCCAGCAAAGCATTTGTCAGGGAAGATTTCCCCACATTTGGTTTTCCAATAATAGCTATGTGCGGAAGCTTCTTCTCCTCCTTCTCCGGTTGCTCCTCAGGAAGCATCTCAATCACTTTATCAAGAAGATCTCCTGATCCACTCCCGGTTGCCGATGAAATTGCCCATGGCTCACCCAATCCAAAACGGTTAAACTGATGAATTTCAAACATTCTGTCTCCCGTATCAACCTTATTGGCAACAACAAGAACAGGTTTTTTTGAACGCCTGAGAATATTCGCAATAGTGCTGTCAAAATCGGTAATACCTGAATAGACGTCACACATAAAGAGAATAAGATCGGCCTCTTCAATCGCAAGCAGAACCTGCTTCCTTATCTCCTCTTCAAAAACATCGTCGGTGTTAACGGCATAACCCCCGGTGTCAATCACCGAAAACTCTCTGCCGTTCCATTCACACTTGCCGTAATGACGGTCCCTTGTAACACCTGCCACCTCATCCACTATTGCCTGGCGCATTCCCACCAGACGGTTGAAAAAGGTAGATTTGCCCACATTAGGGCGTCCAACTATAGCAACTATACTCATAATCTATTCTTCGCAGGAGCAGCAACATGTCGTGCACTCCGCTCTTTTTTTACCCTTATTCCACAGAATCTTCTCCTCAGATTTCGCACACATCAGACCCATCTTCCGCATCTCTTTGTTATGACCAATCTCAGTTTCGGGAAATTTGCCGTTTTTACGGAATATAATATTAAATGACATCAGAAAAACGGCGATGGCAATAATAGCGACAGATATAATAATAAGGGACATAATTAATTACATTTAATACATTTATATACAGGCAAAAGCGGATTCTCTCCCAACAGCAGCATTTGCGGAAGCTGGTGCCCTTTGAACGCCGATACCGACATTAATTTTACAACTCTGTCAATCAGTACCCTGTCACCACCTTCAGAGATTAGCTCCTTTGCACTCTTGCCACACTCAATCATTGAATGCAAAAGCGGGTCCAGAATTGAATATTCGGGTAAAGAGTCACTATCTTTCTGATCTTCCCTTAGCTCGGCAGATGGCTCCTTGGTAAGTACAGAGTCGGGTATCACCCTGTCCAGAGTGTTAATATAGCGGGCAAGCGAATATACCTGAAGCTTGTAAATATCTGCAATCACCATCAATGCACCGGTAAGATCACCGTAAAGTGTCCCGTAACCCATTGCAAGCTCGCTTTTATTTGAGGTGTTAAGTACAAGTGCTCCCGTATTGTTACTGTAAGCCATGAGGATATTCGCCCTGATTCTAGCCTGAATGTTTTCCAGGGTTATTCCCTTGATATCTCCGCAAAAGAGATCTTCCAGCTCCTTGACATAGCGGTTGTAAACGCTCTCTATCGGAACTACCGTATACTCAATACTGAGATTATCGGCAAGCTCCACCGCATCTGCGACAGAGTGCAAAGTTGAGAAAGGTGAGGGCATCAGAATAGCGTGTACATTCTCTTTTCCCAAAGCCTCTTTTGCTATGCAGAGAACTACTGCAGAGTCAATACCACCGGAGAGACCAAGCACAGCCCTCTCTTTGCCACACTCCTTAAAAAAAGCGGCCACTCCTTTTACAAGCTTTTCGTATACTATTTCGGGTTCCGGGCTAAACATATCTCTTATTTTAACGGTTCTAAAAAATAAAACTGGTGCTTATAGACTGATAATTGTAAACTTTATCAATAACATCGGCAAAAATCTCGGCAACAGAGAGTATCTTAATCTTACTCTTGTCAACGTCCGGATTGATTGTAAGAGGGAGAGTATCAGATACTATCACCTCCTGAAGCTGTGATTTCGAAATTCTTTCATATGCGGGACCCGAAAGAACCGGGTGGGTGGCCAGAGCCCTGACACTTACAGCGCCCTTCTCCATTAGCATATCGGCAGCTTTGGTAATTGTGCCAGCAGTATCAATCATATCATCTATTATAACTATATTCCTCCCCTCAACATCTCCGATTGCCGTCATTGAACCAACCACATTAGCCTTCTCTCTCGATTTATGACAAATTATAAGCGGGCAACCCAGAATCCTGGAGTATGCATTCGCCCTCTTTGCACCTCCCATATCCGGGGCTGCAATAGAAAGATTTTCAAGTTTAAGATCACGCAGATATGGCAGGAAGATTGAACTTGCATAGATATGGTCAACCGGAAAGTCAAAAAACCCCTGAATCTGATCGGCATGCAAATCAGCAGTCATAACCCTGTCACATCCTGCAGCATCGAGAAGGTTGGCCACCATTTTGGCACCTATCGGTACCCTTGGCCTGTCTTTTCTGTCCTGACGTGCCCAGCCAAAATATGGAATCACGGCAATCACCTTATATGCAGATGCTCTTCTTGCTGCATCAATCATAAGCAAAAGTTCAAACATATTGTCTACCGGAGGGATGGTTGACTGGACAATAAAAACAGTTGCACCTCTTACGCTCTCTTCAAATGCAGGCTGAAATTCACCATCGCTGAAAACTGTGACAGATGACTTTCCTATCTCCAGTTTAAGCGATTGCGCAATCTTTTCTGCCAGATACCGGGAGCTGCGGCAGGAAAAAATCTTTATTTTATGTTGATGATCCATAGTTATGGTTTTATTTTTTTTATAATTGATTCAATATGATCGAGTATCTCCTCTCTGCCGGCACCGGTCTCTGCAGATGAGATGAAGATAGCCGGCAGCTCCTCCCAGTACTCGAGCAGAGTTTTGTTGTTTTGCTCTATCTGATTTCTAAGGGTAGATACTCCGCTTTTATCACACTTTGTGTAAATGATGGAAAACGGCACCCCAGCTTCGCCGAGCGAGTTAATAAATGCCAGGTCAATTTTCTGAATCTCATGCCTTGAATCCAGCAGAACGAACAGATTTGCAAGCTCTCCGGAACCATTTATATAGCCGTCGATAATCTTCGACAACGACTCCCTTTCGCTTTTGGAGACCTTTGCATAACCATAACCGGGAAGATCGACAAGATACCACGACTCATTTATCATAAAATGGTTAATAAGTCTTGTCTTACCTGGTTTTGCAGATGTGTGGGCCAGCTTGCCCATTTTGCACAACATATTGATAAGAGAAGATTTGCCGACATTAGACCTTCCAATGAATGCAAATTCCGGCAATCCTGGAGTTGGTCTGCCATCGGTCCTGGTTGAACTTCCGGAAAATATGGCCTGAGTTATCTTCATACTATCTTTGACGCCGCAAAGGTACAACTTTATTGCTTATATTTGTACGGAGAGAGTAAAAAATGGGCGAAATGGCAAAAAGAGAGGAGATTACGCTGGGTGAGCTGCAGGAGATGATCAAGAGATCGGTGGAAAAATCTTTGCCTTCAAAATATTGGGTAAGGGCAGAGACAGGGGAGGTTAAGGTTCACTCTGCCGGTCATTGTTATATTGATCTGATTGAGAGAAACCCGAAAGATTCGGCAGTTACTGCCAAATTGCAGGCGGTCATCTGGGCATCTGCATTCAGAATGGTCAAACCATATTTTGAGACAACAACCGGGAGAAAACTGGAGAGAGGTCTGAATATTCTTGTTTGTGTTCAGGTCTCCTATTCACCTGTTTACGGTCTTTCTCTGGTAATATCGGATATTGACCCGTCATTCACGATAGGGGAGCAGGAGCTGGCCAGGCAGAGAACCATTAAAAGGCTTCAGGAGGAGGGGATGTTTGAACTCAACTCCGGTTTGGAGTTACCACTTCTGCCCAGGAGGGTTGCAGTCATCTCTTCGGAGAGTGCCGCCGGATTCAGGGATTTTGTCAAACATATCGAGAGCAACGACTACGGATTCAATATAGGTATAACCCTGTTTCAGGCGCCGATGCAGGGAGAATCTGCCCCTCCTGGAATAATTTCAGAGATGGAAAAAGTTGCCAGTGAGAGTGATAGATTTGATTTGCTGTTAATAATCAGAGGTGGCGGATCGGTTCAGGATCTCATCTGCTTTGATGATTATAACCTGGCAATCAACATTGCCCAGTTTCCACTGCCGGTAATCACCGGAATCGGACACGATCATGACTTCCACATTGCCGATATGGTTGCCCACACCTCCGTTAAAACGCCAACAGCTGCAGCCGATTTTGTGATTGATCTCTTTGCAGTTCAGGAGCAGCAGCTAGAGTTTCTCTCCAGGAGGGTCTCACTCGCTCTTCAGTCCAGAATTCAGAAAGAGACTCTCAGGATTGAGAGGTTTCCCGACAGAATTGCATCTGCCCTGAAAAACCTCTGCAGGGAGCAGGAGCATAAACTGGAGCTGCTTGAGGGAAGAGTAATATCTGCCTCGCCGCTTAAAACATTGGAGAGAGGCTTTTCAATTGCGCTCAAAGAGGGCAAAAGGATTAAGAGCATCAATGATGCAGCTGCAGGAGACAGATTTACGCTTCTGCTTTCGGATGGATCTTTCGATTGTACAATAAATTCATTAAAAGATGGAACAAAAGGTTAACCTGGCATACAAAGAGGCTCTTAAGGAGCTGGAGACGCTTGTAGAGAAGATAGAGAGTCCCGATGCCAACCTGGAAAATATCACAGGTGAGGTAAAAAAGGCTCTTGAATTAATTAAAATCTGCCGGGAGCATATAAAGGGCTTCAGGGAGGAGAGCGAAAAACTCTTAAAATAGGAGGTGAGATTTTGGAAGAGCTTAAACTTTGGAAAGATGACCCATGGCTTGAACCATGGAGAGATACCATCTGGAAGAGGTATCAGAAATCGGTTATAAAGAGGCTTGAGATTTCGGGTTACGGGCAGCCTCTCAAAATGGCGGTAAACTCCCACCTCTTTTACGGAGTGACCAGAGATTCGGCAGGAAACTGGATTTTCCGGGAGTGGGCTCCCGGTGCCAGTGCGCTTTACCTTACCGGAGAGATGAACGGCTGGAGCAGAGATGAAAAGTTTCGTTTTTACTCAATCGGATCGGGAAACTGGGAACTTGTTCTTCCACGGAGCGAGATAAAACACGGAGAGCTCTTCAAATGGCTCATCTGCTGGAATGGCGGCGAGGGGGAGAGGATACCCGCATATGCTATCAGAACCGTACAGGATCCTGATACAAAGCTTTTTGCTGCACAGATTTGGGATCCGCTCCCATATACGTGGAGCTACCCGCAGCCAGAGAGGATAAAAAATCCGCTCATCTATGAGGCGCATGTGGGAATGAGTTCGGAGGAGCCGGGGGTAGCAACATTTAACTATTTCAGAGAGAATGTTATTCCCCACATTGCAAAACTGGGTTACAACACTATTCAGTTGATGGCTGTTCAGGAGCACCCCTACTATGGCTCTTTCGGATATCAGGTATCCGGTTTTTTTGCCGTAAGCTCCCGGTTCGGAACCCCCGAAGAGCTAAAGATGCTCATAGATGAGGCTCATGCTCATAAGATAGCTGTGATTCTCGATATTATCCATTCACATGCGGTAAATAATGTACTTGAAGGGTTATCACTCTTCGATGGCTCCGGGAACCTCTACTTTCACAATGGGGAGAGAGGATACCACCCCGCATGGACTTCACGTTGTTTCGACTACGGAAAAAACGAAGTTCTCCACTTCCTCCTCTCAAATTGTAAATACTGGCTTGAAGAGTACCGTTTTGACGGATTCCGTTTTGATGGAATTACCAGTATGATCTATTATGACCACGGACTCGGGAAGGATTTTACCGACTACTCATGCTATTTTGACGGAAACCAGGACGAAGATGCTCTTACCTATCTCACTCTTGCCAATGAACTTGTAAAGGAGATAAACCCCAATGCAGTTACGATTGCCGAGGATGTGAGCGGCCTTCCCGGGCTGGCGGCACCCTTCACCGCCGGGGGGATCGGTTTCGACTTCAGAATGAGTATGGGGGTGGCTGACCACTGGATTAAATGGATAAAGGAGTTACGTGACGAGGATTGGCATATGGGTGAGATCTTTCATGAGCTCACAAACAAACGCGCCGATGAGAGAACCATAAGCTACGCTGAGTGTCATGACCAGGCGATGGTTGGTGATAAAACCATTATATTCAGACTTATGGATAGTGAAATGTACACCTCGATGAGCAGGGGTACAGCCTCTGTAACAGTTGACAGAGCGATTGCCCTTCATAAAATGATAAGGCTTGCCACAATCTCTTCGGCAGGCGACGGCTACCTCAATTTTATGGGAAATGAGTTCGGCCATCCGGAGTGGATTGACTTTCCGAGAGAGGGGAACAACTGGAGCTACCACTATGCAAGGAGACAGTGGTCACTCTCAAAAAAGAGAGAGCTCAGATATTGTCAGCTACTGGAGTTTGACAAAAATATGATAAAGATGGTTAAACGCTCTTCAATCTTCGCCTCTGTACCGGAGGAGCTTTATACACACTTTGAAAGACAGCTGCTCATTTTTAAACGGGGTGATTACATATTTGCTTTCAATTTCAGCCCTCTTAACTCATATCCCGACCTTACATTCAATGCACCGCAGGGATGTTACTCAATAGTGCTGGATACAGACCATGAAAAATTTGGAGGACACGGACGAAATGATCATACAATAAAGCATATAACTCAACTGAGAGGCTCCTCTGAAACCCTTTCGGTCTACCTTCCGAGCAGGTGCGCAATTGTATTTAAAAAAGAGAAACGGTAATAAATTCTTAACAGAAATTTTATTAACTTGCAAAAATTAAATTAGTGATAATATGGCCTATCTGGAGTTTAATAAAAAAGAGCTGGTAAATCTGGAGTACTCTCTCAAAAGGGAGTTTTTATCGACCAACCATGCAGGGGGTTATCTGAACACAACAATTTCCGGATGTAATACAAGGAAGTATCACGGACTTTTGATAGTGCCCATTGAGCAGTTTGCAAATCAAAAGCATCTGTTGCTCTCTTCGCTGGACGAGACACTTATCCAGCACGGTAAAGAGTTTAATCTTGGAATTCATTGCTATGGAGAGATATACGAACCCAGGGGTCATAAATATATAACCAACCTCGAAATTGACAAGGTTGTCGCTGTTACCTATGCAGTAGGTGGAATGGTTTTGAGAAAGGTTATGATATTCTCTAACCGGGAGGAGCAGATATTAATCAGTTATACGCTGCTTGAGGCCCACTCTCCAACTATTCTGAGACTTAAACCGTTTCTTGCATTTCGTAATATTCACGCACTCTCAAGAGCGAATACAAATGCCTCGACAAGATACCGGGATATAAAGAACGGAAAGAGTTTTTGTCTTTACGGAGGGTTCCCGGATCTTAACCTACAGCTTAATGTCAAAAGCGACTATGTCTCAAATCCTGACTGGTATTACAATATCGAGTACAAAGAGGAGAGCCGCAGAGGCCTTGAATCAAGAGAGGATCTCTTTGTTCCGGGCTATTTTGAAATGCCAATAGCAAAGGGGCAGAGCATCATCTTTTCGGCTTCGGTAAAAGAGGAGAATCCGGTAAATCTTGTTAAGAAGTTTGAGAAGAACCTATCGGAAAAACACCACAGAGACAGTTTTAAAAGTTGTCTCAAGATATCTGCGGGACAGTTCATCACAAAGAATGGCAAAGATTCCACAATCTACGCCGGATATCCCTGGCTGGATAAAAAGCTTAGAGTGACAATGATATCGTTACCGGGTCTCACTTTAAGTTCAACAGGCGATACATCTGCATTTACCGATGTAATTGATACGATACTCAGAAACGAAAAGGATAAATTACTTAAAAAGAGCAATGAACCCGATGTCCCATTGTGGTTCTTCTGGACAATGCAGCAATTTGCCCATTTTACAGGGGACCATTTGACTGTATGGAAAAAGTATGGTCCGGTTATGAGGGAGATTCTCAAATCATATAAAGATGGTTCCAGAGTAAATATAAAAATGCACGAGAACGGACTCCTTTGGGGAGAGGAGAGGGGGGTGGCACTGACCTGGATGGATGCCTATGCAAATGGTGAACCGATAACCGAAAGAGCAGGATATCAGATTGAGATTAACTCTCTGTGGTACAATGCTATCTGCTTTACAAGCGAGCTGGCATCCCTCTCAGGTGATCTCTCTTTTACCGAGGAGTGGAGTTTGACTAAAGAGAAAATTGAACGGAACTTCCTGAGAGCTTTCAGAATTGAAGACAGAGACTATCTGGCCGATTATGTCGGACCGGAGGGTCAGAATAAGTTTGTAAGGCCGAATCAGCTTTTTGTGTGTGCTTTAAAGTACTCTCCGGTGGATGACGAGACTAAGGCATCGGTACTTAAATGCATTAAGAGAGAGTTGCTTACCGTCAGGGGAATCAGAACACTTTCGCCGAAGAACGCTCTCTATAAAGGAGAGTATGACGGTGATCAGCTCACAAGGGATCTTGCATATCATCAGGGAACGGCGAGGGTATGGCTTATCTGCTTCTATATTGAGGCAATGCTCAACCTTTACGGAGAGAGCTTCCTCAGCAGGGCGGAAGAGCTGGTCGAGGCATTCGAAGAGGAGATTCCGGTTCACTGTATAGGGTCAATTTCAGAGGTATATGATGGTGATCCTCCACATCAGCCTCACGGTTGTACATCCTACTCCGCCTCTGTGGCATCGCTGTTGCGATCTGTTCGTATGATTGAAAACTTTAAAAAATCACTGAAATGAGGGTGCTAATGTTTGGGTGGGAGTTTCCCCCACATATCTCGGGAGGTCTGGGAACGGCATGCTACGGATTGACAAAGGGGCTTGCCAACAACGACGTTGAGGTTCTGTTTGTAATGCCCTCTGCAACAGGTGATGAAGACAACACGGCAGCAAATATAATCAATGCCAGCGATATAGAGGTTACCGAAAGTTGCAGGAACATAAAGGAGTTTCTTGAAAAAGTGCAGTTTATAAGGATCGGCTCCAATATGATTCCCTATATAGATCCTGTTCAGTTCAGTGAGATGCTCTCAGATTTTCAGGAGGGTCAGATTGAAGATTTTAAACTCGGGTATGGTCAGAAGTTTAAGTTTTCGGGCAAATATGGAAAAAACCTCATGGAGGAGGTTGTCAGATATGCGCTGGTAGGTGCCGAAATAGCTCTCAGACACGATTTTGACGTTATACATGCCCATGACTGGCTCACCTACCTTGCAGGGATCGCCGCCAAAAGAGTGAGCGGAAAGCCTCTTGTTGTCCACATGCATGCAACTGAGTATGACAGAAGCGGTAATAACATCAATACAGAGGTCTATGACATTGAAAAGATGGGTATGCGTGAGGCGGATAGTGTTGTTACGGTGAGTAACCTCACCCGCAACATTGTCATAAGCAAATACGGCATTAACTCCGATAAGGTGGTGACAGTGCATAATGCTGTTGATTTTCAGGGTTTTGAAAATGTGGAGGTCAACAGAGGGGTTCCGGAGCAGATTGTGACATTTCTGGGCAGAATTACCTATCAGAAGGGGCCTGAGTATTTTATTGAGGCTGCCAATAAGGTAATCAAAAGGTACCCGAATGTGAGATTTGTAATGGCAGGCAACGGAGACCTTCTGAACAGATGTATCAGACGGGTGGCAAAACTCGGAATATCACACAAATTCCACTTTACCGGTTTTCTGAGAGGAGGTGAGGTCAAGCAGATGTTTGCCTACTCCGACGTCTATGTTATGCCATCGGTATCTGAGCCTTTCGGGATTTCACCCCTTGAGGCTATGAGGGCCAATGTTCCGACAATAATATCAAAGCAGAGCGGTGTGGCCGAGGTTCTCAGACACGCCATTAAGGTAGATTTCTGGGACATTGATGCAATGGCCGATTCAATTTTCGGATTGCTCTCTTACCCGGCTCTTTCGAAGATGGCCGTGAAAAACGGACTTAACGAGGTAAACTCTCTTAAATGGGATGCCGCCGCATACAGAATCAAGGAGATATACCTCTCCCTTATTAAGAAATGAAATAAAAGGATATATGGAAAAGACAGTTTGCTTCTATTTTCAGGTCCACCAACCGGACAGATTGAGAATATACCGCTTTTTTGACATTGGCAGAGAGAGCTACTATTTTGACGATTTTGCAAACAGAACCATTCTGCGCAGAGTTGCCGACAGATGCTATCTGCCTGCTAACAAGCTTATTTTTGAACTTATTAAAAAATATAACGGAGCCTTCAAAGTCTCATTTTCCATCTCCGGAGTTGCTCTTGAACAGTTTGAGAGGTATGCTCCTGAGGTTATAACCAGCTTCAGGGAGCTGGCCGACACCGGCTGTGTCGAGTTTCTGGGAGAGACCTATTCCCACTCGCTTGCCTCACTCATTTCGCCCGATGAGTTCAGAGATCAGGTTAAACTTCACTCAGACCGGATCGAACTCCTCTTTGGCCGCAGACCTACCGTATTCAGAAACACGGAGCTTATCTACTCCGACCTTATAGGGGCCGATGTTGCCGCTATGGGATTCAAGGCAATGTTAACTGAGGGTGCAAAACATATTCTGGGTTGGAAGAGTCCAAACTATCTGTATACTAATGCTATAAATCCAAGATTGAAACTACTGCTTAAAAACTTCAATCTCAGCGACGACATCGCATTCAGATTTTCCAACAGAGGGTGGTCCAACTGGCCGCTCACAGCCGACAAGTATGTAACCTGGCTCTCGGATACCTTTGCAAAAGATGATCTGGTTAACCTCTTTATGGACTATGAAACCTTCGGCGAGCATCAGCAGGCATCTACCGGAATCTTCGACTTTATGAGACATCTGCCCGAGACGGTACTCTCCAGAACCAACATAACATTTGATACACCGTCTGGTGTTTGCGAAAGACACCAGCCCGTAGCACCACTCCACGTTCCATTCCCGGTATCTTGGGCAGACGAGGAGCGTGATACAAGCGCCTGGCTGGGGAATGATCTTCAGAATGAAGCCTTTAATAAGCTATATTCTGCAGAGAAGAGGGTAAAGGAGTCTAAGGATCCTGTACTGTTGTCAGATTTTCGCCGGCTTCAGGAGAGTGACCACTTCTACTATATGTGTACAAAATTCTTCTCGGACGGAGCCGTCCACTCATATTTTAACCCCTATGATACCCCTTATGAGGCCTTTATAAATTATATGAATGTCGTCAGCGACTTTCTGTTACGAGTTGACAGGCTCAAGGTAAAGAGAGAGGAGTCGGATGGAACAATTATTGCAGTAAAAGAGAGCTCCGTAAAAAAAGATAGAGAGAAATTGGCTGAAAAGCAGAAACCTAAGAGATCATATACTAAGAAAAAATTATAAAATGTCAGATAAAAAGTTTGTATCACCTGATTATCTTTTTGAGGTCAGCTGGGAAGTGTGTAATAAGGTTGGCGGGATACATACAGTTATAGCCACTAAGGCATTAAATCTTTCAAAAGAGTTTCGTAACAATCATATACTCATTGGCCCCGACGTATGGAGGGACACCGAAAAAAATCCCGAGTTTCTGGAGGAGAAGAACCTGCTCAGGGGGTGGAGGGTCAAGGCTGCCCAGGAGGGGCTCAGAATAAGGGTAGGTCGCTGGAACGTATCAGGAACTCCGGTAGTTATCCTGGTTGATTTCAGCACATATCTTCCTAAGAAAGATGAGATTTTCACCGAGTTCTGGACAAAATACGGACTGGATTCAATTTCAGGCGGATGGGATTATATCGAGAGTACGCTCTTCGGTTATGCTGCCGGTAAGGTTATAGAGAGTTATGTGAAATTTAATCTGGCACCCCATCAAAAGGCTGTTGCACAGTTTCATGAGTGGATGACCGGTGCCGGAATACTCTACCTCAGAAACACAACTCTTCCGGTTGCAACTGTCTTCACAACACACGCAACAGTAGTGGGCAGGGCTATCTCCGGTAATAACCAACCGCTTTACGACGAAATTTCATCGTACAACCCGGAGGAGAAGGCGAGAGAGTTCAATGTAACATCCAAACACTCCCTTGAAAAGGTCGCTGCAACTGTTGCAGATATCTTCACCACAGTCTCCGGAATAACTGCCATCGAGTGTGCCCGCTTTCTTGGCCGGGAGGTAGATGTCATTACTCCCAACGGTTTTGAAAACAGCTTTACACCAAAAGAGAGCGAGTTTAAGATATGCACAAAAACCGCACTCAAAAAGATGGTCTCCATCGCTTCCCAAATGACCGGAACCAACATAGGCGAAGATGCATTGATGATTGGAACCGGGGGTAGATATGAGTTTAAAAATAAAGGTATTGATATTTTTCTCGACGCTCTTGGTGAGCTTGCAAAGAGCAAAGATCTCAAGAGAGAGATTGTTGCATGGATCTTTGTGCCTGCCGGTAATAACGGTCCAGACAGGAATCTTTTAAACCGCATCAACAATGGCGGTGAGTACACAACAAACACATCCCACACTCTTACACATCCGGAGTGGGATCCTATACTGAAAAAAGCAGGTGAACTTCAGCTATTTAATAAAGAGGGAGATAAAGTTAAACTGCTCTTCGTACCAACCTATCTCAATGGACACGATGGAATCTTTAACCTCACATATTACCAGCTGCTGTGTGGTCTGGATCTCACCATTTTCCCCTCATACTATGAACCCTGGGGCTATACCCCTCTGGAGAGTCTGGCCTTCGGAGTTCCCACAGTAACAACAACTCTTGCCGGCTTTGCACTCTGGATTAAGGAGCACCGCAAAAGAAAGGAGGAGGCAGCAGAGGTCATAGAGAGAAACGACAACAACTACTCAAAAGTTGTGGAAGAGGTTGTAAAGAAGGTTTTACATATCTCATTGCTAACCACAGAGAAGAGAAGATATCTGAAAGAAAGTGCAAAGGAAATTTCGAAGATAGCTCTGTGGGACAATATGATAAACTTCTACAAAGAGGCTTATTCGCTTGCAATAGAGAAAGTTATTACTGAGAAGGGGGCATTTCCCGCCAATATCGAAGATAGGGAACATGGTAACTTCAAAAAGGATTATACAAACAGACCGAACTGGAATAAAATAATTATTTCGGGAGGAATCCCTCAGAAACTGGCTCATCTTGAAGAGATTTCCCGAAATCTATGGTGGTGCTGGAACCAGGAGGCAATCGATCTCTTTGGAATGATAGACTCTTCTCTTTGGGAAAAGTGCGAGGGAAACCCCATTGCACTTCTCGATATGTTATCGCTAAAGAGGTATCGGGAGCTTGAAAAGGATAATAAATTCCTCAGAAAACTGGAGTCGGTCTATGAAAAATTCAGCCGCTATATGGAACACAAAGGTGTTGACGGCGGGGTTAAAACAGCCTATTTCAGTATGGAGTTCGGGTTGGATAAATCATTGAAAATATACTCGGGCGGTTTGGGTGTGCTTGCCGGTGACTATCTTAAAGAGGCAAGCGATATGAACTTTCCTATAACTGCCGTTGGTTTATTATACCGCTACGGATACTTCACCCAGAAACTATCTTCACACGGCGACCAGGTATCACTATATGATCCTCAGGATTTTACCAAACTACCCGTAACTCCGGTAAGAGATGATGAGGGGAAATGGATTACTATTAAAATTGCTCTCCCCGGAAGGAATCTTAACGCCAGACTCTGGAGGGTTGATGTGGGGAGAACTGAGTTATATCTGCTTGATACCGATTATGAAAAAAATCTGCCTGAGGACAGGTCGGTAACCCACCATCTTTACGGAGGGGACTGGGAAAACAGGTTGAAGCAGGAGATGTTGCTTGGTATAGGGGGTGTAAGGGCATTGAGAGCCCTTAATAAAGAGATAGATGTTTACCATCTGAACGAGGGTCATGCTGCATTTATAGGACTTGAGAGGCTCAGAGAGTACGTTACCGGCGAGAATCTCACCTTTACCGAGGCTGTGGAGGTTGTCAGATCATCTTCCCTTTATACTACTCACACTCCGGTTCCGGCGGGTCACGATGCGTTTAGTGAAGATATACTAAGAGGATACTTCTCACACTATCCCGACAGAATGAATATCACCTGGGAGGTTATGATGTCTCTCGGGAAGATTGACCCATCCAACCCTGCCGAGAAGTTCTCGATGAGCAACATGGCCGCAAACCTCTCACAGGAGATAAACGGAGTCAGCTGGCTTCACGGAAAGGTGAGCAGGGAGATACTCTCTCCTCTGTGGCCGGGTTATCTGCCGGAAGAGCTTCATGTAGGCCATGTAACCAACGGAGTACACTATCCAACCTGGACAGCTCCCGAGTGGAAAGAGATCCACTCCGAAGTCTTCGGAGATAGTTTCGGAACTCACCACTATGATAAAAGCTGTTTTGAGGGAATCTATAATGTTGAAGACAAAACCATTTGGGAAGTGCGTAAAAAACTGAGAAGCAGGCTCATATCCACAATTAAAAACTCTCTCTCAAACCCTGCATCTACAACGCATTACACCCCTGAACAGATAGTCAGGATTAAGGAGAACCTGCGCGACGATATTATGACAATAGGTTTTGCAAGACGTTTTGCAACCTATAAAAGAGCCCATTTAATCTTCAGAAATACAGAACGGTTAAAGCGAATAGTGAACAATCCGCAACGCCCCGTCCAGATCTTCTTTGCAGGAAAGGCACACCCTGCCGATAAAGCTGGTCAGGACCTTATCAAGAGAATCGTTGAGATTTCACTGTTGCCCGATTTTATCGGGAAAATTCTCTTTATTCCGGGATATGATATGACGCTTGCCAAACATCTGGTTCAGGGTGTGGATATCTGGATGAACACCCCTACCAGACCGCTTGAAGCCTCTGGTACAAGCGGAGAGAAGGCTGTAATGAACGGAGTAATGCACTTCTCGGTGCTTGACGGATGGTGGGTTGAGGGTTATAAAGAGGGTGCCGGTTGGGCCCTTCCTATGGAGAGCAGTTATGAGAATCAGGATTTCCAGGACGAGCTGGATGCTGCCACAATCTATAACATGCTTGAGAATGAGATCTCGCCGCTCTTTTACAAGATAAACAATAAAGGTTTGCCTTCGGAGTGGATCGAAGTAATCAGAAACTGTATTGCAAAAGTTGCGGGTAATTTCACCACAAACAGAATGTTGAACGACTACATCGAAAGATATTACAGCAAGTTGGATTTAAGGACAAAAGAGCTCTCAAAGGATAGCTTCAGAAAGGCAAGAGAGATTGCCGGCTGGAAAAAGAGGGTCAAAAATGAGTGGCCTTTCATTGAAGTCGTAAGCTATCACAAACCCGATAACTCTAAACAGGATATTTCGCTCGGAGAGGAGTACGGAGCAAGTGTAACCCTCTCAATAGGAGATCTTAAACCTGAAGAGATAGGGGTGGAGATGCTGGTTGCGGTCAATGGAGACAAAGGGGATCCGCATATTGTCAAAACAATTGAATTCGTTTTGGATGATTATAGTTCCGGCCTGGCAAAGTTTAGTTGCAGAATACTTGCCGAAACATCTGGAGCATTCAGTCTTGCCGGAAGAGTTTATGCAAAAAATAGTGATCTGCCACACAGACAAGATTTTGATTTAGTAAAATGGTTGTAGCTAGTACAGGTTTTTTTGACGGAGTTCACAGAGGACACAGGTCGGTTCTGGAGAGAACACGTGATATTGCACTGAAAGAGGGCTCTCAATCGGCGGTAATAACTTTTTGGCCGCACCCCAGGGCTGTCCTGCAGCAGGATGCTGCAAAATTCAGACTGCTTACATCCCTGGAGGAGAAACGGAAACTTATTCTCTCTATGGGTATAGATCAGGTACATGTGCTTTCATTTGATAAAGAGTTTGCCAAACAGAGTACTGAGGAGTTTTTCAAAAACCACTTGAGGGACAGCTTTGGAGTTACAACCCTGGTTGTCGGGTATGACCACAGGGTGGGGAGTGATCTGAACCAGACCCAGGAGCAGATGTTTGAAATAGCCCTTAAATGCGGGATAAATCCAGTGAGAGTAACGGAGTTTGGCAGCAGCACTCCGGAGGGGGATACGATTATCAGTTCGACCAAAATAAGAGAGTGCCTGATTAACGGTAATGTCCATACTGCAAACGGTATGCTTGGTTACCGGTACGGGCTTGAAGGGGTTGTGGTAGAAGGTCAAAGGCTTGGGCGCACATTGGGTTTTCCCACTGCAAATATAAGGCTGTACGAGCCGCTTAAGCTATTGCCTTCCGACGGTGTTTACGCTGTTTGGGCCGAGAGTCTCGGAAGAACATACAGAGGTATCACCAATATTGGCACAAGACCAACGGTTTCTCAACTCAACGAGAAGACAATTGAGACACATATTATAGATTTCGAAGAGGATATTTACGGACTCTCATTTAAGATAGAGTTTGTCTGTCGTTTAAGGGATGAGCAACGCTTCTCTTCTCTGGATGAACTAACCGGTCAGCTTGTAAAAGATAAACAAAAAGCACTATCTTTACTAACCGAAACTGCTCAGAAACTAAGATAAAAGGTAGATGGAATCAACAATTATTTCAATACTTATTGCCGTTGCAATAGTGATATTTCAGGGGTACTCCGATAAGAAAAAGAAGGAGCGCAAAAGGGCCGCATCGGCGGGAGAAAGTAGCGTAAAGGAGGAAAAATTATCACTCTCATCTCTTTTTGAAGAGATTATGAGAGATGAGATTCCATCATTAAAGAAGACAGAGTATCAGGATCCATATGAATCAATAATGGAGGAGAGCATTGAATACCCTGTTAAAAAAGAGCCTGTTGCCGAGCTTGTTGTTCCCGAAACCCCACCTGTTTACATCTCTGAAGAGGTAAAAGAGTATAAATATTCCGAATCTGCGATTGAAGATGAAGGGAGCTACTCACTTTATGACTCTGAAGTCCCGGATGATATTTATGACAGCAAAGAGATTTCGGAACACAGTTACAATGAAGAGTCCGGGCGTAAGGAGAACCTGCTTGAAAATGGCTTTGATCCAAGACTCTTTATAATATACTCATCGCTGGCAACACCTAAATACCTGGATTAGTTTTTTAATTAAAAAATCTTTTATATCTTTGTCACAAAGAGTCCTGTTCTGCAGGATTCTTTTTAATTTTCTATATTATGACAAAAATTCATTACCTGACCTCAGAAGGGTTAGAGAAGCTAAAAGCAGATTATCACCACCTGGTGACGGTGGAGCGTCCGGCAATTTCGCGTCAGATTGCCGAGGCCAGAGATAAAGGTGATCTTTCGGAAAATGCCGAGTATGATGCAGCCAAAGAGGCTCAGGGTCTTCTTGAACTGAAGATCTCCAAACTGGAAGAGATGATTGCAAACGCAAGGATCATTGACGAGTCCAGAATCAACACCACTCATGTGCAGATTATGAACAAGGTTAAACTTAAAAACCTTAACAATAATACAATAGTTGAGTACACACTGGTAGGTGAGACAGAGGCAAACCTCAGAGAGGGAAAGCTGGCTGCTGCAACACCAATAGGCAAAGCACTCATTGGAAAAGAGAAGGGAAACGTTGTGGAGGTAAGGGTGCCATCCGGAGTAATCAAATTTGAGATACTGGAAATTTCAAAATAGTATGCCAACAATTTTTTCAAAAATTATATCGGGTGAGATTCCGTCATATAAAGTGGCGGAAAACGAAAGATTCTACGCTTTTCTCGATATAAATCCTCTCTCAGCTGGACACACTCTGGTTGTGCCCAAAAATGAGACAGATTACATCTTCGACCTTGAAGATGAGGAGTACTCGTCTCTGTTTCTTTTTGCTCAAAAGGTGGCAAAAGGGATTAAAGAGGCCATTCCCTGTAAAAGGGTTGGAATTGCAGTAATTGGTATGGAGGTACCCCATGCACACATCCATCTGGTTCCGCTCAACAGCGAAAGCGATCTGGATTTCAGAAAAGAGAGATTTAAGGCAACCCCCTCAGAGATGACCTCTATTGCCCAACTTTTAAATTCTAAAATAATCTTTTGATAATAATCCTTTAACACTATGAAAAAGCTCAGTCTGTTATTTATTGCAGCTCTTGTTGTACTCTCCTGTTCAAACAACAAATTCAGGGCAAAAATCGAAGGGGAGATTGGCGGTTTAAAGAGTGGAGAGATTATCCTGAAGGTTCTTGAGTTAAACAATCAGAGAACTCTTGATACAATAAAGGTCGAATCCGGTAAATTCAGATACACAATTAAAAAGAGTTCAGATAACTCCGATTTTTACTATCTCTACTATAAGACAAAAAGAGTTGCCTCTCTGTTTGTGATGCCTTCAGATAAGATTGTCGTAAAAACCGACACTCTCGGTTCAGATATAACAGTGAAAGGTTCAACCGAAAGCGAACTTCTTCAAAAACTGGAGAGGCGATTGATAAAATCCCAGACTACATTTGACTCTCTCAGAAACGAGCTTGCAAAGGCAAACTCATCGGGTGATCTCAAAAGGTCAGATGAGTTGAATTATACTCTTGGGTCAGTTTATGTAAAACAGAAACAGGAGGCAATCAAGTATATCTACTCCAACCCGGGTTCCATTACAAATATGATTCTCCTCTATTATAAATTCTCTCAGGATATTCCGCTTTTTGCCGATCTCAGGGATGTTTTGCTCTTCAGAAAGGTATATGATTCGTTACAGGTTAACTATCCGAAGTCAATATATGTACAACGGCTGATGGATGAGATAACCGGCAGGGAGCGAAGTGAAATTATAAACTCCAAAATACTGGATGCATCAGAGAGGGGTTATCCGGAAATTACCCTGCCCGATACAAAAGCACAGCCACGCTCACTTTCTGAACTTTCGGGTAAGGTTATTCTCTTATCATTCTGGAGCGTAAATGAACCGGCATTGAGAATGCTCAACAGAGACTATCTTGATCTTTATGCAAAGTATAACTCTAAAGGTCTCGAAATATACCAGATATCGGTTGATGTAGACAAAACGGCGTGGGCAAGAGCTGTTGCCGAGCAACAGTTACCTTGGGTAAGTGTTTGTGATGGATTAGGGGCAAACTCTTCTGCAATTGCAACTTATAACGTACAGAAGCTTCCTGCAAACTTCATAATTGACAGAAGCGGATCCATTATTGCAAGGGATATATATGATGCAGCGCTGGATAGCAAATTATCGTCACTGCTCAGATAGCCCCAGAGCCCCCTTTTTTGAGACACCTGCAATAAAATCTTTCAGATAAAAAGGTTCGAAGTATGCTACATCTTCGAACTTTTTATTTTCATATTTGTCAAGCGCAGTTTTAATCATTCCTTGGGCTACTGACTCAATATCAATAAAAATGCAGTTGGTCCCCTTGATTGTATCCTTAACCTTACCGGAGCCGTCGCCGCAGAATATGGTTAATCTGCTCTCCCGATAATCAAGGAATGAGGAGCCATCTATAACTTTTGCCTGTACCTCTTCCAGCCGCTCTCCCTTTTCATTGTAAACTGCAGTGTACACCTCCATTCTGCGGGCATCTATCATGGGAATTACAAAAAAACCGGTATTACTCTCCACTCCGGGCAGTAATCCCTTTTGTATATACTCAATTGCAAGATTATAAAGAAGTTCTACTGAACTTACAGCTATAAGAGGTTTTGAAGATCCGAAACAGAGACCCTTTGCAAGAGAGACACCCACTCTCAACCCTGTGTAGGAACCGGGCCCCTCGCTCACAACAACTGCATCAACTCCGCTCATATCAATTGAGTTCTCACCCAACAACTCATTCACCATAGGTGCAACCACCCGGGCATGAGATTTGGGCTCTCTTGACACTTTAATGCCAATTGGCCTCTCTCCTGAAGCGAGAGCCACAGAGCACACTTCGGTACTGGTTTCAATTAAGAGCAGCAGAGGAGCTGTATTAATCATTAAGGTCTTGGAATTGGTTTGCTTAGCATCTCTTCGGTTACAATCTTAACCTTTGAGTCTCTCTTTAAAGTTTTGCTTATTGCCGAGAATGGTCCGGTCACAATCTGATCACCCTCCTGAAGGCCTGTAACAACCTGGATATTTGTCAAATCCTGTATTCCAGTAGTAATTGTGTGAATTTCGACACTATTATCGCTTTTAATGACAAATACTTGCTCAAGGGATTCATTTACACCCATTTTTGTTTTAACACTGTCAGGAATAATATCTGAGCGGGTAGTTATTGATTGAAGCGGAACTGCCAGTGCGTTATCAACTCTGGATGTCTGAATCGAGACAGATGCCGACATTCCCGGACGGAATGGGTTTTTTCCCTCAGTTACAAGATCATTATAAGAGTCGGCTATTAGCAGAATCTTAACCTCGAAGTTTGTAACCTGATCAATAGCCATTCCTATATTTTTTGCAGAGTTGGCAATCTGTGTAACAACACCGGTAAACTTACGGTTCGGATAGGCATCCACCTCAACTGTAGCGGTATCCCCCTTTTCAATTCGGATAATGTCATTCTCGTTAACATCTACCAAAACCTCCATCTGGTCGAAATTTGCTATTCTAAGCATCTCTGTTCCGGCCATCTGGCTGGTACCTACAACCCTCTCACCCTTTTCGACACTCATTTTTGAAATGATTCCATCCATTGGGGCGTAGATTACTGTTTTAGTAAGATTTTCATTCGCCTCCTTCAGAGCGGCGGTGGCACTTTTCACGTTGAACTCGGCAGCTTTAATCTGCTCCTTTGCAACCTGATATTGTGACAAAGAGGTCTCATATTCAGCTTCGGAGATTGCCTTTTGCTCATAAAGAGTCTTGTTTCTGGTGTAGGCCTGTTCAATCTGTACAAACTGGGCCTGCATCTGAGTCAGCTGTGCCTTAACCGAGTTTAGTGATGCTTCAGAGCGCTCTTTCATAGAGATATAGACATCCTGTTTGATCTTTATGATAAGATCACCTCTCTTGATGTATTCACCCTCCTTGTAATTCAACTCAATAATCTCCCCTGAAACGTCAGGGCTTATCTTTACCTCAACTACAGGTTTAATCTTCCCGTTTGCAGGAATAACCTCAACAATTGACCTCTTCTCTATTTTCTCTGCAGTAACCTGGATTGCACTTTTCCCTTTTTTACTGCCTATAACTGCCATTACAATAATGAATACAACCGCAACTGCGATTATCCATTTAATATTCTTTTTGAAATTCATCTTTATTCCTGTTTAAAGAGAGATTGGTTTACCTTTATAAAAATCCAGAATTTTCAACTGGAATACAAACTGATATTTAGACTGATAGTATTCAGATTTTGCCTTGAAAAGATTTGTCCTCGCAACTATATAATCGGTAGCACTAAGGCTCCCGATATCAAATTTCTGCTGAACATACCTGAATGACTCCTCCATAGCCTGTACATTGCTGCCGGATGCCTTAAATCTTTCGTAGTAAGCCATAGCATCGTTGTTAGCCTGCTGAATCTCTTTGTAGAGCATCTGCTGACGGCTCCTCACCTCATAAGTTGCACTCTTAACTCCAAGTTTGGCATTTTTAACGGAGGTTTTAATCTGGTGGTTGTTGAAGATAGGGATGCTTAGCCCGAATCCGAGTGACGGGTTTCTGTTCTCGTTGAACTGATCGAAGAAGCCCTGCTCCCTGCTGTCACTGTAGTAAGAGCCGTAACCTGCCGAGAAAGAGACTGAAGGGAGTGCCCTGCCTTTAGCAATTGCCAGTTGTAATCCTGCATTATCGAGGTTTAGTTCGGCGCTCTTAATCTGGGGCAGTGCAAGTGACAGTCTGTATAGTTCATCAACGGATTCACCGCGAAACTCCTTCACTAAATTATCAACATTTACATCTTCCACATCAAAAGGTGTCTCTCCCTGCAGATCCAGCAGACTGGACAGATTCAGAAGAGAGCTCTTTAGCTGATTTGATGCATTCACCACCTGGAACCTTTCAGATGCAAGCTGTGCCTCAACTTCAAGCACGGTGCTGTATGCAACGCTTCCGGCTTCGGCAAATTTTTTGGCTCTTGCAAGCTGCTCCTCAACACTCTTGAGGCTCAGTTCGGCAGTTTTAAGTATCTCTCTTGAGAGCAGTATCTGTAAATAGGCCCGGGCAATTTCAACCGAGATATCGTTTCTCAACCTCTCCACCTCCTGGTGCGAGATCTCCAGCTGAACCCCTTTGCTCTTTATATCATTCTTTTTGGTTAATCCTTCAAAAATATTGACAGCAGCACGTGCACTTGCACTTGTGCTCTGCGACAATTTGTTCTCTACAATCTGAAGATCCTGAACATTTACTGAACGTCCCCAGTTCATTGAGTGACTGAGCGAGGCATTCAAAGTAGGGATGAAATTGAGCCGGGCCTGTGCCAGATTGTTCTCATTTTGCTCGATGGACAGCTCCTGTTGCTTAATACGCAGGTTGTTATCCCACGCATATCTGACACACTCCTCAAGGCTCCATCTCTTCTGTCCCGAAAGAAGGGCCGGTGTAATCAGCAGTAATAAAATAGGGAGTTTGCTTAAAATTTTCATAATGCGCAAAGTTAATTTTTTTTCTATAACAAACTCCCTGAGCAGATAATATTTTAGCTAAAATTTATTTGTAAATCACCTGTGTATTCTTCTGCATTTCGTACAGATTTTTACTCATAAATTCAAACATCCGCAGCAACTTTCTAATGCCATAGCCCAAACCTCTGCCGAGCTGCTCGGCAATATCATAATCCCAACCACCGGAACCACCCGATATTCTGCTCTTCTCCTTTATTGTAAGAGAGCTTAAACCAATCTCAGCTGAATATGATTTAACCATTACGCCTCCTCCCAACCGGCAACGAAGCCTTTTTTAAACCTTGGCCAGTACTTTTCGGCCTGCTTGAGAGCCTCTCCCAATATTGCAAGCATCTCCCATAATTCTCTGAAAGTAAGCCCTCCTCTCGTAAGGGACTCTCTCTTTGTAAGAGTTTTCAACCCCCACTCATCATCCAAATACTCTTTCATTTGATTATTTATTAAATTCCTCTGCAGAACCGGCGCGCAGAGAACCGCCCGGAGTGTGCACCCTCCTCTTTATTATTTTTTCACTATCTCTACAACCTTATCTGCCACAACTGAGGAGTGCTCATTATGTGAGATCATAAGAACCATCATACCGGAAGATTTCATAGACAAAATCATCTGCTCTATTATACCGGCAGATTCCGGATCGAGGGATGAGGTTGCCTCATCAAGAATAATTATTGATGGCCATCTTAAGAGTGCTCTGGCAAAGGCAATCCTCTGCTTTTCACCTCTTGAAAGCATATTGCCGCACTCACCGGGATGGGTGAGGATACCGTTCGGCAGATCACTTAACACCTTTTCCAGTTTCATCTCACGACATAACTGCTCTGCCTCCGAAACCTTTTCAGGGGTTGGATTGCTGCCGGTAATACACTCAAGAACAGACTCTCCAATGAGGTCGGGCTCCTGAGGTACTATAGAGATTTTACTTCGCCAAAGGCCTGTATGTAATTCGGTTATATCCATTCCATCGGCCAGTATCGAACCGGAACATGCTTTATTATGCATCATAAGAATGGAGGCGAGAGTGCTTTTCCCGCACCCGCTCTCCCCCTTTATCTTCACAACTTCTCCGGCATTTATTGTGAAACAGATTTCGCTAAGGAGGGTATCCCTGCCAGGATATGAAAAGGAGATATCTTTAACCTCCAGTTTTTTTAGCCGGCCTTCCGGATTTGAGAACGGCTCCCGATCTTCGTTTTCAAGCATAACTATATCGAGATATCTTCTTGCCGACACTGAACCCTCCCTCAATGCCGGAATCAGAGACGCAAGCTGTTGAACCGGAGATGTAAACAGAGTAGTCAATGTGTAAAACGACACCAGCTCTCCTGTTGTAATAATTCCGGAGATGACAGCTGCTCCGCCATAACCCAGAACAAATAACATCATCGATTTTGAGAGAGTCTCTATTGCTCCGCCTGCAGCTACAGCCATAATACCCGATCTCTTTATCTTTCCGGAAAGCAGAGCTACTCTCCTATCTGCCCTGCAGGAGACGACATCTTCATAACAAAAGTTCTTTATGGTGGCCACACTTTTAATACTTTCAAACAGATAGCTCTGGAATCCTGATGCACTTTCGGCAATCTCCTTTGTCACCCTTTTGTTTAACCTGTCATGAAGCACAAATACAACAAAAAATGCAGGAATAAAAAGCATGCACATTACTGCAAGTACCGGCTCAAATATTGTCAGAATTATAACAGACAGAATGAGTGTGAATAGTGCAATCACAGATTCCGGTAAAAGTTCGGACAGGATTCGCCGTATTTTATATATATCAGATATTCTTGATGTTATCTCTCCTGTTTTAAAAGAGTTAAAGAATGGAAGCGGAATAGCGAATAGCTGTTTTATATACTTTGAGGTCAGATTCCTCTCAATTCCAACAGACATTTTTACACTCACTAATGCCTTTACAACCGAGAGAACAATCGATAGTGTCATAATCACAGCCAATACTAAAATCACACGTTGTGATGCTTCAATGTCTCCCGAAGGTATAACCGTATCAATCAGATATTTTATAAAAATCACCACGGAAACTGAGCTGACAATACATAGAGCAGATAATGAAATGTTTGCAATAAGAGGTTTCATGTTCTCCCGGGTAAGTGTTCTCATAAAACTGAATACCGGATAACTATCGCTCTTTTTCAGGGTTTTACCTGGCAATACAAGCATCAGATATCCGCTCCACTCCGAGAGAAATTTTCCGATGGATATCCTCTCCAGATCACCCTCGGAAGGGTCCATGATTATAATGTGACTTTTCAGGTATTTATACAGAACGACAAAGTGAAGGTAACCATCCTCTTTTCTCAAATGCATTATTGCAGGCTTCGGTATCCTCTCAAGCGACTCAGGTTTTCCTCTGAAACCCTCCGCTTCAAAACCCAGCTTCAGGGCAGCTTCAGTAAGACCCCTGATTGTGGAGCCATTGGTATCGGTCCCGCTAAGCAGCCGGATTCTGGAAACAGGTATATATACTCCGTAATTTGCAGCTACAGACGCCAGACATGCTGCTCCGCAATCATACCTTCCCTGTTGTTTGATTTTTATTCTCCCCTTCAACATCTCCTGCACACTATTTAAAAAAAGGAAAAGTGCCTCTTCAACCACAACTGACTCTTCTGCCCCTAAGAGTTCTCACGCACAATCGAGGCAACTTTTCCTCCGGCGAATGTAGCATCTCCAGTGAAGAAATAAAGGACAAAAGGTAAAAACATTAAATGCTTTTACCTTTTGTGTAAATGTTTATAATTTAATAATCTGCTTTTACGAATCTATACAGAATTGCTAAATTCAGAAACGTACAAGTGACAACATTGTCCCCACCTCTTTACTGGTCTCATGCAATTTTTCTATGAACGGGAAGATTGCCGGGGCTATCTTAGAGATCATTTTATAAAGGACGGAATCGGCAAGGGTCTCATGCGGCAGAAAGTGATAGAGTTCGTTAAGTGATTCAGCAAGATAGATTATCACGCTGAAAATAAATGCATACTTGAGAAAGGCAAAAATTACACCCAGTATTTTATCCAGCCATCCCAACAGTACAACATTGATCAAAGCGTGAACAGCATGACCTATGAGATTTACAACAAGGACTACTGCCAGAAAGACTGCAGCAAACGCAATTATCTGGGTCAGTATTCTGTTGGTTTCAAGCCAGATGTTAACATTTTCAGCGAAAAAGGAGGAGAAGTACCAGGCAGCCCAGACTCCGAGAAGGAGAGCAATTAAGGCTACCACCTGTTTGATAAAGCCTCTTTTAATACCTCCGAACACGGCAGGTATGAAGCAAAGCAGCATTACGATATCTACGGCATTGAATCCCATAATCATTTTTTTTCAAAAGTAGTGAATAATCGTATCTTTGCAAATTCAAAAAAACCAGTTATGAAGTTTGCAGAGTATAAAAATCTTGATTTGGTTGGGATAAACCGCTCTATTTTAGAAAAATGGCTTAATGAAAACCGTTTTAATTCAACTATTGAAGCCAGAGAGGGTGCCCCAAAATTTATTTTTCACGAAGGTCCCCCTTCGGCAAACGGAATGCCTGGTATTCACCATGTAATGGCCAGAGCAATCAAAGATGTATTCTGCAGGTATAAAACACAGCGGGGATACAGGGTTGAGAGAAAGGCCGGATGGGATACTCATGGTCTTCCTGTTGAGTTGGGTGTAGAGAAGATGCTGGGTATCACCAAGGAGGATATCGGAACAAAAATCACCGTCGAGGAGTACAACAATGCCTGCCGCAAGGAGGTGATGAAATATACAAAAGAGTGGGAGAGTCTTACCGAGATCATGGGTTACTGGGTAGATATGCACAACCCCTATATAACTTACGATAACCGTTATATAGAGACATTATGGCATCTGCTTAAGGTAATATATGATAAGGGTTACCTCTACAAAGGGTACTCTATTCAGCCGTTTTCGCCCGCAGCAGGTACAGGATTGAGCAGCCATGAGCTTAACCAGCCGGGTTGCTACAGGGATGTTAAAGACACCACCTGCGTTGCACAGTTCATCCTTGAGAATGACTCTGTTTCGGAGAGGATTTTCAGAATTGCCCGGAGCCATACCGGAAAAAATTCGCCGGTTTACATACTTGCCTGGACAACAACTCCATGGACGCTTCCTTCAAATACTGCTCTGTGTGTAGGTCCCGAAATAGAGTATGTTCTGGTTAACTCATTCAATCCGTATACCGGAGAGGAGTCGATTTACATACTTGCTAAAGATCTTGTCGGTGCACATTTCAACCCGAAAGGTGAGGAGCTTGCTTTTGAAGAGTACAAACATGGTGACAAGGTAATTCCGTACCGTATACTAAATGGTTTAACATTCAAAGGCACAGATTTGTGCGGGATGAATTACAGGCAACTTATTCCGTGGATCAATCCGGGAGAGGGTGCATTCAAGGTAATTAAAGGGGACTTTGTTACAACTTCGGATGGTACGGGAATAGTTCACATTGCACCTACATTCGGTGCCGATGACCAGAAGGTTGCAAGGCAGAATGGCGTTCCGGCACTTATGATTAAGGATAGTGCCGGTGTAATGCAGGCGCTTGTTGACAGAACCGGAAAGTTTTACAGAGTGGAGGATATGGATCCATCTTTTGTCAATGAGATGGTAAACGCTCAGTTATACAGTGAGTATGCGGGGAGGTTCGTTAAAAATGCTTATGACTCATCACTTGGAGAAAACGATGCAACTCTGGATGTCGATCTGGCTGTGATGTTAAAACAGCAGGGGCTGGCTTTCCGGATCGAAAAGCATGTCCACTCTTATCCTCACTGCTGGCGTACGGACAAGCCTGTCCTCTATTATCCGCTTGACTCATGGTTCATTAAAACTACCGCCGTTCAGGATAGAATGATTGAGCTCAACAAGGGGATTAACTGGAAACCGGAATCTACCGGCTCGGGACGTTTTGGAAAGTGGCTGGAGAATCTGCAGGACTGGAATCTCTCAAGAAGCCGCTATTGGGGTACACCGCTTCCTATCTGGCGGAGTGAAGATGGAACTGAGGAGATATGCATAGGAAGTTCACAGGAGCTCTACGATGAGTGCGAAAAGTCGGTTAAAGCCGGAATTATGAGCGTTAATCCGCTTGAGGCTGCCGGTTTTGTCAAAGGTGATTTCACATTGGAGAATTATAACAAGATAGATATGCACCGCCCTTATGTAGATGAAATTCTGCTTGTTTCTAAGAGCGGAAAGGTGATGCGCAGGGAGAGTGACCTTATAGATGTATGGTTTGACTCAGGTGCAATGCCTTTTGCCCAGGAGGGCCTTGAAAAACTTGGTAAAGAGGAGTTTGGAAGAGCTGCCGACTTTATAGCCGAGGGTGTTGACCAGACCCGCGGATGGTTCTTCACACTACATGCAATCGCTGCCATGGTTAAAGACGATGTCGCCTTTAAAACGGTTATATCCAACGGTCTAGTGCTTGATAAAGATGGAAACAAGATGAGCAAGCGGCTTGGAAATGCGGTTGATCCGTTCAAAACTCTGTCGGAATACGGCGCCGACCCTTTGAGGTGGTATATGCTTACCAATGCACAACCTTGGGATAACCTCAAATTTGATATAAACGGAGTTGACGAGGTTCGCCGGAAATTCTTCGGAACTCTTTACAATACCTACTCATTCTTTGCACTCTACGCGAATGTAGATGGCTTTACAAACAATCAGCCGCAGGTTCCTTACAACCGTTTACCGGAAATTGACAGATGGATTGTCTCCCTGCTCAATACATTGGTAAAGAATGTGGTGGAATCATTTGACAATTACGATGTAACTTCGGCAGGGCGCGAGATTCAGGATTTTGTTAACGACAATCTGAGTAACTGGTATGTAAGACTTAACCGCAAGAGATTCTGGGGAGGGGAGATGAATGAAGATAAGCTATCGGCATATCAGACTCTTTACACCTGTCTGGAAACCATTTCAATACTATCTGCACCGCTTGCTCCGTTCTTTATGGAGAGGCTTTTCCTTGATCTTAATAGTGTTACGGGAGGTCGCAGTGAGGAGTCGGTTCACCTTGTTCTTATGCCGGAATATGATCCTTCAAAAATTGATAAAGAGCTGGAAGAGAGAATGGAACTGGCTCAGAGGGGCTCTTCGATGATTCTGGCGCTCAGGAGAAAGGTGAACATTAAGGTGAGACAACCGCTTGCAAAGATTCTGATTCCGGTTCTGGACGATAAAATCAAGGAGCAGTTTGAGATGATCAAGCCTCTTGTTCTTGGTGAGGTGAATGTGAAAGAGGTTGAATATATACATGATACCAGAGGTCTTATCATTAAAAAGATTAAACCCAACTTCAAGGTTCTCGGCAAAAAATACGGCAAGCAGATGAAGGAGATTTCGGATGCTTTTGCTAACTTTACACAAGAGGAGATATATGATATAGAATCTGCACTCAACTACGAATTTGCACTTGCTTCCGGGAATGTCTCTGTTTCGGCCGAGGATTACGAAATCACCTCGGAAGATATGCCGGGATGGCTGGTTGCATCGGAGGGTAAACTTACTCTTGCACTTGATATTACAATAACCGATGAGTTGCGTCGGGAGGGGGTTGCCCGAGAACTTGTGAACAGGATTCAGAATCTGAGGAAGGATTCAAACTTTGAGGTTACCGATAAGATTAACATAGAGATCGAAAACCGTGATGAGATTGTTGATGCGCTGGCAGGTTTCAAAGATTATATCTGCAACCAGACACTTGCAAACAGCATCACTATCTCTGAAAACGTAGAAAATTTCAGCGAAATTGAGTGGGAAGATAGAACCCTCAGAATAAAGCTTACACGATAAAATTCAGATTCAGACAAAATTGCATAAAAGTGACGGAGAAGGTTAATAAATATATGCAGATGGCAATCGATCTTGCTAAGGAGAATGCCGTCTCGGCAGGAGGGGGGCCTTTTGGTGCTGTTATTGTTATGAATGATGAGGTGATAAGCGCCAGTTCAAACTCTGTAACTCCGGACAACGACCCTACGGCCCACGCCGAGGTGAACGCCATCAGGGCAGCCTGCCGCAAACTCAACACATTTAACCTCTCGGGATGCACCTTGTACACATCCTGCGAGCCATGCCCCATGTGCCTTTCGGCTGCATACTGGGCCAGGGTAGATAAAATCTATTTTTCTGCCGGCAGAGAGGATGCACACGACGCCGGCTTCAGCGATGCCTTTCTCTACAAAGAGCTCTCACTGCCGCTGGAAGAGAGGGCCATACCAATTGAACGTTCACTTGAAAGTGAAGGTCTTGAACCATTTAAGCTTTGGGTTAACAACAACTCCAAAGTGCCGTACTAACTTTGTTTTTATAAACTATTTATTATTATCTTTACGCTTTCTTAAAAAAAAGAGATATGACAACGAAAGGGAAACAAGCAGATGAAGGAATGGAGAAGGTTCGTTACAGTGACGAGGAACTTCAGATGTTTAAAGAGCTTATACTCCAGAAGCTGGAGATTGCAAAAGAGGAGTATCAGCAACTTAAGGCTGCTGTCACTCACAGTTCGAGCAATGATACAGAGGATACATCACCTACATTCAAGGTTCTTGAAGAGGGGGCATCCGCTTTGTCTAAGGAGGAGGCAGGACAACTTGCCCAACGTCAGTATAAATTCATTCAGTCTTTAGAGGCTTCACTTATAAGAATAGAGAACAAGAGCTACGGCATCTGCCGCGAAACGGGAAAACTGATCCCGAAGGAGAGACTGCTGCTGGTTCCTCACGCTACCCTTTCGGTTGAGGCAAAAAACAAGAGAGATTAACCGATGACCATTTCTCCCGGTAAAAAGGTAACCCTTATAGTAATTCTGCTTCTTATTATAGACCAGATTGTTAAAATCTGGATTAAGACGCACATGACAATAGGAGAGAGCATTCCCGTATTCGGGAGCTGGTTCCAGATCTACTTTATCGAAAACAACGGAATGGCATTCGGAATGCAGTTCGGAGGGACTTTCGGTAAACTCTTTCTTACACTCTTCAGAATTGTACTTATCGGGGCCATAATTTACTACATCAATAAATTAATACGCACCAGCGCTCCTTCCGGAGTGCTGGTGGGTGTTTCACTCATTTTGGTAGGTGCAATTGGCAACGTGATAGACAGCACCTTCTACGGCCTCATATTCAATGAATCTACCTATAACAGCGTAGCAACCCTGTTCCCTCACGGCGGCGGATACTCTTCGCTCTTTCACGGAAAAGTTGTGGACATGCTCTACTTCCCGCTGATAGACACCACCTTACCCGAATGGGTCCCATTCAGAGGCGGCGAACAATTCATCTTCTTCAGACCAATCTTTAACAT
>CAZFTS010000019.1:0-61413 GCA_964521685.1 uncultured Muribaculaceae bacterium
CGGTAGTCTATTATTATGAATATTATAAAAGTATAGCAAACAAGATAGCTACAGGTTTTGCAATTTATTTTGAAACGGACAAATATCTTATCTCGAGGTATGATTATATGAATAATTTCAATTATCTCTTTTATAATAAAAATAGTAAAAGAATGGTAAATGCTTTTAAAGTGAAAGAAGATATTCAGCTAAGTTTAAGTTTCATTGAGAGAGATACTCTGTATGACTTTATTCCTGTAGAATTTGCCCATCTGTTTGTAAATGACAAAATTGTAAGTGCTCAGAATTTTGACAAACTTCAAAAGCTTACCAGTGACTCAAATATGTTCATGATTAAGTATGTTCTAAAATAGTGTATAGACATGAAAACCAGTAAAATAATTCTAATAATTTTATTAATATTAAGTTTATTCACATCTGCTTTTATTGCTCTTATTTTCATTCGTGTTAATAAGGTATCTGGTGTGAATTCTGATAATAAAAGCGATATAACAAAACTGATACTTCTGACACAAGCTCATGCCTCAGCCGAAAATGACAATCTATATTTAAATTCCGACAAAATTTTAGAGTATTGTTCCAGAAACGGATTATCTGATTCGCCTGTTTTTGTAATTAACTATTCATTATTGAATTGTAAATCCTGTATAGATTTTGTTGTAAAAACATTAAAAGAGAAGATCAAAGACCTGGAAAGCTTTAAAAACATTCTCTTTGTTGCAAGGGATTTCAGGGATGAAAGTAATAACAAGTACGGGAATTCCGTTTTTCTGAAACCGGGCAAAACATTGGATATTCCTGCAGATAATTGCGGAATGCCGTTTGTTTTTGTCTATTACAGGGGTCAGGTTCTACACACTTTCATCCCGGATATTGCCAACAAAAATGTATTTCTCTCCTATCTGGATCTGATTTTCAAAAGATACAATATTACAGGGTAACACTGCTTGGCAACACTGCATGCCAACAATAATAATATAATAACAATTTGATTAGTAATAATTATGACAAAAAAACTGCTTACACTATTATTTTCGATGCTCCTGATCGTATCGCTATCCTATTCACAAGGTACAACCAAAGAGGAGAAGCAACTTTATGAACGATTAATGAAATCGGACAGTACACTTTCAAAACAGGAGCTTGAACTAAAATATAAAATATTTGAACTTTATACCCAGATACATACCGATGGCAAAAAGATTTACACAAACGTTAAAAAGGAAGATTTTATAAAGCGTGATATTCCGCTATTCTTTTACGATGACTTTATAAGAGGTTTGGAGGGGTTCAATAAAATGATAAGCGAAGGTTCCGGCCTCAAACCAGAGCAGGTTCACGCAATGGTAAAGCGAATTAAAGACGGATACAGCAAGATGAAAAAACCGTAAAAAGTAACTCAGAGGTTCAATGGGTCAGAATAATGACGAAAAGTGGCAAAAACATTAAAATTCGTCAATAATTACTATTTTTGTAAAAATCTTTTTAATGATAGTAAGAGAAACTTATTTAAAAAAACTGCGACAACTTAAAGATCAGGATTTAATAAAGGTTGTTACAGGTGTCAGACGATGCGGAAAATCTACTTTGTTAGAGGCTTTTCGTAATGAATTACTGGAGACTGGAATTAGTCCGGAAAACATAATATTTCTAAATTTTGAAGAGAGAGAAAATCTAGCCTTATATAAATGGTCTGCGTTATATGACGAGATTATTTTGAAGGTCAAGCCAGAAAAGAAAACTTACATTTTTTTGGATGAAATTCAATTAATAGCAGATTTTGAGAAGCTTGTCAATAGTTTGTTTGTTAAAAAGAATATAGACCTATATATCACAGGTTCAAATGCATATCTGCTTTCCAGTGAGCTGGCAACTTTGCTTACAGGCAGATACATCGCAATAAATCTGCACCCCTATTCTTTTAGTGAATATATAAGTGCCTTTCCGGATGAAAAAAATATTGATAGGTTATTTAGGAATTATATGAATAACACTGCTTTCCCCGGCGCTGTCACCTTGTCAAAATCAGCTCCCGATCTTGTGAATGATTATCTGCAATCTATTTATGATACTGTCATTAGAAAAGATATTGTTAAAAGATATAACCTGAGGAAATTTGATAATTTACAGAGGGTTATAGAGTTTTTATTCGACTCGGTAGGATCTCTGGTCTCTCCTACAAATATTGCAGAACAATTAAACAGAAATTCCGATAAAAGAATCTCACATAATACAATAATTAAACTAATCAATTATTTAACAGAGGCATATATTCTTTATTCGGTTCCAAGATATGATATTAAGGGCAAAGAACTACTATCGACAAACGAAAAATATTACCTTGTTGACCTAGGACTTAAAAATGTAACTCAAACAAATTTACATAATGCCGATTTGGGCCATAAATTGGAGAATGTAATTTATTTTGAACTACTAAGGCGTGGTGGAAAAGTTTTTGTTGGAAAAAACAGAGATAAGGAGGTCGATTTTATATTACAAAAACCAGGAAATGAGAGAGAGTATTACCAGGTTGCTTATACAGTTAATGACGAAAAAACACTTGAAAGAGAATTTTCGTCATTTAGAACAATTAAAGACAACTTCCCAAAGTACCTTTTAACATTGGATTATGACAACTCTATAATCGAAGGAATCCATAAAAGAAATGTAATTGATTGGTTGCTTGAAGAGAATTAACAACACACCAGCTCTGAGATTTTTTGCCTTTTATCACATTATCAGGATGTTAAGCGAATTTGTAGATTTGCCGTAACTCGCTGTGCAACAGACCAAAGGCAAAAAATCTCAGAGTTGCAGCAATACACAGTTTATACTAAGTGCTTAATTATTTTGATAATACTGATGTTATTTATACATTTATAAATTATTTGTGTACTTTGGCTTTTAAGCTAAACAATTAATTTTTAGATGGCTATGAATAAAAATGTAAAGTTTATTGCCCATTTCAACATCATTGGGGTAGTAATGTTGATTGTTAGTCTTTTAGGTTGCTCTAAGGATAATAATCCAGCTCCGAATGGAAACCAGGACCCGGTAATTAAATTAAGTACTGAGAGTGTCTCTGTTTCATCAAAGGAGTTAAGTAGTTCACTTAATGTTGAGGTAAACAAAACATGGAGTGTGACACTTACTAGTGACGGTACAACTCCGGATTGGGTAACAGTGTCACCAATGAGCGGTGGAGCAGGAACAACCAGGTTGAACATCACCTTAAATCAAAATGAAAACTATGAAGACAGAACTTCCACTCTTAGAATTACCTCAGGTTCTGTCAATAAAGAGGTTGTTATAAAACAGTTCAGGAAGGGGGCCATAATCTTATCTGATAAAGAGTACAATTTTGATTGTGAGGCTAATAAAATTGAACTGAAGCTTGAGACAAATGTTAATTATGAATACCGGATTTCAAATTCTGCGCACTGGATATCTCATGTTAGTACCAAAGCACTTAATAACTATTTGCTAACCTTTAATATTGGTGAAAACAGTGGAAGTTCAGAGAGAACAGAATATATAATTTTCTATGATAAATCTAATCCTAACTTTAAAGATTCGGTAAAGGTAAGACAGGGAGGAACTTCTGATTATATCGCCAATGAGAGAGCAGCACTCATTGCTATTTACAATGCACTTGATGGGAATAACTGGACAAAAAAACAAAACTGGTGCTCAGATAAACCACTGGATGAATGGGAGGGGGTAAGAACTTACGGGATGCATTATGTCCAGATACTTGAACTAAAATACAATAATGCTAAAGGGGTGTTACCGGCAGATATCTCTAAACTCAAAAATCTGATTTCACTTACTCTTTACTCAAATTCAGATACTCCGGAGCTGTTTATTGACGGATCAGTTTGTGAAATGCCCAGGTTATCATACCTGTATACTGATAAAATTGGATTTAAAGATGAATTCTGGGATAATCTGAGTAAAATGTCTTCCCTGAAAACGCTCAATATAAGTGCGAACATCAACATTTCAAATCCACAAAAGATAAATCAGAGCGTTTGGGAGTTAAAAAATCTTGAAAGGTTATCTGTATTCGGATGCGAGGTGGATATGACTCCAAGGGTGGGTAATATGACTTCTCTGACAGAGCTTGATATGTTCGGGGTCGAGATTAAAAGTGAATTACCGGCTGAGATTGAGAAGTGTACAAACCTCAAAAAGTTAATTATACATTATGGTTACAACTGCACTCCGGGACCTGGAAGAGACCATATTACAACACATATGCGGGGAACTATACCTTCGGGAATCGGAAAACTTGTCAATCTCGAAGAGCTGGACCTTGCATTTAACGATTTAAGCGGACCAATTCCGGCAGATATTTCAAAACTTACCAAACTTAAAAAGCTCAAACTTGATGGAAACAGACTGACCGGGATTATTCCGGAATCGGTACGCAACCACGATAGCTGGCAGAGTTGGGATGCAACGGGGAATATTTATCCGCAACAGGTTGGCTATGGATTTGTAACCACTATCCCCGAATCTACCGATTTTTCACAGAATGGAAGGGTATTCAAAGTACATAGTGCAAATAAGGGATCGGGTATTAATATTGTAATTGCCGGAGATGGTTTTATTGACACAGAAATTGGTGAAAATAAAATTTATGATCTTTCGATGATATCTGCGGCAGAAAAATTCCTTAATATTGAGCCGTTTAAAACATATAAAGATTACTTCAATATATATTACATAAGAGCTGTATCGAAACAACAGGGAATATCTGTGAATAGCAGTACACTGGATACAAAATTTTCAGTCAGGAATGTTGGTGTGAAAAGCACTTCACTAATGGTAAACAGTGAATATGTAAGCTCATTTGTTAAATCTGCCGGACTTGACGACAGCCGGGTAATTATTATATCCAACTCAAAGATATATGCCGGAACATGCCATTTTATCGATTCTGAAGGAAAGATTAAGACAATTGCTCTTTGTACTCTTGAAGATATGGAGAATGTACTGCATCATGAAGCAAACGGACACGGTTTCGGACTGCTTGCCGATGAGTATGTTACAAACTATATCACAATTCCGGAAGCTCAGGTTACAACGTTGAAGAGTGAGCAGAATGGCGGATTATTATGGCAAAATGTAGATTTTACATCTGATAAATCTGCCGTTAAATGGAAAAACTTTTTTGGCCGGAACGGTTATCAGAGCGTTGGTGTTTACGAAGGGGCCAACTACTACAGGTTTGGTGTTTGGCGTCCTGAAGAGAATAGTTGCATGATTGATAACCGTTCATATTTCAATGCTCCGTCAAGAGAGGCTATAGTGAGAAGAATCAGGGCAATGAGCGGAGAACAGTTTGACTTTGAGGATTTCGTCATAAAGGATCAGGCTGCACTGATATCTGCTCCTGTTATCACAAAAGCGCCAGTTGCAGTACGACCTAAACTTGGAGATCCTGTAATTACGTGGAGGTAAATTTTATAAAGCTGAAAATTATGGTACAATATTATAGATTTTTAGAGAGATTATTCTCTCTGACAATATTATCGGGGTTGCTCCTTACTCTATCCTGTTCTAAAGATGGTTCAAACAATGGGGGAGATCCCACACCAGAGAGCATTACCACTAACCTGCAGAGCGATGAGATGTTTTTACAAAACAGTGAAACCTCAGGTCAGCTTACATTAAACACTACTAAAGCCTGGACTCTTGAATTGACAGACACCAAGGCATCACCGGGATGGCTTACAGCTTCACCCGTGAGCGGGGGAGCAGGCCAGTCTGCGATTACTATTACAATATCTACATCTAACGATAGTTACGAAGACAGGAATGCCTTTCTTAAGATTAAGAGCGGATCTCTGCAAAAGATTTTCACAATAACACAAAAGAGAAAAGGAGCCATAATCCTAAACTCGGACAGGGTAGAGGTTCCTTTCAGAGGTGGCAGATTTGACGTCACATTAAAAAGTAACCTGGATGCATCTGTCTCTGTTCTTGCAGATGCTGCAGACTGGATTTCAAGAATCTCTGTAAACGAATCGACCAAAGCGCTGGCAGATAAGACATTTTCTTTCAATGCAAAAGAGGGGTCCAAGGAGGGTAACAGACAAGGGAGGATAGTTTTTCATGAAGGCACTATTTCGGACACATTAACTGTTTATCAGAGTTTTAAACCATCGATCATTCTGGGATCCGATGTACGTAATATTTCGGATGCCGGCGGGGTGATAGATGTTGATATAACTACCAACGTGGAATATGAAACCATCTGCGACCCCCTTGCCACGTGGATTTCAATTGTAGAGACAAAGGCAACCCGTGTAGATAAGGTTTCTATAGCAGTAAGTGCAAACGAATCTTACGAAGAGAGATCGGCAAAGGTTATATTTAAGGATAAAAACAATCTTACAGCTGACACGCTTACAATTAACCAGACCAATAAAAACGGAATAATCCTCACTTCAAAACGGGTTATAATGCCTTTTAACGGAGGTAGTGTAAAGGTTGAGCTTAAGGCAAGTTCGGAGTACGATATTCAATTTATTTCAGGTTCTGACTGGCTTAGCAGAACGGATAGTAAGGCATTCACAACTTATGAACACACATTTTCGGCAGGGGTCAACAATTCTGATAGTGAGAGAAAAGCGAAGATCTCTTTCAAATCCAAAACCGGCAACTTATCCGACACTCTAACGGTTATTCAGGAGAGTAATGTCGATGAAAAAGCAGCTCTAACCGATTTTTTCAACAAAGCAAATGGCAATGGTTGGACAAGAAAAGATAACTGGTGCAGTGACAAACCTTTGTCGGAGTGGTTTGGGATAACTGTTGAGAATGGCAAGATTACAGGCATTGCTCTTGAAAACAACAATCTTACCGGTACAATTTCGGCTGAAATTGAGAAATTGAGAAGGCTTAAAGTACTGAACCTCTATAACAACAAATTGACGGGGAGTATTCCGGAAATGATAAGTGGTTGCAACGACCTCTCCTCGCTCAATATTGCCCTCAACAAACTGAGCGGATCTATTCCTGAGACTCTGTCACTGCTTGAAAATCTCAATGATGTATGGCTTCAGTTTAATAGTTTGACAGGATCTATCCCATCTGCACTTTTCAATTTGAAAAGATTAAAAGAGGCAGATCTCTCTTATAATAAACTTTCCGGAGTTATCCCGGACAATATCGGTAATCTATCTTCAATCATCTACCTCTCTTTAAGTGGAAATGCACTTTCAGGATCAGTTCCGGCATCTGTTGGTAGTCTGCAGAATCTTACATATCTGTTACTTGGGTCAAATCAACTTACCGGATCAATTCCGGAGTCTCTTTTCAGAATTGAAAAGTTAAAGAGTTTTTCGGCAGATTATAACCATCTGTCCGGAACTCTTCCGGAAGATGTAAAATTTGCGAAGGGAATTGATCGTCTTGATTTGTACGGCAATGAACTGAGTGGAAAGATTCCTGCCGGGTTGTCTCAGATTCTTGGAAACCCGGGTCTCTTTATTGATCTTCTGAATAATAAATTTAGCGGAGAAATTCCATACGAGGTGGTCTCTCATCCAAACTGGGACAAGTATGTCTTCAATATTTTCAGACAGAATGGTTACAATCTTGATGTTCCGGAGGGGTATCTTAAGGTTCCGGAATTTAAACTTAAAGATATAAATGGAATCGAATATGACAGTAACATTGAATTCCGAAAAAATCGATACACAATACTTTATCTTTGGGCTACCTGGTGTCCGTTCTCCCTGGCATTCAATCCGGAAGTCAGAAGTATCCGTGACCAGTTCAGCAACGAATTGGGGCTCATTTCATTCAATGTCGAGGATGATGTTGCAGCAATAAGCAAATACATTGGAGATAACAATCTGAACTGGAAAAATTTTATTAAATCCAACAATAATGGATTTGATTACTACTCCTTAATTTCACCCCGGATTTTAAGATATCCATCTGTTCTTGTCGTTGATGACAAGGGAAATATTGTTTACGATTTTACTCAGGATAGAGATAAGCTAAGAGATTTTCTGGCGGTACGTCTTGGAGACAATGGCACTTTGTATTCATCTGCTGATTATTCACAGGATGGTAAAGTAACTGTTCTGCAAAGGGCTACTAAAGGTAACGGAGTTAACCTGATTTTGATGGGGGATGGCTATTCCGATAAAGAGTTTGCTGCCGGCGGTAAATATCAGACAACGATGGAGAGAGCCTATCAACACTTCTTCTCAATTGAACCTGTAAAATCCTACAAGGAGTATTTCAACGTCTATTATGTTAATGTGGTATCAAAAAATGAGATATTTACAACTTATTCAAATACAGCACTTGGCGTGGAATTTTCAGGAGGGACGAGCATGACAGCGCAATTTGATAAATGTGCTACATATGCAGGAAAGGTTTCCGGATTGGATATCTCAAAAGCTTTGGTAATGGTTATTGCCAACTCCTCACAATGGGCAGGGACTACCCACTTTTTCCAGGATGGAAAGACCTTTGCTCTTTTGCCGGCGGGGTCAGGTTCTGAGGCAGATATGGGCTCTCTTGTTCATCATGAAGGTGTAGGACACGGTTTGGGCAGATTACTCGATGAGTACATTTATTACAGGGAGAATATAACTCAGGAGGCAAAGAACGATATTCTGGAATTCCAGCGTGATCATAAAATGGGATTTAATATCTCTGTTTCAAAAATTAATTCTGAGATCCCGTGGAAACATTTCATAGGAAACATATCTTACCCTATGACCGGTTTATATGAAGGAGCCTTTTTTTATTCCTACGGTGTGTGGCGTGCAGAGCAATTTAATTGCATGATCGACAATATCCCTTACTTCAACGGACCATCCCGCGAACTTATAGTCAGAAGAATTAAAGAGCTTGCCGGCGAGACTTACCAGTGGAGTGACTTCCTTGTAAAAGATAAGTATGTTCCTGCAGCTGTAATGCAAACCAAGTCGGGGACAAAATCAGGATACACAACAACATCTGCCACCCGCCCACCTCTTGCACCTCCGGTATTACATCCAAGATAGCAGGCCAAAGGCAAAAAAGCTCAGAGTTACCGGTTGGTTTGTTTATATTTGAAAAAAATTATAAGTGGCCGACAACTCAAATAAATTCATTGCACAAGCCATCAAAGATGGCAATGAAAAGGTTTTTGCCGCTTTTATGGCCACGGAATTTAATAATATTGTCCACTTTATTAATCACTTTGTCAAGCACTCCGGTATTGCAAACGATCTGGCACAGGAGACATTCATAGCTCTTTGGTATTCAAGGGAAGCAATCGATTCTCATCAGAATATTCGTTCCTATATCTTTAAGATTGCAAAAAATAAATCTCTTAATCAACTTCGTGAACAATACATGAGTTGTACAGATAGTTTGGAAAAGAAGAATATTGATCTGTCAATGAATACTTTAAATAGTGAACAGGTCGATGCCAGGATTATGGCGCTTGAACTTGAGGAGCTAATAGAGAGAACCTATTCACAACTCCCCGCAACCTATAAAGAGAGTTTTATTTTAAGCAGAAAGATGGGACTGACATATGAGGAGATTGCTGAATCAAAAGATTTGGATATTAAGACAATTGAGTACCATATAAGTAAAGCCCTTAAATTTTTCAGACGCAGACTATCGGGTTATTTTAAAATATTTTAGGGATATGGCCATATTTTGTGTATTGTTATCGTGAATGTAGAAATGGATAAAGAGAGAATTTTAAAACATTTGAGGGGATTCTCCTCTGCTTCGGAGAAAGAGGAGTTGCTCAACTGGGTGAATCAAAATGAGGAGAACGCAGCTCTTTTCAATTCGGTAAGATCTGATTTTTTGTTTGAAAATCTTCCTTACAGGATAATTGACAAACAAAATCATTCCGGAGTTATAAGAAGGGTAAAAGGAACGATCCCGGTTAAAACATGGATTATAAGAGCGGCAGCAATAATTTTGATTCCTCTTATGACAATTGCTTTGTATGAACTTGTTAGAAAAAGTGAGGAGTCTTCTAATATATCTGGCAACACTCCGGTGAGGATAACTCCCGGACAGAGGCAGGTAACAACACTTTATAAGGTAAATCCCGGAGTAAAAGGTATGGTTAATCTTCCGGATGGAAGCAGTGTCTGGCTCAACAGTAACAGCACGCTTGAAGTACCGAGTAAGTTTGATTCTCTTGCAAGAATAGTGGAGCTTAACGGAGAAGGCTACTTTTATATTGAATCAGATAGTGAGTGGCCAATGTATGTGAAGACAAAGAGGGGAATTACCGTAAAAGTTACAGGAACCGAATTCAACCTCCTATCTTACGAAAATGATAAAGAATTGAAATTCACACTTCTGTCTGGCAAAGCAAGCCTCATTAGAGAGAGTACAAACGAGGAGATCAATGTAAAGGTTATGGAGGAGATTGTAATCCCTGACAATTCAAATACCGGAGGAAAAAGAGGAGTTGCCCGGATTAAACTTAATACCGGATGGAAAGATGGTCTTTTAGTGTTTGAAGATACACCAATGGACGAAGTCATTAAGAAAATGGAGAGATGGTACGGAGTCCGCTTCACAGTCAAAGATAATAATATTTACTCCTACTGTTTTACCGCAACCTTCTCTTCTGAATCTATAACCCAGGTTCTGGAATTACTTAAAATTACCTCAAATATAGGATATTCCATTAAAAACCGGGATGTAACCCTTCACTTTAAGTAGATTTTTTTAGGGAACATAGTTTTTTTTGTGTATTAGGGTTATAACTAAACACAAAAAAAGTATGAAAAAACTGAAGAGCCTATCAGCTATCAGAAGATCATCAGGATTTTTACTTTTCCTGCTTCTTTTCCTATCTTTTTCAGAAATTGTCAGCGCACAAAAGGTCAGACTGAATCTGACCAACGTTCCGCTGGTAAATGTTCTCAAAGAGATACAAAACCAAACCCCTTACACCTTCGTATATACCAGTTCTTTGATTGATGTAAAAAAGAGGGTGTCTATCAATGTTACAGATGAGGAGATTGCTCCGGTACTGGATAAACTTCTCACAGGTACAGAGATCTCTTACAAAATTGTAAATAAACAGATTACTCTCTCGCCTAAAGAGTTTAAGAATGAAAAACAGAACCTAACTGTTAATCTGCAAAACGGAAGAAAAATTACAGGTCTTGTCATTGATGAATCAAAGGAGCCACTGCCTGGTGTTTCTGTGCAAAATCTTAATTCAAAAAAGAGAGCATTCACCGATACTAAAGGAACCTATATGATAGAGGCCAGTGATGGAGACCGGCTAATGTTCTATATGATTGGCATGCTTCAGAAAGAGATTACTGTATCTAAAGGAACAAATGCTTACAATGTTGAAATGTTAACAGATATTGTACAACTGGAAGATGTGGTTGTCACAGGATACCAGACAATCTCTAAAGACCGGGCAGCAGGCGCAGTGAGCATAGTTAACGCCGCTGAAATACAGAACAGACCCTCAGTAGATATTATTTCGGCGATGGACGGAATGTTCGCCGGACTCAGAGTACATGGAGACGGAGGAACCGAAAAGCTTACAATCAGAGGGATAAGCACAATGACAATGGGGGTTTCCAATCCTTTGGTCGTTGTAGACGGATTTGCAGTTGAAGATGGATTGGAGAGCATCAATCCCAATGATGTTGAAACAATTCACATACTTAAGGACGCCTCGGCTGCCTCTATCTGGGGTGCCCGCTCTTCCAACGGAGTTGTGGTGATCACTACAAAAAGAGCAAAGAAAGGATTACATGTAAAATTTAACTCATTTATTTCCATACAGGACAAGATTGATCTGGAATATATAAACCCTATAGCATCGTCAAAGGATGCTCTCAGGTGGGAGAAATATCTTTGGGACAACAATAAAAAATTCTCCTCATTCTCAATTTCCAGAGAGGTTGACGGAAACAATAATCCGGCTACTCTGGGAATCACCCTTATGAACATGAGGGATCTTGGAAGAATATCACAGAGTGATTATAATCAGCAAATCTCAAGGCTTGAACAGATAGATTACAAAGATGATGTCTCCAAATATCTTTTGGAAAATGCAGTTGTTCAAAATTATGACCTATCTGTAAACGGGGCGTCAGAGAGAAATCAGTATGTATTCAATGTAAGATACACAAATGATCAATCTTCATTCAAATACAATAATAACAGAGAGATTCTTGCCAATTTCAGGAATATGTACAGTATCACCCGCTGGCTTGATTTTAACTTTAGCATAATGACTAAGTTCTCAAGGAGTAATAACAGCGGAGCTTCACTATCTGACATCAAAAACATCTCACCTTATGAGAGGATAATAGACGATAACGGAGGTTACACAAAAATGGTCGGATCTCATTACCAGGAGTTTATAGATGATGTAAACGGAGTATTTCCAAAAGATTGGAATTATAATCTGCTACAGGATATAAAAAGCAGGGAGTTACTTACCGACAGGAACAGTCTCAGAATGCAGACATCTTTGAATTTTAAACTGTTAAAAGGATTGACATATGAGACCAAGTTTCAGTATGAGCTATACAAAACCGAGAATAACAATTACTACAGCGAAGATTCTTACTATGTCAGAGACCAGATAAACAAATGGGTAGATTATGATGAGGCAACCAGAAAAGTTTCCAAATTGTATGTACCCCTTGGAGGCCAGCTCTTAAAGGGATATTATACCAATAGGGCATACAACTTTGGGAATCAGCTTAAATATAATGAGACCTTTGGAAGACACGAAGTGACCGGAGGAGTTTTCACAGAGATATCTTCCAGCATAAACGAGACTTACAGTGCTCCCACAATTTTCGGATACAACCCCGACATGTTAACTACACAGACTCCGGAAATATTCTACCCGATTCACTCTTACTGGGGAGCGACAAATTACACCCTGAACGGACTTGACCCAGCATTGAGTTATACAGATGAAAGATTCTTTTCAATTCTTGGGAATGCGGCCTATACTTTTGATAATAAATACTCAGTTACCGGAAGTTTTAGGATTGATGCATCAAACCTGATTGTTGAAGATCCAAAATACAGATATGCACCATTCTGGTCGGCAGGACTAAACTGGAAAGCAGACAAAGAGCTTTTTATAAGGGAGATGAATATTTTTGACAGATTAAATGTAAGGTTCTCTTACGGACATACCGGGAATGTTGTAACATCAACCTCTTTTGTGCCACTGGTTACGTTGATGGGAGTATACTCACCAACCGGCGTGGAGTATGCTGTTATCAATGATTACGGAAATCCTGCTCTGACATGGGAGAGAACAAAGAGTGCAAACTTTGGAGTTGATTTTGCCCTGAAAGGTGCTAAACTCTTCGGAACACTGGAACTGTACAACAAACATGGAATAGATATAGTCGGAGAGATTGACCTGCCGAGACTGACAGGAACATCGTTGCAGAAATTCAACACGGCAGAAATATTGAACAGAGGAGTCGAACTTAACCTTAACTACGAACTCTCATCACCATCGATTGATCTTACCTGGATTACTAAACTCAATTTTAGCTACAATCACAGCAAGGTTTTAAGTCTCAAAAGAGTGAGTAACTCGGCTGCAAGTATCAGAGTTCCACACTTTGAAGAGGGTAGGCCTGTAGGATCAATTTACTCCTATAAATATCTGGGGATGAATGAAAACAACATTCCATATTTACAAGGAATAGGAGAAAACACATGGACGTTTAACAACGTGGCGCCAAGCACCAGCGATCACAGAGATTATATGGTTTATTCTGGTTCAACCCAGCCAAAAGTGTTGCTGGGATGGCAGAACAGCATTTATTTTAAAGGGTTTCATCTGTCGGCATTTATAACCGGTGAGTTTGGACATGTTTTCAGGAGACCAACCTTTAACTATCCAATATTGACAAATTCCAAGGAGAGTTCAATTCTCCACAAGGATGTTGTGCAGGTGCTGGATAATAAAGCGACTCACATCCCTTTGATGCCTTCAACCACAGAGACAAATCTGCAGGCATGGGGGACTTTAGCCCAATTCCTGAACACCACAATTGATAAGGCTTCAGCCATTAGGCTGCAGGAGATTAATTTATCCTATAATCTGCCATCTTCATTAATGTCCGGAATAGGATTTTCCACAATCAAAATCTATTGTCAGGTTAGTAATGTGGGGCTCTTATGGACTGCAAGCAAAGACGGTTTGGACCCGAGATACATACTAAACTCATCTTCAAGCGCAGCAACAACCCTGGTTAAGCCTCCGAGAAAATACACTTTTGGATTGTCTTTTGAATTTTAACTATAAAGTCACAGATATATTAATATAAATTACAAGAGAGATATGAAAACATATATTTTTAAAAGCTTGTTACTACTGTCAATGGCTTTCTTTGTAAGTTGTGATGATTTTCTCAGCGAACCACCTGAAAAGAAAAGCAATCTTGAGATTAAATCAATAGAGGCTCTTGATATGCTTCTAAACCATTACAATGTCCTGTTTGACCGTAGCCGGGAAGTAGTTCTTGCCTCCGACAGTTATGCTTTATACAAGGGGTACTATCTTGCTTCACGAACCAGATTTGATAGTCAGTTACAATATATACTCTGGTTTCCGGAGTTGTGTGCACTCCAGACGTACTATTGGGAACAGGAGTTCCTTAAAATTGCCTATGCAAATACAGTCCTGTCTGCAATAAATGATCTTGAAGGTACAGAGGAAGATAAAAAAAGAATTGTCGAAGATGCTCATTTTTTGAGGGCTTATGAATATTTCAACCTTACAACGCTATATTGTCTTCCATATTCAGAGGAGAACAAAAAAGCATTGGGGATGCCTCTCAAGAGGACGCTTGTCTACGATGAGGATCTTACCAGAAAGAGCCTTGAAGAGACAATGAAGTTTATTGAAGATGAGATGAAGATAGCCCTGCAGACAACTCAGACAAGGAATGTAAATAAGCTATTCCGGATCAGTTTGCCTGCAGTACAGGCATTTGCAGCCCGCTACTATTTGTATATTCATAATTATGAAAAGGCAGAAGAGTATGCGAACCTTGCACTCACCTCTCACTCCCAGATGGTAAATTACCAGACCTACTTCTCTCCCACAATGCGCACATACTCCTCAGGTGGGGGAACTTATTTCGCACCAAATGCAGCATCTGACTATAAATTCGGAGAGAGTTATTATGCCCGTATGTTATACAACCATACTCAGAACGCAGTCCCGAGTGAGAAGCTTATGAATCTCTACGATAAGGTTAATGACTACAGATATGAGGCATTTTTTGTGGAGAACTACTCCTACAACAGAGCTTCAGTTCCGGGTTGGAGTGCATATCAGCAGTTTGGTTCAATAGGTATTCTGCAGGGCCCTACAACCGCAGAGATGTATCTTATCAGAGCAGAGTGCAGGGCGAGAAAGAACGACACACAAGGTGCTGTATCTGATCTAAATTCAGTAAGAACGTACAGATATAAAAGTGGAACTTATGTAAATCTCACAGCTGCCAATTTTACTGACAAAAAGAGCCTGGTACAGTATGTTATAGACGAGAGGCACAGAGAATTCCCGTTCACCCTTCGCTGGTATGACATCAAGAGAATCAACTCCGATCCGCAGAACATTGTGGACAAAATTACTATTACAAGAGATTTCTTTGACTTTGACGGAGTGACTACTGATGTAAATAAAAACAAAACCTACACACTGGCTCCGGGTGACAAGAGATTTGCATGGCCTTTACCTAAAATTGATATTGAGCTTAGTAAAGGTCAGCTTGTTCAAAATCCTTACGACTAGTTCGGAACGCATTCTAAAATCATTTTTTTAACAATAATACATTTTCATGAAGTTTAAATATTATTATATTCTTACAATTCTGCTACTTGCGGGAAGTCATTTGTTTGCAATATCGAATCAAGTTCGAAATTTGGATATCAAGGGCTTCCCCCGGGGAGTGCAGGTAGTTGCAATTGGGAACCTTTCGGGTGACACAAAAGAGGAGCTGATACTCGGAAGTGATTCAACTCTGTATATCTGCACAATAATCAAGGATTCCGCCAGGATCCTCTATTCTCACACTTTTGATAAACCTGTACTCAAACTCTGCACAGGAGATGCCGATAACGATGGGAAAAATGATCTGGTTCTGATTACAGGATATACTCAATATAAAGATTCTGAGGTTAATGTATATATTGTAAAATATTCCAATGAAGAATCAGGCGTTAATGGTGGCGAATGGAGTGTCTCTGAGTTGTACACAAAGGCATCAGAAAGACCGCAGCCACTTTATCTAAACATTGCCGACATAGACAATGATTCTAAAAATGAGATCATTGCCTCATATTATGAATCTAAATATATGGTTGAGACTATCCTGATATCTTTTATGTCGGGCAAAGTGAACAGCAGAGTTTTTCTTACAGAAAGGATGTCAACAGCATTTGATGTTGGGAAGTTGGATGGGAGGAATCTGCTTTTTGTTGGAAGGGTTTACGGCGACTCAATTGGTGATGAGGGAGATGCCTATTTTCTTGAAGGCAAAGTCAAAACCGGGCTCAGTGTCAGAAGAGGCGTAAAATCGGCAATAAAAGCCGGAGATGGTAATAACGACGGGAAGAATGAAATTTATGTCGGAGATGGCTGGCACCAGAATTACGGAAAAATTGCACGGGGAAGGCTTGCTGTAATAGGTGAGGATCTCACTTACACCTTGATAGAAGACATTAAAGGCCAAACCAATATAGATCAGATAGAGATTTACGACATTGACAACGACGGGAAAAATGAGGTGTTAACTTCCGGGAACAGATATTTCAGAATTTATCGTTATTCCGTTGCCGGTGCTGGTAATTCCGTTGCCGGTGCTGGTAATTCCGGTGGCAGGTGGCAGGTGTTCAAAGATACAATCTTTAAATCGGACACACTTCTAATGCCAGATCAGTTTGCAATAGGACATCTGAACGATGATCGCATACCCGATTTGGTTTTTGCAGGTAAGCTCAACAGGAGGGACAGAGGTGTAAGGGTCTTTAATCTTAAAAACCTCACTTACAGCGATGAACTCGATAAAGAGGTTGTCACAAAGGTTGTAAGCCCCGATTCTCTAATAAACAAGCCTGCTCCGGAGCTTATCATGAACCGTTGGTGTAACGGGCAGTTTCCCGGAATCTTAAAATCAAAGGGTAAAGTGATAGTACTCGATTTTTGGGCAACATGGTGCCAGCCATGCAAGAGGATGTTCCCTGCACTGCGGGAGCTTCAGGAGAAATATCGTGACAGAGGTCTGATTATTGCCGGAGTTACAAAGGTAGATGCAACTCAGAGCGTTGCGACTATTGAGAAATATGTAAAAGAGGAGAATTTCAACTACCTGATGGGAATCTCAGAGGAGACCTTCAATGATCTGGCCTACGGTGTTGGAGCAATCCCGCATATGGTACTGATAGATAAGAAAGGAATCGTAAGAAAATACATCGTGGGATTTCACGATGCCGGCCTTCTTGAGCAGGAGATATTGAAACTAATCGAAGAGTAGTTTTATTGCTTCTTATGTTATAGCAGGAGCGGACATTAGGACTGCTCCTGCTTATTTTTTGGGTGGGCATTGCAGCTTCGAGATTTTTTGACAAAACGCTCTTGATCAACAACTTGGTAATTTTAACCACGCTTGCTAAACATCAGACATTCAGTGTTTTGTCAAAAAATCTCAGAGATGAAAATTTTGTTTTGTAGATAATGTTTATGATTGTGAACAAAAATGTATATATTTGCGCAGAATTATACACATTAGAAGATGAAACGACCTCTATTGCCGGCACAATCAAGAATCCTCACGACATTAGGTGAGAATATTAAGTATGCACGGTTGCGCAGAGATTTATCGTCGGAGCAGGTGTCTGAGCGGGCATCCATTTCAAGAAACACACTAATAAAAATCGAGAGGGGTGACGAGGGTGTTGCAATTGGCTATTATTTAAGGGTATTGGCAATTCTGGGTCTCGAGAAGGATCTGCTTTTGGTGGCAAAAGATGACGAACTTGGGCGCCGCCTCCAGGATGCTAAACTTACAGTATACGAAAGGGCTTCTAAGAGGTAGGTATGGCAACACAAAAAGATATATACTTATACATCGACTGGTTTGATACTGGGCAACCAATCTTTATGGGTGTTTTGCATAGTGAACTTATCCGGGGTAAGGAGATATTTTCGTATGAAAATGATCCCGGATGGTTAAAAAACAGATACTTTAGAAAATTGGATCCCCATCTGTCCGAGTTTTCAGGTAAGCAGTACTTATCAGCAGACAAAAGCAACTTTGGGATGTTCCTAGACTCGTCTCCCGATAGATGGGGCAGAACGTTGATGCACAGACGTGAGGCTATACAAGCAAGATTGGAAAACAGAAATCTTCACACCCTTACTGAGGCAGATTATCTCATGGGAATTTATGATGGCAACCGAATGGGAGCACTACGTTTTAAATACCATCCGCAAGGCGATTTTATGGATAATAATAAGAGTATGGCTACGCCGCCGTGGGCCTCTGTGAGGGATCTTGAATATGCCAGTCTTCAAATTGAGAATGAAGAATCTGGTACCAATGATGAGCAAGTAAAATGGCTGAATATGCTTCTGGCTCCGGGATCTTCACTCGGGGGAGCCAGGCCAAAGGCGAATGTAATTGACCAGACGGGAAATCTGTGGATTGCAAAGTTCCCTAGTGGCGGTGATTCGAAGAATATGGGGGCGTGGGAGTATGTAATATCAAGAATTGCAACATTGTGCGGGATTAATATGTCCGCTTGTAAAACGCAGAAACTTACCAGTAATCACAATACATTCTTTACAAAACGATTTGACAGAAACGCCTTTGGTCACAGAATTCACTTTGCATCGGCAATGACATTGCTTGGATATTCCGATGGTGCAAGCCATTCCGATGGTGTAAGTTACCTTGAGCTTGCTGCCTGGATTATGGCAAACTGTGATAACACCGCTCAAACACTTGAACAGTTATGGCGGCGGATAGTTTTGAACATTGCTGTCTCGAATTGTGACGATCACCTTCGAAATCATGGTTTTATAATTGATGCCAAGGGCGGATGGCAAATCTCACCTGCATACGATATTAATCCGGACGAAAATGGAACGGGTTTGAAATTAAACATTTCCGAAGATGACAACTCTCTGGATTTTGACCTGGCACAAAGTGTGGCCGGTTATTTCGGAATCGGCAACCAAAATGCAAAGGAGATAGTATTGCAGATAAAATCGGCCGTCTCCAACTGGCAAAAATTCGCAACCGAATGCGCCATCCCCCGCATCGAGCAGGAGATGGTTTCCCGGGCGTTCCGCTGTTGATTGGTATTATTCAAATTGTTATTACCTTTGCAAAGGAGAGATGCACCTTCGGGTCATCACTCCCTACGGCAGGAGTGGACATAAAGTTTGCTCCTGCTTAATTTTTGGGTGGGCATTGCAGCTTCGAGATTTTTTGACAAACCATTTATGGTCAATAATTTAGCGCTTTTCCTTACGTTTGATAAACGCCTGATAGGTAGTGTTTTGTCAAAAAATCTCAGAGATGAAAACCGTGTTTCAGCCATAGGCCCGGCATTTTCGAGCGGACTGGCATTGTAGCTCAGAGTTTTTTTGCCTTTTCGCACATTATCACTGGTTTAGGCAGATTTGCAGTTTTGTCGTAAATCGCTGTGCGACAGGCTAAAGGCAAAAAAGCTCAGAGTTGCAAAACTGTTGCTATATTTGTTTAAAACAACAGGGGGTGGCAGATATATTTGGCAATAGGGAGTACAGGTCTGTTAATGAGCAGTATATCGAGAAGGTATATGTGGCTCATTACTGGAGGGCGGTCAATTATGCCAACCAGTTTCTCCGTGATCTTGAGCTTGCCAGGGAGATTGCCCAGGATGCATTCATAAGCCTTTGGGAGAAACGGGAGAGTCTGGATCCCGAGAATAATATTGAATACTATCTGCTTGCCACTGTGAGGAATAAGGTGTTCAACCATCTGCGCACAAAACAGAGGAGGGCCAGGCGGATGGGGGAGGAGCTTCCGGTGAGCGACAGGCTGAATCTGATCACATTGGAAGATTCTTCTTCGGAGAGGTTGCTGTACAAGGAGTTATCCGGAATTCTCAGAAATACGATTAATGGGTTGTCGCCGGCAATCAGGGAGACCTTTTTGCTTTGCCGTGAAGAGGAGTTGAGCTACAAGGAGGTTGCCCAAAAACTGGGTGTTAGCGTGAAAACGGTAGAATACAGGGTAAGCAGGGCGCTTGTGGTGCTTCGGGATGCATTGGGAGACTATCTGCCTCTGCTTTTGCCGTTGATTTTGTATGGGGATTTTGGAATGACCGGATTTTGAAGATAAAGAGAAATTTGCTTCAAAGGTTTTAGGTGAAAAATAGAAAATGGTGTATGTAGATATATGGAAGAGCTGATTTTAAAATATCTGAAAGGGGAGGCATCTGAGAGTGAGATGCTTGAGATTGAGAGCTGGGTGAAGGAGTCCCCGGAAAACAGGCGGGAGTTTGCCCGGAAGGTGAATCTCTATGCACTCTCAGCAAATGTTAATGGAAACGACGATAGATCGGATCTCGGGAAGATTGTTTCAAGGATCAGGCAGATGGAGCGCACAAGGCGCGCTGTGAGGTATACGGCTGCTGCTGTTGTTGCGGGGATACTCTTTGTGGGTGCCGGACTTTACAGCTCGTACAAGATAGGCAGCTATAAAAATGAGGTGGAATATATTCTGGGACAAAATGATACAGAGCTTGAGTATTCGACACCTTACGGGGTGAAGAGCCGTATCTCCCTGCCCGACAACTCTGTGGTGTGGCTAAACTCAGGCAGCAGAATCAGTTTTCCCTCTAAGTTCGCAGGGAACGAAAGACTTATCTCATTTTCGGGTGAGGGATTCTTTGAGGTTCAGAGAGATTCGCTCAGGCCTATGAAGATTGTAACTCCGGGAGATGTGACCGTAAATGTGCTTGGAACAAAATTTAATCTGAACACCTATGCCGAAGAGAGCTCCATGTCGCTTCTGCTTTTGAGCGGAAAGGTGAATATCCGTATGAAAAACGGAAGGATGATTGAGAATATAAAACCGTCGGAAAAAGTTGTGATTGATAAAGTTGAAAAAAGCAGCCGCATAAATCCGGTTAAAGATACTCTGCCTACCACAGGATGGCGTGAAGGGTGGCTCATCTTTGACGACCTTCCTCTATCGGAGGTCTTTGTGAAGATGAAGAGATGGTATGGTATCACTGTAAAAATTGAGGATAATTCAATTCTGGAGAAGAGATTCTCGGCAAAATTCAAAGAGGAGTCCGCCTCTCAGGTGCTGGACTTAATGCGTAAGACACAGTTAATTAACTATACGGTTCAGGACAGTATTGCATACGTAAGAAATTTTTCCTGGTAAATTCACGCTAAGGTTTAGGGTGGAAATTAAATTTGGCGTATGTACTTATAGAAAACCAAATTTAATTCTATGAAAAAAGTATTGTTGATATTTTCGATGGCCTTTTTCAGTTTGGTCGTTTTCGCTCAGGATGTGAAGATTACGATTAAAATGGAAAATGAGACGATTAAATCTATCCTTAATGAGATAGAGAAGAAATCGAATTACACATTTGTTTACTCATCTACCCTTATCGACACCAAAAGGAGTCTCTCCATAACTGCCGATAATGAAAAACTTGAGAGTGTGGTTGCAAAACTCTGCTCTCTTGCCGGTTTCTCCTACTCCTTCGAGGGTAAGCGGATAGTTCTTACCCAGAAGCTCACAACAAGAGAGCCCGCAAAAAGCGAACAGAAGCAGATTGTTGTCAAGGGGAGGATTCTGGACGATGAGAATACGCCTCTTGCGGGTGCCTATGTCTTCTTTAAAAATAACACCAATGTTTGCGGGATCACAAATCTTGACGGATATTTCACCATTTCTACCGATGAAAATACGGCAAAAGGGGATGCACTTGTAGTAAAATATATTGGGATGAAAGGGGTGGAGATACCTTTTACAGGGACGACCGATTATCTTGTAAACCTTGAGCCCGATACCAGATTACTGGAGAATGTGGTTGTAACAGGTTATCAGACAATTTCAAAAGAGAGAAGTTCAGGATCGTTTGCCAATGTCAGGGGAGAGGTTGTGCAGGATAAAGCAAACATCAGCGGAAGTCTTATCCAGAGTCTTGAGGGGCAGGCAGCAGGGTTGAATGTGAATGTCAAGACAAACGGCGACATGGAATTTCTCATCAGAGGACTCACCTCAATCAACTCCAACAAAAACCCTTTGATTGTTGTGGATGGTGTTCCCGTTTCTCAGAGCGTGTTAAACAACATGTTAAGCAACAATGATATAAATTCGGTAACCTTTCTGAAGGATGCAACAGCAGCATCAATCTGGGGCTCACGCGCTGCAAACGGAGTGATTGTGATTACCACCAAAACAGGAAAAGAGACCAACAGAAAGGTAGATATCAGCTACAACGGAACTTACACCTACAAGGGGATGCCCGATTACAGCTATCAGAACATGATGGACTCTGAGATGTTTATCAAAACTGCGAAGGAGACATTTGACCCGGTAATCTGGCCATGGGATCAGATGGAGTCCGGAATACACAACACCGAAAGGCCTCAGGTATACAGGCATGAGAAGATTTTGTACGATTTTCAGAGAGGACTTATTACCGAGGCTCAGAAGAACAGCGAACTTGCCAAACTTGCGGCACTCAATAACAGGGATCAGTACGAGAAGTACTTTATGCAGCCTGCTTTCGGGACCACTCACAATCTGTCTCTTTCAGGAGGAAACACTTTCTATAAGTACTACTTCTCGTTTGCATATGACAGGACAGGATCTAACTCTAAAAGTACCAATGATAAATTTATGGTTAACTCCAGACAAGAGTTCAACCTTACATCGTGGCTTAAGGCCGATCTTGGAATCAATATCGGGATGACCACCGTAAACAATCAGGTGATGCCAACCTCAGGAGCATCTACAATTCCTTATATGATGTTTGCCGATGAGAACGGTAATGCGCTCTCCCACTCCGATCTGCTTTACATGGATAGTTTCCGTCTTACAAAGCAGCAGGCTGGAGACATCAACCTGGATTTCATTCCACTTAAAGATGCAATAGGCTCTTTCAACAGGTCTGTCGTGAACAATGCAAGGGTTAATGCCGGAATTAACATCAAGATTATAAAAGGGCTTACTTTCGATGGCAGATATTATTACCAGAGAGGAAACGGTAAGAATGAGACCTACTTAAGCAGGGATTCATGGGCTGTAAGAAACGAGACTGCATATTTTACTCAGCCAAGAGCATCATCAACCACTCTGCCAACCTACTATCTGCCTGTTAAGGGAGGTAATTACGATGTGAACAACTCACAAAGCACCGACTGGACTTTAAGGAATCAGCTCTCATACGAGAAGAGTCTTAACAACTCTCTGCATCAGATTAATGCGCTGGCAGGTATGGAGGTTAGAGCAACCAGGGAGATCAGTTCCGTTACAAGATCTAAGGGTTATGATCCTCAGCTTCTGACTTTCCAGCCATATGATGAGAAGCTGCTGGCTGTTACAGGTATATCAAATCCGCTTCTGAGAAACACCACAAGCGGGAACAATAAGCTGATTACTCCATCTACACAGTTTGGAGAGACTGAGGTGAGATATGTCTCATTGTACTCAAATGTGGGCTACACATACGATAACAGATACTCACTGAATGCAAGTGTGAGGGTAGATCAATCCAACCTGTTCGGAACGGATAAGAGTGTGCAATTCAAACCGATCTGGTCGGCAGGTTTTGTTTGGAACGTTGCAAACGAAAGTTTTATGAAGGGGCAGAATATTTTTGACAGGCTAATGTTAAGGGCAAGTTATGGCTTGGCAGGTAACTCACCTGACCCGGGAAAGGGTGGCCCTTACAATGTTATTAGGGTTATCACAGTGGGAAATACAATTTACAATGATCTTGGTTCGGGTTTCGAGGTTGAGTACCCTGCAAACACAAGGTTGACCTGGGAGCAGACCCGTACGGTTAACATTGGGGTTGATTATTCGATTCTGAACAACAGAGTGAGCGGTAGTCTGGATGTTTATGATAAGTATACCACCAATTTGCTTGCCGATCTGGATCTTGCCTCAATCTCGGGCTGGAGCACCACTTATGCAAATACCGGGATAATGTCTAACAAGGGGGTTGAATTAACTGTTAACAGTTTAAATTTCAGCAATAAAGATTGGAAATGGAGTGCAAATTTCTCGTTTTCGTACAACGCCAACAAGATTGTCAAACTGTATGATGCAAACAAGTTCTTCTCCATCTACAAGCCAAATTATGAGGGATTTCCGGCAAATACTTTGTGGGCATACCGCTTTGCGGGGCTGGACGATATGGGGGATCCTCTTTCATATAACGCCAAAGGCGAGTTGGTTAAAACATCTACAGCAATTGACCAGAATACAAAACTTGGTGAGAACAAGAGTATTGTATTTGCCGGTGTAATGACTCCTCCTTTCTACGGCGGGTTAACCAATAATATTAAATATAAAGATTTTGAGCTATCGTTTATGTTCATCTACAATATGGGGCATAAGATGTTTAACTCTTCTCCTAACTTCTCGGGAAGGTTGTCCAGGAATATCGATAAAGATTTTGACAAGCGCTGGAGAAAGGTTGGTGACGACACCAATATTCCTTCTTATGCTGCAAACACTGCACAGGAGATCAGGAGAAACACCGGGTTTTATTCAAGTGGCGATATTAACGTTCTTAGCGCTTCTTATGTGAAACTAAGGGATTTGAGCATAGCATATTCGCTTCCGTCAAACATCTGCAATAAACTCTATACCGATAAGATTAGAGTTAAGTTCCAGGTTTCAAATCTGCTTACATTCACTGCTAATAAAAAAGGGATCGATCCTGAGGCACATAAACTTGATTCGGGTACGAGATTCAATAAATACGGGCCTTCATATTCGATTGGGCTAACTATTAATTTTAAATAGTAAAGAGTTTCTGTTATGAAAAATAGAAGATTTATATATATGTTGTTGCTGTTAACGGGGTTAATAGTGTCAACTTCGGGCTGTACAAAATTTCTGGATTTAAAGCCTAAGGGCAAGGATGTTCCAAGGACATTTTCTCACTACGATGGTCTGCTTAACAGCACCCGTATGTTGCAGATGATATGGTCTGCACCAAATCCGAACGGGACGGGTTATATGTTTAGCAAGGGGTTGGATCCGTTCTGGATGTTTATGACCGATGAGATTATTGCCCCTACACCTACAGAATTTGATCTCTTTGGAAAGGAGCAGAAGGAGGCATTTAAGTTTGCCGATGATATTCTGATCTACACAGTTGATGAGATGAACACCTGGAGTGGGTTGTACTCTTTTATCTACACAAACAATGTGATAATCAATAATGTTCCTTCTCTTCAGGATGGTTCGGAAGCTGACAGGCAGGCACTTGTTGCTGAGGCAAAGGTTAACAGGGCTCATTACCACCATCTGCTTGCACAAACATTCGGGAAGCCATACAGAAAGGCTACTGAGGAGACAGACCTGGCTGTGCCTCTGGTTACTGAAGCCTCTATTGGTATTCTGGATTACAAACGCAACACCAATAAAGAGTTGTACGATTTTATAATCAAGGATTTGAAGGAGAGCATTCCTCTGTTGAAAGAGGGTGTTGGCACAAAGCTGAGAGTCCACAGGGCTGCGGGTTATTATGTTCTTGGAAGGATTCTGTTTGATATGGGTCTTTACAGTGAGGCTCTTGAGGCTTTGAAAAGTTGCCAGACAGAGAGTGCGAAGGCTGTGATTCCGATTGCACTTTTTGACTACACCGATGATTCTAAATCTTTCTCTTTATGGGGATACAACAGTGCCACTCCTCATGCCTGGAGATCAGGCTATTTTCTGCCGGAGGATGCGAAAAATACCGAAATCATAAATGCGAGCTATTTTACCCAGAATATTGTTATCTACACAGGAACACAGCTTGCCAATGCAATCTTTGTAAAGGATGAGTATATGGCAAAATTCTCTCCAAACGACAGGAGAAGAAGGTTTTTTGCAGACAGACGTTACACCGGTACTCCTGTATGGGGTCGTTTCAAGAGAATCAACAAATGGCAGAACCCTTACGGTGCCAATCTGCCCGACCTCTATCTTATGCTTGCCGAATGTTATGCCAGAACCGGTAACGAGACTCTTGCTCGCGAAACTGTAATGTTGTTAAGAAGCAAGCGTATAGTAGGCGCCACAGAGGCTGCAATTCCTGCTTCGGTAAACTCTAAAGATCTGCTTATCAAATTTATAGTTGAAGAGCGCCTTCGTGAAAACATGATGACGGGGATGAGGTGGTTTGACATCCGCCGACTCTGGAACGATCCACTTTTCCCGGAGATCAGGACAAACTCTGTCCACACTTTAGGTACAGAGACCTACACCCTCACCGAGAAGAGGTTATCACTCAGAATCCCTCCAAAGGATTTGAGAATGTGTCCAAGTCTGGTTAATAACGAATAATACAACGAACAATTCAACTCCGGGATTTTTTGACAAACATCTGATTGCTAATTAAATAACTGTGTTTGCATGCTTTAGCTAACAATCTGTTATACACCGTTTTGTCAAAAAATCTCAGAGCTGAAAAATCGATTTCAAGCTAACACAATTTCAAGTTAAAAACCATTTCAAAATATGACCAAAAATTTAAAATCACGATTAATTAAACTGGCCGTTACACTATCGGTAACAATTATCACAACACTTTTGACTGTAACATCTTACGCGCAGATAAATTTTGAAAAAGGGAGCTTCAGTGAGGCTCTGAAAAAGGCTTCTGCTGAGGGGAAGATGATTTTTATGGATTGTTACACCGATTGGTGTATGCCCTGTAAAGTCTTGGATCACTTTGTTTTTAAGAGTGTTGAGGGGGGTGAATATTTCAATGCGAAATTTATCAACTTTAAGATAGATATGGAGAAGGGTGAAGGGATTGAATTGCAGAAAAGATTTAAAGTAACCTCTTTTCCAACGCTTTTACTGATAAATCCGGATGGCACGGAGCACAATCGTTTAACCGGGGCTACGAATAATCCTAAAGAGTTTATAGCCAGAGTTGAAGAAGCTTCGAAAAAAGAAAACAGTCCGGAATATCAGAGGAAACTCTATGAGAGCGACAAGTCGAGGGCGAACCTCTATTTTGCTTTCCTACTCTCGCGAGGTGAATATAACACTGTATCTGCACTTATGCTGGAAACCTTTAAACTAAGAACTGCCGAGGAAAATTTCAGCAAAGAATCCTTTGAGCTTTATGATAAAGCTGTTCATGATATCTTCAACCCTCTCTTTTCCGAGATTCTGGAGGATATTGAAAATGCAAAGAGACTACTTGGCAATGACAAGGTTACGGAATTTATTAATACAAAAGCGAATTCAACATTCAGTTCTCTTGCCGGAGCAATAATGACAGGGAAATTAACCTCCCAAAGTGAACCCATGAAAAAACTATCTGCACTTACAGCCATGTACCCGGTTTTAAATACAAACAGTATGAAATTTCTCTTTGCTGCCGAAAAGCAACTGGCAGCTCAAAACACTATTGACTTAGCCAATGTTGCATTTGAGTTTATTGAGAAGGGTGATAAATTTGACGAGAATACAATTCCCGGAGTTATCTCCATGCTCGTCTATTTCAATAAAGACTATAAAAATGCTATAACCTTTTATGAGAAGCTTGCTTCTTTTACAAAAGATGAGGCTAATCGCACCAAGTTCCTGAAAAACATAGATGCATACAAGAAAGCTATTGAAAAACAGAGCACTAATAACGTTGCTAATGAGGCTTCTACACCTAAATAATCATCCACACCAAGCATTACATCTTCGAGAATATTTGACAAAACGCTTCTGGTCAACTATTTAGCGACTTTAACCACACTTGCTAAGCATCTTGCAGACAGTGTTTTGTCAAATATTCTCAGAGATGAAAACCGTGTTTCAGCCTTAGAGTTGGCATTTTCGAACGGACTGGCACTGCAGCTCTGAGCTTTTTTGCCTTTTCGCACAATATCAATTGTTTAGGCAGATTTGCAGTTTTGTCGTAACTCTCTGGACAACAGGCAAAAGGCAAAAAAACTCTGAGTTACAATTGTGGTGGGTAAAAAAGGACGCCCCTCCATCTTTCAAGATTTATGGCGATTCTATCTTCGCCGACCACCTTCAGGGGTGTGATGTCTATTGCAAATCTTCTGGTTATAAGCGCCTTGCACGTCTCTTTGTTTTCGAGAAATATCTTTATAAAACGCTGCACCGGATACGATTCGGCCACTGCTCCCGAATCCACAACCTTTAAAACCCAACTCTTTCCGCTACATCCGCCCGATGTGATTTCAACTATTAAAGAATCGCCGGATATTGAAGCATTTTTAATCGAGTAGTTGTCAGGAGCTATATTGGAAAATGCTGTTTGACTTATGATTAGTGATCCCTCCTGATTGCCGGCCGGAAGCGTGGTTTTTGAGCATGAGCATGCAGATAAAATTACCAATGTAGTGATAATTATTATATGGAATATTGTCCGAAATGTCTTCTGAATTGAGGTCTTGGTTGTCATAGGAAGTGTAGTAAATATCTTGTTAAACATCGTGTTGTGGTTTAAAGCAGTTTCAATACCGGCCGTTAACAATACGACAATTTGTTTGCGAATGTGACACCGCAACTCGAAGTTTTTTTGCCTTTTCACACATTATCAGCGATTTAGCTAATTTTGCACTTTTGCCGTAACTCTCTGTCCGGCAGGCCAAAGGCAAAAAAACTCTGAGCTGCAATACCCATTTACCATGAGTTTGGTGTCTAATATATGGCAACGAAAATAATTGTTACTTTTGGACGATGATTTTTTCTGAAGTACACATTCCACTTCTGAAGGGGGGAGATAAAAAGGCGTTCTTATATCTATATGAGGACTATTTTGTGTCACTATGTTCTTTCATAAGGGGTTATGGGCTATCGGCGGATGAATCAAAAGACATCGTTCAGGAGGTCTTTTGCAATCTGCACAGGTCAGGCAATCTGCACAAATCGAATCTGCCCGCCGGATTACAGCAATTCAGGGCATATCTCTATCAGGCGGTCAGGAATCGCGCAATCAACTATATAAGAGACGAAAGGAGAAGGCGCAACCACGAAGGCATCTACACAGACCTGCTTGACGAATCGCTATTGTTTGACAAAATAGTTGAAAATGAGCTGTATAAAGAGGTGCGAAGGTTGCTTGCCGAATTACCACCACAGTGCAAAAACATCTTCACCAGAGTTCTGAACGGAGACACATCGGAAAAAATCGCATCAGACCTTGACCTTTCGGTAGAAACCGTAAAAACTCAACGCAAAAAAGCGAAGCGAATCATCCGCGAGCGCTATTCATTGATATACAGATCATTCCTCCCATTTCTCTAAAATTCTACCCAAGAACCTTGGCAAGGTTACCCAACCTTGCAAGCACTTTTTCCCAAGAACCTTGGCAAGGTTATACCCACTTTTTGGGTGGGGGGTGTATTAATGGTAAAAAGTGGATGAGTTATAATTCTAATGGTATGGCTAAAGGGGGCAATCCGGATGGTGGCGGGGAGTCGCCGTTTGTGATTTCGGAGTTGATTCTGAAGTTTATGAGGGGTGGGCTGTCGGTTGAGGAGGAGCGTTGGTTGCAGATGTGGCGGGAGAGTTCGTTGCGGAATGAGGAGTTGTTCGGGAGGTGTGTTGCAAATTCGGCCGATGAGAAGTTTATTGAGAGTTATTTGGCGGATATTGATTATATGCCTTATTATCGGGAGTGTTGCCGGTTGATCGATGAGGCGCACGGCAATGCGACCGGGATGGTTCCCGGCAGAGCGACCGGGATGGGCACGCGGAGTGGTTCAATATGGAGCAGGAGAACATGGCGTGTTGCGGCGGCAATCATGATACCGCTTGTGGCATCGGCCCTCATTCTTCTGAGCGGGGGAGGAGATCTGTTTAAAGGGTTGAACCTTTTTAAAGGTGATGGGCTTCTCTCTTCTGCAGATGGAATCACACCCGGAAGTTCGAATGCTGTGCTGGTTTTGGCCGGTGGTGAGCGTGTAGTGCTTGGAAAAGAGGGGAAGAATTTAGCGATGAATCTTGCAAATAAGCCAGAAAACATTGTTATAGAGAATGATACAATTAAGTATTCAAAGACACCACAAAGGGAGCGTGAATACAACACAGTAATTGTACCGAGAGGCGGGGAGTTTGTAATTGAGTTGTCGGATGGAACAAAGGTGTGGCTTAACGCCGAGAGTGAGTTACGATATCCGGTATCTTTTGCCGATGGTGAAAGGGGTGTATACCTTACCGGTGAAGCATATTTTGAGGTTAAGAGAAATGAACAGCATCCTTTTACTGTAACAACGGGAGATCACAGGGTAACAGTTTTGGGAACAGAGTTTTGTGTGAGAGCCTATAAGGATGAACCCAAAATTCTTACGACACTGGAGAGCGGGAGTGTCTCAATTAACTCCGGGATGGAGAGCGTGCGTCTGAGCCCCGGCCAGCAGTCAAGTGTTGAGGGGTCGGCAATTAAGGTAGAGAGTGTCGACACCGAAATTTTTACCGCTTGGAGAGACAAAAAGTACATCTTTAGAGAGGTAACTCTGGGAGAGATGCTTAACACCCTATCCAGATGGTATAATATGGAGGTGACATTTGAAGATGACGAGTTCAGAAACTACAGATTTACCGGCGAACTTATGAAATACTCCGATATCAGGGAGTTTCTCATCAGACTGGAGACTCTGGAGAAGGTAACCTTCAAAATAGATGGTAACGAAGTAAATGTGAAGAAGTATGTCCGATAATAGATTCGATAATAGATTTGATAATAGTTTCGAAAATAGTTTCGATAATAATTCAGATAAATAATCCCTGTAACTAAATGAGATATAGAATTCATTGTACACATTCTGTGTAGGATGCCAAAATATTTAACCAATTTTATTTATGAAAAACAATAAACATTACTGTTTACTAGTACTGCTGCTGTTATTGCCACTGCAAAGCATTCTCTTTGCACAGGGTAGGTACAGTGTTGATGTTCGTAAAGAGAGTCTGAAGAGTGTTCTGACCAAAATTCAGAGTCAGGGTGCTGTAAGATTTCTCTATTCAAACGATGATGTGAATCCGCTGAGCGTTGAAAATGTGAGCATTAAAAATGCCGAAATTAAAGATGTTCTCAATCTTGTACTTAATGGGACGGGACTTACATTTCTGGTTGGAGAGGACAATGTTGTAACCATTAAAAAGGTGAAACAGGAGCCGGAGAAAAAATCCGAAAAGAAAAGCGTTAAAATCAAAGGGGTTGTGGTAGATTCAAAGAAGCTGCCGCTCCCCGGTGTATCTGTCGTACTCAAAGGAACCACCAGAGGTATTGCAACAGATATTGACGGTAAGTTTGAGATAGTATCTGACCAGCCCGAAAACAGCATACTCCTCTTTTCATTCATTGGAATGAAAAAGCGGGAGATAACCTATAAAGGCGAGGCTACCCTTATGGTTGAGCTTGAAGATGACGCACTTGCACTCAACGAATTGGTTGTAAACGGTATCGTAACCAGGAAAAAGGAGAGCTTCACAGGCTCATCCACAACATTCAATGTAGAAGATCTTAAAATGATAGGGAACCAGAATATCCTCATGAGTCTGAAAACTCTGGACCCATCATTTGCAATTATAGAGAACAATGAGTTCGGGTCTGACCCCAACAGACTGCCCGATATAGAGATACGCGGGAAAAGCAGCGTAATAGGCCTTACCGAACTATACGGAACGGACCCGAATCAGCCGCTCTTTATCCTGGACGGATTTGAATCTACACTGGCAGTGATAAGCGACCTCAGTATGGACCGCGTCCAGAGCATAACAATTCTTAAAGATGCAGCTGCAACAGCTATTTACGGATCAAAAGCATCCAACGGAGTTGTTGTGGTCGAGACTAAAAGACCAGAATCGGGAAGATTGAAAATCAACTATAACGGCAACTTTGCGTTCAACTTTGCCGACCTTACCGATTATAACCTCATGAATTCTTATGAAAAACTTGTTTATGAGAGACTTTCGGGGTATTACGGAACAATTGACGCCGCCGGCAATATTGTAAACGAGGTGAATGAGATAAACTATTTCAACCGGATGAAAGAGGTTAGCAGGGGGGTGGATACCTACTGGATGAATGAGCCGCTTCGCTTTGCCACAACTCATAAACACACGCTCTTTGTTGAGGGTGGCGACGAGCATATGAGATACGGAATTGGCTCCAGCTACGGAAAGACCGAAGGTGTTATGATTGGATCGGACAGAGAGGTTATAAATGAGAATGTTCGACTAATTTACAGAAAAGGCAAAATATCTTTTACCAATACTCTCAATATTGACTACTCTCTGGCCAATCGTGAATCAATTGCGTTTTCAAAATTTTCAAGAGCAAATCCATATTTCAGAAAGTATAATGAAGATGGAGTTCCAATAATGCAGTTGGATAAGTATCAATATCTGGATATCAACACATTAAGTGTAGTTACTTCCAATTTTTACAATCCTCTGTACGATTTTGAGAACAACAACTTTGATAAAACCACAACTTTTGGATTTACCAATAACTTTGAACTTGAGTGGACAATTCAGAAAGACCTCAGGTTAAGAAGCAGAATAGGTATCGGAAAAAGTGAAGCGAAAGCCGAAAAGTTTCTCTCTCCGTTCAACTCTTCGTTTGTAGGGGCCGAGCCGCTTAAGAAGGGGACATATACCGAATCGGGGACAGGTAAACTCAACTATGACGGTGATGTGAGCTTAACTTACGGAAGCCTTATCAAACAGTCCCATATGGTCAATGCCGTTGCAGGTCTGCGATTCAGCCAGAACAGCTCGGTTTTCAGTGAGTATACGGTTCAGGGCTTTATTGACGATGAATTTTGCAATCCGTCGTTTGCTTTAGGATATCCCGAAGGGAGTAAACCCGATTATACAGAATCTAAAAGGCGTGCACTCAGCTACTATATGAATGGTGGTTACTCTTATGAAAGCAGATATCTGCTCGATGCCAACTTCCGCCTGGATGGATCGTCAGTATTTGGTGCAGATAGAAAGTTCTCTACAACCTGGTCGGTGGGTTTCGGATGGAATCTGCATAATGAGAAGTTCTTCAAGAGTATATTTAAAAATATTGACCTGTTTAAAATAAGAGCTTCGATCGGAAATCCTGGGAACCAGAATTTCGATGACTATATCTCAATGCGTATCTACGGCTATAATAACCACAACAGCAACCCATTTGGTGTAAGCACAATCATAAGCAATCTGGGGAATAAAAATCTGCAGTGGCAAAAGACGCTCGATTCAAATATCGGATTCGACCTTGTTACCAACAACAATAAGCTAAGGGTCAACTTCGACTACTTCTACAAAAAGACAGATCCGCTACTGGTGTTCATCGGGGTGCCATCTTCACTCGGAACCGTAAGTATTCCTAAAAATCTGGGAGAACAGCTTACCAAAGGTTTAACCCTCTCGATGAGCTATTATATGGTTAAAAACAGAAACTTCAGCTGGCTTGCAAATATGAATCTGCGCCACCTTGCTTCCAAATATGCAAACATTGACCAGTCAATGGACATCTTTAACAAGACCAACAGAAGCCGCAACCTCATAAGGTATTACAACGGTGCGAGTCCCACAGATCTTTGGGCTGTACGCTCTGCAGGTATAGATCCTGTTACAGGTCGTGAGGTGTTTATAGATAAAGATGGCAATCAGACATTTACCCACAGTTATGACGATGAGGTGGTAGTAGGTAACAGCGCCTCGGCTGTCGAGGGAGTGTTGGGTTCGACACTCAGGTACAAAGGGTTTTATGCGACCTTCAACTTCAGCTACAGAGTGGGCGGGCAGATTTTTATGCAGACACTTTACAACAAGGTAGAGAACATATCTGCAGGCAATCTGCACTACAATCAGGATAAAAGGGCACTCTATGCCAGATGGAAAAATCCGGGAGATATTGCGAAGTTCAGAGCAATCTCATCTACCGACGTTACCCCTATGTCTTCCAGATTTGTAGAGGATAACAATGTTCTTTCTTGTGAGTCAGTATCTGTAGGATATGAAACAACATCTGCCTGGTTGCAAAAGATAGGAGCCTCATCAATGACAGTGAGAGCCTATATGAACGACATCTTCCGGATCTCCACCGTTAAAAACGAAAGGGGTCTTGACTACCCGTTTGCCAGATCGGTATCGATGTCATTGGGGATCAGGTTCTAATTATTAAGAAAATAATTGTAAGGGATATGAAAAAAATATTAAAATATTCATTGATAATTTTAGCGGTCACCCTCTCTTCATGCGAAAAGTGGCTGGATATAAAGCCATCGGACAGGCTAACCGAAGAGATGGTCTTTTCCGATAAGGCGGGCTTTCTAAAGGCTTTAAACGGAGTCTATGTCGAGCTTACTACACCGGTTCTTTACGGGCAAAACCTAAGTGCAGGAATTCTGGATGTGATGGCTCAGTATTATAATGCTGCAACATCTTCAACCTATGCGTACTACTACTATCAGAAGTACACCTATACAAACGCTTCAGTTAAGAGCACCTTTGACCAGATATGGCAAAAGTCATATCAGCTTATAGGTAACTGCAACACTATCATAGAGAAATGCGGCAACTCAAATGAGGTTCTGCCGGCACAATACTTTGGAATGGTAAAAGGTGAGGCGCTGGCCCTGAGAGCAATGCTGCACCTTGACCTTTTGAGATTGTTTGGTCCGATCTATTCACTAGGAAGTACCACTCCGGCAATTCCGTACATGACGGCACAAGATTATGAGATCCAGCCGCTTCTCTCATCCGATAAGATTTGTGAGAACATAATTAAGGATCTGACCGATGCTTTGGCTCTTCTGGCCGAAACCGATCCGGTAATTACCGACGGTGTTAAGAATTTTGCAAGCACCACCGGAGACAATAGTTTGAATTACAGACAGTACAGACTTAATTACTTTGCTGTAAAAGCTTTGCTCGCCAGAACCTATTTGTGGATGGGCGATAAGGTAAATGCATTAAAAGTTTCCGAGGAGATAATTAACAGCGTACAGAACCCGGAAAAACAGATCTTTCCGTTCGTAACCAGCGCAAGCGCCACAAGTGCAACCATTCCTGACAGAGTATTTTCGACAGAGGTTCTCTTCTCTCTTTACAGTTCAAACAGAGTGCAGATGCACAATGCTCTCTTCCTCCCTACTCTTGAGGCAAACAGAAGGCTCTCATTTGCCGGAACACTTACAGACGGAAGGGTAAATGAGCTCTACGACGATAAGAATGACTACAGATACAAGATATGGAGCAACTATAACAATAACGGAACCAATGTGTTGTATCACAGAAAGTATGAAGATATGTCCGACACCCAGGGTGCAAGTAACGCATGGAGATATATGGTTCCGCTTATAAGACTGGGGGAGGTTTTTTTAATTGCAGCCGAGAGCAGCAGTGATCTGGCCACTTCGATACAGTATCTGAATAAAGTGAGAAACAGCAAGAGCTGTTTCAGTGTCAACCCCACCTCATACGATTTAATGATGAATTATGTCACGCTTGAGTTCCGTAAGGAGATGCTAGGTGAGGGCCAGCTCTTTTTCTACTACAAAAGGAGAGCGATGCTGAATGTGGCCAACGGTGCCCTTTCGGCAGGAAATGTGAATGTTGCATTGACCAGTTATGTTGTTCCGCTACCCGATAGCGAAATCAGCCAGAGAATTAACTAACAGAATAAATATCCAATAGTTATGAAGAAAAACATTTTAAATATATTCATATCGGGCATAATAGCTGTCACACTGTTTACCTCGTGTGAAAAGGAGCTTATGTCCTATGAAGGGTCCGAAGGTGTCTATTTTGCCGTTCAGTGGGGTACCTCATACGGAAACGAAAAGACATGGCCTTATATGCCTTTTTCAAATCTTGAATTTGTGAAGGTTATTGGAAATGAGACTACAGTCCAGCTAAAGGTTATGGTAACGGGTCCCGTGAAGAGTTATGACAGGAAGTTTGGTGTAGCTATCTATCCTGACAGCACCACAGCACAGAAAGGGGTGCATTTCAATGATCTCCCTGTCGAGTGTACAATTAAGGCAAACGAGTGGTTCACATTTGTGCCGGTTGTTGTTAAACGTACCGCCGATTTGAAAACTTCGGTGAAGAAGATTGGTATCAAACTGGTAGCTTCAAAAGATCTTTCGCTCTCATTTCCGGCCTTTGATGCCGTTGCCGGGTTTACCTCAGGAACCGTTGTTCCAACTTTCGATGCAACGATGCACACCATAAACATAAGCGATTTTATTGTAAAACCTGCTGTCTGGACCGGTTCTGTGAACGCTCAGAACAAGGAGACAGGTCTTTGGGGTGCCTTCTCGGAGAAGAAGCTCAACCTCATTTGTGAAAGGTTCAACCTTACCTATAACGATTTTATGAGCACCACTACCATGCCATCTGTTTTACAGTATCTTATCTACCAGACAATGTCAAGGTATCTCATTGAGATGTTCCAGAGTGGTACTCCTGTACTCGAAGATGACGGGAGGCTTATGTGGTTTTCGGGTTGTACCTGGGAATCATCTCCGGGAGTTCCGTGGGTTCGTTAGTCTAAACCTTTTAAATGATTTATGATGAAAACTAAACTAATAATTTTTACATTTTTAATATCTCTTCTCTCTTCCTGTATGAAGGATGAAGGGAACTACACATACAGCGATATCAACGAAATAAAGGTTACGGGGGTTGCCTCGAGTTACAGTGTTATGAGAGATCTTGACACCCTTGTGATTGACCCTGTCGTTACAATGACCGACGGCGAACTTAATGACACTACCAGGTTCAAGTATATGTGGCTGGCAGTTAAGGCCTATTCCACAAAAGATACTCTTGCAAAAACCCGCATCCTGAAATACAATATCAAACTTGCACCCGATACCTATGAGTTCTACCTTAAGATAGTCGATAAACAGACAGGTGTCACCTGGTCAACTATCTCCAAACTTGTTGTCGGAACCCCTTACACCAAAGGGATCCTTCTCATTGGTGAAAACAGTCAGGGTAATACTCAGGTGCAGATGCTCTCTATGGTTTCAGATACCCTGTTCTTTCCCGACATGCTTAAGAACAGCGGATTTCCCGATCTTAAAAATCCTTTGGATGTGTTTCATACAGGTGGATCGGAGAGTTATATAAAACTTTGGGTATTGACCGGTTCGGGAGCCTATGCAATTGACAGACTGACTCAGAAATGTTCGGCACCCAATGTGTTTAAAAACTCGGTATTTACGGCTGATCCCATTACGGAAGAGCTTATCCCGGTTAATATGTGTCCGAGAATCAAAGATAAAGCAGGTGCACTATCTACCTCGCTTTACAGAGGGGTGATCTGCAAAAACGGATATGTATTCAACACCATGTTTGCCCTAAACGGTGGAGATTACTACACAGAGCCTGTAAACAGGGAGGCCTCAAACTTCTCCAAACTTATTACTGCCCGTCCTGAGATGTTCTTCGCAAACTTAAGTTATAAGGGGTTCCTGTGGTATGATGCAGAACAAGAGAGGTTTATGCAGGTAGGTGCATCGGCAGCCACCTCAAATGCCATCGCCGATCTTCCCGGGGCTATCTTCCCCTGGAACAACAAAGCGCTGGGCAGAACACTTGTTTACGGCGAGAATACTATTAATACCGATGGCGGTTCGACAGGTGGCAATTCGTTTGCAATCATGAAGGACGCTGCCGGAAATGCATTCATCTACAAACTGTACGTTGGAACCAATCTGGAGAAGAGAGCCTGCTATACTGTTAAGCCAATTGCAACAAACTTCCTTAACGCCGATTTTTATGCATTCTCATCAAAACGCACAGTTGTCTTCTACTCAAAGGGGAAGGATCTGTATGCATACGATTACAATCCGGGTAATGAGAAGTTCTTCAAAATAGCCGGCTTTGTGACCGATGACATCTCCATGATCAAATTTGACACCCAAATTGAACCATCTACAAACCCCTTGTATATAGCAACATACAATACCGCCGGAGTAGGTACCCTTCGCAAATTCTTCCTTGGGACCAGCCCCGACAACATCACACTTGACCAGCACCCTCAGTCCAACTGGACCGGCCTGGTAAAGATTAAAAACATGAGCTGGCGCGCTGCCAAATAAGCTCTGAGATTTTTTGACAAAACGCTGAAAAACAATTGGTTATTACAACCAGAAGAAAGTTGCAACTCGTTATTAATTAGCGTTTTGTCAAAAAATCTCAGAGATAAAATCCACCCATATGTACAAAATTTTCCTTTCAATATTAATATCGGCTGCTTTTACAGCCACTTTTGCGACTATTCAACCAGTTTCGCTATATGCACAAAATACTGCTAATAAGCATAATGTGGCAATTTTGTCCGGGGATGTTACAGATTTCTACAGTAAAAAGCCTGACATTATTTACACAGGGCTCTCATCAGAAATCTACAATGACCGCGATCTTACTACTGAACCAGATGCTTCAGGCAACTTTTCTCTGAAAATACCTCTTGACAAACCAGCCTACTTCAAGGTCGGGAGAAACACCATCTACCTGCGACCGGGAGATTCCCTTTATATGAAGCTTTCAGGATCAGCCACAAAGACAGAAATATCAGGTAGTGACTCACAATTAAACAATTACCTCAAAAACCAGGATTGGCTGGGAGGTACCAAATTCTACCTGGCAAATATCAATGCTCCGTATAAAAAAGTCGGGCAGATGATTGACAGTATTGCGGATTTAAGATTTGCACAACTTGAAAAATTCAAATCCGACAAATCATTTCTAGAGATGGATAAATCTTTTTTAGAGATGGAGCGCGCCAGAATAACTGCCGATATTATATCTGCCCGCTTTGCCTGGTTCGCTTACGGAAAGTTTGTGGAGTGGAATGCGGCAGATTCAGTTAAAAGCCGGAAGAGGAGAGAGTTCTATCACTCAATAAGCGTCGATGTCAACCCTTTGCTCAAAAAATTAATTGGAAATGACCGTCTCCTTGAGGTTGAGAATGTGCGGAAACTTCTGATTGAGTGTCGCGAATATGATTTCTTTGTAAAACCCGATTCTGAATTATTCCAGGAGTTATGCAGGGTGGCAGAGTTGAACAAATCTATGGATAACGGCCTGTTGCGAAAAGATTATGAGCATCTTAAACTGGCAATTCCAACAATCTCACATTCAGGACTTAAATCTGCGATTGCAAGACGGTTTCAGAAAAGGGAGAGCATGATGGAGGGTGTCAATGCCATTGACTTCGCAATTTTTGACCGAGATGGGAAAGAGTTTAAACTTAGCGATTTAAAAGGTAAACCACTCTACATTGACCTCTGGGCAACCTGGTGCATCCCCTGCCTGGCACAATCTCCAAAATTTACCGAACTCAGCACCAAATACAAAAACATAACCTTCGTAGCTATATCGGTCGATCAGGACCGGGACAAATGGCTTAAGAAAATTGAGTCGGATAAAAAGATTGAGTCGGAGAATTGCGCCAACAAAAAAGAGTTTATTACAGACATCTATAAAATACGTGACAGCTGGGAGGTCGAAATGATCCCCAGATTCATTCTGATAGACAAAGATTTCCGCATCATTACCGCCTTTGCACCCCGTCCATCCGAAAAGGAACAGATTGAAGCGCTTCTGGAAAAAATTAATTTGGTTAATTAATTATTTATTGTGTTATGTTAACAGTGGAAGCCGGAGCATCATTGCCCCGGCTTTTGTATTATTTTCGTACTTTTGATAAAACATTGAAAATTTTGGTTAAGGCAGAACAAATATCCTGGTTTAAAGATTTTTATCTGAGGCACTTTAATGCAGTAGCCGGTTTTGCACATACTTTTGTTAAAGACAAAGATGTTGCTCTGGATATTGCCCAGGATGCTATGTTCAAAGTTTTCAGTAATTATAATGACAAATATTCGCAGGATAATTGTCTTCCTTTTCTATATAAAACAGCCAGAAATCTCTGTATTGACCATCTCAGAAGCTCAAAATTCAGGTCCGGTACAATTGATGAAACTTTGTCAAAACTAATTCACGACAATAATATCTTTCTGGATGAGATAACTAAGCAGGAGGCCAAAGAAAACATCAGAAGGGCTGTATCGGAACTTTCGGGAAGAGGGTATGAAATAATTGTAATGTCTCTAAAAGGGATGTCAGTTGCAGAAATATCTGATAAATTAGGTATTTCAGTTAATACTGTCAAAACAATTAAAAAATCTGCATTTGTTAAACTGAGATCACTATTGTCCAAAGAGCATTTTTCACTTCTTTTATTACTTAATATTTTCTAAAAAACATAAATCAACTCACCCGTTTTTCATCCTCATCCGTATTATAACTGGAGTAAACATTCAGATATGGATAAAGAGATTATAAATAGAGTGGAGTTTGCTAGGTTAATTGCCCGGGATAACATTGGTGTTATTGGAGATGAGGAAAAATCAAAGCTAAACGAAATGCTCCAGAATAAGGAGTATGCAGATTTACACAAATCTCTTAGCAATCAATTATCTGACCCGGATGGTGTAGTTTCGCATGATGAAATAGAAAAAATTTACTGGGAAAAATTTGTAAATAGAATCCTTGGGAGGAGGAGCTCTGTTTCCCGGATATGGCGTGCTGCTGCAATTATAATTCTTTTACTTTCAATACCGTCTTTGATGCTCTTCCTTAATAAAGATAATAAAGAGAAAGTGGTTCTTTCAGAGGAAATTTATACTGCTCCTCAAAAGCAAAATATGGCTCTCCTTGTACTTGGAACAGGCAAGAAAATTCAAATTGAAAACACCACAGAGACTCTGGATGTTTCTTCAGAATTAATTCCGGAATCGGTGATGGGGAATGAATTGAATAAACTTTTTGTTCCGGAATATGGCAGAATAACCGTTAAACTGGAAGATGGAACAGAGGTTACTGTAAATTCAGAATCGACCCTAGAGTTTCCTGAAAAATTCAATGGTGATACAAGGGAGGTTTGGTTAAAAGGAGAAGCTTTCTTTAATGTAAAAGAGGATTCCTCAAGGAAATTTATTGTTCATACAGGCTTGGGAGATGTCTCAGTATTAGGGACGAACTTCAATGTCAATGCAGATACCCAAAGAGAAATTATGAAAACCACACTAGTTAGTGGAAAGGTTAAAGTCGATTGGAACGAATCTGTAATGATGCTATTGCCTGGACAACAAGCATATGTAGACAAAGGTAACAATATTACAAAAGTATTTGATGTGGATGTAAATGAAAGTGTATCCTGGATGTATGATAAATTCTATTTTTCAGGAAAGGAGCTTTCTCAAATCACAGAAGAGCTTGCAAAATGGTATAAAGTACAGATTGATTTCGAGAAGGAAATCCTGAGATACAAACACTTCACGTTAGAGGCGAAAAAATATGAAAGCATAATTAATATTCTTGAACTGCTCTCCGAGACAGAAGTCATCAGTTATGAAATAAAAGATGGGAAAATATTGATAAAAGAATAAAAAATGCAGACCACTGGCGGTGGTCTGCAAATAACAATAAAACACCTAGAGGGTGATTTATCATTAACTAAAAAACATTACAAAACTATGAAAAAAAAATGGATCAGCAATTATCATCCAAGGGGAAACCCAATGAAGATGTTGTTCAGAATTTTTAGTAAATCGGCTTTACTAATTTTTTGTCTCTCTTTCTTTTTAAATGTTCAGCTAAAGGCACAGTCCGGAATCAGTTTAGATTTGGTAAATGCAAGTGTAAAGGAGGTTCTGGATAAGATTAAAGAGCAAAGTAAATACACATTTATCTACAATGAAGAGGACATCGCAGCACTTGGCAAAAGGAGTATAACCATTAAAGAGTCCGAAATTAAAACAGTTTTGGACAGATACCTTAGCGGAACAGGGTTTTCGTATATTATCAAGGGAAATGAAATTGTAATCAGAAAAAGCCAGTCACAGAGTGAAAGGAAAAAAATCACCTTGACAGGAAGAGTAAAAGATGAATACAATAATCCACTATCTGATGTATCTATCATTGTCAAGGGGACTCAAACCGGAACAGCAACATCTCTCGATGGTCGTTATAAAATAGAGATAAATAGTGCGACTCCTGTAACCCTCAGGTTTTCTTTCATTGGCATGGAAACAAAAGAGTTTATTTGTGAAAAAGATACCGAACTTAATGTAACATTAAGAGAGTTAAGCAGTGAAATGGGTGCTGTTGTTGTAACCGGTATTTTTGAAAGAAATGTTGAAAGTTTTACAGGTTCTTCATCAACTATTTCAAGGAAGGAGTTGCTGAAAGCAGGTACTCAGAATATCATCCAGAGCCTTAGAAATATAGATCCGGCACTGAATATCAGTGAGAGCCTCACTAATGGTTCAGATCCAAATAAAATACCAGATATGCAATTAAGAGGCGTATCCTCCTTCCCGGATGTAAGGGGTCAGTATTTATCTAATCCAAATTTGCCGCTTTTTATTCTTGATGGTTTTGAGACATCTGTCGAGAAGATTATGGACCTCGATATTAACAGAATTGAGACTGTAACAATTCTTAAGGATGCATCTGCAAAAGCAATATATGGTTCCAAAGCTGCCAATGGTGTTATTGTTGTCGAAACAATAAAAGTTAAACCTGGTGAACTTAAGATTAATTACAACGGGACGTTTAACTTGGAGATGCCCGATCTTACCAGTTACAATATGTGTAATTCAGCAGAAAAGCTGGAACTTGAGAGAATTCTTGGAGCTTACAACAGGACCCAACCTATTATAGATCTCCAGTATAAAGAGCTTTATTACAAAATGTTGAAAGAGGTTCAAAGTGGAGTAAATACCGACTGGATGGCACAACCGTTAAGAAATGGAATCGGCAGAAAACACTCTTTGAGTGTAGAGGCCGGGGACGATAAATTAAGGACAGGAATTTCACTTTTTAACAATGTGATTGAAGGGGTAATGAAAGGCTCCGGCAGAAACAATATTGGAGGAGGGTTCTCATTGATTTACAGACATAAGAAATTATTGTTCAGAAATATTCTGCAATTTTCGGAGATGAAGTCAAATGATTCTCCTTATGGAACATTTAATGAGTATGTAAAACTCAATCCATATTGGCGAAACAAGGATGAAGATGGTAACATACTTAAATTTTTGGGTATTGGACCGGTTCTTTCGGAGAGCGTATATAACCCAATGTTCAACGCAACATTAAATACCAAATCTTCTAATAACTACCTTGATATTACTAACAATACATACCTGGAATACACATTTAACAGTAAACTTAAACTTGTAGGAAGGGTAGGATTCTCAAATAAGACAATAGATTCCGAAAAGTTCTACCCGGGAAGCCATACAAAATTTGTTAACTATAACAAGGATATGCTTTTTCTGAAAGGGAGTTTCGACAAAGGACACGGTAAATCTTTGGCAGTAAGTTCGGATATAAATCTTAACTACTCCAGATCCTGGAAAAAACATATTCTTTTTGGCAATATCGGGGCTAATATCAGAGAGGAAAACAGTGAGAACTACATTTATAGTGCAATCGGTTTCCCTAATGATAAAATGGATAACATTATTTTTGCAAAACAATACGCTCAAAATGCTAAACCAACAGGATATGAGTCAATTAATAGAGAGATTGGCGCTCTGATTGCAGTTAACTACTCATTTGATGACAGGTTTCTGTCGGACTTCTCATTAAGAACAAGTGCATCTTCTCAGTTCGGGGCTAACAACAGATGGGGTTCATTCTGGTCTTTTGGTGTTGGATGGAATATACACAATGAATCTTTTCTTAAGAATTCTGAAGTCATAAGACAGTTAAGAGTAAGGTCTTCAGTGGGTTATACTGGATCTCAAAATTTCAACTCATATCAGGCAATGCTTTTATACAATTATTTTGTCGATGACTCATATCAGGGAATGATAGGTACTTACCTGGAGGGTCTTGCAAACAATGATCTTAAATGGCAGCAAAAACTTGATTTCAACTATGGATTAGACCTGAATATCAAAAACAGAATCAACTTAAAATTTGACTATTATCGTTCAATAACAGATAACCTTCTCACCGATATAACTGTTCCGCCATCATTAGGATTCGATTATTATAAGGCAAATCTGGGCCAGATTCTCAATACAGGAATGGAGTTCAGACTTAATTACAATGTATTTGTTAATTCTGAAAAAAGGAGCTCTCTTAACCTTTTCGTCTTGGGTGCATCTAATAAAAACAAGATAATCAAAATATCTAACTCTTTGAGAGGACTCACAGAGGAGCAGGATAAATTATCGGCAACATCCAATAAACCTTTTGTAAGATTCCAGGAAGGCCAATCACTTACAGCAATCTGGGCGGTTAAATCAAATGGAATAGATCCTGCAAACGGTAAAGAGATATATGTAAAACCGGACGGAACAATAACAGATGTCTGGAGTGCCAATGATAAAGTTGTTTGTGGTGATTCTCAGGCAAAACTTACGGGGAACTTTGGATTCAATCTGGAACATTCAGGATTCAGTCTAAGTTTGGTATGTCGCTTCAGAATTGGTGGTCAGATTTATAATCAGACTCTTGTAGATAAAGTTGAGAATGCCCAGCTTAACTATAATGTAGATAAAAGAGCATATTACGACAGCTGGAAAAATCCGGGAGACGTTGTATTCTTTAAAAATATTGGCAGCTATCTTAAACCGACCCTTGCAACTTCACGTTTTGTTCAGGATCTTAACGAACTTGATATTGCATCCGTTAACATAGGTTATGACTTCTATAAATTCCCATTCATTAAAAAGCTTGGACTGGAAAGATTACAACTTTTTATGAATATGAATGATCTTATTAAATATTCGACGGTTAAAATCGAAAGAGGAACATCTTATCCTTTTGCAAGATATTGTTCATTCTCGGTTGTTGCTAATTTTTAAATAATTACTCAGATGAAAAAGATTATCTATATATTATCGCTATTCACTTTATTGATGAGCACGTCATGTGAAAAATGGCTTGATGTGCAACCAAGAACTAAAATAAAGTCAGCCGATTTGTTATTAACTGAACAGGGTTACAAAGATGCTCTTATTGGTGTTTACACACTACTTAAATCGGAATCTCTTTATGCCAAGGAACTAACATTTGGTTTTGTTGACGCAGTTTCCAGGCAGTATGATACTTACAATAACTCCACTTATAATGATGTTGCCAACTGGAAGTATGTTGAGGTTGCTCATGTGAGGACAATGATCGATAACATCTGGATTAAGATGTATAATGCTATTGCAAACCTAAATAACATACTGGACAATATTGACAAAAACAGAGAGATTTTTTCCGATGATAACTATTATATCATTAAGGGAGAAGCTTTGGGACTAAGAGCCTATCTGCATTTTGACCTTTTAAGACTATTTGCCTCTTCAGATCTTACCAAAAAATCAATACCTGTCATAAAAACTTTGTCAACTCAAATCACAGAATCATTAACAGGAGAAGAGACAATAAATCTGATATTAGGTGATTTGAATGAAGCAATAACAGCGCTTGAAAAAGATCCGATTAAGATTGGGAAAAAACTTGTGAACCCCGATATTGAGTTTCTGAGTAACAGACATATGAGATTTAATTACTATGCTGCCAAAGCTACTGCCGCAAGAGCATATCTTTGGGCTGGCAATAAAACAAAAGCACTCGAGAATGCAATGGATGTAATCAACGTTTCAGACCAGATATTTCCATGGGTTGCAACTTCAAATGTGTCTGCAACAGAAGATAAAAACAGAGATTTTACATTCTCTACAGAGCATATCTTCTCATTGAACGTTTACAACCTTAAAGACATCTCCAATAGGTGGCTTTTCGCAGCACTATCTTCAATGCAACTTTACAGAGGATCATACTATTTTGAAAGAATGTACGAAAAGACAGGGGTAGGTGTAAGTGATTACAGATTGGTATATACAACCAAAACCTTGTCAGGATCAACTAACTATGTAGTATACAAGTATTACCAACCCGATGGCTATAAAAGCGAATTTGCAGAAAGAATACCTTTGATAAAAAAATCGGAGATGTACTACATTGCTGCAGAGTGTAATCTTGGAATTAACAATACTCAAGCGATAAATTACCTTAATTTGGTAAGAAACAACAGAGGTATTACCACTAATCTTGCCACCAGCCTCACCGAGACAGCAATAATCGCCGAAATTCTTAAGGAGTACCGTAAAGAATTTCAGGCAGAGGGCCAACTCTTCCATTATTGTAAAAGGACCAAAATGGCAAGGTTTCCCGATTATTCAATGGATGTTACCGAAAAAGGATATGTTCTTCCAATGCCGGAAAATGAGATTGAATACGGATTCCGTGAGCAATAGGACATTGGTTAATAATTACTAAATAAAGAATAACAATGAAGACAAATATTTATAAAGCAATAATCATTCTCTCAACTGTAATGTTTTTTACATCCTGTGTCGAGAAGGATATAATGATATACGAAAACGATCCTCGTATATTTTTTGAAATACCCGGTACGGGGAGTATTAAACTTAGGGATTCACTTGCCTTTTCATTCCCTTCAAAGCCAAATGTAGGAGCATCTGACACATTGTGGTTTAGAGTTAACATAATGGGAGTGGCCTCTACAAAAGAGAGAGAGATTGGGATAAAAATCAATACTACCAAATCTACTGCAGTAGAGGGTGTAAACTTTAAGTTTGCCAGTAAGGTGATGCCGGCGAATGCCTATTCAGTAAATATACCATTGGTAGTTTACAAGGCCGGGCTGTTAAACAAATCAGTTCGTCTTGAGATTGAAGCTGTTGAAAATGAGAACTTCAAAGTAGGATACCAAAGATACAGCAAAGCAATTTTTATTTGGGGTGATATGTTTATAAAACCCGACATATGGGACTCTTCCAATTACAAGAATGCTTTCGGGACATTTACAGAAACAAGATATGCGTTTATACTGCAAGCATGTAAGATAACGGAGCTTCCCGATCCAATGAATCTTGTTATACTAGGTTATTATAATACGGTTGTAAGAGAGGCTTTGTATAAATACAACTTAACGAATACGCCTCTTACAGATGAACTTGGTGTAGTAGGATTTCCTGTTTGGACAGGACAGGGAGGAGTTGGTTAACAGATCTATTAAATCATTTATTTAAAGATTATTATGAAAAAGATATTAAATTATATTATAATAGTGATGTTATTGACTCAGACTCTTTTAACATCATGTCTTAAAGATACGGGTAACTATGACTATTTGGATCTTACCCCTATCGTTATAGAAAAATCATCTCTCCCAACATCACTTGTTAAGAAACAGCTGGAATACATTGTAATTAATCCGGTAGTTAAACAAGGTACTGATGATTCAAACCTGAAATACGAATGGAGATTTATGCAGGCAGCCTATAATGCCGACCCGGTTACAGGTACTTTTTTCAATGTGAAAATCGCAGATACAAAAAATATAAACTATAAAGTAACGGCCAATCCTGGAAGTTATATACTAGTGTTGTATGCTTCAGACTCAAAGAATGGAGTTACTGAACTTGCTAAGATAGATGTTGTTGTTGAATCATATGCATCTAAAGGATGGATGGTTCTGCACGGAGACAATACCTCATGCGATGTTAGTATCGTAGTGAACCCGAGGGTTAATGCCGGATGGACAACAGACTATGTTCAGCACAATATATTTTCCGAGACAAACGGAAAAAAAGTTGAAGGCGAGGGAATGCATCTGCAATATGTGGCAAGTCACTGGGTTAATATATTTACAAAGAGCACCAAAGGTGGCTACAGAGCTAATGGGAATGACCTGAGAATAATGAATCCTTTCGGTGAGATGTTTATTACACCTTTAGTGGAGAACGAGATAGAGTTCAATGCATATGATATGTGGAGTTATAATGAATTATTGTTGAACAAAGGTGGGCTTTATATGAGCAGCCAGTCAGATGTTAATGTTTATACAAGATTCGGTGTCAGATGTTTCGGAGAGGATTATTATGCAGCACCATTCATTGCAACAATTTATAATTACGCCTACTATGGAGTTATTTATGACCAGAAAAATAAGCGATTCCTCTATATTGATTATAATAGAATTATAAAACAGTTTAAAACCCCAGGGACATCTGCTGCTTTTAACATGACCAATGTTGGAAAGGATATGGTATATGCCGAACACGGATTTGACTCAAGGTGGTTTTGTCTGATGCAGGATGGATCAAATAACCAGACAAGGGAGCTTTATGCTTGTAAATTCAACGTTGCCGATGATGGAAACAGAGGTGTTGCAAAATATGACATCCGCAATAATACCGATCTGAACAACGCAAAATACTTTGCTTTCGGAAATAGAGGTAATGTAATGTATTATTCAACAGATACAAAAATCTATCAAAGCAATTATGCCGGAGATCTCTCCTCTGTTTTACGTTATGATATTTCATCGGCCTTTCCTGGTTATGTTATCACGAAAATGAAGATATTCAAAGTCACAGGGAATACTAACGAGAGTAAACTTCTATATGTGGCTATCTTTAATCCTTCTGACAAACAGGGTAAACTTCTTGAAATTGACTTGAATGAGGTAACCGGTGAGATGTCGACATCAGCAATGAGAATCTATACAGGATTTTCAAAAATCAGTGCAATGAATTACAAAACGAGATAGTTTATTATTAAATTTTAAAAACGAAACATAAAAATGAATTTTTATATAAAAATATTAACATTCACAATCTCTATCCTATCCTATTTAAGTTGTGCGGCAGCAAATGAGAAGTGTGTTGTAAACGGTAAGATGAGTGGATTTAATTCAGATTCTGAGGTATATGTTATCAGGAGAGTTGGAGAATATGGTAACGACACAATTATGAGGGCTCCGGTTAAGAACGGAGAGTTTTCATTGGAACTTGTGAAAAAGGATCTGAATGAACTTTATGACCTCAGATTTAAAGGATACCGTGGATCTGTCTCATTTATTGCAGAGTCGGGTGTTGTAAATGTGAAAGGAATGGTAACCTCTCTCTTTTATTCGGAAGTGTCAGGAACTAAAGAGAATAATAGATGGGATAGTTATCAAAAATTTATGAGACAGATAAATAGTGAACGTGATAAAATTGTTTCAGAGACAGCAGCAAAACGGGGAGGAAGTAATTTGATAACTTCTGAAGACCGATCTTTAATTTTCAATTATATTGAAACTAAAATTAAAAATTATAAAGACTCTTTAATAAAGAGTGATTTAAGCTCTGTTGTCTCCCTTTACATTGCAAAAGTTCCGCTTCCAATGATGAAACACTACCAGATAGACTCTGTTCTTAAATTGTTTTCTCCACAATTTGCTCAACATCCTTATTACAAGGAGATGAAAGAGAGGGCAGATATTCTGAGAAGAGTAGCCCCCGGTGCTCCTGCTCCTGATTTTAAGGTTATAAGGCCGGATAAAACATCAATAACACTCTCTTCTTTCAAAGGCAAATATGTTCTACTTGACTTCTGGGCATCATGGTGTGTACCGTGCAGGACGGAGAATATTCATACAAAAGAGCTTTATAATAAATACAATAAACTAGGGCTTGAAATTATATCATTCTCCCTGGACTCGGATATTGATGAGTGGAAAAGAGCCATTGAGAAGGATAGCCTGGTGTGGAATAACGCCTCCGATTTATCAGGAGGAAAGAATTCCGCAGTTGCAAAAGAGTATGGCATTGACGGGATCCCAGCTATTTGGCTAATTGGTCCGGATGGAGTCATTGTTGCAGAAGGCCTCAGAGGTGACGCACTTAATAAACTTTGCGAAAAACTGTTTGTAAAGTAAGTCATATCCCTTAATATCAATTATATGCGGGAGATTGCCTGTCTCCCGCATTTAAAAATAACGTTTAAAAACTTAAAACAAAATGGTGAGAAGAGCGACCTTCTTTGTAATTATTATATCCTTTATTTGCTCATTAAGATTGAGTGCCGATGAAGGAATGTGGTTGGTATCGTTGATAAAAAAACATAATGCAGCTACACTTAAAGAGTTGGGACTTGAGATCCCCCCTGAGGAGTTAACCGGAGAGACTCTCTCCTCTCCAAGTCTCTCCGTTGTAAGATTTGGAAGCGGTTGTACAGGTTCATTTATCTCAAAAGATGGGTTAATTCTAACAAATTACCACTGCTCCTATAGCGCTATACATCAGCTTAGTAATAGTAACAGAGATATTTATTCCCAGGGGTATTGGGCAATTGATAGAAAAATGGAGCTTCCTGTAAAAGGTCTATCAGTAACAGTAAATGCAGCAATTTTTGATGTTACAGGGGAGGTTTTACCATCCGGGGCAACAAATATCTCTGCAACAAGCATAAAAGAGCGTATAAAGGTTGTTGAGTCGTCTTATAAAAAGAGATATCCGAAGCTGAAAATAACATTAAAAAGTTACTATGGCAATAAGGTCTTTCTTGTTTATATTCAACAGATATACAGAGATGTAAGATTGGTTGGTATTGCACCAAAAGATATTTCAAAATTCGGGGGCGAAACAGACAACTGGATGTGGCCCAGGCATAGCGCCGATTTTGCCTTATTCAGAGTATATGCCGATTTAAACGGAAATCCAACTGACTTCTCCACATCAAATATCCCTTTAAAATCATCGAATAATCTTCATATTTCGACAAAAGGGTTTGGTGAGAAAGATTTTGCGTTTTCATTGGGTTACCCGGCAAACACAAACAGAAACTCTCTCTCTTTTGATATTTGGGCAACCCGTTATATGGAAAATCCTCCTATGATTGCTGTAAGAACATTGAGACAGAGCATATTGGAGGAGGGTATAAACAGAGATAATAATCTAAAGTTAAAATATCAGGAAAAATTCTCATCATCTGCCAACTATAACAAAAACGCTGTTGGTATGAATTACTGGATAGACAAAACAAATCTTATAGCGATAAAGGAGAAAAATGAAGAGAATTGGATTGATAAAGCCACCTCTTTAAAGCTAAAAAGACTTAACAGCGATATTTATAGTTATAGAAAAGCCTTAAATTATTTGAACGAGTCACTCGGTACTTCATGCGAAGTTTTAAGATTTATATCTTCATTCGGGGGTTGGTTAAAAACATTTAAGGTAAACAAAGGACAATCGCCCTCAAAAGGGGACTTTATAAGGAACATGTCATCTTTTTACAGATATGTAGATATTGATATGGATAAAAGAATTACTAAGGAGATGCTATCTCTCTTAAGGGATTCTGTAAGTGAGACCCATCTTCCGGACTTGTTTAAGAGATTAACAAACAGAGAGAGAGTAGATAATTTTGTTGACTCACTTTATTCCAATTCAATATTTTCAGATACTATAAAGATCAAAAGGTGGATATCAAATCCAACCTCAAATTATGATGCCGATCCAATTGTAAAATTTGACAACTTAGTTGACAAAAAGAAAAACGAAATAAACGGATATCTGAAGATTAAGGCAGATTCAATAAGCTATTACAAAAGAGAGTTCAACAGAATCAGAGAGCAAAGAGGCGAATCGAATCTTTATCCGGATGCCGATAATACTCTCAGACTTTCATACGGAACTATAACCTCTTTAAATGTTGATGGAAGGAGTTTACCTTACATAACAACATTTAATGAAATTCTTGAAAAAGGCAAATCGGATATTCCGGACTATAAGGTAAATAGCCTACTTGTTGAAATTTCAAAAGATTCAGATTTTAAAAAGGACTTCCCGGTATGCTTTATAACAAATGGCGATGTAACCGGTGGCAATTCAGGAAGTCCTATGCTTAATTCAAAAGGTGAAATCATAGGACTTGTATTTGACTGCAATTGGGAATCTATGACAAGAGATTACCGTTATGACAAAAATTTAAACAGAGTCATATGTCTGGATGTAAGATATATGATGCTGTTAATTGAGAAATTGTCAAAAAGTGACAGATTAATCAAAGAAATTTTCAACAAATAGAATTAATGATTGAAATTTAATTGATAATGAAGGATATAGATAATTTGGTTAATTATTTATTTATTTATTTATTGTGTTATGTTAACAGCGGAAGCCGGAGCATCATTGCCCCGGCTTTTGCAACTCTGAGATTTTTTGCCTTCATGCACATTATCAATGGTTTATCGAAATTTGCACTTTTGACGTAACTCGCTGTTTAACAGACCAAAGGCAAAAAAACTCTGAGCTACATTTTCAATGCTATTGTTTGTGTTTAATGGATTCATTATCAACTAAAGAAAACGTTGGCTCCCGAAGAGGGAGGGGACCCAACGAAGTTGGGGAGGATTTTCTGTGTTGATAATGAATCCATTGATTATTGCATACAATAAAATATTTTTATTACTTTGCACTCCGGATGCCGGTAGTGATCACCACAGTTGAGATCTGCAGGCACTCCAACTAAATTTAAAATTGAAATAATGAGGAATTTATCTCAGCACGAGATTGGCTCACTGACAGCGAATCTTTGTGTGGCGGAAGACTGGACTCAAGTCTTTGTGTCGGAGAGATTCTCAGCAGATCATGTACACAACACCCGGTTCTCGGGTCGGGTTGTACTTGGCCATTTTGAGAAATCTTTTAACATTGCAGGCGGTCTTGTCCGCCATTCAGGCATCAGAAATGCAACTATTCACAATTGTGAAATAGGGAATAATGTTCTCATTGAGAACGTGCTCAACCACATCTCCAACTACAGAGTGGGGGATGATTGTTATATCCAGAATGTAAATGTAATAGCGGTAGAGGAGTTCACCACCTTCGGAAACAATATTCAGGTGAGCGTGCTCAACGAAATGGGGGGCAGGGAGGTGCCCATTTATGACAACCTCTCATCTTCACTCGCATATATTATTGCACTTTACAGACATAAGAAAAAGGCAATCGAAAATTTCGGTAAGCTCATTGAGGCATACTCTCAGGAGAGGGGCTCGCACACCGGCACAATAGGCAAGGGGGTTAAGATACTCAACACCGGTACTATAAAACATGTGCGGATAGGAGATTATGCCAAGATTGTAAACACCTCAAGGCTGGAGAACGGAACCATCAACAGCAACAAGGAGGCTCCGGTTTATGTGGGAGATAGCGTGATTGCCAAAGATTTTATCTTCTCGTCGGGCTCCTATGTGGCCGATGCCGCAACGGTAACACGTTGTTTTGCAGGTCAGTCATGTCACATTACCCATAACTTTTCGGCACACGATTCACTGCTGTTTGCCAACTGCAACTTTGCAAACGGTGAGGCCTGTGCCGTATTCGCAGGGCCATTCACGGTCTCGATCCACAAATCGAGTCTGCTCATAGCCGGAATGCTTTCGTTTCTCAATGCCGGAAGCGGATCGAACCAGAGTAACCATATGTACAAGCTGGGCCCTATCCACCAGGGGATTATAGAACGCGGTTCGAAAACTACCAGCGATTCATATATTTTGTGGCCGGCCAAAGTCGGGGCATTCTCACTGGTAATGGGCAGGCACTACCGCCACTCGGACACCTCTGATATGCCATTCTCATATCTCATTGAGAAATCGGATGATACATATCTGATTCCGGGAGTAAACCTCAGAAGTGTGGGAACCATCCGCGATGCACAAAAGTGGCCGCTCAGAGACAACCGCACAGACCCCAATCTGCTCGACCTCATAAATTATAATCTGCTTAGTCCCTACACCATACAAAAGATGATAAAGGGACGGGCAATCCTCACCGAGCTCAAAACTGTATCGGGAGAGACCTCAGATACATACACATACAGAAGTTCCAAGATTAAGAACTCATCGTTGCGAAACGGCATTACGCTTTACGAAAAGGCAATCAATAAATTCTTTGGCAACTCACTCATAAAAAGGCTTGAAACCACAAAGTTCACCAGTATAGAACAGGTAAGGGAGCAGCTAAAGCCAACCCATAAACTCGGCGAGGGTGAGTGGGTCGATCTCTCAGGTTTGATTGCACCAAAATCGGAGGTAGATAAAATCATAGAGCAGGTAGAGAGCAGGCAGATATCTCTTAATCAGATAGAACAGCGGTTTCGTGAACTCCATAAAGATTATTACGATATGGAGTGGACATGGGCCTGCGGGGCGATGGAGAGGTACTACAACATAAATCTCTCTCAGATTACTGCCGATGAGATCCGCTCACTGGTTGAGACTTGGCGCGAGTCGGTTGTCACGCTGGACGATATGCTCTACAAGGATGCTATGAAGGAGTTCTCGATCACCTCTATGATTGGATTTGGGGTAGATGGTTCTGAGACTGAGAAACTTGAAGATTTTGAGAGTGTGAGAGGCGAGTTCAACAGCGACCCTTTCATCACAGCCATCCGCAAACATATTGAGGTTAAGACAGCCCTGGCGCAGGAGCTGCTCTCAAGACTATCCACACTTTAACTTGCCATTCATATGTGTGGAATAGTCGGGTATACCGGACATCGCAATGCGTGTCCTATCCTAATAAATGGTTTGAAACGTCTTGAATACCGGGGTTATGACAGCGCCGGTGTTGCACTCCTGAACCCTTCGGGGGAGATAAATATCTATAAGACAAAGGGTAAGGTTTCTGAATTGGAGTGCTTTATGGAGCATAAACCCAAAGAGGGATTTACCGGAATTGCTCATACAAGATGGGCTACACATGGTGAACCCAACAGAGTAAATGCCCATCCGCATTATTCATCATCAGAAAAAATTGCACTAATTCACAACGGAATCATCGAAAACTACTCTCCGTTAAGGCAGATGCTCATTCAAAACGGGTACGACTTTAAAAGCACTACCGATACTGAGGTGCTGGTTCAGCTAATTGAATTTGTACGGGAAAGTGAAGAGTGTGATCTGCTTACAGCTGTGAGAATTGCACTTGGAAGTGTGGTTGGAAGCTATGCTATTGCGCTCTTAGAGAGGGATAACCCCGGGACAATCATCGTTGCTCGCAAGAGCAGCCCTCTTGTGGTAGGGGTCGGGGATCATGAATACTTCATTGCCTCAGACGCATCTGCAATAATTGAGTACACATCCTCGGTGACCTACCTAAATGACGGGGAGGTTGCCCTCATCTCTCTTGAAGATGGTCTGAAGGTGGTAAATCTTATGAATGAAGAGCTTACACCAGCCTTTGTGAAACTTGACCTGACACTTTCGCAGCTTGAGAGGTGCGGATATGAGCACTTTATGCTTAAGGAGATTTTTGAACAGCCTAAAACCATATTTGACTGCACCAGAGGGCGCATAAACATTGAGGGTGACAACGTTGCTCTTTCCGGTATAATTGACAACCGGGAGAGATTCCGAAATGCCCGGAGAATAATAATCGTCGCCTGCGGAACATCCTGGCACTCGGCACTTATCGGGGAGCATATTCTTGAGACTTTGTGCAGGATACCTGTTGAGGTAGAGTATGCATCGGAGTTTCGTTACAGAAACCCGGTAATCTATCCCGACGATATTGTGATTGCCATCTCCCAGTCGGGCGAGACTGCCGACACCCTTGCCGCTGTCGAACTTGCAAAATCCCGCGGGGCATTTGTTTACGGCATCTGCAACGCTGTTGGCTCCTCAATCTCACGTGCATCACACTCAGGTTCATATATCCACGTTGGCCCCGAAATTGGAGTGGCGTCAACAAAAGCCTTTACCGGTCAGGTTACAGTGCTCATAATGATTGCTCTGGCTCTGGCAGGCGAAAAGCAGATGGCTTTTGTAAGAGAGTTGTATAAGATTCCGGGAAAAATTGAGGAGATACTCAGAAGCTTTGAATATATATGCACAATTGCAGATTCTCTTTCTGAAGCTCGTGGTTTCATCTATCTGGGACGGGGGGTCAACTATCCGGTAGCACTTGAGGGGGCCTTGAAACTTAAGGAGATAACCTACATACATGCCGAGGGTTATCCCGCTGCCGAGATGAAGCATGGTCCTATCGCACTGGTCGAAGAGGGTGTTCCGGTAGTTATAATTGCAACAGAAAATTCTGTATATGAAAAAGTTATAAGCAACATTCAGGAGATAAAGGCACGCAGGGGGAGAGTCATTGCAATTGTCACCAGGGGCGACACTCAGGTAAAGAATCTTGCAGACGATATAATTGAAATACCGCATACAATCGAATATCTGGAACCATTATTAACAGTCATTCCAATGCAACTTCTTGCATATCAAATAGCTGTAAAGAAAGGACTGGATGTTGACCAGCCACGTAATCTGGCCAAGTCGGTAACGGTGGAATAACATCTCTGAGATTTTTTGACAAAGCATTGATATTCTAACAATTAAATGTGTGGTAATATTTAGGTTAAATAATTGAAAATGTAATGATTGTCAAAAAATCTCAGAGATTAATATCTCAAATCACCGACCTGATAGGCAATACACCTATCATCAAGATTGATGAAAAGCTTCACGGCCTCAAAGGTGTTGAGCTATATGCCAAGCTGGAGTACCTCAACCCTTTCGGGTCGCTCAAAGACAGAACCGCAATGGGAATGCTTGGAGATAATCTGCACGAAATTGCTTCTCAGGGGAGGCGGGTGATAGAGACCTCCAGCGGGAATACTGCCAAGGCGCTCCAGTGTATCTGCAATGTTAATGGAATTGGTTTTACAACGGTTACAAACAGGATAAGAGTCTCGGAATCAAAGAATATCCTAAAGTTTATCGGGACAGATATAGTTGAGGTTTCGAAGGATGTGAATACGGTTGCCATGATTGAGGAGATGACACTGCGGGACCCATCGGCCTATTTCCATACAACCCAGTACTCAAACAGAAAAAATATTGAAGCACACAATGTTACCGGAGATGAGATAGTTGAAGATATCGGTAAAGTTGACTACTTCATTCATGTTCTGGGCACATCGGGGTCGGGCAGGGGGATAGCGGAGCGGTTAAGAGCCTCTAATCCGCATTTAAAGAGTGTAGGAGTAGTCACATCTGCCGAGAGTTACATCCCCGGAATCAGAAATGCGACGGAGCTCGGCTCATGCACATTTTTTAACAGAGAGGAGTACGATTCCGTTGAAGAGGTATCTGCCGACACCGCAAAGTGCTATATGAAAAAGCTTTGCAGGCAGATGGGCATTCTTGCGGGAGTCTCATCCGGCGCATCTTTTGCTGCAGCAATAAGCTATCTGAAAAGAGAGGAGGAGAAGCAGCCATCTGCAGAGACAGATGATTTATTGGTCAATACGGCAGATAAAGATGTCCTGGAAAATTCTTTGAAAAAGGCGGTTTTTGTGGTATGCGACAGACTGGAGACATACGCCAACTTCATAAAGGAGAACAGGTTCTACAAATACCATGTTCTGGGTAATACCTACATAATTGTAGATGCCACAGAGAATCCTGCCTCTTTGAACAGTACCCCACCATTTGGCAGCGAATTTATCAAAAGAATCTGCCACAAAGAGTACGGCGCCGGCGCCGATGGCCTTATTTACGGCCCTCTGGAGCAGACCGGAAATTTAAACACGGACGCTCCTTTGAATACCGGGCAGATTTATGAGTATAAAGCCTATAATAAAGATGGCAGCGAGGTTAAGAGTGCCCTTTTTGCCAGTATGATTTTTGCCAAATATCTGAAAGATAAAGAGGTGGTAAAAGGAGAGTCAATCTCGGTAAAGATTGCCAGTCAGATTATGGGTGTAAACTTCCTCAACATGGAGGCTACCCGAATAAAGGTGACTATTAAAGAGCCGGTCATTACCGGTACCTCAATTATTGAGGGGAGGGAGTACATTAACGTTTTTCTGGGAAACGAGAATCTGGTAAGCGAAGAGGAGAATCCCGCGAGAGAGAAGATAACCGGAATTGGAGAGGAGATACATTCAAGCGGCCAGTTTCCCGATGGTGTAAATATCCAGCTGGTAAACATAATTTCCCGCAATCATATTCAGGTAGAGACATTTGAAAGAGGTGTGGGTTACACACTTGCTTCAGGAACCAGCGTAATGGCATCCTGTTTTGCAATGAAATCGAGGCTGGCTCTTTCGGTCTCGGTTCACACCCCCGGAGGTATCTGCAAGGTAGATCTAAACCAGTGTTCGATCACAGCAGAGGTCTTTAAAATATTTGAAGGGGAGTTTGAGATGTAGCATCGGCGATGCCCGCGGAGCAGATCCAAAACTTGGCGAAATAGCCCAAAACCAGAAAATTGAACAACTCGCAAGGGTAATCAGAGAGGTCAAAGCCGATAAAAGTGCCCTCGGACTGCAAACCCAATTTTACAAAGAGGCGCAGTTACCAATAAGGTAGATATTCCTGATAAAAATACCATTAGGGTAAAAGGAGAAGGTTAAATTATTCGCTCTAAAGAATTGATTCCGTATAGTGGTATGTTGGTCAATGTCTCTTCAATTCTAAAGTCAGACATAGATGTTCTGAGGGAGATTTCCGGATGGAACTTAGTTCGAAAGCTTTTAAGCGATTTTGCTTTAAGATTCTCTTCGGCTTTAACCTCAATTGGTATAACTTTTCCCTTTGTCTGGATAAGAAAATCAATCTCTGCAATTCCTTGTTCGGAACTCCAGTAGTAAATTTCAATTTTATTGGAACATTTTAATTGCTGAAGAACATATTGTTCAGTCAGGGCTCCCTTATATTGTCCGAATATTGAATTGCCTTCAATTATTGTTTTTGCATCCAACCCCGATATCGCACCAAGTAAGCCGATATCTGCCATAAACAACTTAAAAGCTCCAATATATTCAAACCCATTTAATGGAACAGAGGCATTGGAGACTCTGCTGACTTTGTGAATCAATCCGGCATCCTCCAGCCACATAATTGCGATTTCAAACTCCTTTGCTCTTCCACCACTTTTTACTGCTCCGTAAATATACTTTTTATTCTCTTTTGCAAGTTGAGAAGCAATAGAGTTCCAAACCATTTTTATTCTTGGTACTACATCCAGTGGAGGATGCTTAGAAAAATCATTATTATATGATTCAAGTATTGAGTTTTGAATATCACGAACTTCACTATAGTTATTGTTTTGGATAAAAGAGTTAACCGCTTCAGGCATTCCTCCAATAAAATAGTATTGCTTTAACAGGTCAATGAAGTTCCTTTTAAAGGCTTTTACCAACTCCCAATCCTGTGTATATAAAGCTTTAAGCAGAGAGGCTTTATCCATAGCCAGAATAAACTCTTCAAATGAGAGGGGATATAATTCCAAAAAATCGACCTTACCTACCGGGAAAGAGTCATCCTTGTGAATAGATATTCCAAGCAGAGAACCAGCAGCAATAATATGATAATCAGGGGAGTCTTCAAAAAAATACTTTAATGATAACAATCCGCGTTTAACCGATTGAATCTCATCAAAAATAATAAGAGTCTCTCCTGGCTTTGGGATTATACCGGTTACTAATTGAATTGACCTTAAAATACGGGGGATATCAAAATCTGTATCAAATAAATTTGCAAGTTGAGAGGATTTCTCAAAATTAATATATGCTACCGACTTATACTCATTTTTCCCGAACTCCTTCATCAACCATGTTTTGCCAACCTGTCTTGCTCCTTTAATTAAAAGTGGTTTCCTGTTCGGTTTGTTTTTCCATTCAAGTAATCCCGAATATGCTATCCTTTTCATTTTATTGGTATTAAAAAATTCTTGCACAAATTTCATAACGAAAATATGAAATATATTACATAAATACAAATGAAAAATAGGATTTTATTACATTTATATAAACGAATATCAAGCAGGGTACCTTGCCATCGTTCTCGGGCTATGCCAGGAGAGGCTATGTTACCGATAGGGTAGATATTCCTGATAAAAAATACTATATAAAATTAAATGTCAACAAAAATGTTGACAAATATTGTAATGTTTTCTATCTTTGTTGCATGAACAAGGTTGGGAGACATATTGAGGCTCTCATTACAGAGGGTGGATTAAAACAATATGATATTGCTAAGGCAATTGGCGTGCATCGTCAGTTGCTGAGTCTGATTATTCTTGGTAAAAGAGAGTTATCAATTCAGATGGCGTTGAAACTGGAGTCATTTTTCAATCTGCCAGAAGGGAAACTGCTTAAAATACAAATCGATAATAGTATATTGAATTACAAGAACAAGCTTAAGGAACATCTTGTTAATGAGCTCATTGAAGCAAATGCCTTTTGGTCATATGATAACATCTCCACACATAATATTCCGGACGAAGAGCTTATTGAAAGAACCTTGGTTTACCTTGATTTAAAAGATATATCTATACTTTTTGAACTCTATAAAAGAGAGTACGTTAGAAAAGTGTGGATGGAAAACATGGTGATAAGAGGAGATTATCTGTTTAATCTCAACGTAATGATTGCAATGTTTTACTTTGACATCAGGGATCCTGAAATCTATTTGAAAAAAGCTGAAAATTCACTTATAAAGAAAAAGTTGAAAAATGCATAAAGGTCTGACTGAAAAGATTGATTCAATTATTGATAATGTTGCCGGGATGGAGAGCATTAAGCCATACATACTTTGTGGTGGAACAGCCCTTGCAATCCAGATAGGTCATCGTAAAAGTGAAGACTTGGATTTTATAATGTGGAGAAGATCAAAAAGTGAAAAACCGGAGGTTGACAGGGTGGCAATTGAAAAAGAGTTGAGAGAGAAAGTGGGAGATATTGAAATGCTTAATATGCTTGGTTCTGATCAGGTAGAGTATGTTGTTAAAGGAGTAAAATTCTCTTTTTTTGTAAGTGACAGCAATTGTCCGGTTCAGAATCCACTTCACTATAAAGGAAATATATTTCTGGCAGATATTAATTCTATCTTAGCTATGAAGATTGAGGTAATGTTGCGCAGAATGAAATTCAGAGACTATTACGATGTTTACTCAATTTTGAAAGAGGGTCATGATATCTCCTCAGGTATTGAGTTGGCATTGAAATATTCACAACACAAGCTCAATACAAAAAACATTGTAATAATGCTCCTGTCCGATAGGTTCACCTCAGATATAAACTTTGATCAACGGGAACCAAAATACAATGTCTCAAAAAGTGAGATAAGAAACTATATTCTTCAAAAACTCAAGGTGAGTTAAACTTTGCCTGAGTACTAAAATTGTAACCTATTTTTAAACTTATCGTCTATACTATAGGTTTAAATTTATTATTATGAAACACCCATGACTTTTAAATATGTCGCCAAAGGCGATGTAAATATTTT
>CAZFTS010000020.1:0-58756 GCA_964521685.1 uncultured Muribaculaceae bacterium
AATAGTGGTATACTATGCAGCGGAATGGTGGTATACTATGGAGCGGAATATCCACTCTTGCTTGAACTCTTTTTCATGGGACATTTTAAGCAGATGGTCATACAATAAAAAGGAGACATTGTTTGGTATTGAAAATGGCTTCGGATTTCCCATCTCAAAACTTAGGTTTGCAAATCCGTTTTTAGACAATTCAATTATATTATCAATATCAAAACCCTCTTCGTCCGGAGCTGAGCTGATGAGGTTGCAGAGCAACTCCATATCTCTCTGAGATAGAATTCTTTTAATAATTTCAGGATGTTTAAATATAACTGTTTCAAGTCCTATGGCATACTCCTCTTTATTAAGATTTGATGGAATACTTATATTCAGAAATTTTGCAAACTCTTGCATCTCCTTTTTTGTTTTCTGAGAACAAAGAATCTCGTAATAATTAAGATTCCAGCCTTTTAGTTCTGAATTAATTTTTGTAAGAATCCTGTCCGGCCTCCTGTCAGTATTGTCCTCAACATATATACATTGCGGACAAAGATCCATTGAGTCAACTTCCAGTTTCTTCTCCAGCAGAACCTTAATCTCAATATTCTCTATTCCAGGTTTCTTTATATTAATTATAGGTAAAATTATTATTATACTATTATGGGCATCTGTTAAAACATCTTCAATTTTTTTACCTTTAAAAAGCTTATGGTTAAGCTCTTGAACTTCATCATCGTTCAATATATGATTACTGTCATGAAGCTCCATTGCAGTAACGGCAATTGAATAGAGATCATTCATTGATGTCTCTTGATAAACAAGTACTTTCCTACATCGTCGATCTCTCCCATCTGCAATTGTAAAATTTAACTGGTAAAAAAACTTACTCATTTCAAATCTGCTTAATTATTTTTCGTAAAATTAAACAAAAAACACAAGGTGGGGTAACCTTGCAAGGGGTAAACCTTGCCAAGGTTCTTGGGTTGTTTCATGTATAAATGAAACTTTTTATTATATTTGCATATGTTTAATGTGTAGATTATAGATTTAGGATGAAATATATCAGAAGAGATCTTTATGTGGAGCGAATAGTGCCTTATATTGACAAACCTGTTATTAAGGTACTGTCGGGGCAGCGTCGTGTTGGGAAGAGTTATATCTTGATGCAGCTTTGTGATAAAGTTAAAGAACTGAATATCAATGCAAATGTCATCTGCATAAATTGTGAGTTAGAAGAGTTCCGGGGGATTAAGGCATCAACACAGCTTTATGAGTATGTCTCTTCGAGGTTGGTGAAGGGGGGCAGCAATTATTTGTTTATTGATGAGGTTCAGGAGGTTGATTCATTCCAGGATGCGTTGCGGAGTTTGTTGGCCGAAGGGGCTTGCGATATATACTGCACCGGGAGTAATGCGAAGATGCTTTCGGGTGAGTTGGCGACCTATCTTGCTGGCAGATATATGGAGTTCGATGTTCATTCGCTTAGTTATGTGGAGTTTTTGCAGTTTCACAATTTGGAGAGTTCCCGGGATTCTTTAACTAAGTATCTGACTTTCGGAGGGATGCCTTTTCTTGTTAATCTGGAGTTGAATAGTGAACAGGTCTTTGAATACTTAAGTAATGTCTATTCTACAATTCTGCTTAAGGATGTGGTAGAGAGGGAGAAAATCCGCAATGTATCTTTTCTTGAGAATCTTATTCTCTATGTTTCCGATAATCTGGGTAGTTTGTTTAGCTCTAATAATATAAGCAAATATCTTAAAAGTCAGAAGATTAATATTTCTCCGCAACTTGTTATAAACTATCTGAAGAGTTTGTCTAATTCTTACATTATTCACAGGGTACAACGTGCCTGTGTGGGTGGTCTCAAGATATTTGAAGTGGGTGAGAAGTATTATTTCGAAGATCTTGGGCTCCGGAATACCATTCGTGGGGCCTATAATGCATCTGATGTAAGCAAATTAATAGAAAATGCTGTTTATCTGCATCTTATTCAAAGCGGATATAGGGTTTTTATCGGCAAGCTTAATGAGAAAGAGATCGATTTTATGGCCGATAAAAATGGTGAGCGTATTTATGTCCAGGTCGCTCTTTCTGTTATGGATATGAAGACCCGGGAAAGGGAGTTTGGTAACCTTCTGCAGGTTGGCGATAATTTCCCAAAATATGTTGTCACTCTTGACGACACAATAATTGGCGACAACTACAAAGGCATATTCCACTGTAACCTCGCCTGGTTCCTTGGGAAAGTTTTTTAGCATATAGCCATATATATTTGTATATTTTTATTATTTTTGTGGTCATAACCATATAAACAATACCATGATTCCACGTCCTCTTTACACAAATCAACTTAAGGCTTTTATCGATAAGCCTCTTGTAAAGATAATTACAGGGATAAGGCGCTGCGGGAAATCGACGGTGTTGCATCTGCTTAAAGAAGATTTGATTGGGTCGGGTGTTAAGGAGGAGCAAATTGTTCTGATCAATTTTGAAAGTTTCCGCTTTTCTGAATATAAAACGGCTCAGAAGCTATATGATTATGTAAAGAGTTGTTTATCGGGCTCTTCCAGGCATTATTTATTGCTTGATGAAATTCAGGAAGTTACTGAGTGGGAGAAGGCAATAAACTCCTTTCTGGTTGATTTTAATGTGGATATTTATATAACCGGCTCTAATTCACATATGTTATCTTCTGAGTTAGCTACTTTGCTTGCCGGCAGATATGTTGAGGTTCCGGTTTATACTCTGTCCTACCTTGAGTATCTGGATTTCAAGGGTATATCTGCCGGGGATATGGCTCTTGCCAATGATTCCTTTGAGGGGTATTTGCGGATGGGCGGGTTTCCGGTTATCCACACTAATAATTTTGACACCGATTCGGCTTATAAGGTTGTCAGGGATATTTATTCGTCTGTTATTCTGAGGGATACTGTTCAGAGGTACGGCATACGGGATGTTGAGATGCTTGAGAGGGTTGTCAGATATGCTTTTGATAATATTGGTAATACATTTTCCGGGAAGAGTGTTGCCGATTTTTTTAAAAGTCAGCAACGTAAAGTCGATATAAATACGATCTACAATTATCTTCATGCACTTCAGGGGGCCTTCATTCTGTATCGTGTTCCCCGTTACGACATTAAAGGGAAGGAGATCTTAAAAACATTTGAGAAGTATTATGTGAGTGATCTCTCTTTGATTTACTCGACTATGGGATTCAGGGACAGAATAATCTCCGGATTCCTGGAAAACATTGTTTTTCTTGAGCTTAAAAGAAGGGGATATTCGGTTTATGTAGGCAAGTCAGGTAACAGAGAGGTCGATTTTGTTGCAGAAAAACCGGGAGAGAGAATCTACATCCAGGTTGCCTACAAGCTGGAAAGCCAGCAAACTGTCGACAGAGAGTTCTCTCCCCTGCTGGATATCTATGACCACTATCCCAAATATGTTATCACGCTGGATCCCTTTTGGAAGGACTCCATCGAAGGGATTAAACACATAACCTTGCCAAGGTTCTTGGGGGAAAAATCAAATTTCTTAAAATTATGACAGAAGAATTGAAGGAATACATCGATGCCATTGAAACAGATTGGCTTTATCAGCCTCACATTTTTGAGAGGATTGAAACTAAAACTTTTATAGAGGATGGTCCTGTGATTTTAAACAGGCTTTCCGATGAGGAGTATATGCAGATACCTGTGTTCAGACAGGTTTTGGCTCTTTGTGAATTTATTCAGAATGAGGGCTCTGTAAAATTAACTGCTACCGGCAATCTTCCTCAGAGGGTTGTTTTTCAGATGTATTCTCTTGGAGTTCCGGATTATTACTTTGCAAAATATCCTGAAAAATTAAAGAAAGAGACTGATTCATTTACTGTTAGACTTGCGAGATGCCTTGCAGACGTTGGCTCGCTTGTTAGGAAAAAGAACAAAAGTTTGTTTCTAACCAGAATGGGTAAGGTTGTATTAAAAGATAAACATCTGCTTTTGAAACACATTCTTGCTACATTCGGGCATAAACTTAGCTGGGGATACTTTGATGGATTTGAGAATAAGCAGATAGGACAGAGGTCTTTTGGTCTCTCTCTGCTTTTGATGGCCGACTATGGCAATGTGCCAAGGGAATCGGTATTTTATTCCGAAAAGTATTTTTACCGTTTCCAATTGTTAAGCTATCGCGAAAGAGCCCAACATTGCTACATTTTCAGGACATTCGAAAGGTTTATGCTGAATCTGGGTTTGGTAGATTTTAATAATAAAAGAGCTATTTTATTTGATGATAATGAGATTGTTACAAAAACAGATCTCTTTGATAAGCTAATCACAATCGACAGAAACTATGGAAAAATTTCATATTCTGCAGATTCCGGCATCTCTTTATATAAGTTGAAAATCAGTATCAAGGGCTCTTCACCATTAATCTGGAGGGAGCTATTGGTGCCATCTGATCTTTCCCTTGAGAATCTGCACGTTGTCATTCAAACAGTTATGGGGTGGACAAACTCCCATCTGCATAATTTTCAAAAAGATGGTAAAACCTATAGCGTAAAATACAATACCGATGATATGTGGGACGAAATGGGTTATCTTGAATATATTGGAGTTAAAATCTGCGATTTATTGTCGGAAGTGAATGACAAAATGATATATGAATATGATTACGGGGATTCATGGATTCATAACATAACTCTTCTTGAAGTGCTCAAATATGATGCCGGTGTCGGGTTTCTTACTGCACTTGCCGGAGAGAGACACTGCCCTGCCGAAGATAGTGGTGGAATAAGGGGATATCAGGAAATTCTTGAGATAATGAAGGATCAATCACACGAAGAGTATGAAGAATACAAAGTGTGGCTGGGCGATGGATTTGACCCGGATCATTTTAACGTTATTGATGTAAATAAGAGGCTTAAGGGTTTTTGCAGGTAGATTTGTAATAACCAGAATTTGCTATTTCATTAATTTTAAATAATATGCAAAAAAAGAATATATTAATTCCTAAGAGTATTAATGATACTTTTGGGGATCCGTTTATAAAATTATTTAGTGTAATTAATGAAATTAACAACACACCCTTAACAGACGAAGTTGTTTTGGATTTTAAAAACAATAGATGGATAAATCCTTTTTTCATTCTTCCTTTGGTTTGTTTATATAAAGAGCAACCTAGAAATATTACAATGATAAATAAGAGTACTTATCTGGAAAATATTATTTTGGATGACACATTACAGATTTCACTTAAACAAATTAGCAGTGAATATATTGATAGTTACTCTACTAAAAACTATCTTCCTATTGTTAGTTTTTCTGCTCAGAGATCCGATGGCAGAAAACCGTGGTTATGGGATAAAAACGTCCCGAAAGATGATTGTTAATGGGTTAGGTGGTTATTATTCAATTATTTCAGGAGATGCAATGTATATTTACACTCCAAAAAATGAAACTATTTTAGTATTGCCAAATTCTATTAAATGGAAGGGTACAATTGTTGCTATTAGAATGCCATTCAAGGACGTTAGAAATTTCAACTATTCCTTATATCTTGAATAAGAATTATTACTAATTTTGTTTTATGAAAAGGATATTATTAAAAGATTTATTCGGGAGTGAACTACATTCAAGAGAACAGGCTCAGAAACTGTTTCTTAATATCTCTACTTCTAGTTCTATTGTTTTTGATTTCAAAGGCATATCATATATTTCCAGGTCATTTGCCGATGAGTTTTACAATTTAAACAAAACCTTTTCCTTGCCAACCAAAAATTTAAATGATGACCTGAAAATTGTTATGGTTGCAATCTCAAATACCCAATCAAAGCCTAAAGTTAAAACTTCAGTTAATATTTCCAGGCCAAAAGACGTTACTGAATTAGCAGATTATTTGTATGCAATCTAATCTTGAGGAGATTGGGTAGTTAATTTTTTATTGATCCACATATCTTTTTTGGTGTTTAAAATACAAATCTGTCATTTTGTAAAACAGAATTATAATATTTTGTAAAATGACATTTATTGAATTTCCTTATACCTCTTAAATACTTAACTAAAGAGTTGAGAATTTTCTCTATAACAAACCTTCTTTACAATTTTGGAATCAAATTCCGTAATTGTAAATTTTGGGTAACCTTGCCAAGGTTCTTGGGAAAAATATAGATTTTAAAACTTCAAATTATGGAAACAATTTTTGGTCCGGATGGTGCCTTTAGCCAGATTTCATGGCTATGGTACTGTTTCTCTGTTGTTCTGGCTTTTGGTATGGGCGCTTTATGGTACACGGTTATATTTGGTAAACAGTGGATTAAAGCGGTCAACTACGTTTGTGTTTGTGGTGCGAATCTGAGTAATGGTGAGAAGTGCACCTGTAAAGCACGATTTCCGTGGGAGATGATCTTCCAGTTTATATCTACCGCCCTTATGGGGATGATGTATTTTCTTTTAACTCCTCAGTCATTGGTTCTGGCTGTTTTTGTGGCATTTGCATTTGCCGGATGGACCAAATCCATGCTTAAGTTCCAGATTGCCGGCTGGAAGCGGTTCATTACCCTTGCCTCGATTGATGTGGGGTATTTTGTGGTTGTTTCAATTATTTTCATAGTTTTTGCTTTATTATAATGAAGAAATTTATTGTCTTTTTGGTCTTGGTGCTCTTTGGAACGGGCATCTGCAATGCACAAAGTTGGTATAGTAAATATCGGGATCCGCTTACAAGAAGTTTGAAAAATGAGTCTTTTGAAAAGGATTTTGCACAAAATATCAAACGTATTGTGCTTTGTCATGTATCTACAGACAGGAAGGGTTTTTATCCCGATATTCTGAATGAGGCTTTAAGAATTTTGGAGAAAAAAGGGTATGAGGTTGAAGTTGTATGGTTTAACAAGGGATTGACAATGCACTTCGATTCAAAATTTTACAGGGAGTCTGTTTCAAAGGACGATGTTGCTTTTATGGATATTATTTGCCAACGGATTTCTCATGAATATCTGGTTACAGATTATAGTGAAAAAACTGTTGGCAGGGTTACTGATGGTTCCGGCAGGACTATCTATGAAGTAAGGAAAAATGTCCCTGTTGAAGATAGGGTAGTCAAAAAATCGACAGCTATGAATGTATTTCTTTGGCTACCAGAGTATAAACTTGAGAGAATTGGGATAGGTTCAAAAGCTGCCGATTCAGGTAGGGATGAAGCAATTAGCCTTTTGCGTAAACTACTTGGAAATCTCCCTGCTAAAAAATAATTTGGTTTATATTATAAACTTGTTTACATTTGCACCGTGCAATCAATAATGGATGTGGTTGCACTTTTTTAAGGTGCATTTGGTTTACATTATAAACTTGTTTACATATTATAAATTTAAAATTTTGAAAAAATGGAAGAGAAAAATTTAACACAAAATGAGAGTCTGGAGCTTATCAGCAGGATGATTAAGGAGACTCGTAACAATCTTGAGCGTGGTGGCGGAAATATCTATCTGCTTTGGGGCTATGTATGGTTGTTTGTTTCGCTGGCTATCTACGTTTTACTGCTTAAAACAGGTGATTACAGGGTGCAGTGGCTTTGGTTCGGTATTCCTCTGCTTGGCTATCCGGGGATGATTTATCTGCTTAAAAAACAGGACAAAGGGGCTGTGACATTTGTCGGTCGGGTCATTTCGAATATCTGGATTGTCGTAGGTGTGGTTGCCGGGTTGCTATCTATCTATATGTTTGTAGATTACAAGGCCTACCCTATTATGTTCCTCATGTCGTTGCTGGTGAACTCTGCAGTGTCCATGAGTGGTCTTATTCTGAAGTTCCGTCCCATTGCAATTGCCGGATTTCTTGGTATTTTGCTTAGTTTTGCAATGCTAATGGTAAGCGGATTGAATCAGATTTTGATCTATGCGTTTTTCGCTGTAATTATGCTCATTATCCCTGGCCACATCCTAAACGCTGCCTGCAGGAAAGCAAAAGCTAACTCAAATTCTTAATGGCTATGTATGAGGATAATATCATATCGTTCCGGGAGCTTGATCCATTGCTGCATTCCCAGCTTCGCCTGGCCGTCATGTCGCTGCTCATCTCCCTTGAAGAGGCCGATTTTGTCTACCTGCGGGAGAAGACAAGCTCTACGGCCGGGAACCTAAGTGTGCAGATAGAAAAACTCACACAGGCTCAGTACATTGAGGTCGATAAAGGCTACTCAGGCAAAAAGCCGCGCACCACCTGCCGCATCACCCCCATCGGCCGCAAAGCATTCGAAGAATATCTTGACGCCCTCCGCACCTACACCGGCAGGAGGTAACCTTGCCGCGGGGTAACCTTGCCAAGGTTCTTGGGAAAAACGGAGGCCAAGGTGGGGTAACCTTGCCAAGGTTCTTGGGTTGATGAGGTCAAAATAAAACAGAGGTATGTAATATTGCCTCTGTTTTATTTGACGGTATTGTAATATTATTCTGCAAGTTGCAAGAATAAAAGGAAAGTTATAAAGCAGTGTTTAGGCAGGAATTTAGAAAATTTTTAAAATTATTATGGTTTTAAAAATTTTCTAATTTGCACACCATTTTTCAATGGATGCCCCAAGAACCTTGGCAAGGTTACCCCACCTTCTGTGGGCATTTTCCTAAGAACCTTGGCAAGGTTACCCCACCCTTTTGTTTATTTACATTTTTTTTGCATTAAAATATAATTTAGTATATTTGAAACGCTGATTTTAAATATATTTCGCCATGAGAAGATTCTGCTTCATATGGATTTCAGTGTTGTTTATTGCGGTAACTTTTGCCTTTAACGGGTGCTCTAAAGATGACCCCACTCAACCTGGAGGTGGTGATAACACTTTGTCTCTTTCTGTAAATTCTTTGTCGGCTAATTCAAAAGGAACTAAAACCTCATTTTCAATTACTGCATCTGGTAGCTGGTCTGTCACGGGTGGCGATGGCTGGTGCACTGTTTCTCCAAATTCGGGAAAGGGTAATGCAACTGTTAATGTGGATATTGCCGAGAACCCATCTGCCAGTGATCGCACCACTAAGATTACGGTCACGAGCGGGCAACTCAAGAGGGAGATTGATGTAACTCAGAGTGAGAAGAGTACAATTCTGCTTACCGGCCGCAGTTGCACTATAGAGTGTCCGGGTGGGAAAGTCACGGTAGAGTTGAAGAGTAATATTTCGTTTGACATTATTATGCCGCAGGATGCCGGCTGGATTAGCCATCTGGGAACAAAGGCACTTACTACCAATACAGTAGAATTTGGGATTGCAGAGAATATTGTTGCAAGCCCAAGGAGTGCAAAGGTTATCTTCAGGGAGAAAGGTGGTACTCTTGCAGATACTCTGACTATCAACCAGGGTGAATACTATTTTGTCCATTGTGTCTTCAGCAAAATTTACCAGCAGAAGAGTGAATCTGCATTAAACGTTAAGATTCAATCATCTGTGGAGAGCGATTATGCGATAATCGAGGGGCAATCGTGGATTACAATGACAAATTATGACGCATCCAAAACAACATACAGGTTCACCTTTGCTGCCAATCCGGGTGAAAATAACCGCTTTGGAAAGGTGAGGTTTTTCAGGAAAGGTGGTGGTTCGGTTGCAGATACTATGGAGATAAAACAGAGCGGATTTGATGGATACTATGTTCATCTTAATTACGGACAGAGAATAGAGAATGCGATTCCGGTCAGTTACCGGCCTTCTGTTACAAAGTTAAAAATAGAGGGTGAACTTACCGAGGCCGATTTTGCAACTATACGAAACTCAATGAGACATCTTGAGGTGATTGATCTATCGGAATCTGTTCTTCCGGATAAGTCTATCCCGGAAGTTGCATTTGATTCTGATGAAACTATTTATATGGCTCTTAGATCTGTTGTTTTGCCTGAAGGGGTTGAGCGAATAGAGTATGCTGCATTTGATGGTTGTAGATTTATTACTTCAATAAATTTGCCATCAAGTATAAAATCAATTGGGAGAGTTGCATTTAAAGGATGTATCGGACTGACAGGGCACATTGAACTTCCGGCATCTCTCGAAAGCATCAGTGGATCTGCATTCAATTCATGTTCTTACATTGAAAGCATCACTCTGCCTAAAAATTTGAAATCGATCGAAATGAGTGCATTTTCAAATTGTGGTCTTTTTACTGTTATTGCATTGATGGAAAATCCTTTTGAACTGAGCACAAGCTGTTTCGATCATGATGGACGTAAAGTACTTGTAGTTCCAAAAGGGAAAAAAGATATCTACGCCTCTACGGCCGGTTGGAATAATACCAATATTTTCAAGAAGATAGTTGAATCGGGAGATACGTTTGAAGATTTTGTCCGCTGTGATAAAAAGAGTCTGATGTGTTATAGCGAGGTAAATAGCGAGAATTTTAAAATTGAGTCGTCGAGTGGTTGGAAGATTGATAGTAAGCCTTCATGGGTAACACTTTCTAAGAGTGTGGGTAATAATGGAGAGACAATCACAGCCACAGTATCTCCGCTTGGGAGTCTAACATTTCGTGAGGGAAAGATTGTAATTAGTTTGCAAAGTGGCGGAGCATCAACGGAATTAACTATCTACCAGCACTCTCTGTCATTTGGAGATGGCTCCTGGGTTAAGCTGCAAAGTGCTTCACGCGGTGCCGGCATAGATCTTGTGTTTATGGGTGACGGTTATACAGTTGGAGATATTTCAGCGGGTAAATATGTATCCGACATGAATAGCGCTGTTTCCTATTTCTTTGATATTGAACCATACAGGAGTTACAGGGAGTACTTTAACGTCTACATGGTTTATGCATTTTCACAAGAGAGCGGCATTTCTATTGCCGATAAAAAGGTTACTACCCGATTTGAAACAAAAGTTCCGTTGGTAACATCAACATATATGTCAACCAACACAGGATTGTGCTACACATATGCCAGAAAGGTGCCTCTGGTAAATCCAGATATTAAAACTGTAATTCTTATTGCAAATTTAGACGGTCATGCAGGGACTTGCTGGATGAATTCAGATGGAAATTCAGTCTCTATCTGCGCAAAATCTCCCACAAACTACCCTTTCGATTTCAGAGGTACTGTTCAACACGAGGCTTGTGGGCACGGTTTTGGTCAGCTTGCCGATGAGTATGTGAATAAAACAGGAATGGTTCCTGCATCTGAGGTAGATAACCTTCGTATGTATCAGGAATACGGGATGTTCCTGAATGTAGATGCTACAAGCGACAGATCTGCAATTTTGTGGAAACACTTCTTCTCAGACCCTCTCTATTCATATGTAGGCGCTTATGAGGGCGGATATTACTATCCGCAGGGAATTTGGCGTCCCGAAAGCGGATCGCTTATGATCAACAACATCCGCTACATAAACGCCCCTTCTCGTGAAATTATTGTCAAGAGAATAAAAAGAATGGCAGGAGAGCAATTTTCATTTACAGAATTCAGGGCAAAAGACCGTGACGAACAATCGGCAGCCACAAAAGCCGCCTCCCTCTTCGTTGACCCATCCAAATTCCTCGCACCGCCAATAATTGAAATGCGATAGGGGTAACCTTACTTCACGCATCGGATGTGGTAGCCGTTGACTTTGTTGCGGGAGAATCTTTGGCCGGGGTTGGTGGTGGTGAAATAGAGGTCACGAATGGCTCCGTCGTTGTCAAGATTGGATGGCCAGTAATAACCTGCTGTTCCTCTGTTTGATAGGACACTTTGAATATTGCGGAATCCTCCTGCCGGGAGGAAAATGCTATTGACTCTCTGACCATCGCTGTCCGGCCCAAACCATCTGCCGGCCAAACCGTCAGGACTGCCTGAGCCCGCGTTCACCCAGGTACTTCCTGATGCAATAAGTGCACTAAGCTCTTGTGTGGTAGGGACTCTCCAGCCTGATGGGCATGGGTTGTGAAGGGTAAGGTTCCAGGTATCGTAGGTTTCTGAACACCAATCTTCAAGACCCATAAAGAAGACATCTGCATTTGCGGGACTGTTACCGACTGACAGTGATACAGGTGCAGAAGCATTGCTGAAAGAGCCTCCGGAATCAAAAGATCCTCTTTGGCCATACATCCGCCCCCATTGGTACAGAAGTCCATAAAGTCTTGTAGCTGAATATCCTGCGTTTACCGGAGCCCACCAAACGTTTGCAATTTTTACCGGTAAAAGCGTTTGTCCGGGATAGGTTGGTGCCGAAGATACCAGAATTGTGGTGAAGCTTATTTGTTGGCCGTATGATGTTCCTTTTGTGTTTGTTGCAAAAGCCCTTACATAATATGTTGTTCCTGAACTTAATCCGCTTAATTGACAGGTAAAATCTCCGGTGCCTGTTCCACCTGGAATAACGTTATTGGAGATTGTCGGGTTGGGAGATGTTGCCCAGCATACTCCTCTGGAATAAACACTTGACCCGCCATCTCCAGTAACTTGAGTGCTGCATTTAGCTTTATCTGTTGTAACATCAAAAACATCTAATGTTGTCACAGATGGTGTCGTTACACTGCTTGGCTGTGGTATGTAGATGTAATCCATTACAATATTATCCTGTAAATCATGCCTGTACCAATCCTGATTAATGAGCCCACCTGATTCTGCCCATCCTTTAAAACGCGGATAAGCTTTTAACATTGAGTTTCTTTCAGATGGATATTTGAAATAATCCGGAATCATTATCCCCCACATCATTCCATCGGCATACTTAAACGGATTACCCGGGTAAAGAGTTGAGCCGGCGGCGAGATTCAGGTTAAATTTTGAAGTAGCTCCAAAAGAGGGAATGTGAATCTCGCATCCACGAGAATTTACAACGATAAACAGGTTGAAACCTTCCATTGAAAGCAAAGACTGGCTCATCGGAGATGTAAATGTCACTAATACACTGTTATCCGGAGTATCTACATAGCTTCCATTCACAGTGTTCAGAAATCCGGAATAACCCACAATGCTTCCTTGATTGTTAAACATGGGAATAATTGCTCTTTCTACATTTTTTTCAGTGCCATTTGAATTTATCTCGAAAGGATTACTCCCTTGTAGGGATTGACCTGTAACTGACTGTACAGATGTTGCACTTACCTGGTCTAACTGGTAGGCAGCTCCAAGGTTGTATGTGCTTCCTGATCCTCTTACGTTGTAGTTGACCCTTATTTTTGCAACTTGGTTTGATGAGTTTGTATAGGTTATGTAGTGTAACCCAATTACCAGGTCATTTACATCGTAATCCCCTTTTTGAGGCCACAAATCTTCAAAAACGTATGTACACCATGTACCTGCAGATGGGAAATATGATGCAAATGCTACTGATGGATCATTATCGTCAATATCAAAAGTTGCAGATACTCCATCGCCATCTTTATCTACAATTGCTACAACATTTTGAGGGATAGGTGCCGATTTGCTCATAAAGGCACCTTCGGCAGAAATGGTATTTATAAAATTAATATTGAGAATATTACCGGTTACATCTGCCTCCATAACGTTTATTGATCCATCAGGAACTATCTCCTGAATATAAAGTTTGGGTACTGCAGATGCCAGGGAGATGCTTTTTTGAAATGGTTTTGATGGAGTTGAGGTTCCTGAAGCCAGTAATGAATTATCACCCATTTTTTTATCAGAGTATACCCTGATGATTCTGGACATATTGTCCGGAATACCATCAACAGGTATAACACCTACATTACAAGTTACCTCTTTTACCGTTTTCCAATCAAAACCGGCAGGAACGTTTATATCTTTATTTACAGGAGGTGGATTGTTTATGACCTTGATACATCCGGAAACAGAGACTGACATCGCAAAAGCACACAGATAGGCGAGCATTTTGCCATAGACACGTTTTTCCATAGCCATTTTAATATAATTCACTCAAAGATAATATAATTTCTATCTAAGTCAAGCTCATCCAGTATTTTGTTTTAAATTTGAGTGGTTGATAATAATTCACTCATTATACATCCTGAAAAGTGAAGATGAAGCTGATAATTTTGGATAACCTTGCATAATTCTTGGGGAAATATTAAATACTTAATTCTAAAACAATGAAAAGAATTGAAATTTTTTTAATGATTTTAGTGTTTTTATCTACTAATCTTTACTCACAAAACAATCAGGAGAGCGACGTTGGTTATGCAAGAAATTCTATATCATGTTTTTACCTCGGATTCCCCGGAGAGTCTATGTCGGGACAAATTGCTAAAAAAGTTTCGGGTTTATCGCTCTCTTACTACAGATATTTTGATAATAACCTAAATAATAAAACTTTAATATCGCCATACAATAGAAAGACAATTGATGCTTCTGGTGCAGAACTTATAAAAAATCTGCTTGAAAAGGAGGGCGTTGCGCATAAAATTGTCTCACAGATGTACAAACGGCAGGCAGATGGTTCCATGTCGTTGGATCTGATTCATGAAAGGGGGCGTTATAATGCAAATGATGCCGATGTTTTGCAGTCCAAAGTGGTTAAAAGAGGAGAGTCACAGCTTGCCGATTTTGGAGATAGCCTTATAAACAGAAGTTATATAATGGTTGTTGATTTTAAAGATGTTACCAATGCAAGGCAATACAGTTCAAATGCAAAAGGGTGGAGTTCAAATGTAAAAGGGTATTTATTCAGGATAATTTTCACACCTGAGATCAGAAAACAAATTTATGATTGCTGGATTTATGCAGATGATGCCGCCGAGGTGAAGGAACGTAAAAGAAAAGCTTTTGACAATATCGTGTTTCCGATTACATATGTTGCAAGATATGAGAATAACATAACAGAGTTCGTAACAGGAGAACTTGCTAGGTACTATAACGATGATGATCTTCTAAAAACGCTTGTTGAGCAAGGATTTGGTAGAGCATTAGGTAGTTTTGGTGTGGGCTATAGTGATTTTCAGGTTAAAGCTACAATCTTTAAAACAAATCCGATCCGTTCAAAAATTGGTCGAAAAGAGGGTGTTCAACTTGATGATTTATACTATGTTTACGAACATATTATGGATCAATCAACTGGTAAAGTCGAAGAGAAATTAAGAGGAACAATAAGGGCCACAAATAAAATTGGCGTGAACAATCATATATCAGATGGAAACAGCCCAACAACCAGGTTTTATCAGACTTATGGTAGAAAGTTAAAACCAGGCTACTCTCTTGAATACATGGGTAATTTTGATGGAGAAATAAAAATCGGTTACGAGATTGGTAATGTTGGTGGAATGTTTGTTCGAGCTGATGTCCGGTTAAGTGATTTCTTAAAAATTAGGTCATCTTTTGCATTCATTGATTGTGCATTTGAATTGAAAGAAGAGTATATAGATCTAATTGACAGAGCATCAAAAGTGGCATTTTTCCGTTACGGATTTGGTTTGTCAAAAGGAATAACACTAACCAGGAATATTGAATTAAGGCCATATGGAGGATTCGGATTTGAAAATGCATTCAGTAGCACTTTTGAAGGTACCGAACTGGAAGGTATCCGAGCAATATACCTAAAAGGAGGTGCAGATATTTCAATTAACATCTCTTTAAAAATGAGATTGTTCGGCGGTCTCGGATATTACTCCTTCATTGGAAATCCGGTAAACAAAAACATGCAGGAAATTAATCAATCGTGGAGCCAACTCTTCTCCGGTCGTGAAGGCCAGACAATTCAGTTCGGATTAATATTTGGCATGTAACCTTGTGGGGTAACCTTGCCCGGGGTAACCTTGGCAAGGTTACCCCACCTTGGCCCCCGTTTTTCCCAAGAACCTTGGCAAGGTTACCCCACCTTAAAACGACACTTTGAAGGTGACGCCGCCGGTGGTGAACATGAGGTTCTCGGTGGCGAGTCCGGTGAGCGGTATCTTCATGAATGGTTCTACGTGTAATCTCAGTGTTGGCGAGATCCTTTGCTCAATTCCAAAAATGAGGTTGAAACGGCCGGCAATATCGGGGGTTCTTGACTGGGAGATGGTGTTTGTTGTGATTGTAGGCACATTTTCCAGCCCGAAAGTGGTAATCTTCTCGGTGCCCTCTGTCAAAGTCTTCTCACGAAGTTCTTGTCTGTAAGTTGTTGTCTGATAAGACTCTCTCAGATATGCCAATGATGAAATACCAGCTGCAACATAGTATCCGGTACTCCTTTTATTAATGAAATTCCATTTGATATTCAGCGGAATATCCAGATTGGTGATGCTTGCAGTTATATGTGATGGTGGTAGATAGGTTGCAACTGCCCCCGCCTCCATTGCCGGGAGAGACATACTCCTGACAGTGCTTCTGTTGTCAACATCCTGATGTTCAAGCTGCACTCCTGTAGATAATTGCAGATTTTTAGCCAGTTTTATCTCCACGTTTACCCCACCAGAATAGTTAAATGTAGATGATGATGCGGTTGAGTTCACTCCCGGCGACAAGTTGACGCCCAGCCTTATACGTTTATCTACCTGCTTTCTCTCATTAAGTTTGCGCCCCTCATCAAAGTTGTATCTCTGTGCAGGTAAAAGTTTTACACTATCCTTTGCGGTAATGTCTTTAGCGGGAACCTCTTTAGCGGGCTCAGCTGTTTTAATATCATTTGCTTGAGTCGCTGTATTTTGAATTGCATTGGTTTGTTTTTCTACAATTTGGTTAGATATGTTTTGTGTTTCAATTTTTTGAGTAGTGATAATTTGTTTTTCGACGTTTTGCGCCACCACGCTTCTGGCCGTAACTCTTTGATCAATTACATCTTTAAGAGTAATCTCTTTATTTGTGACATTCCGATCGGCATCAACAGCTCTCTTTTCAATATCTGCTGACTGCTCAATAACTGTAGGTTGCACAACCACTGTAACAGGTTGCACAGCTTCAACTTTCCCGGAAGTATTATCGGCTACCAACGGTAGAGTGTTATCCTGTTGGAAAAGAACCGTAACACCCAGGAACCCTAAAACAAGAGCAGCGGCAACTCCTGTAGCCGATAATCTGTAAATGAGTTTCTTACGCCTCCTCATTGCATCGAAATTCTCCCATGCCCCCTCAACATACTCCTCCTCATGTCCGGTGAGGATATCCATCATCTCCCGAATCTGCTCATCTGAAAATTCCTTTTTCATCTTCTTATATATCTCACTTTAATAATTGTCGTTCCCGTAACCCAACTTGGCCAAATCAAGCTGCGGTTTCGGCGCTAACTTGTTTGGCAGATTTTTAATCTTCTCAGGCAGATTCTTAATCTTCTCTTTTTGTCCGTTTGCCGGCTGTTGGTCATTCCCGGAAAAATTTTTGTGAATCTCTGCAAAGTTTTGCTGATTCTCACCAGAATTTTGTGAATTTGTCACCTCAATCTTACCGGATATTATTACCTGGCTGCCGGCTCTGCCTGAGTTTTTGCCGGTTTTTTCATCATCTATATGCTTGTTGTACAGATCTCTCATCTTCTTCCGCGCCCTAATCAGATAGACTCTTGAGGTACTCTCCGGAATTTTTAGTTTCCCGGCAATCTCTTCATGGCTGTAACCCTCGATGTCAAAGAGGCAGAAAACAGTTTTGTAAATGTGTGGCAGAGTGTTGAGTAGTGAAATAATGTCGCGCGCAGTTAAGTTGCTTATTACTCCGGGAGCCGGATCAGGTGCCGATATCTGGTCAACATCCCTGAAACCAGCAGTGCGTGAACTCTTTCGGAATTTATCAATTGCAGTGTTTATGACAATCCTCCTGAGCCACCCCTTAAAAGGCCTGGAGGTATCGAAGCTTTTCAGTTCAGAAAAGACCTTCATAAAGCTGTCATTCACAATTTCAATCGCATCGTTCCGGTTTGAACTGTACAGTAGAGCCACGCTCATGGCATACCCGAAATACTGTTTATACAGTATCTCCTGAGCCTTTCCATCCTTGCGGATACAACCCCCGATTATCGAGAATAAGTTGTCGTAGTTTCTATCTGCCACACAAATATCAGTTTCAAAAGTAATAAACAGGCTAATTCTAAATTTTTGATCATATACCTACCTACGATTTGACGATTTTAAAATTAGCCTGTTCAAATTTAAAATTAATTTACCAATCTAAGTTTAACAATATATTTTACTATTGAATAAGGGAGTACTTCCGATGTTATCAATTTATCATCCAGCAGCTCATTTCGTGCTTTCTGAGGTATTATGCAGATACTCTGTTTAAATGCTATGCTTGCAGGCATAAACATAATAGATGTTCCACCCTCTTTCATCAATTTAAGACCCTCGTCAAGACCATCTACAGCCTGACCCGAACCGACAACTAACTGGACCCCTTCAGTCGATTTGATGAGATTGTTATTCAGATATTTACGATTAAAGTCAATTGTCACTTTATCCCCGTTGAATGGTTTGATTCCGCTACCGGCAATGCTGTCTACAATACACAATCCTGATGGAAACATCTTGTAGTTCTGATACCTTTCAGCAACGTAGTTTTCAATTGAATCTCTCTGAACATCATCAATCTGGGTAGGCGTCTCAACACCCGTTACTAAAATGTCTATAATAAAGTTGCTGTTTGCAGGGAAATGCTCACATCCATATGTACCGTATGCCAGATATGATGGCATGTAGAATCTGTAACTCTCTCCTACCTTCATCATATCTATTCCAAGGTCAAGTCCCTCAGGAATAATGGTTTGAGTTAAAAGTCTAACCTTTGCCGGCTCCCCGCCCGGCCCTGCATTTGTCTCAACCACGGTTCCGTTAAGCAGGGAAATTGTGTAGTAAAAACTTACTACATCATTCATTTTAAGCTCAGTACCATAACCAGGGTAGAAAATGAGAGCATCAGCGCCGGTTCCGTTGTTTGACAATCCGCTGCCCTGGTGAAGAGTAATTTGCGGTGTCTGCATATAGTAAAAGCCTATTCTATGGCGCTGCGCCTGTATATCATTATCTGCCAGATATTTTGCAATAATCTGATCATCTATTTTCATCTGCTTTTCCAGATCTGACTCTAACCCGAAACAAGATGTTACGACCAAACCTACAATAAAGCAGGATAACATTTTGACTGATAATCCGGAATTTCTAAAATTGAACTTCATAACCTCTTTGAATCTTTTAAAATTTAATTAATACCTTTTGTTAAATACCTTTTTGTTTGTAATTCAGGTTTACCGGTTGGCAACCTTTTGCAGCGATTTACATGGCCATTGTAAAAATATAACTCCGGGATATCTGCCTGTTAGCCAATTTATAAGCGTGTTAGTCATCATCTTTGGTATCCTGTTAGTTGCCTATGTGTTTGTCAATCAACATTCGGACAGGAACCCCGGAGTCGCTACCTACACTTACAATACGCAGATGCATTGCAAAATGTTACACGAGGGGCATTGCAGCTCTGAGATTTTTTGACAATTAATTGATTATATGCAAGTTATATCTAACACATGAATATATATAACTCGCTGATTCAATGTGTTTTGTCAAAAAATCTCAGAGCTGCACACAGTCAACAATCTGGATATGAATAAAAAATCATCAAAAAACTTGCATTTTTATGTGAATATTTATAATATTGTAACGTAATAATATAATTACATTTCACTAGCAAACGACTAACTTACTATAACTACTAACTGATTAAACCTCAAGTTTAGTTATTATGGAACATTTCAAAATTCACATCATGATTTTGATATGTCTGGCTATTTGTGCCGGATGTTCAAAAAACAACCCCCCAGCTCCGGAACCGCAACCAACACTCTCACTCTCTGTTAACGAACTATCTTTCAGCGATGAAGGAGGCGAACTTAACTTCATAGTCACTTCAAATTCAACCTGGAGTATTTCAGGATCAACCGGTTGGATAACGCTCTCTCAGACAAGCGGCAGCGGAAATGCAACGATTAAAGTAACAACCTCAAAGAACGAAACTTATGACGAAAAAAACCAACTGATTACCATAAGTAGCGGGACTCTGAGTAAAAACCTGACTGTATTTCAGCGTCAAAAAGATGGTATGACTTTAACTAAAAAAAGTTATGACATTGTTCAGAAAGGAGGTACGATCAGTGTTGAGATTAAGGCAAACCTCTCATATACATATACTATCCCCCAGGAATTTATAGAGTGGATTTCGGTGGTTAATACCAAAGGTCTATCTGCAACCACTTTAAACTTCTCAATAAAGGAGAATCCGGGTGTAAACAACCGCAACGGAATTATAGCTTTTGTGGCCGGTAAGCTTAAAGATACTGTTAAAGTGTATCAGGTTCAGAGAGATGAACTGCTTTTGACTAATGATCGTGCAGATGTGGGCAGGGAGGGTTGTACATTAAATGCCGAACTTAAATGTAATATTGATTATGATGTAATTATGCCTGCAGATGCCAACTGGATCACAGATGAAACTACTAAGGCCTATTCGAGTTACAATTTGAAATTCAATATTTCAGAGAATGCAACTGACACATTAAGACAATGTTGTGTTATCTTCAAGGACAAGAAATCTTCGCTTGCCGATACACTTTTCGTTGCTCAGTATCCGCAGCAATCGCTTGTGCCTGTAAGCACTTATTATGAAGGCATCCGTGACGGAGGTGTTATTGATTTGGAGATAAAAGCAGTAGGAAATTATTCAGTAGAGATTCCGGCTAATGCATCTGCCTGGGTATCAGAGGTAAAAACAAAAGCTCCGAGAACAGATGTTGTTCAACTGAATCTTGCAAAAAATGAGACTGGCTCCGACAGAAGTGCGCAGATAACTGTAAGAGATGGTATTACATCAAAAACATTTACAATTGAAATAAGGCAGAGATTTGAAAACCCTTCGGAACGTGCTGCTTTGTTGGCACTTTACAACTCTACAAACGGTGACAGGTGGATAGAACGCACTAACTGGGGTACCGGAGCTCCTCTTTCCGATTGGTATGGTGTTAAAACTGACAAAAACGGTCACGTTGTTGATCTTAACTTGGTGCAAAATAATCTTGAAGGGTATATCCCTCCTGAAATTGGGTATCTGACTGAGCTTCTGTATTTAGATCTTGGTGGTAATGAAAAACTAACCGGAGATATTCCCCATACTGTCTGGCAACTTACAAAATTGAAAGAATTGTTTCTTAGTTTTACAAAGATCAGAGGGCTTCTCCCATCTGCAGTTAAGAATCTGGTTAATGTTGAGTATTTCTTAATTTATGGTTTAGGTGGAAATCTTAATACTACGCTTCAGGGTGAAATCCCTGTTGAACTTTTTAATCTGCCTAATGTATACCAGATAGAACTGGGAAACAATAGTTTAACAGGAACAATTCCAAATGAAATAGGCAAGAACAAACTCAGAAACATCTTTATTGAGCACAATAAACTCACAGGCCAACTTCCATCTTCTTACGGAAATCTTGAGATATTCTATGCTTCAGATAATAAATTTTCTAAAATGCCTGATGTTATGTACAACTCTGCGAATATTAAGTATATCGATGTCTCTAATAATAATCTGAGTGGTAGAATTGATAAAAGCATTGCAAACTCACCTCTTTTGAAACAACTAGATTTAAATGACAATAATATTTCGGGAACGTTGCCTAAAGAGATTGGTTCACTTACAAATCTTTTAAGATTCAGAATTCAGAATAACAGACTTGGCGGAACAATACCACAAGAGATTAAGAACCATGTTTATTGGCCAAATTGGAATGTTCTGAAGTATTTTTATCCGCAACAACCTGGGTTTGGATTTCACAACTAGAAGAGTGGGCTTTGCAGCTCTGAGATTTTTTGACAATTGATTGATTATATGCAAGTTATATCTAACACATGAATATATATAACTCGCTGATTCAATGTGTTTTGTCAAAAAATCTCAGAGCTGCAACACCACACTCATATTTTTTGCTTAAATTTGGAATCAGAATAAAAACTAACCTACTCTTTATGAAAAAAATCACGAACATTTGTTGTATCGGCGCCGGCTATGTTGGCGGACCCACTATGGCTTTGATTGCTTACAACTGCCCGGAGATTAAGGTCACCGTCGTTGACGTTAATGCTCAGCGAATTAACGATTGGAATGACGCCAATCTGGATAAACTACCAATTTATGAACCGGGGCTGAAAGAGGTTGTCGCAAAGGTAAGGGGTCACAATCTATTCTTTTCCAGCGATATAGATAAGGGAATTAAAGAGGCGCAGATGATCTTCATCTCAGTTAACACACCTACCAAGACTTACGGTAAGGGTAAGGGGATGGCAGCTGACCTAAAGTATATTGAGCTTTGTGCCAGGCAGATAGCAGCTGTTGCCGACGAGGAGAAGATAATTGTGGAGAAGAGTACGATTCCGGTTCGTACTGCACAGACAATTAAGACAATTCTTGAAAATACAGGAAATAAAATTAAGTTCCAGATCCTTTCCAACCCGGAGTTTCTGGCCGAAGGTACTGCTGTTGAAGATCTTCAGAATGCCGACAGGATGCTCATCGGGGGTGACCACTCTACCCCTGAAGGTCGTGAGGCAATTGACTCGCTTGCAGCAATATATGAGCACTGGCTGCCTGCAGACAGAATTATCAAGACAAATCTTTGGTCATCGGAGCTTTCAAAGCTCACAGCCAATGCATTCCTTGCACAACGCGTATCTTCGATCAACGCAATGAGCGCCATCTGCGAGAAAACCGGAGCCGATGTCGAAGAGGTTTCGCGTGCGATTGGTGCAGATAGCCGTATCGGGTCAAAGTTCCTGAAAGCTTCGGTTGGTTTCGGGGGTTCGTGCTTCCAGAAAGATATTCTGAATCTGGTATATATAGCTTCGTCACTTGGTCTGAACGAGGTTGCCGATTACTGGGAGCAGGTGTTGCTCATTAATAACTACCAGCGTCGCAGGTTTGCCGAAAACATTGTCACTTCGCTATTTAACACAGTGGCTGGCAAGAAGATAGCGTTTCTTGGATGGGCATTTAAAAAGGATACCAACGATACACGCGAGACTGCTGCTATGTACGTGGCCGACAATCTTATAGACGAGACAGCCCAGATATCTGTTTACGACCCTAAGGTCTCATACGGGCAGATGCTTACCGACCTCGACTATCTGGCTACCCGTACTAACGAAGAGAACACCAAATACTTGAAGGCGTGTGCAGATCCATACGAAGTGTGCCGCGATTCACATGCAATAGCCATCCTCACCGAGTGGGACGAATTCAAAACCTACGACTGGCAACGCATTTTTGACAACATGAAAAAGCCAGCCTTCATCTTTGACGGACGTAACATTATAGACGGCAAGAAATTATCGGCAATAGGATTTAAGGTTTACCAGATTGGAAAGGGTTGATAATCCGGTAAAACATCACTCTGACTGAAGTTCCCCACATCTGGGCTCATCTGACAGAATATTGTGTATAACATTGATTGTTAATTATATATGTTTTATACAATATGCAATTTCCAAAAACAAAAATCAATCTATCTAATATATAACAAATTGCACAAGATTCTATCAGATGTGTTTTTTGATGAGATAGATTAAAAAAATAGGATGTGATAGCTCGTTAGCTGTTGTTATTATGAATGTTAATGACGTGGGGAACATTAGTGGCTTTGCCAGAGTTTGATACAAATTACTAATTTACAGAGATATATAAACATCAAATTTCCAAAATTGGAAAACTGCATTTTTTAATATTTTGTTATTCAATTATTTACACCAAACTCTGGCAGAGGGTCAACTTAACACTCACACTAACAACAGTTAAAGAAAAATTTTCACTCTGACAGTGTTTTTTAAACGTGCAGATGTTCATGTTATTATAAAGGGTCGCCTATGTTAAATAAATAGGCGACCCTTTGTAATATGCTAAATATTAATGAGTTTAAAAAACACTGTCAGAGTTGATTATCATGATACAAAAAGGAGCAATTTGTAAAGACCAGATAAATAGACTATTAACTCACATTGCAACAAAGCTCCCAAGGTGGGGAACTTTAGCAGAGAGTCACCTCAAAAATGTGTAGCTGCCGGGGAAGGGGCCGAAGTTGGTGGTGGTGATGCCGTTGGCGGGACTTCCGGTGTAGCGTTGCAGTCCGGGCATTATTCTTACTTTCACAATTGCTTGCTCGCCAACCTTAACCAGGCCGGCATGGACAGCAGCTTTGGCAACGGCAGAGTCGTCGGTATAGACTCCATCTGCACCACCCCAAACGCCTCCCTGATTGGTGCCAACTATCTGTATAAGATATACTTCACCAACATTGGCTCGCATTTTTGCAAGATTTCCCGGGTCGCTTATAACACGGCGGCCAATCTCCTCTTCTGGGGTTACAACACCCTCATTTTCAATCTCAAACTTGTAACTTCCTGCAAATGAACCGAAATTAGGAGTTGCTATCCCATTCTTCGAGCACCCGTTATACCATTGTCTCCCTGGCAATATGGTTACCTTTAAAACTTTAGTCTCCCCCACTCCCAGAAGACCGGCGTGAACCGCAGCTTTCGCAACGGCAGAATCGTCGGTGTAGACTCCATCTGCACCACCCCAGACACCACCCTGTTGTGTCCCGGTAACCTGAACCGAATAGGTCATTCCGGTATTTTTGCGGAATTTTATAAGGTTGCCGGGATTTGTAATTACGTCATTATTAATGTATACTGTAGATGTAGTGGCATATGGATTCATAGCAATCTTATCCTGCCCAGGTTGTTCCTGATAGCGATTTTGCTGATTGGTTATGCCTTGTGCAGATTCAAATCTGAAGCTGCCTGCAAATTGCCCGTAGTGGTTGGTTATTATTCCGTTACGCGTACTACCCAGATATCGCGGGGCTCCCGGTAAAATTGTTACCCTTATTGTACCCTGCTGGCCAATCTTCAGAAAACCTGCATGAACGGCCGCCTTTCCCAAGCTTGAATCATCGGTGTAGATACCATCGCCGCCGCCCCACACATCACCCTGATCGGTTCCCGTAACATTGAAGGTGTAGGTTATACCATTGTTACTTCTGAACTTAACCAGATTACCCGGATTGTCAATCACATCGCCGGAAGTTATTGGCTCCGGTCTTCTTAGACCATCGGCTGTGGCCGATTCAAACTTGAAACTGCCTGCAAATGAGCCATAACCCAAAGTAGTAATTCCATTGTTGGTACTCCCGAAATACTTTTCGGCACCCCTCAGGATTGTGACATAGACAATCCGCTGCTCGCCAACCTTTACCAGCCCGGCGTGAACGGCAGCCTTGCCCAGACGAGAATCATCGGTATAGACCCCGTCGGCCCCACCCCAGACGCTACCCTGGTCGGTACCCAGCACCTTGAACGCATAAGTATTGCCAATGTACTGCCGGTAGGCCGACATGTTGCCTGGATCTTGTAACACATTGTTATTTTGCGCATTCGATGTAGGCGGATGCATCATACTCATCAATATTACGGTGACAATCCCCAAGAACCTTGGCAAGGTTTTCATAGCTGTTGGTATTTGATGTTTTCGGCAAGCTCTTCGAGGTCGGTGCGTTTCATCTTTTCATCGACTTTAATGGTGAAGACGAGTTTTTTGGCGGGCATTTCGATGATGAGGTAGGTGGCTTTGTCAATGTTGCCGTAAACGGTGTTGAGGCCGTTCCATTCGTATTTTTCAAAATTGTGAAGGGTTTGAACAAGGGGTTCGAATGTTGACAGCGGGGTTACCTTTACAATAAAGGCCTTCTCCATTGTGAGCATGAATTTGGCACGAAACTCGACATTTGTATCATTAAAGGTCTCTGTCTGGGGATAACCGGTGTTGCTAATCACTTTTGCCCACTTTTTGAAGTTGGCAAGTGTCAGCGAAAGTGTGTTTTGAGCTGTTACAGCTGTAAAAGATATTGAAATAACCGCTATTGCAAGTAAAAATTTTTTAATCATAACCTCATTTTTAAATTGTTATAAGTATATTTGGTGTCTATAAATATAAAAATAAAACAATTACAAATGAATAATTACCCTCTTAAAATTTCACAAAATGTAAATTGGTCATTCTCATTTCGTAAATTTTACAATTTGAGAATAGAAAAGAGGTGCTGCTGACACAATTATTTTATTAGTTCTTGATTTTTCTTTATATTTAATCTGGATTTGGAAAGATTTCAGAAAATTAAATCAAAACAGGAGCTTTTACAAAGCAAAATATATCGGCATTATTGCTGTACTGAACCTGACGCCTGAACTTTAAATAAAAACAGAAAATATTATTACTGACTATGAAAAAAATTTCATTTTTTCTTGTTTCTCTGATTTGTATGGTCGGAGTAGCTGCTGCACAGGATGTAGCAAAAAGCGCATTGAAGGTTCCTTCTACCTATGACAGAAGTTCCGTAACCTACCTTGTACTTGACTACCCGGGGGATTATCACTTTAATTTCGTTAAGAATAACATTGGTAAGATCTCCTATTCCGATAAGTACTACAATAACAACCTCTCTTACATTACTATGCCATCTCCTTACGCAAAGGATTATATTGGAGCAAATAAGGCACAGCTCATTCTCGATAATCTTAAGGCTAAAAGAGTTGCCAACGAAATTGTTGCCAAGTGGTACTCTATGGACAACGAGGGTAAGATGAAGCTGGATCTGATTCACTCCAGAGGTATGTTTAACGCAACCGATGAGGCCTATCTGCAGGCAAAGACTACAAAAAGGGGTAACGCCCAGCTGGAAGATTACGGCAACAGGCTCATAGACAGGAGCTATATTGTGGTAATTGACTATTATGACATTAAGAGTATGGCCGAGGCTAAGGTTAAGGATATGCGCGGATGGCAGGCCGGTTACCAGGCATATCTGTACAAGATTGATTACAACGAGGAGATTCAGAACAAAATCTACGACAACTGGATCTATGACGATGATACCCCTCAGGTAAGGGCGTCAAAAAAGGAGGCTTTGTCCAAAATCGAGATTCCGCTGGTGTTTGTAAATAATGTAATGCTATCGGCAACCGAGTCTGAATCAACCAAAACCAGTTCCGTAAATATTCTTGGAAGCAAAAAGCCTAAGACCGACGATGAGTTGATGGCAGGTGTGCTTCAGAAGAGTTACGATGAGTTGCTCTACAATCTGGAGATGCGTGTAGAACATTTCAGGGTTATCACCTCTATTTACGGTGTGAGGCCAATCAGAGCTAAAATTGGTAAAAAAGAGGGTATTAAGACAGATAACCGCTATTTTGCCTATGAGTATGTTTACGATGAGAAAACCGATCTTACCGAGCAGAAATTCAGGGGCGTTATACGTGCTACCAAGAAGATTGCCAATAACGTACAGGTGGCCACAGGTAAATCTCCGACAACCGAGTTCTATCAGACATCGGGAAGAAAACTCGAGACAGGCTATCTGCTCCAGCAGAAGAACGATTTCGGAGGTGAACTGAGTGTAGGATATGAAATTGGTGAGATAGGCGGTATCTACGGAAGGTTTGATATGAGGCTCGGGAGGTTTTTAAATGCTAAGGCTCTATTCTTATATATAGAGGGTGGATTCGAATCGGCAACATACGGTGTCCAGAACCCGTTTGATTTTAAATTTGTCCGTTACGGGCTGGGTTTTGCCAAAGGGCTTCAGCTGACCCGCAACAGTGAGCTTCGTCCATACATTGGAGCAGGTATTGAGGAGACAAAGAATCCTTCGGAGGTTAAACTATCTACCGTCTACTATAAAGGTGGTGTAAACCTGAATATTAACATTAAACACAATGTGCAGATTTTCGGCGGTGCTGGCTATTATATGACCGGAAAGGGCAAGGATGAGAATGGTGTAAATCTGGGCGACTGGGATAAAGATGTATTCCCTGACAGGTCGGGAATGGCAATCGTTGCAGGGCTTAAAATAGGGTTCTGATAAAATTTAAATTTGACAATTCAATAAAAAATAAGATGAAAAAAGCAATATATCTATTCGCACTGTGTATTCTTGTACTGCTCATTTCCAATTCTTTGCAGGCACAGAGCCGTAAAGAGAGGAAGATACTTTTCAACAGTCAGTACAACTATGAGATCTCCCCCGTAGGTGTTGGTCAGGATGGCACCAAGGTCTTCAAGATATGGGGATATGGTAAAAATGTAGGTGAGGCTGTTATGGATGCCAAAGCCAATGCCGTGGCTGCATGTATCTTCAAGGGTCTTCCGGGCGGCGGCGGGTCGGCACCTACACCTCCAATCTGCGGAGAGTCGGGCGCCGAGGTGAAATATGCCGAATATTTTGAAAAGTTCTTTGAGGTGGGGGGGAAATATCTGCAATACATTGTTCAGACAAACGATGCCGACCCCGCGGGAGCCGACAGGCTTAAAATCAAGAAGGGCTACAAGGTAGCAATTTATGCACAGGTCTCTTATGACGCACTCAGGCGTGAACTTGAGGCTAACGGCATTGCCAGAAGACTGGATTCAAGATTCTAGAATACATTTACTTAATAAGGAATATAAAATGAAAAGAGCATTACTACTATCAGTTTTAATAATTTTCCCGCTCATCGGGTTCAGCCAGGCCAAGAAACCTACAATTATGGTCATTCCGAGCGACCAGTACTGCCTGAGCAGGGGCTTCAAAATGAGCTTCACCAACCAGGGGATGACCACCACGCTGCCTGACTACAGAGCTGCAATGCAGAGTGATCCGAACCTCAGGCTGGTTATTACCAAGATGGGGCAGATGATGGCAGACAGAGGTTTCCCTCTGAAGGATCTGGAGCAGGAGATGAAAAACCTGATGCAGGAGGGTGCCGAGAGCTCTATGCTTACAAGTTCATCTTCAGGCTCTGAGATGGCTGAAAGCCCTATAGATGCGCTTAAAAGGGTGGCTAAGGCAGATATTATTCTGGATCTTGATGTTGAGATAAAGAGACAGGGGCCGTCGCAATATATTGTGTTCAACCTGAGAGGGCTGGATGCCTATACCTCAAAACAGATATCGGGTGTTGCCGGTGCAGGGAAACCTTCAACATCGGCCACTCCGGAAATTCTTCTGGAAGAGGCTGTTCTGAGCCATATGGATGGTTTCAACGCTGGTCTTATGAGACATTTTGACGATCTGTTCGAAAACGGAAGAGAGGTTAAGGTGTTGGTAAAGGTCTTCAATAACTGGGGTGAAAACCTTGAGAGCGAGTTTGATGACGGAGCAGGTACACGTGAGTTGTCTTTCATTATCGAGGATTGGTTTGCCGATAACTGCGTGAAGGGTCGTTTCAACCTTTCGGATGCTACCGAGAATCAGATGAGGCTTGAGCAGGTAAGAATTCCTGTGATGAAGCTTCAGGGTGGCCGTGAAAGAGCTGTTGATACAAGAGGTTTTGTGAGTGACTTGCGTAAACATTTGACAGACAAGTGTCAGATTCAGTCTAAACTCTACCTGAGAGGTCTTGGCGAGGCGTGGCTCATACTTGGTGAGAAGTAGAAAAAAATCAATAATCAGAAAAAATTTCACAAAATGAAAAAAATATTAACTCTTCTGCTTCTTTTGCTTGCGGTTTATTCTGCTCAGGGTCAGAACACTTTGGGGAAAACCGACGACATCGGGAGAATTGCTCTTGCAGTAATGGTTCCCGATATGGCCGAGAATATTCCTGCAGGTGCCAGACAGTTGCTTGAGAACAAGATGATGCAGATAGCCACCATTAACGGGCTGGGCGCCGGGGGGATGGATCCCCGTTTCTGCATTGTTCCAATGGTGAACGTGCTTACCAAGGATGTGACCCCTACCGCTCCGCCAATGATTGCGATGAATATGGAGATCACCTTCTATATTGTTGACGCTATTGGTCAGACAATCTTCGCTCAGTCCACAATCGCAGGAAAAGGGGTTGGACAGACTGAAGATAAGGCTTTTATATCAGGGATCAGGAATGTGAATGTAAGAGCCGGGCAGTTCAAGGGCTTTATTGAGAACGGGAAGACCAAGATTATAGAGTATTACAACTCTAAGTGTGATGCCATTATCAAAGAGGCTCAGGCACTGGCAGGTCGCAAAAATTACGAAGAGGCGCTCTTCAATCTTATGAGTATTCCGGATGTTTGCAGGGAGTGCTACGATAAGTGTATGGATCTCTCTACCGATATCTACAAGGATTATGCAAACTACAAATGCACTCAGTATCTGTCTGCTGCAAGGGCTGCCTGGGCAAATATGGATGCCGATCTGGCTGCTGCGAATCTTGGGAAGATCACTCCCGATATGGCTTGCTACAATGATGCGGTGAAGCTTACCGACCAGATTACCAAAAAGATGATTGCCGATGGGGCCAATGTCTGGAGCTACAAGATGAAACGGTATGACGATGCTGTTGAGACCGAGCGCCTTATAATAAGGGCCAAACGGGATGTTGCTGTTGCATGGGCTTATGCAACTTACTGGAACAACTACAATTACAACTGGGGCTGGCTCTACCGTTACAGGTAACAGCCCCGGTTTCAACCTAAAACTTAACCATATGAAAAAACTTCTACTCCTGTTGCTTCTTTTACCGACACTCTCTTTCGGCCAACAAACTGTTATGGGTGCGAATGGTCTTATTCAGAGAAGTGGTTCAAAACCAAAATGGGTAAATGGACTGGAAAAAGACTATCTGATAGTATCCGGCACTGGCTCTACTCTGGAACTTGCTCAGGACAATGCCCTTATGAGAATAAAGGAGAGTATAGTTGAGGCTGTGGCGGTAAATGTCAAAACTGAGACAAACTTAAGAACCGCCGAGGTATCAAATAAAAACAATGTGTTACTTTTCCTTGAGAGTTTCACTTCGAATACTACATCGGAATCGGCAAAAGTCCCATTTCTTCAAGGCATCTCTCTCTCTCAGGCAGAAGGTTATTATTGGGAGAAGTATAAAGACATAAAGACAAGATCCGGCGCAACCTATTATGTTTATCATATAAGGTATCCCTTTCCGGTTGTGGATATTAATCGTCTCGCTTTTGAGTTCAAACTGAGAGATGAGGAGCTTACGGCCAAATTGAACCGTCTCACATCTGAAAGTTTCTATCCTTCAAGTGTTGAGGAGATTGAGTCAATTATCGGGGAGTTGAGGATTCTTGCAGATTACTTCCCTGACGGTCGTAAAGATCTTGCAAATCTGGCCATCAGGCGTTACAACGGGATGTTGGCTGCGATTGAGATAACCGATGCCGGCAGCACTCTTGGTAATGTCAGATATGTACTCAAACTTGGGCAGCGGATGATCACAACAGTCAAGAAACCTGTGATCAGGAGCGAGAGTGCGAAGATTCTGGGGAACAATCAGGATAGAGGTGTGTGGACTGTAAATTACGACTACTCTGAGTGTTATCCTGATATGAAGAACAATGTGGTTGTTCGTTACCGTTTCGGGACAACCAATGTTGAGAAGATCTTCTATTTTGATATCTCTCAGACTAAGGTTGAGATATTTGTGAGTCAGGCAATCGGGTTCAGAAAGGAGCAGGTTTCCGGGGATGTTGTAGATAGGTTCAATGTCGATCTTGCTATATCTTCCAAAACCGAGGCACCTTTCACGGTTACTAAAGTCATTCTGGAATTCAAGGGTTTGCCTCAGATTACCGTTGATAATATCAACCGCAGTTTTTCGGGTAAGGGTATTCACAATCTGAATCTGCTTATCGAGAAGCCTCTTAATGCGCTACAGAGCTCTTCGCTGGGCAAAACTGTAGTGCAGATGAATGGTTTTATCCAGTATATAAATAATACTTCGGGTGAAACAGGTTTCTATAGAATTTATAATCAGTCATATAATACTGACTGGTAGATATATTTTAATCTAACTTCCTAAACTTTAATATTTAAAATTATGAAAAAATTTGCACAGATTTTCATGGCAGTAGCAGTAGTGGCAGTGGTTGCCCTTACTCTCAACTCATGCGGAGCTCCTAAGGCAGCTGCTCCCGATGAGAAACTTGTTGAAATGTACTGCAGTGGTCCTCAGTATCTGAGTGATGCAACAGCTCTTCGTTTTACTGCTGTTGGTATTAGCATGGATCAGATGACCTCTAAGAAAAAGGCTATGAGTGATGCAAGGGCAGGTCTTGCTGCTCAGATTGAGACTACAGTTAAAAGTGTTGTGGATAATTATGTTAAATCATCTACCCACAATAACAAGGAGGATTTGAGCAACCGTTATGAGGGTCTTACCCGTGAGGTTGTTAGTCAGGTTCTTATTGGTACCCGTACCGTTTGCGAACAGATGACAAAGACTAAAGATGGTAACTACAAAACCTATATCTGCGTTGAGCTTGGCGGACCTGAAATTCTTACCTCTATAAACAACAGATTTTCAAGGGATGAGTTCCTCAAAGTTGATTATGACTATGAGAAATTCAAAAAGACCTTCGAAGAGGAGATGACCAAACTTGGTAACAAGTAATAAATCAAGATTCTCTTGAATCTCGTAAAAACATATCTGCTTACAATCCTGTCCGTTATTTGCGGCCTAAACACTATTAACGGGCAGGATAGCAGTATGTCGCTCTCATCAAAAACCGCGCAGAACACTCCGGCTGTCGTAAAGTCATTATTACCTAAGGAGTTCTGTTTACCTTTGGACGGTTTGGTGATTGGGATCTCCGATCCGGGTCGGGATTCGGTTTCGGGGAAGAGGGAGGCTCTGCTTCGTGCCTTTATGGTTGCGGCTCTTAAAGAGAGTGTTAAAGTGAGCATGGTCTCCGAGTTCTTTAGCAGTGCAAAGGGGGTATCTGCCTCGCAGGTTTCCCGTTTTGAAGAGATGTACAATATTGAATGTGAATTATCTGCAGGAATATCACTTAAACCTGTATCCACTTTTCAACTTTCAGGGGGCGAGACTCTGCTTTTTGCCCAGGTTGTTAAACGTGAACCATCTGCAAACAGTAAACCGGCAACCTATAAATCTAAATACAAACTTCAGTGCTCGCTCTATCATGTAGAGAATATTCTCGAGAGGGGGCAGCATATCTACAAAACAACTTATCGTTTTTATCCTCTGAGTGATTCGGGTACTAAGGGAGATGAGGAGAAATATGAAATATATTCATTTAATAATCTTTGGTATACGGTCTCGGGTATCTTTAACGGAACTCCGGCTGTAAGGTCTGATTCAAAATATTTCTACGCTCCGGAGAGAGGTTCTCCGGTTGAGCAGGCTGCTCCCGATGGTTCTATTGGTGTTTCTACCGTTGAGGGGTTGTGGCCTGCATACATCGCGGCTCTTTTATGGCAGATTGCCGGGGTGCTTGATTATGGCAATCCTGCTGTAAGCCAGGTTACTGACTTCTATTCTAAAAATATCCGGAATCTTAACCGAAGTGCCGAATGTAATATTGTTAAAGCTGAAATCTTAAAGCTGAGCCTTTTCAGGGAGAGGCTTTATCCGATAGTAAAAATTGAACAACTTAATCTCGGGGAAAAATGAAAAAGTTATATATATCGCTTTTGGTTTTCTTTTCGCTCTTCTCTTGTGGTTATGTGCTTAATGCACAGACATATGAGGAGTACAGAAAGAGAGAGATGGAGAATTTCAGGAAGTTTGTGCAGGAGGAGGATGCCATAATCTCCAGAATGGCTGCAGAGATCAATAATTATTTAAAGAGGCAGGATAAGGAGTACCGGGATTATCTGGTTAAGGAGTGGAAGTCCTACAGTGCTTTTGTGGCTGCTTCTGTTCCGAAAAAGCCGAAGCCTGTTGTTATGCCGGCTTATAAGGGTGGCGGGTCGGCGGTTACCGTTAAGGCTGCTTCGGTTGCTCCCGTCAAAAATATGCTGGCTCTCTTTAGTGATGGTTATCCGTCTCTTTCGTTGCCTGTTACGCGGCCGGCCGACCGTTCTGGTGATCGTGCCAGTCTAAGGGTCAACTACTATGGTGTTCCTCTCTATTTTGCTTATGACCCGGCTTTTGCTGTAGATGTTTACGGTGTTGGCAGTGAGGATGATATTGCCCGTTATTGGGAGAGGGCGGCATCTTCAAGGTACTCTTCTCTTGTTGACCAACTTGCTTCATTGAGGGTGAGCATGAATCTGAATGACTACTGTTACTATCTGCTTGTTAAAAAGGTTGCCGAGGGGATCTATCCGGGTAATGATGAGGGCCAGACTCTTGCGACCTGGTTTCTGATGGTTCGTTCTGGATATGGCGTCAGGGTTGGGATGGACTCTGCGGGAGATCTGCTTCTTATGTTACCATCTTACAACACAGTTTACGGGATGAATTATCTGCAGGAGGGTAACCGCTTCCTCTATATTGCGTCAAAGAAGGGGGGGAGAAGCATCCGCACTTACGACAGGGATTACACAAATGCTGGTAAACCTCTCGATTTCAACATCTACTCTCCAATGAACCTTGGTGGCAAGGTTAACGGAAAGAATCTGGAGTTTGTTTACAACGACAAGAGATACAATATTTTGGTTAATTACGACCAGGGGCTGGTAGATCTTTACCGGGACTATCCTCAGCTGGAGATGCCGGTCTATTTCAATGCGGCTGTCTCGTTGCAGGCTAAGGAGTCAATTGCTACATCGTTGCGCCCTTTGATTGCGGGGATGAGTGAGGCTGAAGCTGTTGAGTTTCTGCTCTCGTTTACCCAGAATTCGTTTAAGTATAAAACTGATATTGACCAGTTTGGCTATGAAAAGTTCTTCTTTGCCGAGGAGATGTTCTTCTACCCTTATTGTGATTGTGAAGATCGTTCGGTCTTCTTCTCTTATCTGGTGAGGGATCTGCTTGGTCTTAATGTTATAGGGGTTGAGTTTCCCGATCATATGGCTACGGCTGTCTGCTTTAGCGGTCAGATACCTGGCGATCATATTAGTTACAACAATATGCGTTACGTAATTGCCGACCCAACCTATCTGGGTGCTCCTGTTGGGAGTGCGATGCCTCAGTACCGGGAGAGCTCTCCTTTGATTATTCCGCTTGAAAACAGGCGGGGTGCTGGTGAAAAGGAGGAGAAATTGTGGAATCTGGCCCAGAGCAGCGGGTGTTATCCGGGAAGTAATCTGCGGAATAACATTACTTTGAGTGATGGTTCATCGGTTCTTACGGGCTACTATACCGGAAATGCATCGTTTGGAGGCAGGCCGCTTCCTCCGGCAGGTTCTCTGAACAGAGGGTTCATTGGGCGGATGAATTATGGCAACGGAATTTGGGTGCTGCCTATGGAGTCGGGTGGTAATACTATTGGGATATCTGTTGCATCGGGGGTAAATGACGATATTTATGTTGCCGGTTCGTTCAGGGGAAATCTCACTCTGGGTAGCTCATCGTTGAACTCCAAACCTGATGGTCAGGATGCTTTTGTGGCCTGCATAAATAAAAGCGGAATAGTCAGGTGGATTACCAAACTTGATCTGGATACCATTCCGGGTACTGCGCCGGTGGCCTTCAGTGCTGTTTTCAGTTCCAACGGTGTGAAGATGGAGTTGACCAAAACCATTGCTCCTGTTGAGTTTAAGGGTTACGGTCTCTTTACCGGCAACGATGGTAAGGTGGTTTACAACGGAATTGTGAACCGGATCTTCTCTTCGACTCCGGGCGTTGCCACGGCGAGTTATGCAAGTATGGCCGCATCACCTGAAATACTTAAAAAAGAGACTGATGCCCTGGTTCTTGACAATACCGACAAAGGCATAGCAGGCCTCTTTGCCGCAATATTGCTGGTTAAAAACATGGAGGCAACCCTATCCGGAACCGATGCCCGCGCAGCACTTGACAAATACAACCCAATCTTTAACAAGAACTGCCCTAACCTCTACAAGAATCTGGGAATGATCAACTTTGTCAAGAACAGCAACGGAGTCATCTCCATACAGACCCTCAACGGAAAAGACATCTACTTCGATCAGATACGGGTTAAGAACAACGCCAACATAAACATAGTCCAGCAATCTACCGGCAACCTCACCGTCGAAGTCCTCTCCGGCGTTCAGGTAGGCAAAATGGTAGTGTGGTTCAAACTCAACAACGTAGTCCTGCACAAAAAGAACGGCGACATGGTATTCGACTACGACAAAGACCACTCCGTAGCCAAAATCAACATGACAAAAGACATCCTTCTCTAAACGTTCTCCCAAGAACCTTGGCAAGGTTGGGTAACCTTGCCAAGGTTCTTAGGAATGTATAACAGAGAATACAATTTAATACGAATAATAATTAATACAAATAACAATGAAGACCAATACACTTAAATTATCGATTTTCATTTTATGCTTTGCGACATTGTTTATGGGTGGTTGCAGCAAGGAGGAGGGTGGAACCGCGACTCTTATGTTTAAAGTTTCGAATTCTTTTGCCGTTAAATCGAAGAGTGTCAACCAACTGCCGGCAATACCCTATGCAAATCCGGATCTTACAGGAGATGTGACGCAAACAACCATGACCTCTCTCAGAATTTGCGTCGGGGATGTGTGGATATCCCAGGATGAGATTAAGGTTGGCAGTCCCGATAATCTTAACTGGATTAAAATTACCGGTTCTACAAATCAGGAGTTGAAACTATTTGAAGACTATACCTTTGTGCCGGTTGAAATTCCGGCCGGTACCTATAAAAGTATCAAAATGACTTTTAAGAACAGGTTCTACAGAGTTGTGAATCTCGTTTCAAACCCATCTGTAAAGTATGAGTTACTTGAGACAATGGGAAGCACATTTGCTCCGTGTGATCATAATGACGAGAGCTGGGTTGAACCTAACTATTTATCTACCAGCGGAAACTGCAAGATAGTTGGTGGCACATTCCAGGTTGCCGATGCGGGTGAAAAGGTTGCCGGATTCACTCTGCCTTCCGGGGGTACAGTGACTCTTACCTGGCGTTTGGGTGCCTGTGCAACCGAAGTTTGTACCAATAACCTGCTGGATTTAAACAAAAACCGAAAGTGGGACTGCGGTACGGATGATATCCAGATCAGTTGCCCCCCTTCGGTTAAATATATGTGGGATTTTGTGGCTAATTAAAAACTGTAAGCATTTTCAAGCTTTTATCCACACTTTTTCAATTTGCACGATATATAATTTATGCAGATTGCCTTTTGTAAGATAATGATTTTTAATTGGTTCTTTATCTATAAAAGCATCTTCCGAAAGCATATCGGCATAGATTTTACGAACCTCTAAAACTATTTTGGCCTCCTCGAATGCGGGGAGGCCTTTATTTGTAAAGATTGGTGTGAGAGCGGCCTCTTTGACCTTGTCGCAATCTCTTCCGCTTTTTACTCCGCAGATATTGAGTGCTTTTCTATATTTTTCGTCATAAAAAGAGAGGGTAAACATCTCGCTCTTCTCTGCAAATTCGTAGGTGTACCTTTCGGGTCTTATAAAGACAAATGCAACCGGTCGGTTCCAGAGGTAACCCGCCCCACCCCAGTTGGCTGTCATTGTGTTAAACTTCTCTTGGGTGCCTGCAGTCACAAGCATCCACTCATCTGCAATTAGTTTTATGAGATTACCCGGAATCTCTTTAGGGTCAATCTGCTTATATCCAAATTCTTCCATATTCTGAAATTGATTTATTTCCAACCTGTTACTGTTATACTGAAAATCCCTTTACCGCTGTTTTGAGTTTCCGTGTCCGTTGTGTTGTAGTACTTTTTCATTATCTCCTTAGGCAGATCAATTCTTACCTCTTTGTGGATGTCGATGTTTGTAAAACCTGCAGCTTTTATAATATTCAGATAATCACTTATTTCTGATGCACCTGCAACACAACCCGCATATAGCTCGGCATCTTTTTTTAGATCCTCGGGCAGATCGCCTTTGGTTACAACATCTGAAACGCAGAAATGGCCTCCCGGTTTTAACACTCTCATAATATTTGAGAAGGCTTTTTTCTTGTCGGGCACCAGGTTAAGAACGCAATTTGAAATTACGACATTGTAATAATCTGATGGTAAAGGCATATCCTCAATATCTCCCTTTACAAATTCCACGTTAATGTATCCTCTCTTCTTTGAGTTTTCCCGTGCTTTTTCAATCATAGATTCCGTGAAATCGAGCCCGGTAACCAAACCATCTGCCCCGACTATGGATGCGGCCACAAAACAATCGTTACCTGCACCGCTGCCAAGGTCAAGCACCCGGTCTCCCTTGTTAATCCCGGCAAACTGGGTCGGGATACCGCAACCAAGACCGTAATCGGCCTCAGCCACATACCCTTCGACATTTTCATAACTCTCACCGAACGAACTTAACTCATCCGTTCCGCAACATCCCCCTGCAGGAGTGCATCCGCATGAGCAACCTCCTGATTGTGTTGAAAGTACCACTTTGCTGTACTTCTGCTTTACAATTCGTTTTAACTCTTCTGAATCCATATTCAATATTTTATAATAATTTGATTCTTAACACTATTTCATTATTACACTATTTCAAACTTTCTGAATAACCTTGGCAAGGTTACCCAACCTTGCCAAGGTTCTTAGTACCGCCATTTGCGGGCGAGGGCTACAAGTGACAGCATTACGGGGACTTCGACAAGTACGCCCACTACGGTTACGAGTGCGGCGGGGCTTTGGAGTCCGAATAGTGTGATTGCGACTGCTACAGCGAGTTCGAAGAAGTTGCTGGCTCCTATCATTGAGGCGGGTGAGCAGATTGCATATGGGAGCTTCAATTTTCGTCCTGCAAACCAGGAGATAAAGAATATGAAGTAGGTTTGTATTATAAGTGGGATGGCGGCCAGCAGTATGATGAGCGGGTTGCCCAGAATGTTTGGTCCCTGGAATGCAAAGAGTAGCACGAGTGTGAGAAGCAGTGCGAGTATGCTTACCGGTTTGAGTTTCGGGAGGAAGATGGTTTTGAACCACTCTTCTCCGTGTGTTTTGATGAGCAGTTTGCTTGTGGCATAGCCGGCTGCAAGTGGAATTACGACATATATTACCACGCTGGCCGCCAGTGTTTCATAAGGTATGGAGATATTGGTGATTCCTAACAGGAGGCCTACAATGGGGATAAATGCAATAAGGATAATAAGGTCGTTCACAGATACCTGAACCAGTGTGTATGTAGGGTCGCCATCGGAGAGGTAGGACCATACAAAGACCATTGCCGTGCAGGGGGCTGCTCCCAGTAAAATTGCTCCTGCAATATATTCTCCTGCCAGTTCCGGTGAAATAAAGGCTCCGTAAATTTTTGAGAAGAAAATCCATGCAAAGAATGCCATTGTAAAGGGTTTAATGAGCCAGTTAACCACTACGGTAAGTATCAGCCCCTTAGGATTTTTTCTAACATACTTAATACTTGAAAAATCTATCTGCAACATCATTGGATAGATCATTAACCATATAAGTATTGCTACCGGGATATTTACTCTGTAAATCTCCATACTGCTTAGAATCTGCATAGATTCCCCGGCAATTGATCCAATAATTATACCCCCTCCGATCCATAGTGCAACCCAGAGTGTCAGATACTTTTCAAAGATTCCAATTCCACTTTTTGCCTTTTCCATACTATTTTAAATTTAGATAAAATCCGTAAAATGCTCTCTTAATTTCGTCTCTTACCCTGCGAAACTCACTCATTATAAACTCTTCAGAGCCTGTTGTATGTGAAGGATCATCAAACCCTATATGCAAACGGTTCTTAACCTTGCCCAAAAATGCAGGGCATGTTTCGTTAGCACCACCGCAAACGGTTATTACATAGTCCCACTCCTCTCCCAGATAGAGATCTACCGAATCTGATGTGTGGTGACTGATGTCTATACCCACCTCCTTCATCACCAATACAGCCCTTTCGTTAAGCTTTCCCGATGCCTCAGTCCCGGCAGAGCAAACTTTAAGCTTGCTGTCAAATGATTGCAAAAAGCCGTGAGCCATCTGGCTCCGGCAACTGTTACCTGTACACAATATCAAGATTTTCATAGAATACAATATTTGTCTTTGTTTAACACCTATTTGAATTTGAACACTCAATTTTTACTGTTTCAATCTTATCAAAAAAATGTTTGAAATTATTGACATACTTTATGATTTGATCATTGCAAAGACAGTAATTGATCTTTAATCCCTCAATCTCTCCGTGAATGATTCCCATCTTTTTTAGCACTTTAAGATGTTGTGAAACAGTAGTTCTGCTTAATGGAAGATAGTCTGAAATATCTCCTGAGATGCATATTTTTTGTTCGGACAGGAAATTGAGAATTGCCAGTCTCGCAGGATGAGAGATCGCTTTAGCAAAAAGAGCCAGATCCTGAAGCTCCTCATCAAAAATTTCATTCTTGTTCATCTCTCTTCATGTTTTATGTCGCAAACATACGACATATATTTATAATGAGCAAAATAAAATATTAAGATTTAGTTAAACACCCTTTGTAATTCATTTGCAGGAATATAACCTGTATGCCTGAAGATTTCCACGGCATTTCTGTCCAGAACTACTTGAGTGGGAATCATTACAACACCATAGTAGTTGAGCAATTTTTCATATTCTTGGTTCCGGACATTCATAAAGATTACATTAACAAAATTCTTATTGTTCAATTTTATCTCTTCCATTACAGATTCCATCATTTTGCAGGCTGAACACCCTTTGGCACCAAATTCAAGGAATGTGTACTTATAAGGTAAGCCGCTTTTTGAATAGTTATATAATGAGTCAATTTTAGCCGATTCCGAAGATATGACCTCGGAACCGGCATTTTTTATTACAAGATTTGATGCTATCTCAGTTAAATTATCTTTAAAAATAAAAAGTGAGGCAAGAAATAAAACAGCAAATAGAATAAATGCAATTGAAAAATAGCCTTTGAGTTTAGTATATAATTGAAGCTTTCTCATATATATCATTAATAACAATCTCATTTACCGGCGTTTCACCCTTTTTATAGCCAAGATCGGTTATTCTCAAATAGCAATAATCGCTGAATCCAGCATTATCCAGAATTTTTTTTCCACAATCGACAGGGCAGCCATCCAGGACAAGAATGTTTTTTGTCTTAAAATCTTCTATAGATTTTTGAATCCCTGCACCAATAACTGCAAGGCAGTTCATTTTACGAACCCCGTTATCTCTGAGCTTACGGGCAACCAAATCGGTAATATGCCCAAGATCACATGCGCCCGAACAGGCGACAACCATGTATTCAGAGACTCCGCATAAACATGTTTTCTTTTGATCTGTTTCCATAACTTTAAATTGCACCATATATAAGGCCGGATATAGTGGCCATAATTATTACAAGTATTACATAGACGATGGTCTTTTGAGTTCCCATGATACCTCTGATTACCAGCATATTGGGAAGTGAGAGAGATGGGCCGGCAAGCAGGAGTGCCAGTGCGGGTCCTTTGCCCATTCCGGATGCGATAAGTCCTTGAAGAATTGGAACTTCTGTGAGTGTTGCAAAGTACATGAAGGCTCCTACTATAGAGGCGAAAAAGTTTGAGAAGAATGAGTTTCCTCCCACAAGGGCTGCAATCCACTCATTTGGAATAACACCGGCAATTGACTGTCCGTCATGTGTTGACCCCAGCAGGAATCCGGCTGTCACAACTCCGATAGCAAGTAGAGGGAGTATCTGCTTAGCAAATGACCAGGTTGATATTGTCCATTCCCTGTTCTCTTCGTCACGTTTGTCCAGCAGGGTGATTGTACAAAGGGCTGCTATACCTACGATCATTGGAACAAGCGGCATTAATTTTGCGTTTTCAATAAAGTTGTTTGCCAAAAGGGCCGAAGCTGCAATTGCCAAAGCAGAGTATAGTACCCACTGCCATTTGATTTTCAATATTTTAATTAACGAATACCCAAGAAATCCCGAAAACAGTGCGGTGATGTACCATTTATTTGACCATATGAAGTACCATATACCTGTTGTCTCATCTTTAGATGGTGACCCCCAGTTTGCAAATACAAGAATCAGAACCAGAGTAAAGAAGTGAAATGAGGTTTGCCACATTGGGCGTTTCTCGGGTGGCGGAACAAAGTTCATCTGCTCCTCCCGTTTCTGTTTCTCCTCTTTCCTGTAGATGAAAGACATTGCTAATCCAATAATTACACTGAAAGCGACGGCTCCTATTGTTCTAGCTACCCCCATCTCAAAACCAAGAATTCTTGCGGTTAGAATTATTGCAAGAATATTAATAGCAGGTCCAGAGTAGAGGAATGCGATTGCAGGGCCCAGGCCGGCTCCTCTTTTATGGATACTCGAGAAGAGTGGCAGGATTGTACAGCTGCACACTGCCAGTATTGTGCCCGAAACTGCTGCGACAGTATATGCCAGCCATTTCTTTGCGTTTGCTCCAAAGTATTTAAGGACAGAGCCCTGGCTTACAAATACTGAGATAACTCCTGCAATGAAAAATGCCGGGAGCAGACATAATACAACGTGCTCTCTTGCATACCATTTAACCAGGTCAAGAGTAGCACTCAGGGCTGTGTTAAACCTTGCACTCTCAATTGGGAGGAAGAAGGCCGCTCCGAATACTACTGCTATCCAGAGAAGTATCTTTATTTCTTTTCTTTTTTCCATTTTTAAATTCGTTAAAAAATGAGCTCAACAACAAAATAGACCCCTACTACAATAAATAACACTGCCACTACCCTTCTGAACCAGATCTCGAAAGTTTTTATACGGCTGTACATTTTTCCAACGTTACCAACTGCATAGGCCAAAAGCCAGGCAAAGATAATTACAGGGATTCCGGTAGCTATTGCGTATAAAACAGGCAGATACAGCCCTCCGGCACTTGAGATGGTAATTGGTATGAGCATTGCAAAATAGAGTACTCCGCTGTATGGGCAGAATGCAAGTGCAAAAACCATCCCCAGTAAAAGAGTTCCCCAATAACTTTTTTTGCCCCCCTCTCCAAGCTTTTCAGTCAGCCCGGAAATTCCGGGAATTTTAATTTTAATAATATCCAGCATAAATAGTCCTATTACTATGAGAATCGGACCCAGGATCTTTTCACCCCAACCCTGGAAAATGGTTGTAATATCCATCTGGTTTACACCAAAGTACAGAAGTACTGCAAGACCTGTATAACTTATTGCCCTTCCGGCTGTGTAAACCAACCCTTTTATGAATACCACTTTGCGGTTTTCAATATCGCGGCTTATAAATCCGATTGCAGATATATTTGTGGCAAGAGGACAGGGACTTATTGCTGTCATCAGTCCAAGGATTATTGCAGTTACGAATGAGTACTGAGTACTCTCGAGTATGCTCTGTAAAAACTCCATCTGCCAAATGCTATTTTGTCAATGACTTATCGACAGCTTTCATTATCTCTTCCTTAATTTTAGGCAGATCCTTTGCGTTCATAAAAGCACTTGCTGTGATATCTGCCACCTTTCCGTTATTTATTACAACCAAGGCCTGACCTGTAACTTTATTTTTTTCGGCAACTGCTTTTCCTTCGGCTTCATCCAGATTATAACATTTGAATGAGTATTTCTCATTGTTTACTTTTGCGGTATTTAGTTCATTTACTGCATTTTTAGCGTTTTCTTCCACCGATTTACATGTTGCACAACGTCTTGTGAAGTGGAAATATATCACCTCTATTCCTGCAGATTCAACCTTTGTTGTTTCAGGCTTCTTTGTATCGGCATTCGGGTTTTGGGCGATTAAATCGATTGTTGAGGCTGCGACCATAATTAAGAGCACAGCTGTAATGGTTATTATCTTTTTCATTTTCTTAATATTTAGCCAGTATCTGCTTAATCTCATCTGCTGACGGAACCCTGCCTTTTATCTCTACTTTTCCGTTAACCACAAGTGCGGGTGTACTCATCACATTGTAACTCATAATCTCCATAATGTCTTCGACTTTGGAGATTGTTGCCTGAATTGAATTTTGTTCTACCACTTCGCGGGTAAGTTTCTCCAGTGTTTTACATTTAGGACATCCGGGGCCCAGTACCTTTATCTCCATATCTTTGTTATTTTAAGTTATTTGCTAAATCTTAATTTTCATAATTATCTGCAATCCTTGAATATAGACCGCTATCGTGATAAAAATCCACTTAACAACTCTCTTGCCTCATTCCAGTTCTCCCGGTTTATACAATACTTTATATAGGGTGGATTGATTTCACCCTGTATCAGCCCTGCCTTTTTCAACTCCTTAAGGTGTTCAGAAAGTGTTGAGCGGGCAATTGGAAGCTCCTCGGCCATGTCTCCGCTGTAACAGCATTTTTCAAGATTGTTTGCCAGAAAATCAAGGATATAGACTCTTACAGGATGCCCCATTGCTTTTGAATAACGGGCTATCTTCCTTTGACTTTCAGTAAAATGTTCCGATTTTTTTGATGCCATATTGATCTATTTTGAATCATTTCGTAAAAAGACGAACAAATATATAAAAATCATTTCGGGATTTCCCTAAATATTTTTAAAATTTAAACAAGGTTTGAGTTCTTTTGTTATCTATAAATTGATAGTCAGACTATATAAAACTCTGAATTTTTTATGAAAGAAAATACAAACTGGAAAAAGACATTTGCCTTCATCTGGACGGGACAGCTGTTCTCGACATTGAGCAGTTCTGTGGTGAGCTTCGGGGTCATTTTCTGGCTTAGCATTAAGACAGAATCGGCAGAGGTTCTGGCTTTTGCAACTATATCTTCACTCCTTCCACAGTTGGTGCTGGGTCTGTTTACAGGAGTGCTTATTGACAGGTGGAACCGAAAACGGACTATGATTGTTGCCGATCTCTATATCGCTTTCATTACTCTTATAATGGCGGCTCTCTTCTACTTTGGAGAGACAGAGATTTGGTTAATCTATATATTACTAGTTTTAAGATCGATAGGAAGTGCATTTCATATGCCGGCAATGGAGGCATCTGTACCTTTGCTTGCTCCGAAAGAGGAGCTTATGAGGGTAGCCGGGGTTAATAATATGATTTTCTCGATAAGTACCATTGGAGCACCAGCACTGGCAGCTCTGTTTATCAGCGCTTTAGATATGACATGGGTACTACTTTTCGATGTCTTCGGGGCTTTGATGGCTGTCACCTCTCTTTTGTTTGTCAAAATTCCAAACCCCTCCGTGGATAAAAGCAAAGAGGCTTCATTCAGGCAATTTTTCGGAGAGCTTAAAGAGGGTCTTAATGAGATCCTTAAGAGAAAAGGACTTACGCGGATGTTCATCTTTACAATTTTTGCAGCGCTTGCAATGGTGCCGATATCTACCCTCTTCCCCCTCATGACGCTGGATCACTTTGGCGGTGACACAATGAAGATGAGTATCGTTGAGATTGCGTGGGGTGCGGGGATGCTAATTGGTGGCGGATTGATGAGTCTTATAAAGACCAAATTTAACAAAGTACTCATAATTAATGCAATGTATATCATTCTTGGCCTTATGTTTGCTTTTTCAGGTATCCTGCCGCCGGAAGGTTTTATCCTCTTTACGACATTCACTCTTATCGGAGGAGTTGCCGGAGCAATCTTCTGGGGCACTTTTACAGTAATATTGCAGACCGAACTACACTCCTCAGTCCTGGGGAGAGTCTTCTCCATCCATAACAGCTTCATAATGATCCCTGCAATGTTGAGCCTTATCGCCACGGGCTTCATCGCCGACACAATAGGCATCACCAATGCCTTCATCATCTCCGGCGCAATGCTTGTAGCCATCGGCCTCCTTTCACCCAAAAAGGTGGAGTAACCTTGCCGGGGTAACCTTGCCAAGGTTCTTGGGGAAAAGTGCCTTCAAGGTGGGGTAACCTTGCCAAGGTTCTTGGAATTTTGTGTAATTTTGGGGTGAAAATGGTCAAATAATTAAAAAAATGGCAATGAAAAAATCTTCTGCGTCTCCAAGAACCTTGGCAAGGTTACCCCACCTTCTGGTGCAAAAGGCAACCGGTGAGGTTGAGGAGTTTTCGAGGGAAAAGCTTATGAATTCGCTTGTACGTTCGGGTGCGGGTGAGGAGTTGGCCGAAGGTATTGTTAATGATATTGTTGTGTGGATTGAGGGAGAAGCTGCCAAGTCTGTGAACGGGGCGGTTCCAAGCCGCAAGATATATTCCCTTGCATTTACTCTCCTGAGAAAGAGAACAGTAAGCAATGCTGCAAGGTACAAACTAAAGAGTGCTATGATGGAGCTGGGACCGACCGGTCACCCTTTTGAGCATTTTGCCGGTGAGATCTTCAAGGCTTTGGGCTATGATGTTGAAGTCGCTAAAACTCTTGACGGACATTGCGTTACTCACGAAGTAGATGTGATTGCGACTCAGGACAAACACCAACGATTTATCGAGTGCAAATACTATCAGAGTACGGGTAAGAATGCAAATGTCCAGGTGCCCCTTTATATCCGCTCTCGGGTTGATGATATTATACGGATACGGAAAGAGAGGGTCGAATTCAAAGGCTACACATTTTCAGGCGGAGTGGTAACAAACACCCGTTTTACGGAGGATGCCGAAAAGTACGGTGAGTGTTGCGGATTGCATCTGCTTAGCTGGGACTACCCTAAAGGGAATGGAATAAGGGAGATAATTGACAAATTCAGACTTTATCCTATTACCTCACTAACATCACTCTCCAAATCTGATAAACAGATCCTTATGGAGAACGGAGTTGTCACCTGCCGGCAGATTTCACAAGATCCGGCTTTGCTCGATTTACTTAAAGCCCCCAACTCAAAGATTGATAAAATCAAGGCAGAGGTGAGGGATCTTTTCTAAGAACCTTGGCAAGGTTACCCCTAGGTTACCCAACCTTGTTGTAATCGGCTAAAAATTTCTCGAGTCCGGAGTCGGTAAGCGGATGTTTGAGCAGGCCGAGGATGGCGTCGAGCGGGCAGGTTGCTACATCGGCGCCGGCTTCAAGGCATTGGATGATGTGCATTGTGTGTCTGATGGATGCGGCAAGAACTTCGGTGCGATAGCCGTAGTAGTTGTAGAAGTTGACTATCTGCCTTATAAGCTCTACACCGTCGGTCGAGATATCGTCCAGGCGGCCTATAAATGGTGATACATATGTTGCTCCGGCTTTTGCCGCCAGAAGTGCCTGTCCCTGAGAGAACACCAGTGTGCAATTGGTGCGTATGCCGTTCTCCGAAAAATAGCGGATTGCCCTGATTCCCTCCTTTATGCAGGGAACTTTCACAACTATCTGTGGATGAAGTGCTGCAAGCTCCTCTCCCTCTTTTATCATCCCCTCGTAATCTGTTGCTATAACCTCTGCGCTAACATCTCCTTTAACTATATTGCAGATTTCAACGTAGTGTCTCTTAATGTTTTCATCCCCCTTTATTCCCTCTTTTGCCATGAGTGAAGGGTTGGTAGTTACTCCGTCCAGTACTCCTAACTCGTTTGCCTCGCGTATCTGATTGAGATTCGCGGTATCAATAAAGAATTTCATATATCAGATTTTTTAAATACCCCTCGAGCAAAGATATAAACTTTTATCAATTGCCAAAGAATCCTTTTGGGTAAGAGGTACCACCATTTGGTATATCTGGCAGGCAATGATACAATTGCAACGACATCCCGGAATTTAATGAATTCGCAGCTTTTAAGCGAATCGCCCTTTGCTACGATTTTAAATTCAGCAAAACATTCATTATCAGCAATTAACTCAACAACTCTGTGCATAAGAAAATAGCCCTTGTAACGGAAAAAGATGATATCTCCAATTTCAATTTTATGGCCATTTATGGGTCGCAATACTACATAATCAAGATTGTTAATCAGAAGCGGAGCCATACTGTTCCCTCTCACTCTCAACTTCACATCCTCACCTCTCTTTATACACTCCTCAATAAAAGAGAGGGCATCGCTGTTTGGCAGTGTTCTGAGCCCCTTTCCGACTCTTTCCCTTTTTGATATATTATTGTTTTCCATTGATTTACAAAAATCATGTGAATATCGTGTCTCTTACCAGAAAGGCGGCCCCACTATCCGGAAGAGCCTCCAGTTCATAAATCGGGGTGGTTTTAATTATGTGTGAAATAATTGTGCAGATATCATCTGAATAATTTTCGTCGGCCGCAAGTGCGGGTGGAAAAGATGGGTAGAGTGCTGCAAATGCTTCAAGTTTATTTAGTTGAGAAATTTTATTATTTTTCCCTTGTTTCAACCTTACTACTGCAGCAAGCGGGCAGATCTCATTTTTGTAAATTTTTCCCTTTCCGCTCCAGGGCGATCCGCTTACAAGAACCTCTTTAGTAATCTTCACGACAGGGCTGTCGTCATTAAGCCGGTAAGAGCCTTCAATATTATTGATCCACAGTGCAGTGTGAGTGCTTTTCCCTGTCCCGGACTCTCCCAGAAAGAGTATAGACTTGCCATTGTAAACTATTACAGATGAGTGAATCATAGATAATTTCCGGTGTGCGCCTGCCAACGAGAGTGCCATCCAGATTGAGAAGATAAAATTGGCTTTATGAATAGCGCTTATGGATGGGGTAAATGCCTGGACCACTGTTGAGCCCCTGTTTGTTTTGAGAGTGATTGGAAAAGCGTTGTCACCCTGGATTGAAAAAATATAGTTTTCTCCATCTCTGAATAAACGACAGTTTCCTACGTCGGTTTCAAAACTGTGAACAAGTGTGCCCGGTAAAGAGTTATCAACCTCTTTTTCGTGGAGCAATATTGTAAGCAAAGGGTTTGGCCATTCTAATTCAACATTGTCTTTAACAGCAAATGGTTCAAAGCTTTTGAATACTTTGTTATTAATTGGCTGATCCGAAATAATCTGAACCGCTTCTCCGGCAATAGTGAACTTAAGCAGATACATAATTAAACATTTTGTGTTATGACCTTGTCACTTAGTTCAATAATCTTTTCATTGTGTGTGATTACAATGACTGTCAAATTTGTAGAGCTTGTAAGCGCATTAAGAATGCTCTCTGTTGTCTCTCTGTCCAGAGCACTTGTAGGTTCGTCCAGAAGGAGTACAGATGCATTTTTGTAGAAGGCTCTTGCAAGCGCAACCCTCTGTCGTTCACCACCGGATAGGAGTGCACCTCCCTCTCCTACCTTAGTTTGCAACCCTTCAGGCAATCTTTCAATAAGTGTATTAAGGGATGCCTTTTTAACTACATCATCTATCAAACCGGAATCCTTTTGAGATAAGAGGGTTATGTTATCTTCAATAGTACCGTTAATAAGAAAAATCTCCTGAGAGACATAGCCGACAATGCCGCTCCATGCGCTAAAAAGCTTGCTATCAAGTCTCTTTCCATTTATAAAGATCTCACCCTTTTGTGGAGTATAGAGCCCTGCAAGCAGATATAGCAGTGTGGTTTTCCCTGATCCGGAGAGACCTGTGATTGCCACTCGCTCGCCTCTCTTTATATGCATTGAGAGGTCCGAGATTATCTCCCTACCATTGTCAAATGCAAATGAGATGTTTTTAACCTCAAGGCTATCAAATGGCTCAAGATATATCTTTTGAGAGTTATCAGAATTACCGGAATTCACAAAACTATCTGAATTAACAATGTTGCCACTATTCACAATGTTACCACTTTTCACAATATTACCACTATTCACAATTTCATCTACAATATCTACTGTGTAAAGCGAATTCCTCACAGTTGCCACACCTGTCACCACCCCTTTCACAAGCGGTAAAAGCTTAATTGCCGATGCGGTAAAGATGGCAATAATCAACCTTAGCCTCTCCGTGTCGGCAGGGGTAAAAAAGAGGTAAAGAGTTATCAATGAGCAAACAATCAGAAAGACAACACTCTCCATAACTCTGCCGGTTGAGCTCTTAACACTCTCAAGATACATCTTGTTCTCCGAAATCCTCTCCGTGCCCCGGCGGAACATCCCAATCATATCCAGGAACTTACCATTGAGGGAAACATCTGCATAACCTCTGAATGTTTCGACTGTAATCCGCCATTGTTCACGGCGCGATTCATTATCGGCCTTTCCCGCCTCTTTAAGCCTCTCACCTACCCTGAATCGGTAAAAAGCAACAACCGGAATAAGGAGCAACAGCTCTATGATAGCAACTAACGGGCTAATTATTACCAATATAACCAGTACAATAATTATAAGAAACAGATCTCCGGCAATAGTGAGCAAAGGGCTTACAACGCCAAAAATAAAGTTGTAAGCTCCTGAATTTATGTTTTGTGAGAGTGCCGATGGCCCTTCTGTTTTTACGAATGAGAGTCCTCTCCTGAAATAGTGTTCAAAAAGCGAGGCAGATATTCCGGAATAGCATTTCAGGAGGATTTTAGTTTTTAAATTGGTGATTTTATGCAGTGTAAAATTTTTAAGAATTACCAGAACCAGTGTAGCAACTACCAATATTACAATAAAATGATTGAAATTTTCCACCCCCGTCAGCCGGAAAAGCTTTCCGGTAAAGGATGTCGAAGCACCATCTTTTCCGTCAAGAACAACGAGCAGTAGTGGCAGTATAAGTGCAATTGATAGCAGATCAAGCAGTGTGGTGACTATTGTTGTGATAACGAGGGCTTTTGTGGGGTGCCCTTTGAGTGCAGATTTTATTTTGGAGAATAGATTTCTTCTCATACTGCATTTTATTGTTTGAATGCCAATAGTACCCTTTTAATCAAGGTTTTGTAGTAAAGGTTTTTCTCAATTGAATCATATTTCCAACGGGAGTTGTATAGCCGCACAGCTCCGGTTATCTTTCTTTTAATCAAAGGCATGGCCAGTAATGCATCTACATTTGGACGGTTGTCATAATTTCTTATTGTATCCTTATAAATTTTATCTGCAAGCTCTTCGTTTGCAGCAATTTGAACAAAATCTATCCCCTGTTCGCTGCAGGCTATCTTCGTCAGGACAAATCCTCTCTCCATACCAAGCTCACTTTTAATAATTGAGATGAATGTAACAAAGAGTTTTAGCAGCCTCTCCTGGTTCAGGATTTTTACAATTTGCATGAAATCAATTTTTTCATATCTATTTTCGAAAAGAAGCCCGAGGTCGGTCAGATGTCTGAGAACCAATCCGGATGAGAGAAAATGCACTATCGCATGTCTTATTGCGAAGAGTGCGGTAAACTGGTCGGGAGGGAGTTTAACAGGCAGATTATCTGCTTCATATAGATTCAGAAATCCGGACTGGTTTACGGTGTGGTTTAAAGTTTGGTTTACAGATTGTTCATCTAAAATCCGGTGCAGCTCATTTTCGATAGAGAGGTCGGTTTTGCTGATTTTAACATTGAGAAATGTCTTGTGATTTTCAATGGAAATGCCTCTGTAGATGAATTTTGAATGCTTATCTCCGGATGTATCGACCGCTATCCCGAGCTTTTCAATTATCTCGTTACCTTTCATGTAATTACCGGACAGATAGATATCCAGATCTCCAAACTCCCGGTGCTCTTTAACAGGGTATAGATTTCCCAGAAGTGGCCCTTTGAGCAACATTATCTCTACTCCCCTCATTTTAAAAATTGCAGATAGCTCATTAAGAACAGCAATCTGCCTTGCGTAACGTTTTTCAATCTGCTCAATTCCAACACTCCACCTAATTGCAATATCTTTCTGGAGTGAATCTCTGTTGGCATTTGAGAGACCATCGTATGCAATTGCAAAAACACCCTGTTTCGCAGCAAGTGTAAGCAGATCACCCCATTCCGCATGAGTGAGAGTCACATTTTGTCTTTCGGCACTATTACCATCAGAAATAATTGCATTTCTTACCAGTGTGAATAGCGCTTTCTCAATGTTTGTTGCTTCCATTTGTTTAACAATCAATAAGACCAGCCTTTAAAAGTGAATCAACCCACTCTCCGGCATCGGCCTGCGCCCTTTCTGGCTCCACAGAGTATCGGTCTTTAAGCAGGTTCGTAACATCTGCCACCTCAAAAACCCTATCCTGTAATGAGTTCCACAGAAACTCCGAAGAAGAATTCAGCATCACCGCCTTAGTCAAATCTGTTGTATTACCGGCACGTATCAGAATCATCTTCTCCCCGGCAATCTCCCTGACAACCAATCCCGTTTTTAACCTCATCTTCAAATTTTTCCTAAAATTAGTCAAAAAAAAGTAACCTTGCCAAGGTTCTTGGCAAAAAAACCTTCAAGGTGGGGAACCTTGCCAAGGTTCTTAGAAAATTTGCATAATTAAAAAAAAATATTTACTTTTGAATTATTCTTATTTAGGAATTAATACCAAAAAGAACACATTGATTGTGAAGAGAATAGTATGAAGAATTACAGAGAGATAATAAAAAACGCTGGTCTTAAGGTTACTCCACAAAGGCTGAACGTCCTTATGTCGTTCGACATGATTAAAAAGCATCCTACTACAGATGAGATAATTGAGGGTGTTCACAAGATTAGTCCGGATATTGCTGTCGGCACTATTTACAATATTCTGGAGAGCTTTGTGAATAAGAAAATCATAACACGAGTAAAGACTGATAGGGATGTGATGAGGTATGATCCGGTACTTGACAAACATCATCATATATACTGTACTGAAACCGGAGTAGTATCTGACTATTATGATGAGGAGTTAAATGAAATTATTGACAACTATTTTAAATCTAAGCAGTTGGACAATTTTAAAATTGAAGATGTGAGACTTCAGATTGTTGGCAGATGCATTTAAGAATTAAGTTTTGACAAAAAATTAATACAAAATAAAATTATAATCATTAAAAAAATTTTAAAAATGGAAAATCAAATTTATTCTATGCCAAGAATTGGCGATCCTGCTCCTGAGTTTAAAGCAATTACAACACAGGGAAACATAGACTTTCCCGGCGACTACAAGGGTAGCTGGGTAATTTTATTCAGCCATCCGGCCGATTTTACTCCGGTATGTACCTCTGAATTTATGACCTTTGCGAAGATGGAGGAGCAGTTTGAGGAGTATAACTGCAAACTTGTAGGCCTCTCAGTTGATGGCCTTTACAGTCATATTGCCTGGTTAAGAACAATTAAGGAGAAAATTGAATACAAGGGGATGAAGGATGTGGAGGTTAAATTCCCTCTTATTGAGGATATCACAATGGAGGTTGCAAAAAAATATGGAATGTTGCAACCCGGCGAGAGTTCGACAAAGGCTGTCAGAGCAGTATTTGTAATTGATCCTAAAGGAATTATCCGCACAATCATCTATTATCCACTTAGCCTGGGTCGTAACTTTGATGAACTTCTCAGAGTTGTGATTGCCTTGCAGACTGCCGATAGATTTGCAATTGCGACTCCAGCCGACTGGCGCCCGGGGGACGATGTGATTGTACCAACTGCCGGTTCATGCGGTGTTGCGAAGGAGAGGATGGAGAACAAAGAGGAGATGCACTGCTACGACTGGTTCTTCTGCACTAAAAAACTTCCTGCAGAAAAAATCATGAAAGAGATTAAGAGGTAATTTTGATCCCTCAGTGTTTTTTACAATCTACATATATACAGCCTATTAACACATTGATCCCCTCTTTTAATTGGCACCCATTAACACCTTAAAGCAATGTTAATCTGTCTTCTGTAAAAAACACTGAGGGATCCAATCGTTCTCCTAAATTTAGTACCTTCGTATTTGGGTTTCGTTAATCAATATATAATATGACTAATAATTTGAATTTCACCGTTTTAATTATGGCCGGTGGATCGGGGGAGAGATTTTGGCCTTTATCTACACGAGAGAGACCTAAGCAATTGCTTAAGCTGGTGGATGAAAAGAGAAGTCTTATTAGAATGGCTGTCGACAGGGTGTTGCCATTGGTGAATTCCAGCAGGGTCTTCATAGCGACAAACTCTGTGCAGGAACCGGCTGTGCGTGAAGAGCTTCCCGACATACCTGAGGGCAACATTATTCTTGAACCACAATTTAAAGATACCGCTGCCGCTATCGGATTTGCATCGGTGATTGTAGATGAGCTCTACCCTGGTTCTGTAATGGTAGTACTTGCATCTGACCACCTTATCAAGGATGAAAATGGTTTCAGGGAGTCATTAAAAACAGCAATTGAAACGGCAGAGAAAAGCAATGCAATTGTAACACTGGGCGTTAAACCATCTTACCCTGAAACAGGGTTCGGTTATCTAAAAGTTAAAGCAATTGAAGAGGACGATAGCATAGAAATTCAGTTGAATTATGGCATCAGAACCGGTAAGGTTGCAATAGTGGAGGCGTTTTGTGAAAAACCTGCATTTGAACTTGCCCAAAAATATATATCTGCAGGAAACTACCTGTGGAACAGCGGTATGTTCATCTTCAAACTCCCGGTAATAATTGATGCCTACAAACGGTTGATGCCCGAACATTATAATCTTTTGATGGAGATCCAAAGACTCGGAAAAGAGAAGAGAGATGTGGAAAACGCCTCTTTAAACAACATATTCAACAGATTTACAAAGATCTCCATTGATTTTGGAATAATGGAAAAATTCGAAAAGACAATGGTGGTTCCTGTGGATTTCGGATGGAGCGATGTAGGCAGCTATCCGGCACTTGCAGATATTTTTACACCTAATGAAAATCAAACGGTTGTAAGAGGCACTCAACTCAAAGAGCTCAACTCCAGCGGGAACGTTGTGATAAGCACCACCGGCAAAAAGATCTCACTCCTTGGCGTAGATGACATGGTAATCGTGGAAACTCCCGACAACATCCTAATCTGCAGCAAGAAAGAGTCCCAAAACATCAAAAAACTCCTGTAAAAAAACTCCTGTAGCCTGGCCGCTGGCCGGCCGATAACCTTGCCAAGGTTCTTGGGGAAAAACACCTTCAAGGTGGGGTAACCTTGCCAAGGTTCTTGGGGAATAATACTTGCAAGGTGAGGTAACCTTAACAACACATTTTCCCAAGAACCTTGGCAAGGTTATCCCACCTTAACAACACATTTTCCCAAGAACCTTGGCAAGGTTATCCAGCGCTCTGTTATCAAAAAATATTATATTTGCCAGTTATATGCATATGACCAAACCTGAACATGCTTGAAATAACTTCAGATTCCGGATATAAAAAGGTATTCGAAGAGGTTTATTCTATGCACCTTCATAAGGTGCAGTTTTATGCGTTTAATTATATTCATGATTGGGATGGTGCCAAGTCGGTTGCCAATGAGGTTTTTACGACAATTTGGGTGGAGCGGGCTAAAATAGATTTCAGAAGGGATATGTTACCTTATCTGATGGTTGTTACCCGTAACATGTGTCTCAATTATCTGAAGAAGCAGAAGAGCGAAAGGGATTATATTAATTATAGTGAGGGTAAAATAACAGAGAATGAGCTGAATTATCTCTCTCTCGAAAATTCCTCTTCGACTGCTCTCTATACTAAAGAGATAAATAAAATTTTTGAGGAGTCTATGGTGATGATGCCTGAAAAAATCAAGAACTCTTTTTGTTTGAATAGGTTCGGAAACCTTAAGTATGAAGAGATTGCAAAGCTGGATGGGGTGACCGTGAAGACTGTGGAGTACAGAATTTCTGTGGCTCTAAGAATTTTAAGGAAAAAATTTAAAGATTATTTACCTTTGTTTTTAGGGTATTTAGTAGTATTATTGTGCTTATAATGAGATTGTACAAATATGACAAAAAAATTACTGATTAAGTATATCAAAGGAGCTGCGGGTGAGCATGAAAAGCGGGAGGTTCTGGAGTGGATAAATAAAAGCCCCGATAACCTTAAATACTTCATAGGACTGAAGAACCTGTGGGTCTATAACAATATGCCACAGAGTTTTGCGACTTTAGGTGAGATGAAGGAGGCTTCCAGGATTACCGGCTCAAGAGTGCGCAGATTGTACAATCCGCTCCTCAAAAAGAGTAATCGCAGATATGTTGTTCTTGCCGCTGCTTCAGTAGCGCTTTTACTTGCTGTAAATATCTGGCAATTTGTGGAGAATCGTGAGTTAAAGGTAGAACTAACCGTTCCAAGAATTACATTGGCAGAGGTTCCTGCCGAACAGAAGCACACTCTTTATACAAATAATGGAGTTAAAGGCTTTGTTGAACTGCCCGACGGTTCAAAGGTGTGGCTCAACTCTGCCAGTAAACTCACCTATCCCGACAGATTCCATGGCGCCACAAGAGAGGTGCTGGTTGCAGGAGAGGCGTTGTTCGAAGTTGTACGGGACACTACTAAACCAATGATTGTAAGCACAAATCGTGATTTCATGATCGAAGTATTGGGTACAAAATTCAATTTACGCTCATACGATAATGACTATGAAGCTCAGACAACCCTCATTTCCGGATCAATAAATCTTTTAAGAGAGGTTAAAAGAGGGGAGCGTGAACTTATCGCACACCTGAGTCCAAAAGAGTCCTTTGTAATAAGAGATAAAAATGCTCCTATTCTCATTAAGCAGATAGATACCACAAAACAGATAGCCTGGAAGAACGGTCAGCTAATATTTGAAGCGACCCCGATGCCCGAAGTTCTCAAAAAGCTGGAACGCTGGCACGGGACAAAATTTATAATTGTAGATCCGGATATTCTCAACACAAAACTAACCGCAAACTTCAGATCCGAGTCAATAGTTCAGATAATGGAGATGATCAAGTTCTGCACATCTATTGATTACTCCGTAACTGAAAATATAGTCACTCTGCACAAAAAGTCGTAATATCTGCAAAAAAATCCGAATCATTTAGGGGAAAAGCTCTCTAAGTTGTGTTCTGTTTGTTAACCAAAACAGATAAACAATGAAAAGACTTGGAACCGTTATTCTATGCCTCGTTATGGCCATGCCATTCTATGGCCAGACAAAGGTACAAAGCACCGGAGTTCTCTTTGAGGAGGGAGCATTTGCACAGGTGCTTGCAAAAGCAAAAAACAACAAAAAAGGGCCGAAGATTATCTTCATGGACTGCTACACAACCTGGTGCGGACCGTGCAAGTACATGTCGGAGAAGATTTTCCCTATGGAACATGTAGGTAAATTTTTCAATGCCAATTTTGTAAACTACAAACTTGACATGGAAAAAGGTGAGGGTATTGAACTTGCCAAAAAGTATGAGATAAGGGCCTACCCTACTTTTTTGATCCTGGATGCCGACGGCAACGAGATCAACAGAATTGTGGGAAGTGGTGAGGCAGATGCCTTTATAGAGAGGACTAAAAAGGCTATGGATCCTGCAAACAACCCAAAAGCGTTTAAAGCAAAATATGAATCGGCCAAAAATCTGGATAATGCAGTAGCATATCTTGAGGCTCTGAGGGCATCATACCTTAATAAAGAGGCCGATACATTTATTGAGGAGATATTTGCGACAATGTCACCAAGAGAGAAATACTCCGATAAGATGTGGCCTTTTGTTTCACAGTCACTTGGAAACCCAAATTCAAAAGTATTTGAAATGGTATTGGCCGAGAAATCTCTTGCAGACAGAATGGCTTCAAAAGAAAGAGTTGACAACGCTATTTGCGGTGGGATTAAAAATCTTGCAGGTAACTATGCAACCGGCCGTATAAAAGATGCAAATCATGAAGCAATTATGGCTAAGGTAAATTATCTGAATCTGCTTGCCGGAAAAGATGAGAGCGCGCCATATTTTGTAAATGCTGCCAGATATTTCGGAGAGAACAACATGGAGGCTGTAGCCGGAATGCTTAAGGTTGGTGATATGATGCGTCTTGGCGAAAATGACAGAAATACTGTTGAGAGACTTCTTACCTCTGTTAAAGGTCTGCCTAAAGAGAAGGTGCTGGAGTACTTCAAAGCAAAGCAGGACTATTTTAAAAAGCAGATTGAGCAGATATCTGCAAATATTGAAAGGCTTTCAAAGTAAAGAAAATTCCTATAAACCAAAGCTTAAATTATGAATGTAAAACAAATTCTGATGCGACTCAGATACATTGCATCTTTTGCAATTGTATTTTTGTCAATGGTTGCGACACTATATGCGCAATCGCTTAATTTCGATTTTAAGGATACACAACTTAAGGTGGTCCTTAAGAAGGTAACTGAGCAAACGGGCTATGATTTTGTCTATTCAGATGCATTAAAGGTTATTGACCAGAAGGTTAATGCTGCATCTAAAAACGAAACCCCGGAGCAGTTTTTCTCCAGGTATTTCCCTACGATTAACGTAACTTACAAAATTCAGGGGAAACAGGTGGTACTCAGCCCAAAAGAGGGGGCCTCAAAAGAGGCGGTAGCACCCACAGGATCAAATCAGTCAAATCAGGGACAGGAGAAGTTCCAGATTAAAGGTAAGGTTACAGAGACTTCAGGATTACCACTTCCAGGTGTTTCTATCCAGAACCTTACCGACAAAACCGGAGCTTACTCCGACTATGAAGGTAACTATACACTTAATGTAAGACCGGGAGACAGAATCCTCTTCTCTTACATTGGGTTCAAAAAGAGAGAGCAGCTTGTAAGCGGTATGTTTAATGCCAGAAACAATGTTCTGAATATCTCTCTGGATGAAGATGCTATTGCTCTTGAGAGCGTGGCAGTTATCGGATATGGTAATACTCAGAAAATCAAAGACGTAACCGGATCAATCGCTCACATGGGTAAGAAAGAGCTGGAGACCGCCCCTATGGGTTCTACAGTTCAGTCGATGCTACAGGGTCGTGCTGCCGGTGTAAACGTGCAGATTCAATCGGCATCACCAACTTCACCTATTTCGGTTATTATCCGCGGTCAATCTTCATTGAGTGGTGATAACCAACCCCTATGGGTTATCGATGGTATTCCGGAATACAACTCAGGTGTTTCCGGAAGTATCTCCAACGTTCTTTACTCGCTCAATCTGAACGATGTTGAGAGTATAGACATTCTTAAAGACGCCTCTTCTACCGCTATTTACGGTTCAAGAGCTGCCAATGGTGTTATCGTGGTGACTACAAAGAGCGGTAAAGAGGGTATGAAACCGACACTTGAACTCTCTTCAAGATGGGGATATCAGGTTATGAACTTCAATGGTTACGACTATTTTAAAGGTGCCGATTATCTCAATTTCACAAAGAAGGCTACCAGACATGAGTTGTACTATAATACTCCCCATCTTTCAACCACCGGGGATGTTTTTTATGTTTAAATCCTAT